>NZ_LUUI01000131.1 GCF_001644015.1 Methylomonas lenta
GAAAGGCGAAAGGCGAAAATAGTATAGGGTGGATGGTGAATTTCACTTGATTTTCTGATTCGGTAGCCCTCGAATCAGCAGGTTAATTTTAGGGAGTTTAGGCATGAAAAAATGGATAATCGGTTTAGCGCTACTGGGTGTAATAGCTTGTAACAAACAAACACCTATGCTGAGCAAGTTGCCGGATCAGGCTGTCATTCTCGCTTTTGGTGACAGTTTGACTTATGGCACCGGCGCCGCCGCAGAACATGATTATCCGAGCATTCTGGCTGGATTGGCCGGCCGCGAAGTCATCAATGCCGGCGTACCCGGCGAAATCAGCAGCGAAGGCTTAATACGTTTGCCAGCATTACTGGACGAGTATCAACCGAATCTATTGATTTTGATACATGGCGGTAACGATATTTTGCGCCAGATAAACCCTGAACAAACCCGCGACAACCTAAAAGCCATGATAGCGGAAGCCAAACAACGCAATATTGCCGTGGTCTTGATGGGCGTCCCCAAATTCGGTTTGGTGTTTTTACACAGTGCGGAATTTTACGCAGAACTGGCGCAGTCCGAGCAGGTGCCGGTAGATTTGGAGAGCTTGCCGACTATTTTGGCTTCCAATGCACTTAAATCCGACACCGTACATCCAAATGATGCGGGCTACGCACAATTAGCCAAAAACATTGCTGTGCTACTGCAACAGCAAGGCGCACTATAAACGGATATTGGGGAGTTCATAATAATGAAAACAGGCATGATAGGCTTAGGGGCCATGGGTCTAGGCATGGCGCGGAATCTTGCCAAAGCAGGTTTTCTGCAGGCGGTTTATAATCGCACCTCCAGCAAAGCAGAAGCGTTAGCGGCTGAATTAAATGTTAAATCCTTTACCAGTCCACAAGCGTTAGCAGCACAAGTCGATCTAATACTGCTATGTGTTTCGGCTGATCAGGATGTACTGGATGTGGTGTCTGCCCTATGCGACAGCATCAAACCCGGTTCTGTGGTGGTTGATATGTCGACTGTTAGCAGCAACACCGCCAAACAAGCCGCAAGTTTGCTTAAAACCAGGCAGGCCGATTTTCTCGATGCCCCGGTTTCAGGTGGCGTCGAAGGCGCCAATCAAGGCTCGCTGGCCATGATGGTAGGTGGTGATGCTGCCGTGCTTGCGCGAGTTAAACCGGTTTTACAAGCCATGACCGCACGTATCGAACATCTGGGCGATACCGGCTCGGGACAAGCCTGCAAAGCAGTCAATCAAATCATGTGTGCCGGCATAAATCATGCCGTGACTGAAGCACTGGCTTTCGGCCAGGCCCAGGGTTTGGATATGGAAAAAGTCATCGATGTGATCACGGGCGGCGCGGCCGGTAACTGGTTTTTACAGCATCGCGGTAAAACTATGACGCAAGGCACTTTCCAACCCGGCTTTAAACTGGCTTTGCATCACAAGGATTTACTAATTTGCCAACAAATGGCCGAGCAAGCGCAAATTGCCTGCCCATTAACAGAATCAACTCTGCATGATTATCAAATGCTCATGCAGCAAGGCTTTGGCGACGAAGATATTTCGGCGCTATATCGATTAAAACGGAAATCTTAATTTACGATGTGGAGTAATGATGAAAATTACAGTATTTGGTAGCGGTTATGTGGGTTTGGTAACAGGAGCCTGTCTGGCCGATGTTGGCAATCAAGTTATGTGCATGGATGTGGATCAAAGCAAAATCGACAAACTCAAACAAGGCATCATTCCAATTTACGAGCCAGGCCTGGAAGATATGGTCAAAGAAAATATGGCTGCCGGCCGTTTGCACTTTACTACTGACGTCAAAGAAGCCGTAGATTTTGGTTTGTTTCAGTTTGTTGCTGTTGGCACGCCGCCGGATGAAGACGGCTCGGCAGATTTAAAATACGTGCTGGCGGTAGCCAAAAGCATAGCCGAACACATGACCGACTATAAAATCATCGTCGACAAATCTACCGTACCCGTAGGCACCGCCGACAAAGTCAAACAAGCGGTATTGGATGTATTGGCTACACGTGGTGAAACCCAAGAATTTGATGTGGTATCCAATCCGGAATTTTTGAAAGAAGGTTCGGCTTTGGATGATTTTATGAAGCCCGACCGCATCATCATAGGCACCGACAACCCCAGAACCGCCGAATTGCTCAAAGCCCTGTACGCACCGTTCAACCGCAGCCGCGAACGGGTGATTACCATGGACATTCGCTCCGCCGAACTGACCAAATACGCCGCCAACGCCATGCTGGCCACCAAAATCAGTTTCATGAACGAACTGGCTAACTTGGCGGAAAGACTGGGTGCCGATATCGAAAACGTGCGCCACGGCATCGGTTCCGACAGTCGCATCGGCTACAGCTTTATCTACCCTGGCTGCGGCTACGGCGGTTCCTGCTTTCCAAAAGATGTGAAAGCCCTGGAGCGCACCGCCAAAGAAATGGGTTATCACGCTGAATTATTGAGCGCGGTGGAAAATGTCAACGATAGACAAAAACATCGGTTGTTCGAAAAAATATCGGCCCATTATCCGGACGGCGTCAAAGGCAAAACTTTCGCCATATGGGGCCTGGCTTTCAAACCCAATACCGACGACATGCGCGAAGCCCCCAGTCGGGTATTGCTGGAAGCCTTGATAGCTGCCGGCGCCAGCGTACAGGTCTACGACCCGGAAGCCATGCACGAAACCCAGCGAATTTACGGCGACAAAGCCGGCTTGATGTATTGCGATATGCAAGCCGACGCCTTACAAAATGCTGACGCCTTAATCATCGTTACCGAATGGAAACAATTCCGCAGCCCGGATTTCGAGCAATTGAGTCGGCAGTTAAAAGATAAAGTCATTTTTGATGGTCGTAATATGTACGAACCGAAATTTGTTAAGCAGGCGGGATTGCAATATTACGCGATTGGTCGTTGAGTGCTATCAGGCTAAAAATGCGCAGAAAAGTAGTACTTCTTATTTCGGCAGGGAAGCCGGAATTAAGACTAGACGCTGATTCGGGCTTTTTTTATAAAAAAATACCCCTAGGTTGCTGGATTTGTATATTCGAGGTTTTGCAAAAGCCTCTGTACAAGTTACCCACTTGCTGAATTTTTACCTACCTAGCGTTGGCTGTGGTTGCGCCTATTTCTGTTATCAGGGCTGTGTTGAACACTTCCCATGCTGTCCGAAGTAGGCGCTGACTGCCAGGAACGCTTCGCTGCAGAAGTATGTTGATGACTTCTTGCTTGCGCTCCCCTGTCTTGTTCCCTTGCATGGTTTTGCCAACGTCCAGCATTGTTACTCTTCCCGCCTGGGTTTAGCTGATTTCGATGCGGGTTGGCGGTTCGCCAATCCCTGTTGTAATCATGTCCTCCATGTAACGCTGCGCGATTTGAGTAGCCAGGGCTTCTGTAGCGCTGATAGTGAACACCACCAGCCGGCTGATAATAAGTTTGCGCAGGATAATAATAGGATTCTTGAACGCCATAACCAGTGCTGTAAACAGAGCCATAGCTGCTACTATAACCAGCATAACCATGTTGATAGCCGTTATAAGCACAACCCGACAATGCTGATGCAAGAATAATTGAAAAAGCCAACTGTAAAATTTTCATAAATACCTCGTGGCCTCAGCCTGTTATTTTTATGATGGTTACAGCATAGCGGGTAGAGACTTAATTCATGCTTAACATCGTTAAATTACGTAAAAACCATCCGGCTCGGCGATTACAGGGTTAGTTAGTGTCCCCACTGACTCGATTTCAATGCGCACGGTTTGGCCGGGTTTTAGATAGCCACGCGGCTGCATTTTTACTCCGACTCCGGCAGGCGTACCGGTACTGATTACATCCCCTGGTTCCAGAGTCATGGCCTGACTGAGATAGGCGATCATTTCATAACAATTGAATATCATCGCTTGCGTATTGGCATTCTGGCGTAATTCGTCATCCACCCAGGTCTTCAACGTCAGATTATGCGGGTCGGCAATCTCATCGGCGGTCACCAGCCAAGGCCCCATTGGGCCGTGGGTATCGAAAGACTTGCCCAGTGTCCAGGTGGGCGTGCGATGTTGCCAGTCGCGTACGGTTACATCGTTACAAATGGTGTAACCAGCGATGGCTTCGTGAGCATTTTCAACCGACACATGTCGGCAACGTTTGCCAATTACAAATCCCAGCTCCCCTTCGTAATCGACTTTCTCCGAGACCTTAGGGCAATGAATGGCTGCGCCAGGGCCGATGACACAAGTGCTTTGTTTGGTAAAAAAAGTGGGGTACTCGGGTTTGTCGCGACCTGTTTCACTGATGTGATCGGCATAATTCAAGCCTATCCCCAAAAATTTTCCAGGACGGGGGATCGGTGCCAGCAACTGTATATCTGACAATTTAACTCGCCGTTGACCCGAAACTATCAAGGCCTGCATGGCAGTCAAGCCACCCGCACCACTGGCTAAAAAGGTCATCATATTGTCTGCATCATCGATATGGCCGGTAGCGACTACTACGCTATCGTCTACCAGGGCACCGATACAGATTTTTCCGTTTTGGATAAATGTCACCAACTTCATAATGTCCACGCTGTCTGTAAAAAACTGCATTGTAATCCTACGCATGGTGTTTTTCTTTGACTGCTCTTTTTCGGAAATCGAGCATTTGTACAGTCTGGACGTCCAGTTTTTAATCGGTGTCTATTTTTTAGACACCTTTCCTGTCCTTTTTTTATTCCATTTTGCGGCCTATTCTGTAGTTAACTAATTGTTTTATTTGGTTATTATTTAATTTATACGATATTGGTATGCATGTTGCTTTATAGGGGCGAGGCTGACGTCACTTCGCAAAAGAAAGCCAGTTCAAGACGACAGGAAATCTCTAAAACGCCGGCTGGCGTTGGCCTCTTTCAAATTAATAACAAAACAGTGAGGAAATAATATGGCTATTAGTGCAGCAACAAAAGCCGCAACCGATGCGTTAGCCGCAAATCCTGCGCCCGTAAGCGTAGGGGCTCAGGAAGTTCACAGATGGATGCAAAGCTTTACTTGGGATTTTGATAAAAATCGAACCAAATATTCGACCAAATACAAAATGGCCAACGATACCAAGGAGCAATTCAAGCTGATCGCTAAAGAATATGCGCGTATGGAATCGGTTAAGGACGAGCGTCAATTCGGTAGTTTGCAAGATGTATTGACACGGGTAGATGCGGCCAACCGCGTACATCCGAAATGGAATGAATCGATGAAAGTCATTTCCAATTTCTTGGAAGTGGGCGAATACAACGCAATTGCCGCCACCGGTATGTTGTGGGATTCTGCAACCGCGCCCGAACAAAAAAATGGCTACTTGGGTCAGGTGTTAGACGAAATTCGCCACACCAACCAATGTGGTTACATCAACTATTACTTTGCCAAACAAGGCCAAGATGCAGCTGGTCACAATGATGCTCGCCGCACTCGCGCGATTGGGCCTCTTTGGAAAGGCATGAAACGGGTATTCTCGGATGGTTTTATTTCCGGTGATGCGGTTGAATGCTCAATCAACTTGCAACTGGTCGGTGAGGCTTGCTTTACCAATCCGTTGATCGTTGCCGTTACCGAATGGGCGTCTGCCAATGGCGATGAAATGACGCCGACCGTGTTCCTGTCGATTGAAACCGACGAATTGCGCCACATGGCCAATGGTTACCAAACCGTGGTATCTATCGCCAACGACGAAGCGGCTTCAAAATATCTGAACACGGATTTGAACAACGCCTTCTGGACCCAACAAAAATACTTTACCCCTGTGTTGGGTATGATGTTTGAGTACGGCAGCCATTTCAAAGTCGAGCCTTGGGTTAAAACCTGGAATCGCTGGGTGTATGAAGATTGGGGTGGTATCTGGATCGGTCGTTTGGGCAAATACGGCGTTGAATCACCACGTAGCTTGCGGGATGCGAAAAAAGACGCCTATTGGGCGCATCACGACTTGTTCTTGATTGCTTACGCTTTATGGCCTACCGGTTTCTTCCGTTTGAGCCTGCCAACGCCTGAAGAAGCAGAATGGTATGAAGCCAACTATCCAGGCTGGTACGACATGTACGGCAAAGTGTATGACGAATGGCGTGCTCGTGGTTGCGAAGATCCAAGCAGCGGATTCCTGCCTATCCAGTGGTTCATCGAAAACAACCATCCGATCTATATCGACCGGGTTTCTCAAGTACCGTTCTGCCCAAGCTATTGCAAAGGCGAAAGCACCTTGCGTGTTCTGGAATTCAACGGCAAAAAACATTCCTTCAGCGACCAATGGGGAGAAAGAATGTGGCTTTCAGAGCCTGAGCGTTATGAGTGCCAAAACATTTTCGAGCAATACGAAGGTCGCGAACTGTCCGAAGTGATTGCCGAAGGCTTTGGTCTACGTAGCGATGGCAAAACTTTAATCAGCCAGCCACACACCAACAAAGACGGCAAATTGTGGACGCTGGACGATATCAAAAAAATTAATTGCGTGTTTTCCGATCCATTGAAAGCCCTGTAATCATTTCAACTATTGTTAAGGAAACAAGCTTATGTCTATAGAAGTTAATGGTGGAAGACGCGGTCTAACTGATCCGGAAATTGCCGCTGTAATCATGGCCGCAGTGCCCGACAAACCGTTGGAAACTCAACGCAAAATGAACTATTTCATGAAGCCGCGCGGTAAACGGGTTAATGAATATGAAACGTTGTGCTGCTATACCCAGCCTACACCGGACTGGATTCCTGGTGGTCTGGACTGGGGCGACTGGACGCAAAAATTCCACGGTGGACGTCCTTCTTGGAGCAATGAATCCACTGAAATGCGTAGCTCGGATTGGCTGGCCCATCGCGATCCGGCTTTTCGTTGGCACGCACTGTATGTCAAAGATAAAGCCGAAGAATGGCGTTATACCGACCGCTTTCTGAAAGCTTACTCGGCTGACGGCCATGTACGCTCCATTGATCCAGTCTGGCGCGATGAAGTATTGGGTGATTATTTGGGCGCCTTCGGTTTTTACGAGTATGGCTTGTTCAATTCGCATTCCTCTGTGGTGCGTGATTGCCTAGGTGATACCTTGCGCATGAGCAGCGCCATGATCGGCCTGGACAAAGTCGATAACGCACAAATGATACAAGCCGAAAGAACGTTCCTGTCTAAATTGGTGCCTGGTTTTCCGGAGTCTACCGACATTCCTAAACAGGAATGGACTCAAGGCTCCATATTCAAAGGTGCTAGAGAGTTGGTGCAAGATATTTGGCAAGCCACTTATGACTGGAATGAAATCTTGTTCTCAGGTCATATGATTTGCGATCCGCTGTTCGGTCAATTTGTGCGTAGAGAATTCTTCTTGCGTTTGTCATCCTATTACGGTGACAACTTGACGCCGTTCTTTATCAATCAAATGCAGTTGTATTTCTCACAAACCAAGGGCATTACCACCGACATGTTCCATACCTGTCTGGGTACTGACGTGGAATTCGGCGATTACAACAACCGCTTGATGCGAGCCTGGGCCGATAAATGGCTGCCGAGAACCGTTAATGCATTGAAGGATTTCATGGGTATTTACGACACCATCCCTGAAATCAAGGGTGTTAGCGACAAAGCGGCCATTGAAGCGGCTCTAGTTCGGGTATTTGCGGATTGGAAACGTGATTTCGCTGATCCTATCAACTACAAAGTCGATACCGCTGCATTGGTTAAAACCGTGTTATCCGGTCTCAAATAAGGAAATATTATGTCTAAAAGTTCAAATGCTTACAACGCAGGCATTATGCAAAAAACCGGCAAAGCCTTTGCCGATGAGTACTTCTCCGAAGACAACCAAGTGGTACATGAAAGTCACGAAGTGGTGTTGGTCTTAAAAAAATCCGATGAACTCAACACCGTGGTTGAAGAAATCTTGCTGGGTTCGCACAAAGCGGACAACCCTACACTGGTCGTAGAGGATCGCGCTGGTTTTTGGTGGCTGAAAGCCACTGGCAAAATCGAGATCGATTGCACGGAAGTATCCGAGCTGTTGGGTAAACATTACAGTGTTTATGACTTGTTGGTTGATGTTTCATCGACCATCGGTCGCGCTTATACGCTGGGCGAAACCTTTACCATTACCTCAGAGTTGATGGGATTGGATGTCAAACTGAAAGACTTGGCCGCTGCATAGGAGATAACCATGGCAAATATTCATGACAACCCCACGCGCAATGCATGGATGGCTAAAATTGCGGCTCTGAACAACGTGGCGCAAGGCCATACGTTCTTAACCGAGTTTCGTGCCAAACACATGAGTCCTTTCAAAACCGACTGGTCTTTGGAGCTGGATGCACTATGGATTGAGTGCAAAATCGAAGAAAAGCTAGCACTGTTAAAACATAATGAGTTTAAAGATGCTCAATTGTTTAACACCTGTACTTGTGGTGCAAATGCCCAGCAAGTCGCCGATGAAGCTGTTGCCAAAATGGATGCTTGCACCGACATGTATGAAGCTGAACGGATACACATCAACTTCAGACTGGCGTGCAAACCACCCGTCATGCCGGTCAATGTGTTTCTGGATACTGACCGCCTGTTGGGCACCAAGTTGATGGAATTACGCAACACCGACTATTACGCGTTGCCATTAGAGGAATTGCGTAATAAACGTGGCGTAAAAGTGATTACCTTACAGTAATCCTCCAGCAGGATTGCCGCAGCCCCGACTCTTTTTTTGTATGCGGAGGAGGCGGGTGCGGCATGTTGTGAATCGCCACGATGGATGCGTGGCGATTCCTTTCCATCCTAAAACTGATGACATGCAAAATCAGTCTGCTGAGCGATGGGCCGGATTGTTGGCTATTCACCAGGATCTGTTAGTCAACGATGACGGCAAGGCTGCTCACTTTTTGCAAACATCTATAACAATCAACTACTTTTTATAGAAAAAGCATTATGGATTTATTCTCAAATTTTAAGTCAGCGGTTACACCTGCTTTTCCGACTGATGACGATAGTCTCACCAAGTTGTACGACGTAGAACCCTACACCGCATTCAGCGAAGATCTTGAGTTTATGTGGCGATGGACTATTTACCGTGATCAAAAACTGGTGCAGGAAGGTTGCTCCTTATCCCTGGATGCTTCGCGGCGCGCGGTTGATCATGTACTGGCATTTTTCAGCGTTTCGAATAGAAGCCAAGCGCGAGGAGAATGAGATGAGTGCCCATCAAATTAAAATCATTACCCAAGAGGGCGATTCCGTTAGTTTCGACTGTTTTGAAGACGAGGACATTGTCAGCGCCGGGTTGCGCCAAGAAATATACCTGATGACTTCCTGTCGCGAAGGCGGATGTGCAACTTGTAAAGGTCTTTGCACCGACGGTGATTATGAATTGGGCAAAGTGAGTTTTCAGGCTTTACCCACCGAAGAGGAAGAAAACGGGTATGTATTACTGTGCCGCTGCTATCCGACGTCAGATATGGTTGTTGAAGTGCCATACACTTACGACCGTATTTCCTTTGTGCCAGTGGGCATGAACTTTGAGGCGGAAGTCGTCGAATTAGCCAAGGTTTCAAGCAATGCCATGAAGTTACAACTGCAAAGTCCGCCGGATGAATTACAAATTCGGTTTGATGCCGGCCAGTTCTTTGATCTGGAAATTCCTGGAACCACCACTACACGTTCTTATTCGCCAGCCAATATTTCAAATGATCGCGGCGAATTAGAGTTTTTAATTCGTATTGTTGATAACGGCAAGTTTTCCGGCTGGCTGCAAAACCAAGCTCACATCGGCCAAAAAATTAATGTTACAGGGCCTTCCGGCATTTTTGGGCTTAAGGAAAATGGTTTCACTCCACGTTATTTTGTGGCTGGCGGTACCGGTTTGGCACCGATTTTATCCATGGTCAGACGCATGCTGGAATGGGGTGACCCGCAAACCAGTGTCATTTACTTCGGTGTGAATACCGAAGAAGAAGTGTTTTACGCCGATGAACTCAAACGGCTGGAAGCGGAAATGCCTAACCTGACAGTGCGGATTTGCGTCTGGAAAGCCAGTGAAAGCTGGGATCGCGAAAAAGGCAGTGTGGTGGACATTTTACGCCGCGATTTGCAAGGTGGCGGGGTGAGTCCTGATTTATATCTGTGTGGACCTCCAGGTATGGTAGATGCCGTGTATGCGGTGTGTGCCGAAGCCGGCATCGCTCAAAATAAAATTTTCTTAGAGAAGTTTTTGCCCAGCGTTAGTTAGTGTTTATGAAAGCCGAAGACCAGGAGTTTGTTGAAAGCATGGTCATTCAACTAGACGAGAGTATTCGCCGTCTGGTGGATGAAGAGCGGCGCTTGAAGCTCAAGCTCGGCGAAGATCGTGTCGCCGAGTTAAGCGAATACTGGCACAAACAAATGCCAGAATCGGAAGAGGAGACTTTCAAACGCTCAATGGACCATGCCGATAGAAAGCTGACCTGGATCTGGTTACGGCTGGAACGACTGCATCAAACGCGGGCCAATGCCGGACACGTACTGATGAAACAAAAATCTATCGATTAACCACGGTTATTAACAACGTTTTCGAATTGGCAATACCAAGGATGTAGGCCACTCGACAGGCACTTAATGACAATCACCCATGCATACAGGAATACCATGTCAAAACAAGTTATTTATAATCCGGAAGCTCGTCAGCGTTTGCTGCAAGGCATTAACGCGGTGGCTAGAGCAGCCAGTGTCACACTGGGTAGCGCCGGTCCTGCGGTAATGATTCAACATCGTACCGCTGGCATCATGCCTATCTTCACCCGTGACGGCGTGACCGTTGCCAATGCCATTGTGATGGAAGATCGCATTGCCGACTTGGGGGCTCGTATGTTGCGCGATGTGGCCGGCTCGGTCTCTCGTGAGGTGGGTGATGGCACCACCACGGCGATTGTGCTGGCGCAGAGTCTGGCCTCCGAGGCTTTAAAAAGCGTTGCAGCAGGCTTTCATCCTCTGCAGTTACAGAAAGGTATGGAACTGGCTTTAACGCTAGTTGAGCAGCACTTGCAAAAAACGGCTGTGACCGGTGTTACGGAAGATTGGCTGGAAAAGATTGCTTTGGTTGCCAGCAAAGGTGAAGCCGGTGTCGGAAAGCTGCTATCGCAGGCATTATCCGAACTAGGTGACGATGGCAGCTTGAGCTTCCAGCTGGGTAATGGTCGTGATGATCAATTAGAGGTTGTGGAAGGCATACATTATGAGCAGGGTTTTTTATCGCCCTATTTCATCACCGATAAAACCCGTGCCGAAGCAGTTTTGGAGCGACCCTACATTTTGTTATACGATCGGGAAATCAGCGATTTTATCGATTTGGTACCCATTCTGGAAGAAGTGGCTGCAGAAGGCCGTCCGCTGTTGTTGATTGCCGAAAGCGTTTCAGAAAAGGCATTGGCTGGCTTATTGCTGAATCATGTTCGCGGTGTTTTCAAGGTTGTTGCCGTCAAACCGCCCGGTTTCGGTGACGGTCGCATCAATCGTTTAAGTGACTTGGCAGTATTAACTGGTGGTACGGCTATTTTGGAGGCACATGCTCTTAGGCTGGAACAGGTTAAACTGACTCAGCTGGGGCAGGCGCAACGGGCGGTTATTATAGAGGGTAGCACGACTATTATTGGTGCGGCGGGTGCCCGTGAGCCGGTAGTTGAGCGTATCGAGGCTTTACGCCGAACGCTTGCCGTCGTGCGTGCCCGCAAACCCGGTGAAGGCTCAGCCAGCGGTAATTTACATGAGGCTGAGGAATTGGAAGAACGTATCTGCGTACTATCCGGAAAGACCGGTACGTTTAGTGTCGGCGGTATTACAGACGTAGAAATCAAAGAACGCCTGGTGCGAATCGAAAATGCCTATCTGTCTGCCAAAGCAGCCATGGAAGAAGGTGTACTGCCAGGCGGTGGCGTAGGTCTATTTCGAAGTCAGGTCATATTGAACGAAATCATCGCCGAAAATGCCGAGCAACAGCAGGGTATCGCCATCATCAAAAATGCGCTGGGTGCACCGATGCGGCAATTATTGGTTAATTGTGACTTGAACAGCGAAGAAGTCATGATGCGTTTATGCGCCCAGGCAGATCCGCAATTTGCCTTTGATATGCAACATCAGTGTTATGGGCATTTTCTGGATATTGGCATCATCGATTCCGTAAAAGTGGTGCGCATGGCATTACGCAAAGCAGTGAGTGTAGTGGGCACATTAATCAGCAGTGATACAGTGATCATGAATGTGCCTGACTTATCCATTATGGACGGTTACTCGCCGGAATGGGCCGCCGCTACCCGTGAAGATCCTCGCCTTTGATGGAAACCCTGATAGGGCGGACAAACTCCCTACAGATTAGGAGAAAACCAGTTTAAGCCTGTCTATATACCTCTACCCTCCTAGCCCTGGTTGCTCTCGCTCCAGAGTTCCTTTCCTTAATATGGGGCAAGGCAATGTGACGTTATGTCACATTGCCTATTTTTTTGATTTTGCTATTTTGAATAGGCTAAACAGATCTAAATGACTGTTTTTAAATATGTTTCGTACCGAAACTGTTTTAGTGAATCAAAATCGAGAGAATAAATGGATATTACTCTATGCCTACCCAATAAGGTTAAAGTTGTTCAAGAAGCTTTTTTCTACAAACGCACACTTGAATTTGAGATAGATCGTCCGGTACAAGCCTGGCAGTGGATGAATCAAAGCCGATCCGTACCCAATCATGTAGACTGGGTCAGGCCTGAGGTTACGGAAGCCTGGCGACGCTGCCTGGAAGATTATCAGTTACCACTGGGCAATTTCGCCAATTGGGACAAGCTACACATAGACCAAAACCCACCAACATATAACAACGACCAGCGAGCGCATGACATCTCGCAATTGCTAATTCATCTCAGCCACCAGTTTCACGTATTTTTGCAGGAAGCCGGTGTAATGTTGGTGCTAACAGACGCAGAGGGGGTTTTGTTACAGGTGCTAGGCGAAAACGCGTTTACCGGCTCTATTTTGCCCAATCTATATGAAAAAAACAGCCATTGGGGTGAGCGAGTACTAGGTAATAATGGTATTGGTAGTGCGGTACATCTTAAGCAACCGATGGCATTTCAGGGCATGGAGCATTTTTTGAGTGCGCTACACCCCTTTAGCACCGTCGGTTACCCATTGCTGGATGACCATGGCGAACTGTTGGCAGTGATTGGTTTGATTAGTGATAGGCAGGAAAGCATGAATTCGCTCTTCGCCTTACTCCACCTGCTTTGCGTGTTGCTCAATACAAATTTGCCGCTGGCGCAAAATCCTCTGGCCCAGGCTAGGGTGCTGGAAAAGATACCGTTCAAACTGGCAAAAAAACCGCCGCTTGCCGATGAATCGGCGATATCAGGGGAGTTGGCGGCTTTAGTCGACAAAGCAGTCAAGCTGCAAACACATAAAATTCCGATTCTAATTACCGGTGAATCAGGTGTAGGTAAGGATCATTTTGTCAATTTGCTGAAAAATGCCGGTCCGCGCCGGCAGCAAGCCCTGATCGCCATCAATTGCGCATCGATTCCCCACGACCTTATTGAAAGTGAGCTATTCGGCTATGAAAGTGGCAGCTTCACTGGCGCCCGTAACGGTGGCAAACCGGGCAAATTCCTGTTGGCTGACAAAGGCATTCTATTTCTGGATGAAATTGGTGATATGAGTCTGGATTTACAAACAACGCTACTCCGGGTATTGGAAACATCGGAATTTACCCCTATCGGTGGTAGCAAGCCAATTCAGGTTGATGTGCAGATAGTCGCCGCTACCAACGTACCACTACAAGAGTCCGTGGAAGCTGGCCGTTTTCGCCGTGATCTTTATTACCGTCTCAACGGGGCACAAATCCATCTGCCGGCATTGCGCGAACGCGATGACAAACTGGCGATAATCCACCACATTCTGCAACGAGAGCTCGCCAATCTGCCGAACCCGCAATCAATCAGTATTTGCCCCAGTGTGATGGCCATCATTGAGCAACACCCTTGGCCTGGCAACATTCGGCAATTAATCAATGTACTGCGTGCGACACTCTATACTGCCGGTGCAGAGTTCATCACTCAACAGGACTTACCGCTGGATTTTGTCGAAGAACTCAACAAAACCATGTTGGCAAACCCCTCTGGCAGCCAGACGTATAAGCTGCCCAATTCTGTCGGTTCAGCCTTACAAGATGGAAATATGACACTGAAAGATTGGGAACTGTACGGTATACATGCCACACTGCGAGAATGTGCCGGTAATATTTCGTTAGCGGCTAAAATATTGGGCATTACTCGTACCACATTGTACAAAAAGATAGATCGTTTCGGGTTGGATAAAATCGATTGGCGCGAACATTCAAGTATCAGTTAAGTTAAATCGGCTTTGAGCAATAGTCGAAAAAGGCTTGGTCGGTGTTTTATACAGCTTGTTGGTCGCTGCTTGGCGCTTTGTGAGTTACAATCTTCGGTCGTATCGCAACGGTCGAATCCAGACCCTATCCAGAGCAACAGCAATGACACCCGCGCAATTTAAAGAATACGCCCAGCAGGGCTACAACCGCATCCCCGTCTGCCGCGAAGTGCTGGCCGACCTGGATACCCCGCTCAGCGCTTATCTGAAATTAGCAGATGGTGCTTATTCTTATTTATTCGAATCGGTCCACGGTGGCGAACAGTGGGGGCGTTATTCCATCATCGGTTTGCCCTGTAAAATCCGAGTCAAAATCAGTGGCCTCCAGATCACTATCGAAAACGATGAGGCAGCCACAGAAAGTTTTGAACATCCGAAACCGCTGGAATGGATAGAAGCGTTTCGCCAGCAATACCAAGTGCCTGATATAGAAGGCTTGCCGCGTTTTAATGGTGGTTTGGTGGGTTATTTCGGTTACGAAACCATAGGCTATATCGAGCCGCGTTTACAATCCAAAGCCAAGCCAGACCCTATCGGCACGCCGGATATTTTATTGATGGTATCGGAAGACTTGCTGGTGTTTGACAATCTGTCCGGCAAAATGTTGTTACTGACCCATGCCGACCCTAGCCAGGCCAATGCGCTAGAAAATGCCCAAGCCCGTTTGGCCGAATTGGTTAATCAGCTGCATTCTTTAAAAGCCCGTCCGCAACCGCACGTCAGTTCTAAGCAGGTTAAGGAATCGGATTTTATTTCCGGCTTTACCCAGCAGGGTTTTGAAGACGCGGTAGTAAAAGCTAAACAATACATAACTGATGGCGATGTCATGCAGGTGGTGTTGTCGCAACGGATGTCGATTCCATTTAACGCCTCAGCGCTGGATTTATACCGGGCACTGCGTTGCTTGAATCCGTCGCCCTATATGTATTACCTGAATCTGCATGACTTTCATATCGTTGGTTCTTCGCCGGAGATTTTAGTCCGCCTGGAAGACGACGAAATTACTGTCAGACCCATCGCTGGCACCCGCCCACGTGGCGCCAATCACGAGCAGGATCTGGCTTTGGAGCAAGAGTTGCTGGCTGATCCCAAGGAAATCGCCGAGCACTTGATGTTGATCGATCTGGGCCGTAATGATGCCGGTCGGGTGGCGAAAATCGGCAGCGTCAAATTAACCGACAAGATGATTATCGAGCGTTATTCGCATGTCATGCATATCGTCTCCAATGTCACCGGCGAGTTACAAGACGGCAAAAATGCCTTCGACGTGCTGGCTGCAACCTTCCCGGCCGGCACCGTCAGCGGCGCACCGAAGATTCGCGCCATGGAAATTATCGACGAACTGGAGCCGGTCAAACGCGGTATTTATTCCGGTGCGGTGGGTTATATTTCCTGGTCCGGCAATCTGGATACGGCAATTGCCATTCGCACCGCGGTGATTAAAGATCAAACCCTGCACATTCAGGCCGGGGCCGGCATCGTCTACGATTCCGTGCCGCGCAACGAATGGGATGAAACTATGAATAAAGGCCGGGCGGTGTTCCGCGCCGTCAGCATGGCCGAAGCCGGCCTCGGAGGAAAAGCATGAGCGCCATTAAAGTGGTAATGGTCGACAATTACGACTCGTTTACCTATAACCTGGTGCAATATTTCGGCGAACTGGGTGCCGATGTCACGGTAGTACGCAATGACGAAGTCAGCGTCGCAGACATCGCCGCGCTGCAGCCGGATAAAATCGTTATATCCCCCGGCCCATGTACGCCAAAGGAAGCTGGCATCTCGGTAGAAACCATCCGCACTTATGCCGGTAAAATCCCGCTATTGGGGGTTTGTCTCGGCCACCAAAGCATAGGCTACGCTTTCGGCGGCAACATTATTCACGCCAAAAGCATTATGCACGGTAAGACCTCGCCGGTGTATCACAACGATGTCGGCGTATTCAAAGGCTTGAGCAACCCATTCACCGCCACCCGCTACCATTCGCTGGTGATAGAACAAGCCAGCTTGCCGGATTGCCTGGAAATTACCGCCTGGACCCAGGACGAAGCCGGCAATATCGACGAGATCATGGGTGTACGCCACAAAACCCTGGACATCGAAGGTGTGCAATTCCACCCGGAGTCGATTTTGACCGAACATGGACATGACATGTTGCGGAATTTTTTGCAGCGTTAATTTGGCTGTTTAAGTTCGGTTAGATAGTAGTCTCGATTTCACTGTACATATTGAGGCTGCCATTTTCTCATCCAGCTTTAGATTCGGAGAAATATGATGGATTACAGAGACATGCTTGCTATTGCCTACGCCGAAGCTCAATCTGGATTTGATGAAGGCGGGGTACCGGTCGGGGCGGCCTTATTTGATGCTGATGGAAATTTGTTGGGTCGCGGGCGTAATCGGCGGGTGCAAGATAACGATCCTTCGGTACATGGTGAAACCGATGCGTTCCGTAAGGCTGGCCGCCAAAACAATTATCGCGACAAGATTTTGGTGACGACATTAGCACCCTGCTGGTATTGCTCAGGATTGATCCGTCAATTCAATATAGGCACTGTAGTGGTGGGTGAATCGGCCAACTTTGAGGGGCATCTGGATTGGTTGCGAGAGGCTGGAGTTAACGTTATTGAAATGCACGATGAAAAATGCACAGCATTAATGAAGCAGTTTATCGAGGTTTCTCCACATATTTGGTTTGAAGATATTGGTGAATGCGATCAATGCAACCTTGAATCTACGCCATAAAGTGATTTCAAATTCTACAAGAATATCTTTGCGCCCTTTCGCTTGATGCCAAGCAAGCAGACGCTACATGACCTGCTCTACTAAATCTGTTGCCATTATCGGTGCTGGCCCTGCTGGCTTAATGGCCGCAGAAGTGTTAAGCCAAGCCGGCATGAAAGTAGATGTTTATGATGCCATGCCTTCGGCAGGCCGCAAGTTTTTGATGGCCGGTAAAGGTGGGATGAATATTACTCATGCAGAGGCCTTCGAGCCGTTTGTGGCCCGCTACGGTAGTCGCCGGATAGAATTGGAACCCATGTTACTGGAATTTTCGCCGGCTGCACTAAGGGCCTGGGCTCTGGGTTTGGGTATCGAAACCTTTGTCGGTTCGTCGGGTCGGGTATTCCCAACCGAAATGAAAGCAGCGCCTTTGCTACGCGCTTGGCTACATCGATTGCGCGAGTCTGGCGTACAGTTTCACATGCGTCATCGCTGGCTGGGTTGGACTGATGTTAACTTGCTACGCTTTGCTCACAACGATGCCGAAATAGCAGTGGTTGCCGATGTAGTGATTCTGGCTTTGGGTGGCGGCAGTTGGCCACAACTAGGTTCAAACGCAGCCTGGCTACCGGTGTTGCAGCAACTCAGTGTCGAAGTGGCCCCACTACAACCGGCTAATTGCGGTTTTGAAGTTGCGTGGAGTGCGTTTTTCCGCGATAAATTTGCCGGTATACCTATAAAAGCCGTCAGACTGGATTTTAGCAGTACTCAAGATAATAAATTCAGCCAAGCAGGTGAATTAATGCTGACCAAGTATGGTCTGGAAGGCGGATTGATTTACGCCTGCTCGGCGATGTTGCGAGATGAAATTAGCCTGTCAGGTTCCGCGCTAATTTATTTGGATTTAAGTCCGGACCGAGACTTAAGCGATATCTTATCCCGCTTGTCTAAGCCGCGCGGTAAAGCTTCATTGAGCAATCATCTTCGTAAATGTTTAAATTTAGATGCTGCCAAATTAGCTTTGCTGCGCGAAGCTTTATCCGCCGAACAAATGCATGATTCTAAACTGCTAGGCAACACTCTAAAAGCCTTGCCGATCAAACTATTAGCAACCCGTCCACTGGTAGAAGCCATTAGCAGTGCCGGTGGTGTGAGTTTTTTAGCCTGTGATGAACATTTAATGTTAAAAAATCGACCGGGTGTGTTTTGCGCCGGCGAAATGCTGGATTGGGAAGCCCCCACCGGCGGCTACTTATTAACCGCCTGTCTGGCAACCGGGCGAGCTGCTGGATTGGGTGCTTTGGATTGGTTAAAACAGCAAGCGTAACCAACAGGCTGTTTTAAATCCGTATCAACGCTTAGCCTCCACTATAATTCATATTTTCCAGCCCTGTCTGACCGTTAGCTATGTGTTTATACTTCTCGCGCCACCGAGTCGGTCTAGTACTTTTTTTGTACCTACTGACTCAAGCTTTATTAGCTGAAGAGTTTCCATCCGATACCATTGAATCGACCCGCGAACTATTGCCTTTGAGTTGGGAAGAACTCACTGTGCTAGATGTATCCGGTCTGGCTCGTCAGGAACAGTCGGTTCAAAATAGCCCAGCGGCTGCATTTGTGATTACCTCTGAAGACATTCGGCGGGCCGGGGTTACCAGTTTGCCGGAAGTATTAAGGATGGTGCCAGGTATGAATGTGGCCAAAATCAATGCCTGGAATTGGGCCGTCAGTGCGCGCGGTTTTAACGATCTTTATGCCAATAAACTACAAGTGATGATAGACGGCCGTAGCATTTACGATCCGTTGGTGAGTGGTGTGTATTGGGGGCAGCAAACCCCTGCCTTACAGGATATTGAACGTATTGAAGTGTTACGTGGACCCAGCGGTAGTTTGTGGGGCGCTAATGCGGTCAATGGCACCATCAACATTGTCACTCGTTCCGCACAGGATACCCAAGGCGGTTTACTCAGCGGAGGTGGTGGCACTGAAGAACAGGGCTTTGGCGGGATACGTTACGGCGGAAAATTGTCCGATGCGACTTTTTTGCGTGGCACACTGAGTGGCATTCATCGTGACGCCAGTATTGACTTGGTGGGTGATCAGGATACTCACGATAATGGCGATACAGAGACCGGTAATTTTCGTTTGGACAGTCAATTGAGCGAACATGATCAATTGATGCTGGAAGGTAATGTATCCCGCTATCGTCAGCATGGCTATTTCATCGGCGTATCGTCACCCACGCCGCCACTTTGGCGGCAGGATGATTTTGGTCGCGATGGCATAACAGGTAGTTTGCAAGGCAGTTGGAAGCATCTTACCGACAGTGGTCATCATACGGATTTGAATATGTCATTTACCCAAACCAATTGGGATTTGACGACGAATAATATGAGCCGCTCACAGGGGGTGCTGGATTTTCAACACAGCCTGCCAAGCTATGACAATCATCACTTAATGTGGGGACTCAATTACCAAATCATCAGCGACAATTTTGATAACACCCTGACGTTGGGCTTTGAGCCAGAGAAATACACGCAACACAATGTCGGCGTATTTTTACAGGATCAAATTGATCTGTTTGAAGATTGGGTTCTGACGTTGGGCAATCGGGTAGAGCATTTTACCTACACCGGCTGGGAAACTGAACCTAACGCACGCTTACTATGGATGCCCAATAAACAACATAGCTTATGGGCAGCAGTATCGCGTGCGGTCGTACTGCCTAACCGGGCTCAGCACAGCATTCGTTTGTTTAAAACTATACCCGGTAGCAACACGTTTTTTGAGGCCACAGCCAATCCTGACATGCTGACTGAAAACCTGCTGGCTTATGAGTTAGGTTGGCGCTGGCAGATTGCCAGTAATCTCGATATCGATACCGCGCTGTTTTACAACATCTACGATCGCATGCAGGGTACTAAATTTACCGGTAATGTCAGAACAGACCCTATCTACGGTAATGTGTTGGAAGCCACAGTCGGTAATTACCGGCATGTTGAAAGCTATGGCCTGGAGATGTCCATCAATTATCGGGTTAATCATGATTGGCGCCTGCAGGCTTCATATAGCGGCAATCAATTCGATGCCAAGTATGATGCCAATGTATCGTGGTTTCGCGACCCGGATGCCGAGCAACATTTCAATCCGCAACATAGACTATCATTACGCTCATTATTTAACCTGACCCCTGAAATTGAACTGGATGCCTGGGGTCGTTTCGTCGATGAGATTTATGTAGACCGAACAAGCATACCGGCTTATTTCACACTTGATTTGCGCTTGGGCTGGCATCCGCATAAAGATCTGGAGTTATCATTCAGTGGGCAAAACCTGCTCGATAACCAACACCCGGAATTCAGTGATATTTTGTATATTCCGGTAGCTAGTCAAATCCAGCGCGGTTATGTTGCGCAATTTTCCTGGCGCTTTTGAGAGCGGGATTGTGACCAAGGCAATCCTGAAATTACTCTTGTTGAGTATTGGTTTTTGTCTGCCTGGTATTTGCTGTGGCGACGCTAACCCAGCCATAAGTCGCGAATATCAACTTAAAACCGCTTATCTATTTCATTTTGCCGAACTGGCGCAATGGCCAGATTCGACACAAATGACTATCTGCGTAAAAGGTGACAATCCTTTGCGTTTTTATCTGCCGGCGCTGGAAGGCATGGAAGTCGATAACAAAATCGTACATATTCTGCTCGATCCTGTTTTTGCTATCGAGCAATGCCAGATTTTGTTTCTCAGCGAACTGGATGCGCTTTCCGAAGCGATGCTGACGCAAGCCAAAATACACCATGTATTACTGGTCAGCGATGTTGAGCAGTTTGCCAGCAAGGGCGGCATGATTCAATTTACCCTGCGTGATAATAAATTAAAGCTAATAGTCAATCTTGCTTCAGTCAGGGCAGCCAATTTACGGCTCAGCTCAAAACTGTTGCGAATGGCGGAGATACTGGAATGAGCATAAGACATAAACCTCGAGTTTCCATCAGCCGCAAGCTGGCGTTAATTCTGAGACTGATGGCAGGTTTAACGCTGTTGGTGGCAAGCTTGACATTGGCGTTTCGTGAATATAACGCGCTGCATGAAAACATAGGCAATCAACTCACATTAATGGCCGATATGATAGGGCAAAATAGCAGTGTCGCCTTGTTATTCGATGACAACAAAACGGCTAAAGAAGTTTTGGATTCACTCAAGCATGACCCCGACATCATTGCTGCGATTATTGAAAACTCATCGGGAGAAACTTTTGCCACCTATGCGCATGCGGAACAACATTGGACCGGCTTTTGGCCGGCTTTTTTACCCCAAACTCGCGAGGTCCGACGAGCTATTTTATTTAGTAATGATGAGATCGTCGGCAACATTACGCTAGTCGCAGATTTACATCGGCATTATCTTGCTTTGTTAGACAACATGGCCATTAACGCCGGCATTGTCTTCATTGCGCTGAGTTTGGCCGGCTTGTTTGTATTACGTCTGCAACGCTCGTTGCTGCGTCCTATCATACAGTTAGCCGAGACTGCACGTCAGATCGAACGTGACAATGATTACAGCATGCGCTCGGTATATGCCGGTAATGATGAAATCAGTGATTTATCAGATGCTTTTAATAACATGCTGCAGCAGATTCAGCTAAATGAAACTGACTTGGAAATGCAAGTACTTAACCGTACCCATGAACTGCAAATAGCCAAGCAAGCCGCCGAATCGGCTAATCAGGCCAAAAGTGAGTTTTTGGCCAATATGAGTCACGAAATTCGTACGCCGATGAACGCTATCGTGGGGTTGGTGGAACTGTGTCTGAATACCCCGTTGACTGACAAACAATGTCAATATCTGCAACGCGTACAAATGGCATCACGCTCGCTGATGACTATCATTAACGATATTTTGGATTTTTCCAAAATGGAAGCCGGTAAAATGGAGCTGGAGAGCATTCCATTTTTACTGCAGGATATACTGGATCAGGTGTATTCCACCATGGCAGAGCTATCGGCTCGTAAAAATCTCAGCTTAAATCACTCACAAACAGACCACGGCCTTGCTGTCATAGGTGACCCACAACGTTTGCAGCAAGTTTTAATCAATTTAATCGGCAATGCCATTAAATTTACCGCGCGTGGTGAAGTCAAGGTGACTGTCAGTGAAATCAGTCGTGATTCAGAAAAGGTTTTTTTGCAGTTTTGTGTCAGCGATACAGGAATTGGTATCAGTGTCGAACAACAAAACCGCTTGTTTCAGGCTTTTACTCAGGGTGACAGTAGCGTCACGCGCAATTACGGTGGCACTGGCTTGGGTTTGATTATTTCAAAGCGATTGATCGAACAAATGGGCGGCAGTATTTATTTGGAAAGTGAACTGAATGTCGGTTCTCGTTTTATATTTACAGTTAGATTCGGCCTGTCCGATTTAACCAATGTTAGGCAGGTAGAACAGCAAGATCACCTACAACTTGAATCTCAGCAGTTACAAGTCCTGCCGGGTATGCGGGTATTGCTGGCGGAAGATAATGAGATTAATCGGATTGTGGCAGTGGAGTTGCTGAAAAAAATGCAAATCCAGGTTGATATTGCCGAAAATGGTGCCATTGCCTTAAATAAAGTGCAATGTAATCGGTACGATACTGTTTTGATGGATGTGCAGATGCCGGTTATGGATGGCTATATGGCAACTCAACGCATAAAAGAAATGCCAGAGTATCAAGATCTGCCTATCATAGCCATGACAGCCAACGCTATGCAGGAAGACAGATTAAAATGCCTACAGGCTGGGATGGTCGATCACATCAGTAAACCCATCTTGCCGATCACTTTGTACAGGGTGCTAGCAAAATGGGTTAAGCCTGAAAAACTATAGCCTACTTTCCCTGCTCGGTGACTATTACGCCAATACCATTCTTTTGCAGTAATTCTTTGATGGTGGCAACGCTGGTAGGGTTATCGTAAGGTCCGATTTTGATGCGATGCCAATTAACATTACCTACTTTTGCTTTTTCAACCTTAGCTTCAATACCGAGAGTGGCCAACCGGGCTTTATGACGTTCGGCATCGGCAGCTTCACGAAATGAACCCGCTTGCATCATATATTTGCTGGCTTTGGTTTTGCCCACTAGTTCTTCACGAACCCGACTTTTGATTTCATAATCCGGTACCACGGTTTCTGCCTGCGGCAAAATCGTATAAAAATCGTAGCTGGGTTCTACTGGTTGTTCGGGTTCTGGTTCTGGTTTTGGCTCTGGTTTCTTTTCCGCTTCGTTAGTAGCGGTTGTTTTGGGTTGAAGCGGAATTTCTTGTTTGATAGGTTGGCTAACCTCGACTTCCGCATTGCCGGAAACCAGCTCAGTCACCTTGTTACGTATCATATTCAAAAACACTATAAACGCCACAATCAAGGCCGCGACTAACAACCAGCGCCACCACAGGGTTGGTCCCTTTTTTTGGCGTCTGCGTGTCGCGTTGTAACTACTGGACTGTACGCGATGTTTATAGTCTCTGGGCATTACATCGATTCCGGCAGATGGATTTTCAGTAAGTTCAGAGCGTTGGCCAGCACTTGCTTGACTGCGCAAATTAAATTTAGACGCGCATTGCATAGCGGCTCATCGTCCACTAAAAACTGATGGGCATTGTAATAACTATGAAACTGATTGGCTAATTCACGCAGGTAATGAATTAATTGGTGTGGTTCGTATTGCAGCGCAGAGCGTTCCAATATCTCAGGATATTTAGATAAAGTGGTCAATAAGGCAGTTTCCTGCGCTTCAGTCAGTAAATTCAAATGTTGCATGCCCAAATGTAAATTGCGTTCACGGCCTTTTTCATCCAGTTGCCGCAACACGCTGCAAACCCTCGCATAGGCATACTGCACATAATAAACCGGGTTCTCATTGCTTTTGGAGGTAGCCAGCTTTAAATCAAAATCCATGTGCTGCTCGGATTTACGCATCACATAAAAAAAACGGCAAGCATCTTTGCCTACTTCGTTGCGCAATTGACGCAAGGTGACAAATTCACCGGATCGGGTGGACATCTGTACTTTTTCATCACCTCGATACAGCACCGCAAATTGCACCAGTAATACTTTTAACTTGGAATTATCTGCACCCAAAGCTTGCATGGCTGCGTTGACACGTGGAATATAGCCATGGTGATCGGCACCCCAGATATTCACAATTTGATCAAAGCCGCGATCCAGTTTGTTCATGTGATAAGCAATATCGGAGGCAAAATAGGTGCTTTGACCATTGTCGCGTATTACCACTCGATCTTTTTCATCACCCAAGCGGCTGGAAGCAAACCAAGTGGCACCATCCTGTTTGTAGAGATATCCCGCTTCATCCAAGCGTTGTAGTGCTAGCTGTAGAGAGTTATCCTCCATCAGCGAGCGTTCGGAAAACCAGTGTTGATAGCTAACGCCAAATTCCTGCAAATCGTCTTTGATATCGGCAAGAATCTCATTCAAACCGGCCTGAAATACATCATTGTATTGGTTCGGTCCTAATAAAGTTTTAGCACGATCGATCAAGGCATCTATATGTTTTTCCTTGTCGCCGCCTTGCAGCTCATCGGGCGGAATGTCTTCCAGCACCAATTCAACCGGTCGGCGATAATCGTTACCCGATTTTTTGTGTAAATTAAACGCGGTTTCGCGCACATATTCACCGCGATAACCGTTACTGGGAAATGGCAACACTTCGCCACATTCTTCCAAATAGCGTAACCAGACACTAGTAGCCAGAATGTCCATCTGCCGGCCGGCATCGTTGACATAATATTCGCGCTCAACTTTGAAGCCGGCGGCTTGCAATAAGTCTGCTACAGCCGAACCATAGGCAGCTCCGCGACCATGGCCGACATGAAGCGGTCCTGTTGGATTAGCCGAGACAAATTCCACCTGCACCCGTTTACCGGCACCGATGTCGCTTAAGCCAAACTCAGAGCCGGCATCATGGATATGTTTAACGATTTCAAATTGGCTATCAGGGTTGATGAAAAAATTGATAAAGCCGGGGCCAGCAATTTCAACTTTGCTAACCAGGTTATGGGTGGGAATTTCGGCGATGATTTTTTCAGCCAGTTGGCGAGGATTGGTTTTGGCGGGTTTAGCCAGCAGCATGGCCAGGTTAGTGGCAAAATCACCATGTTGACTGTCGCGCGCGCGTTCCAAATTAACTTGCACAACAATTTCATGGTCAAGAACACCTTGCGTTTTCAGGGCATCAACAGCATGTTGCAACAGGTATTCGAGCTTATGTTTCATTATCGGAGCTAAGAAAAAGTAGGTAAAAATTGTCCTTATTATCTATTAAAAAGCCCTTAATAGCTACCAAGGTGGGCTTAGGTGAGGAAGATATGAGTCGTTAGAGACGTTTACCAAACAGGGCAGTGCCAACTCTAACCATGCTGGCGCCCTCCATGATGGCGGCCTTCAAATCCCCGCTCATGCCAAACGAAAAGCTATCTAACTCCGGTCTATTAAGTTGCTGTACCGCTAGATACAGTTGTCGATAGGGTTGGCGTTGTTTGGCGTAGTTTGATTCGGGCTCCGGTATAGCCATTACCCCTCGTAGTCGTATGCGGGGTAATGCGCTTACTGCCGCAACTAAATCGGGTAGCTTGCCAATACTAACGCCGGATTTACTGCTTTCTTCGCTAATATTGACTTGTAGGCAAATGTTTAGCGGCGGCAAATAGTCAGGGCGTTGTTCACTAAGACGTTGAGCAATTTTTAAGCGATCGACGCTGTGCACCCAATCGAAATGGCTGGCTAGTGGTTTGGTTTTATTGGATTGGATTGGTCCGATAAAATGCCAAGTGATGTTAAATGCGGCTAATTGCTGCTGCTTGAGCAAGGCTTCTTGCAGGTAATTCTCGGCAAAATGTCGCTGCCCTAGTCTATATAACGCAGCAATATCACTCGCTGGCTTGGTTTTACTAACAGCCAGTAATTGCACGCTACCGCGTGGTCGACTGGCAATACCGGTGGCGTGGCGAATTTGACTTTGTATGTGTTGAAAACGCTCAACCATGCTGTCTGTCATTTAATCTTCCCGGCGTTTACCGACAAAAAACCTGGAAAAAAGCAAGCCTGATTCAAATAACAGCCACATAGGGACGGCTAACAAAGTTTGCGACAGCGCATCGGGCGGGGTTAGAAACATTGCAACCACAAATACGCCGACAATCACATAAGGGCGTTTTTCAGACAGGCTCTGGGGCGTGGTAATTCCGGCCCAAACTAAAACTATGGTGAAAATAGGTATTTCAAACGACACCCCAAAGGCAAAAAACATTGCCAATATAAAATCCAGATAAGTGGCAATATCGGTCATCACCGTTACACCAGCGGGTGCTGCCGAAGTTAAATAACCAAAAACTAACGGAAACACCACAAAATACGCAAATGCCGCGCCGGTATAGAACAGCACTGTGCTGGCGAATAATAGCGGTAATACCATCAGTTTTTCATGGCGATAGAGGCCGGGGGCTACAAAACCCCAAAATTGAAACAATATGTAGGGAATGCAGGCAAATATCGCTACTACTAATGCCAATTTAATCGGGGTAAAAAACGGCGAGGCGACGTCAATTGCGATCATGGTGCTGTTTTTGGGCATATGCACCAATAAGGGCTCTGCAATATATTGATATATTTCGTTGGCGTAACTGGCGGTGCCGATAAAGACCAGTAATACGCACAAGACTACACGCAGCAAGCGATCACGCAATTCGATCAAATGGCTGATAAAAGGCAGTTCGCCTGCAGGATCAAACGGGTTTTTCATTATTTGACGTGTTTTCGCCACTGGTTTCAATGTTGATTTTTATATCGTCTACTGCAATTTGCGTTTCGCTAGCAATTTGCTGCAATTCATCAGTAATGCTTTGTTGCTGTTGCAGCAGTTGGCGCATTTCTTCGGCATGTAATTCTTGTTTGATTTCCGCCTTAACGTTGGCAATCGTGTTGCGAGTCTTGCCTAGCCAGAAACCGGCAATGCGTGCTGCCTTGGGCAGTCTTTCCGGGCCGATCACCAGTAAGGCGATCAAACCCACCATAACTAATTCGGAAAAGCCGACATCAAACATAGCCGATCAGGCCTCGTCTTTTTCTTTGTGGGTAACTTCGCCGTCTAGGGTTTCGCCTTTTTCTTCGGTAATGGTTTTGTCCTCTTCACCGTCTTTCATGGCGCCGCGAAAACCTTTGATGGCATCACCCAGATCTCCACCGACATTTTTCAGTCGTTTGGTACCGAACACCAAAATTACAATAACCAGTACGATTAACAATTGAGTCATGCTAATGCCCATCTTTCACTCCTTCATATTAATTAGGATGATTGGTGCGCTGGGCCTTTTCCTGTAAGCCGGACAAGCCGAAGCGACGCTGTAATTCGTTGATAACCAGTTCAGGGCCCAAGCCCTGATCTGCCAACATCACCATGCAATGAAACCATAAGTCAGCCGTTTCATAAATAATTTTATCTTTATCACCATCTTTAGCAGCTATAACAGTTTCTGTCGCCTCTTCGCCAATTTTTTTCAAAATATGATCCAGGCCTTTGGCATAAAGACTGGCAACATAAGATTGATCGGCAGATTGTTGTTTGCGTTGTTCCAAAATTTCAGCTAGCTGCTGTAAGACATCATTCATTAACAGGTACTCTTGAGTGGTTTCTGCAAAAAATCATATCACGTTGGAAGACTGGCCAAAACGACAGGCAAAAAAAAACCTCCATTGCTTGCGCAAAAGGAGGTTAAAAAAACAAGCAGAGTGCTATGAGGAGGTTCCGCTTGTATTACAACACCAGGAGGTAGTTACAAATTCTTTAAAGTTAACCGTTGATATGTGTGCTTTGCCTATCTTTAGGGAGGTATCGGCAAACTACACGTTTGAAATAACAAAAAACCTGATTAAAACTCAAAATACCTGTGAAACAGGGAGGTAATCAGAATATCTTTGTTTAAGCCATTCATATGGTTTCAATTCTAATAAAATTAAAGCCATTCTTGACAAAGCTGTCTTGCTTTGCTCTTCAGTTGCAGCGTACTATACAGTATAAAAAAATGTTTACAATTGTGTGTTTATAAAATAGATTGTAAATAATAAAGAAACAATAGAAAAGTCAAACATTTTTTGCAAATATCAATCCAGCTAATGAGGCGTCAATGGATAAATTAACCAGTATGAATGTATTCGCTCGGGTTGCTAAAGCAGGTAGTTTTGCTGGCGCCGCTAAGGAGTTGGATATCTCCAGAGCCATGGCGACCAAGCATATTATGCAGCTGGAAAGCCAGCTAAATACTCGATTATTTAATCGTACCACTCGTAGTATCAGTCTGACAGAAGCGGGTGCCGAGTATCTCGAACGCTGTCTCCAGGTTTTACTGGATGTTGAGGAGATGGAGTCAGCTGTTACCAAATTACAAACCGAACCTCGTGGGTTGCTTAAAATATGTGCTCCGCCAGTAATTGGCGCCACCCATATTGCCCCCGGATTGACTCAGTATTTAAAAAACTATCCGGATTTGTCGGTGGAAATGATATTAAAAGGTGGGCAAGTCGATTTGATTGACGAAGGTGTCGACATTGCTATTTATTTAGGTCAACTCAATGATACCAGTCTAGTGGCGCGCAAACTGGCCAGCTCATCGCTGGTAGTGTGTGCTTCAGCAGATTATCTAAATCTGCACGGCACACCACAAGATCCGGAAGATCTGGAAAACCATAGCTGCCTGATCAATTGGGCGATACCGCCGCGTGATAAATGGCGTTTCAAAGGCATACTGGGTGATCGCACTGTCACAGTCACCGGTCGTATGCAAGCCAACATGGCAGACCCAGTCCGTAATGCTGCAGTCAATGGTTTAGGCTTGATCATGTTGCCGCGCTACATCGTTGGTCGCGACATTGAGCTAGGACGCTTGCAAGTAGTGATGGAACAATACGCTATCAGCCCGTTGGCCATCTATGCGGTTTATCCACACCGGAAATATTTATCGGCCAAAGTCCGTTCTTTTCTGGATTTTATTCAAGGTTGGCTGCCGCACCGTATCGGTATGGATGCGCCGTGATTGAGCAAGCCAAATGGGACAAATTTTATAGTCATAACCAGCAGTCGATTGATCCCTCGCAAGTGCTTTACGAGCATGCTTATTTATTACCCAAACAAGGCAAAGCACTCGATTTAGCCTGTGGTTTGGGCGGTAATGCCCTGTTTTTAGCCAGGCTTGGTTTGCAAGTCGATGCCTGGGATATTTCTTCCGTTGCCTTAACTCGTTTGCAAACTCAAGCCGATCAAATATCACTTCCCATCACTACCTGGCAATGCGATATCAGACAAAAAATCCTCCCACTTAAGCATTATGATGTAATTGTCATTAGTCGTTTCCTTGACCGATCCCTGTGTAATGCGATAATGGGAGCCTTAAAACCCGAAGGCCTGTTGTTTTATCAGACATTTACCCGCAACAAACTTGATCAACACGGCCCTAGCAATCCGGACTATTTGCTGGGTGATAATGAATTACTCAGCCTGTTTCCCTCGCTAAGCCTGGTGTTTTATCAGGAATACGCTCGTATTGGCGACTGGCGTTATGGCAATAGAAATGAAGCCTGCTTCATCGGACAAAAATTCTAACCGGTATAAACATGATTGAAAATCTCGACCCCAAGCAAGCTTGGGCTTTACTGCAGGATAACCCGTCAGCTGTGTTGATTGACGTTAGAACCGCTATCGAACACAGTTTTGTCGGTCATCCGCCTAAAGCTATCCATGTCGCTTGGAAAGAATTTCCCGGCATGCAGTTAAATACCGCTTTTGTCGAACAAGTGCAGCAACAGGTAGCTGATAAATCAGCGCCGGTTTTGTTGCTTTGCCGTAGTGGTCAACGCTCAGTTGATGCGGCTAAAGCACTGGAAACCAATGGTTACCAACACCTGATCAATATTCTGGAAGGCTTTGAAGGCCCTTTGGATGAAAACAAACATCGCAACACTGTTGGCGGCTGGCGTTTCCACGACTTGCCCTGGCAACAAAGCTAATGTAGGCCGGTTAGTACCCAGAATCCAGCCACCCCATTTCATGTTGGTTTGCGCATAATAGGCGAAATCAACCTTGTATCGATTCTTTTAAATACCCAAGTAAATCCTGTGATAGAAAAATTAAGAAATATCGCAATCATTGCGCACGTTGACCATGGTAAAACGACGTTGGTTGATAAATTATTAGAGCAGTCAGGTACTTTTTCTGCTCATGAAAAGACCTCTGAAAGAATGATGGATTCCAACGAGCTTGAAAAAGAGCGTGGTATTACCATTCTGGCGAAAAATACCGCGATAGACTGGAACGGCTATCACATCAATATCGTTGACACCCCGGGCCATGCCGATTTTGGTGGTGAGGTTGAACGGGTTTTATCTATGGTTGACTCGGTTTTATTATTAGTCGATGCGGTTGACGGCCCGATGCCACAAACACGTTTTGTGACTAAAAAAGCCTTTGCTTTAGGTTTAAAGCCTATTGTGGTTATCAATAAAGTAGATCGCCCCGGCGCGCGTCCTGATTGGGTTGTCGATCAAACTTTTGATTTGTTCGATAACTTAGGCGCTACGGATGAGCAACTGGATTTCCCAATTGTTTATGCTTCTGCGTTAAATGGTTTTGCTGGATTGGAAGCCGATGTTTCAGGTGGCGATATGACACCGCTGTTTCAAACCATCGTTGATAAAGTGGCGCCGCCACCAGTAGAGATTGATGCGCCATTCCAAATGCAGGTTATCAGCTTAGACTATAACTCTTATGTCGGCGTTATCGGTATCGGCCGTATTCAGCATGGCAAAGTGACACGTAATATGCCGCTAACCATCGTGGATAATGAAGGTAAAACCCGTAACGGTCGTATGTTGAAACTGTTTGGTTTTCATGGCTTAGAGCGGGTGGAAGTTGAAACTGCGCAAGCGGGCGACATTATTGCTTTCTGCGGCATTGAGAATTTAAAAATTTCAGAAACATTATGCGATCCTAATAATGTTGTTGCATTACCTGCCCTATCGGTTGACGAGCCGACTGTCAGCATGACATTCCAAGTCAATAATTCACCGTTTGCGGGTAAAGAAGGTAAATTCATTACCACACGGCAAATTTATGATCGTTTACAAAAAGAGTTACAACACAACGTCGCTTTACGTGTTGAAACCACTGATGATCCGGATAAATTTAAAGTATCAGGGCGTGGTGAATTACATTTATCGGTCTTGATCGAGAATATGCGTCGTGAAGGTTTCGAGCTTGGTGTATCGCGTCCGCAAGTAATTATTAGAGAAATTGACGGTGTTAAATCAGAACCGTTTGAAAATGTAACGATAGAAGTTGAAGAACAGCATCAAGGCGCCATCATGGAAAAATTAGGTGACCGTAAAGGTGATCTAAAAGACATGGTGCCAGATGGTAAAGGTCGTATTCGTTTGGAATATATTGTACCTTCTCGTGGCTTATTAGGATTTCAAACAGAGTTTTTAACCGCAACCTCCGGGTCTGGTTTGTTCTATCACGTATTTGATCATTACGGCCCGGTAAAAGAAGGTGCTGTGGGTAATCGGATTCGTGGTGTTTTGATCTCGATGTCTAAAGGTAAAGCGGTTGATTACTCTTTATACCCACTCCAAGCTCGCGGTGAGTTATTAGTGGTTAATGGTGATGAAATCTATGAAGGTCAATTAGTCGGTATTCATTCGCGGACTAACGATTTAGTGGTTAACCCAACTAAACCCAAGCCGCTAACTAACGTGCGTGCTTCGGGTACTGATGATAGTTTGACCTGCGCTAAAATTCAAAAAATGACTTTGGAGCAAGCTTTAGAGTTTATCGGTGATGATGAATTAGTCGAAGTAACCCCTAAGTCGATTCGTCTGCGTAAAATCTTATTGACTGAAAACGAAAGAAAACGCGCGTCCAGATAATCTGAGTGCTCCAACAAGGTGATCCGTTCCCATGAATGCCAGAAAATGGGGGCGGGTTTACCGAACTATGTATATCCGTCAGTCTATAGACCAGCCAGACAAATAAATTCAGGCATCATGCAAATTCTTCAGCAAGGACTGGTTGGCATGCAGCATGCGGGATAATTCCCGATTTTCGCGGTGCAACTCATAAATCTCGAAGGCATCCTGGATATGCTGGCACAGCGCTCCATCTTCCCAGGGTTTGGTCCACTGCCATTAAGTTAAG
>NZ_LUUI01000132.1 GCF_001644015.1 Methylomonas lenta
TTATTGGCGGCGAAAACTTTTCAAAGCGGAGCAGATTGTCCGGCGTAGAGATCCAGCTACTGTCAGCGGTTTTACGCAGGTGGTGGTTGAGCAATCACCCCGTGCGGCGTTAACGCTACAGTTACCCTGTGGTTTGTCTATCCAGGGTATTAGTCATCAGAACCTCGACTTGGTGCATGCCTTGTTGGAGCAACTATGAGTCAGCGTTACCTCAGGCCTTCGATCGCGACACCGCTGATTTATCTGTATCGTGAGCCGATCGATTTTCGTAAACAGGTGAATGGCCTGGCAGCCATCGTCGAACGGGAGTTGGGTCATAACCTGTTTGCTGGCGGCCTGTATGCGTTTACCAATCGCCAGCGCAACAAAATCAAATGCCTGATGTGGGAAGACAATGGCTTTATTCTGTATTACAAGGCCTTGGCGGAGGAGAAATTCCATTGGCCCAAGACGCATGAGCTGGTCATCGCTTTGACGGGCGAGCAGATCAATTGGCTGTTGGACGGTGTCGACATCCAGCAGCTGAAAGGCCATAAAAAATTAGATTATGAGTCTGTTTTTTAAGGGATTTTTACTCGAAAATCGGGTAAAATATCCCTCATGCGTTCAGTCGAAAACAGCCCGATCATTCCCCTCTCCGATGACCGTTTGTCCCCGTCGGCATGGCAGGCTACGCTCGCTGAGCAGGCACACACTATCAGCCAATTACAGCAGACCATCCAGGCCCAGAATGAGGCCTTGCAACAGGCCGCCGAGCAACAAAGACGGCACGAAAACTATATCCAGCTTCTGGAAGAATACCTGCGTTTGGCCAAGCTGCGTCAATACGCCGCCAAAAGTGAAAAAATACCGGGCCAAGGGGATTTGTTCGATGAGGCCGAGCTGGAAGTCGCCTTACAAGAGCAGGCCGCGCAATTGCCGGACGATGAGCCGCACAAGCCCAAGCCGAAAAAACGCCAACGCCAGTTTTCCAGCGCCCTGCCGCGCGTGCGCGTCGACCACTGCTTGACCGAGGCGGAAAAGCAGGGCGCACTCAAAACCTTCTTCACCAAAGTCAAAGAAGAACTCGACTACATCCCCGCCCGCTTGCAAGTCATCGAGCACTGGCAGGAAAAAGCCGTGTTTGAGCACGACGGCAACGAACGCGTCATAGCGGCGGCACGGCCGGTGCATCCGTTGGGCAAATGCGTAGCCAGTGTGGACTTGTTGGCGTATGTGTTGATCAGCAAATATGCGGATGGGCTGCCATTGTATCGGTTGGAAAAGCTGTTCAAACGCAGCGGCCAGGCCGTGGATCGCAGTGATATGGCTCACTGGATCGTGCGCCTGGATCACGTCCTCAAACCCCTGATTACCCTGATGCGAGAAAGCCAAAATAGCTACGATGTGCTGCAGGCCGATGAAACCCGGATTCAGGTGCTCAAGGAAGACGGCAAAACCGCCCAATCCAACCAATGGATGTGGGTAACCTATGGCGGGCCACCGGATAAACCGTCCATTTTGTTTGAATACGATCCCTCGCGTGCCGGCCACGTCATCGAACGCTTGCTCGATGGCTTCAGTGGCGTGCTGCAAGCGGACGGCTATAGTGGTTACGGCACACTCTGTGCCGCCAGCGGCCTGACGCGTATTGGCTGTTGGGATCACGCCCGCCGCAAATTTGTGGAAGCTCGCAAAGTGGCCTTGCCCACGCAAAACCGCGCTAACGACTATTTGACCCTGGCCGACACCGCGCTGCACAAGATCGGTCAACTCTATGCCATCGAACGGGACATCAAAGACCAAACGCCCGAGCAAAAACGGGCGGCTCGGCAAGCCGACAGCCTGCCACGGCTCAACGACCTGAAAGCCTGGCTGGAAGACAACATACCACGCCTGGTCAAAGGCTCTCTGACCCGTAAAGCCATGGAATATACGCTCAACCAATGGCCTTATCTCATTGGCTATTGCGAAGATGGCCGTCTCAACATCAGCAACGTCAACGTCGAAAACGCCATCCGCCCGTTTGCGGTCGGTCGCAAAGCCTGGCTGTTTGCCGATACCAGCCAAGGCGCTCGTGCCAGTGCGACGATTTACTCGCTGATTGAAACGGCTAAAGCCAACGACTTGGAACCCTTCGCCTACTTGCAACACGTCCTCAAGCATATCGGTGCCGCCGATTCCCTGGAGACCATCGAAGCTTTGTTGCCATGGAATATCGCTAGATCGACCCATTCGAGAACATAAAATCAGACTCTGCGCTTTTTGGGTAGAGGGTGGATTTAAGGGCGCTTAC
>NZ_LUUI01000133.1 GCF_001644015.1 Methylomonas lenta
CATGGTCAACGTGACCAATCGTGCCTACGTTTACGTGCGGTTTTTTTCTTTCAAATTTTTCTTTAGCCATTACGAAAATATCCTAGAAGAACGATCAATCAAAACTGGAGCTCATAACCGGATTCGAACCGGTGACCTCTTCCTTACCAAGGAAGTGCTCTACCTACTGAGCTATATGAGCGACATTACCATAGCTTAATATGGAGCGGGTGATGGGAATCGAACCCACGTGATCAGCTTGGAAGGCTGGAGTTCTACCATTGAACTACACCCGCAGATCCAATTCAAAAAAATAATGGTGGAGGGGGGAGGATTCGAACCTCCGAAGGTAGAACCGGCAGATTTACAGTCTGATCCCTTTGGCCGCTCGGGAACCCCTCCGTCACATAATCCAGGCATTATCCTTATCCAAAACACACTGGTCAAGCTTTTTTTTATTTATTTACTACTTTATCCCTGCTAGCTTTTCATTTAGCCTAGCAACATCACCATTTACCAGCAGATCGAACTGATTAAGCAGCAAATCAAATACGCCATCAAAGCCACTTAAAGCTGACTTAGATAGATTGGATAAAACATAGTCCGCCACATTCGCACCTGCTGTCGGCCGCCCAATTCCGATCCTCAAGCGATAGAAATCACGAGAATCAATATGAGCAATAATATCCCTTAAACCGTTATGCCCCGCATGACCACCATCGCGCTTGAACTTAACCGCGCATTCCGGCAAATCCAGCTCATCATGCACAACAAGCATCTCTTCCGGCTTAAACTTATAATAACGCAGCAGTTTGCCGACCGACAAACCACTCCTATTCATAAAAGCCATTGGCTTGAGCAAAATAAATTTATTTTCGCCCATTGAAAAGCTTGCAATCTCGGCCTGAAATTGATTTTGGGCCGACCATTTACAAGACACTGAGCCAGCCAAGCAATCTAAAAAAATAAACCCGGCATTATGCCGGGTTTTTTCGTACTGCAGCCCGGGGTTTCCGAGACCTACAATTACTTTAATCATCTAAAACACAGAGAATTATTCTTCAGTAGCTTCCTCTGCATCATCACTAGATTCCGCAGCTCTTGGCATAATAATTTGCACGACCGACTGATCATGCTCATGCCCCAATTGCAGCTCAGGAATTTCAACGCCCTCAGGCAAAACCAGATCAGACAAATGAAGCGCAGAGCCTAAATCAATATTTGCCATATCAATCTCAATGAACTCAGGCAGCTTTGATGGGATGCACGACACCTCAACATCACTCATGGAATGCATGACGATGCCGCCTTTTTTAACGCCCACGGAAACTTCTTCGTTTACGAAATGAAAAGGCACTCGCACTTTCAAAGCGTGACCTTTGGTCACGCGCATAAAATCTACATGAAGAATAACCGGCTTGGAAGGATGGCGCTGGATATGCTTTAAAACCGCTTTTTCAGCTCTGCCAGCAACATTAATATCCAATACATGCGAATACACTGCTTCATGGGCAAGATGCTTCAAAAGCTCATTATGATCTAAAGTCAACATCTCTGGGGCCTCACTGCCACCATAGATTACCGCAGGAACCTTACCTTGACGACGAACCACTTTCGCCGCGCTACTACCAGCAGCACTGCGAGCTTCTGCAACAAACTCAAACACGTTAGCCATTTTTTTCTCCAAAAGCCTGTTCTACAAGCACTACTTAATAGTTATTGAACTAATCTACATATAGCGAGCTAACAGACTCGCCAACAGCTATACGCCGTATTGTTTCAGCCAGCATCTCAGCGACACTTAACTGCCTGATCTTTCCTATTGCTTTCAATTCTTCAGTTAAAGGAATCGTATCGGTTACAACCAATTCATCTAAAACTGAATTTCTAACATTTTCAGCAGCCCCGCCAGATAGCACGGGATGCGTGCAGTATGCGACCACCTTTATAGCGCCATTATTTTTAAGCGCTTTCGCTGCGTGACAAAGAGTTCCTGCAGTATCGACCAGATCATCCACCATCACGCAAGTCCGGCCTTCCACATCACCAATGATGTGCATTATTTCTGAAACGTTTGCCCTGGGTCTACGCTTGTCTATTATAGCCAAATCCGCATCACCCAATCGTTTAGCAAGCGCTCTAGCCCTCACCACCCCACCCACATCAGGCGAGACAACAATTAAATTCTTATATTCCTGCTTCCAGACATCCCCCAACAATATGGGCGATGCGTAAACATTATCAACAGGAATTCCAAAAAAACCCTGAATTTGATCAGCATGCAAATCAACCGTTAAAGCTCTATCAGCTCCCGCATGACCAATCATATCTGCAACCAATCTAGCTGTGATTGGTACACGTGCCGACCTGGATCTTCTATCCTGCCTAGCATACCCGTAATACGGGATTACAGCTGTGATGCTTGCCGCAGACGCCCGTCTTAAGGCATCTATCATGACCAACAGCTCCATCAAGTTTTCATTTGTAGGGCTACACGTAGGCTGTACAACAAATACATCCCTACCCCTAACGTTTTCCTCGATTTCTACAAAAATCTCACCATCACTAAATCGCCCAACTGTCGCCATACCAAGGCGCATGTTAAGCTTCCTCACAATACCCTCAGATAATGCCCGATTGGCATTACCCGAAAATACCATTATTGAAGCATCACGCATTCAAGTACTCCCGAGGAATTTTATAGGTATATATGGCTGGGCTGCTAGGATTCGAACCTAGGTATGCGGAGATCAAAACCCCGTGCCTTACCGCTTGGCGACAGCCCAATATTTGGATTGGATAAATTATTCCAGCATTCTGTAGAGTGGCGACCTATTCAGACCTTTAGTCAAAAATACCTGCCAATCTAATGATAACGCATTAAAAGCAACCTCTGCAGCTTCTTTTGAGCCAAACTGAGCAAATACACAAGCCCCAGTCCCGGTCAACCTAGCTTCTGCATAGAATGACAAAGCTTTTAAAGCATCTTCTACTGGCTGGTAAATCTTACTAACTACCTGAGCGCAATCGTTACGATCGTCCCCTGCAATAAAGTCGGCTATTTTGATTGGTTTGCTGTCCCTTGTCAACCCCTCAGCACAAAAAATTTCTTTAGTATTGACATGACACTCCGGCTTAACAATTACCACCCACTGCTCCGGCAAGGATATAGCCGTCAGTCGCTCACCAACCCCCTCGCCCCATGCTGAATACCCAAAAACAAAAACCGGCACATCTGCGCCCAACTCCAACCCCAGCAACATCAACTCATCCACAGAAAGCCCTAGCTCCCACAGATGATTTAATACCACTAAAGTAGTCGCCGCATCTGAGCTCCCCCCTCCCAAGCCACCACCCATAGGCAGAATTTTTTCAATTTCTATGCATACACCTTGATGGCAACCAGTATGCTTTTTTAACAACTTAGCAGCTCGCACCGTTAAATCATCTTGCTCGGGCACACCAGGTATAGGGTTTTTTAAACTAACACCTTCGTCTTCAACGGGATAAAAACTTAACCAGTCACAAAGCTCAAGCATTTGAAAAACAGTTTGCAGCAAATGATAACCATCCGGCCTTCGCCCGATAATTCTCAGCATCAAATTTAATTTTGCCGGTGCCGGCCATTTTTTACCCCAACCATCCGCCAAACTATTTACCTCTGACACTAAATTTCCCATTGATCTATGATTAATTTTATTTTTGCTCTATCTTTTTCTGCAGTAATTTTTTTGGGCAATACTTCTGAATTTGCTTTCTGCATTTCTCTATAGATGACCAACCAGCCAGACTGTAAAAACCCCCCAGGCTGCTCAGTATAAGAATACTTGGGCTCATTTACGCCTAATACCCAAAATTTCAATGCTCCCACCGGCATATCCACCCCTAACTGCTCCGCAAATACTTGCTCAGGCTCACCCAGATAAACATTGCGACTTTCCCCGTCATCTATCGTAACTTGTCCAGGCGAAACCGATATCTTCGTCCTGCCTTGAGCTAAAGGTCCGGCAAGCTCAATATCATCTCTATCCTGTCCATGTCGCCAGACGATAGACAAGGAAACAGAATCATTTTCGTCAACTACGGCTAATCTACCCTCAAATGCCCAGTCTTGCAGTTGCTGTAAATGCTGCCTACTTGTTAACTGAAAATCCTGCAAAGGCTTTTCAGGCGTCACCGAGCAAGCATTCAGAAAAAAAAATGCCGCCGTGAATATTATTCGCCAACTCATAATTCGCTAGGCATATAACGGTTTTTAAATTTCAATAAATATTCATCATCAGGGTATTTTTTAAAGATTGGCTCAAAAAAATCCCTAGACTCCTGAGGCTTACCCATAACCCACAACACCTCTGCTATATGAGCAGCAATCTCGTTTTCTTGCTGTTTTTCATAGGCTTTGTTTAAGTATTCCAAGGCCAAGTCATATTTTCCGCGTTTGAATTGCAGCCAACCGTAGCTATCGATAATGACAGCCTCATCCGGCTTTAACTCAAGCGCTCTAACCAAATATTTTTCGGCATCATCAAAGCGCTGCGTATCATCCGTCAACGTATACCCCAACGCATTTAAAGCGGCGACATCATCCGGATTTTTATCAAGAATCTTCTTTAAATCAGCTTCCAAAACATCCAGCTTATGCAATCGCTCTGCAATCAGCGCCCTAGCGTACAAAACATCCCGGTTATCCGGCGTATCTTTTAACGCATTACTCAGCTCATCATAGGCTTCCTGATACTTTCCCCATTGACTATATAACTCAGCCTTCATCATCAAAATACGCAGATGCTGCTCAGGATACTTGGCATCCATCTTTTTAATTCGGCTTTCCACTTCCTCTAGCTGCTTTTGATTTAACAATATTGAAACCGAGGCTATTTCAGCATCAAAACCATAACCACTTGCCGCAGCCCGATCAAACCATTTCAAAGCTTTTCCTGGCTGCTGCTTATCAAGCTCTATTTTGCCCAGATAATAACTTGCCCGACCTTCCCACTCAGGATCGCTCAATAGCTTTTCCAAATAGCTCTCAGCCTTATCTATCTGATTTTGCTGCAAATAGATCAGAGCCATAGTAAATTGGGTTTCCCCGTCATCCGGATATTCATCCAACACTGTTTGACAGAGCTTGATGGCATCATCATAAGCACTCGCATTTACCAAAACTTCCAACAACATCTTACGTAATTGCCTATCATCAGGCGCTTGTCTGACTGCCTTTTCCAGATATTCCCGCGCCTTTTTCACATCACCTGTGCGCCCGGCCAATTGAGCTTGAAATATAATCGCCTTATTCCAATCCGGCTGAAGCTCTAATACGCGGTTTATTTTCTGCTGCGCAAGTTCATTGTCCGGCAAAAGCGAAGCCACTATAGCTTGTAAAAAAATCAAACCGGAATCATCCGGGTGCAATTGAGACAAGTCATCAAGTACTTGGTAGATAAATTGGGTACGCCCCTCTTTTTCTAGGGCTTTGATGATTTCAAGCATACCACCCTCGAAACCCGCCGGATCATCGCTTAATATCACATCGAGATTATCAACCGCCACTTTTCGATCAGAGTTTTTAATCGCCAATAACACAGCAAATTTTCTTGCTGGCATATTATTCTGATCCTTAGACAACCAGATGTCTAACGCCTCACGCGTACGCTTTTCATCTTTCAAGAACATGCCGATCTTAACAGCCCGCTCAGCGATACGCGCATCATCAACCCGCTTGGCTGCCTGTAAATAGGCATCCAGAGCCAGATCATACTGATTGCGTTGCCCTGCAAGCTCTGCCGTCATCAACAAATACAACACTTCTTCGTCAATCACGGTATTGTGATTGGCTCGAGGCGTTAATACGTCCTGCGGCGTAGTTTTGGCTTCAGGCTCAGACGTTGCTTCCGGTGAAACAGCGCAGCCCGACAAAGAAAATAATATTGCAATACCTATCCATTTTTTCATGCAATTCATAAGACCTAATTTCAATATAATGTTGACATAGATTATCAGAAAATACTTTTAGTTCAGACTAACCAATGATTCTATTTGGACAAAAACAGCACATTCCTTAAAATGAGCTCTTTTGTCAGGCTCTAACCATACAAATAATGACACTTCTTGCCGTAGGGATAAATTACAACACCGCGCCAGTCGCCGTTCGTGAACGCCTGGCTTTCCCGGCGGATGTACTTGATATCACACTAAAGAATCTGCGAAATGTTCGCGACATATCCGAAGCAGCCATTTTATCCACCTGCAATCGGACAGAATTTTACTGCCATACCAGCAGTGATGATCAAGCTGCCTTGATCAACTGGATAGCCGACACCAAAATCATAAAGCCCGCAGAGTTCACGCCCTATCTTTACAGCTTTAAAGACAGCCAGTCGATACGCCACATGTTCCGCGTTGCTTGCGGCCTGGACTCGATGATATTAGGCGAACCGCAAATCCTCGGTCAGATGAAAACGGCTTACCATGCCGCCAATCAAGCCGGCACTTTGGGCAGAAATCTCAGTAAATTGTTTCATCATACCTTTTCTGCAGCAAAAAAAGTGCGCACAGACACCGCCATAGGCTCCAGCCCAGTATCGGTCGCCTTTGCAGCGGTGCAACTTGCACAACAAATTTTCGACAAACTATCAGACCAAACTGCCCTTTTGATCGGCGCTGGTGAAACCATAGAGCTCACTGCTCGCCATCTTTACCAACACGGCATTGGTCGCATCATCATCGCCAATCGCACCTATGACAAAGCTCACGCACTGGCAACACAGTTCAACGGTTATGCCATAGCACTTAACGAAATCCCAAATCATTTAGCCGAAGCAGATATTGTAGTATCGTCCACCGCTAGCCAGCTACCTATACTCGGTAAAGGCCGGGTAGAAAGCGCCATCAAAAAACGTAAACACAAACCCATGTTTATGGTCGATTTAGCCGTCCCACGCGACATCGAAGCCGAAGTGGCGCAATTACCCGACGTGTATTTATATACCATTGACGACTTACAAAATGCAGTCAATCAAAACATGGATACGCGCCGACGCGCAGCTGAGCAGGCCGAAGAAATTATTGATACTCAAGTCGAGCATTTTCTGTCTTGGCTACGCTCACAAGGCGCGCAGGAAACCATACGCGACTTTCGCACCCAAGCCGAAATCACCCGCGATGAAGTACTACAAAAAGCTTTAGTTCAACTTAATAACGGCACCTCAGCTGATGAGGTTTTACAGCGCCTGGCACATACTTTAACTAATAAACTGATTCACACCCCTTGCGTACAATTACGTGACGCCGGTGCCAACGATCGCCATGATCTGATTGCCGCTTCTCGCGAAATCTTCAAATTACGATAACTTAAAACCAATGAAACCCTCGATACAAACCAAGTTGGAAAACCTCGGCGAACGCTTCGAAGAAATCACCGCACTATTGTCGCGCCCCGAAGTCCAAAACGACCAAAACCAATATCGCAGCCTGGGCCAGGAATATGCGCAAATTGAACCACTCGTCGCCTGCTATAAAATCTATCAGGAAAACGAGACCAATCTGGAATCAGCCAGGGAAATGGCAAAAGACAGTGACCCTGAATTACGGGAAATGGCAAAAGAAGAACTTAACGATGCCGAAACCCAACGCGAGGAATTGGAACAACAACTGCAAATTCTGCTGTTACCCAAAGACCCCAACGACAATCGCAACGTTTTTTTGGAAGTACGCGCCGGCACCGGCGGCGACGAAGCGGCAATATTCTCGGGCGACTTGGCGCGCATGTACCAACGTTATGCGGAACGGCAGGGCTGGAGTACTGAAATCATCAACGAAAATCGCGGCGAACACGGCGGCTTCAAGGAAGTTATTCTGCGCGTCAGTGGTCAAAACGTCTATTCGCAATTGAAATTTGAATCCGGCACCCACCGCGTACAGAGGGTGCCGGAAACCGAATCACAAGGCCGCGTACATACTTCGGCTTGCACGGTAGCGATCATGCCTGAAGTCGATAGCGTCGACGAAATTGACATCAATCCGGCCGATTTACGTATCGATACTTACCGCGCATCTGGCGCAGGTGGCCAGCACGTCAACCGCACTGAATCGGCGATTCGTATTACCCACATTCCCTCCGGCGTGGTGGTGGAATGCCAGGACGAACGCTCTCAACACAAAAACCGTGCCCGAGCGATGTCCGTGCTGCAAGCACGCCTACTCTCAGCTGCACAGGAAAAACAGCACTCCGAACAATCAGAAAATCGAAAACTGCAAGTTGGTAGCGGCGACCGTTCCGAACGTATCCGTACCTATAATTATCCACAAGGCCGTCTGACTGATCATCGCATCAATCTGACGCTGTACAAACTGGAAGAGATCATGGAAGGCGGACTAGATCATGTGATTCAGCCCCTGATACATGAACACCAAGCCGAATTACTGACCCAGCTAAGCAATGCCTAATAGCCAAACGCATTCAGGCGAGTCCATTCAAACACTAGTGAAAAACAGTGTTATGCGCCTAGCACACGCATCAGATACACCGCATCTGGATGCAGAAGTGCTGCTTTGCCACTGCCTGAGCAAAAACCGTTCTTACCTCAGAGCCTGGCCGGAACATCATCCCAGCGCGGCACAATCCCTGCAGTTTTGGGCTTTAATCGAGCAACGCTGCCTGGGTGAACCAATAGCCTACCTAACCGGTCAGCGTGAATTTTGGTCACGCGCCTTCATGGTCAGCCCGGATGTACTCATCCCCAGGCCTGATACTGAGTTACTGATTGAATTAAGTCTGCAGCACTTGCCCAGCAATCAGGCCGGCAAAATTATTGACATGGGTACAGGTTCCGGCATTTTGGCTATTACACTCGCCGCAGAACGCCCGTTGGCCGACGTAATCGCTACCGACATCAGCAGTGCGGCATTGAACATTGCCAAAAAAAATGCCCAGCAACTAGCGGTCGGCAATATACGCTTTTTAATCTCGGACTGGTTTGATGCCGTGACCGAAAGCAATTTTGACTTGGTCATTAGTAACCCACCTTACATCGCAGCAGACGATCCGCATTTACAGCAAGGCGACGTGCGTTTCGAACCTGAATCGGCTCTGATTAGTGGTGAAGAAGGCCTAAAAGATATTCGCCTACTGAGCGAGCAAGCCCGGAACCACTTAAAACCAAACGGCCTGTTATTGATCGAACATGGCTATAACCAGCAAACTCAAGCCCAGGCTATTTTACAAACATTGAATTACCGCCAGATTCAGACACACCCTGACCTGTCCGGTAATCCCCGCGTTACCTCAGGAATATGGAACCCCGCATGAATAACCAAGACATTTGTTTACCGCGCAAACTCACCAATCAGCTGCTACATTTGGCCCAATTATCACCGGATACCGAGATATGCGGCTTGGTTGGCGCCGATGCCGCCGGCACCCCAGTAAGTTGCTATCCGGTATCGAACAGCGCCGATAATCCGCAAAAGCGTTTTTTACTGGACCCCAGCCAGCAAATCGCCGCCATGAAACAGATAAGGGAAAAACACCAAACCTTGTTCGCTATTTTTCACTCCCATCCCACCTCCTCAGCCGAACCCTCACCCACCGATATAGAGCAAGCCAGTTACCCGGAAGTCCTGCATCTGATTATTTCGTTGAATACCAAAGGCGTGCTGGAAATGCGTGGTTTCAAGATCGCTAACGGCGTCGTAGAAGAACATCCACTCCGCCTGATCGAAACCGAATGAAAAGTTTAAAGCAGGGAAAATGCTTCGGCTGAACACGCCCCGATGGTTACTGCTCGGCCAGACCGGTGGGTTAAAAACCGATCCAATCTAAATCGGACATCAGTCGTTAAGCGGTCAGCCAAATAGCGCTTGATTAAGCTTTTATGGAAACAGTTACTTCGATACTCGCATTGAAATCGAGGCCAATATCGCGCAAAAAATATTGGTCGATAGGCGGTGTTTTCAAGCTGGATAGCGAAGCATAGCCGGTACCAAAACATCCATAGAAAAGCACACCCCACTTCACGTAATGCGTGCATTTTTCTGATAGTTGTTTTCAACACTCTCAGACCATTGATATGTAAAGCTCAATTGAATCTCGGTTGGCACTTAAATTCATTGTAAACTTAACAGAAGCAGCAATTGATATTCGTTTTTGCCAAGGATTTTGCCAGAACAAACTCTATTATTGAACAATGCTGTCGTGTATTGCCTACCTGTAAGTTTAGTTTCAGCAATTAGGGGTTCCACGCAGGTAAAACATGGGCATTTTTGGGTATAAATCCGATAATAAACCAATCCTTGAAACCCGCCATGAAAAACAAACTACACAAATACGCCGAATTCGATCTGGATGCAGTCTTCGAACGTTTCTACGAAACCATGCTGTCGAATGAAGATTTCTCAGGATTCTTTAAAGATCAGGCGCAAATCAGATCTCTGATAACACGGCAAAAGCGATTTCTACTTGAATCGATCCCCATGACAGAGGACGAAATCAAGAGTCGTTATATCGCGCTAGGTGAAATGCATTACCAGATTAAAGTGCCATATGCCGACTATATGGCCGGCATGAATATACTTGAAAAAGGCTTGATTCAGGCTGTTGTGTTGCGTAATGAGCCTTCGGAAATGCTGGAAACAACCTTCCATTTCTTCAAGATGATCCGGGCGTATACTGCCAAGGGTTATCTGAATAAACTACTGGAAGCGGATATTGAAGATATCGATCACTACCTGACTCATGTCCAGCGGGCTTCCGAAATGGATACTTTGCTGGCTACCGAGCGGGTAATCTGGCTTAAAAACGTTATTTTTGCCATCAAGATTGAAAATCGGGCGGCAGCCCCCGCCCTGCATATGCCCATCGAAATCAGCAATATGATTGAAGCAGCCACCAAAGATGATCCGGTGTTGACGCGCTACGCCACAGAAATGGCGGGCAGAATGGAATTGAATGCCAGAAATGTGTTCTATTTTCTGGAAAAGGGCAGTTACGAAGAGGTATTGCCTTTGTACCGCGAGCTAATGAGCATCTACAAGCTCACGTTGATGCTGACTAATGTGGTGACTATCGCCTCGACTCATCAATTGATGCAAAGCTTATCCAAGGATACCTTAACCGGCCTGCTGTCCCGTCATTCCTTGATATCGATTTTGAGCCGTGAATTATCGATCGCCACAGCCGGCCAATACCCGTTGGCTTTTATCATGCTTGATATTGATCATTTCAAGCAGGTCAATGACAGTTTCGGCCATGGCGCAGGGGATCAGGTGCTGGCCAAGGTAGCGAAGACGGGGGCTGGATTGATCCGGGCAACGGATTATGCCTTCCGATTAGGCGGCGAAGAGTTCTTGCTGGTTCTCAAAGGCGCGTCCTTCAACATCGCAACCGCCCAAGCTGAAATAATTCGTCAACAAGTTGAGAATCTCCAGTTCGAATTTGATGACCGTCAACATCGAGTCACTGTCAGTCTGGGTGTCGTGGTATTTAGCCCACCCTTTACCTTGACGTATGATCAAATGCTGGATGCTGTCGATAAAAAGCTTTATGCGGCTAAAGCAGATGGGCGTAATCGCGTTGCTTCATAAACAGGGAGTCGCCAATGAAATTTAAATTACAAAAATACGCTGAACTTGATCTGGGTGCCGTGTTCGAGACGCTTTGTGACACCATGCTATCCTTTTCCGATAGCATACTAAACAGTCGCTGCATTTTGATTTCAAAGGCTTGCTCGTAACCGATCACTTGCTTCTAATCTTACGCTGGGTAAAGTGCTTTATTATCGTCTATTCGCTTTATCAATTCAGGGAAGTTGTTTTGGCGATATCCTTAGGAGCCGCGTTAACGGTTTGCCAAAATCTTTATCCACAGCATTTGTGGATGATTAATGCTTGTGGAACGTTTGTTGGCTGTTTTGACGAAAGAGCGTTTCAACTGCAGTAATGCAGCGGGTGCCGTACAAGCGCCCCTGTGACAAGCCGGAAAGGTGATTCAATTCGGCTGTTTAAATTTTGGACAGTGTAACGATTCTATACGTTTAGCGCTTTCGAATGGATCTGTCCGCATTGAGCATTCAGTTCAAATACCTTATATAAACCAACAATAAATCAATCAGTTAACTCTAGCCTGCCGCTTAACATAGTGTTGGCACGGAGAATGCTATAAAACCGGAAGCCGTATTGTTAGAGTGTTTGTGTGCCGCCAGCCTAAGGATGGTGAGTTCATCGAAATATTCACGGTGCGTCGTTTATCCGAAACGTTCGATCTGACGCGCCACAATATACGTTAACCGGTTCGGACGGTAGTTGGTTTTTTCTCGTTTGAGGGTGTTAATGGACTTTCCTATTTTTCATATCGATTTTATCGGCAATCGCCTGTTGATTGCCGTCGATGCCATTTTACATGTCATCATCAATCATGCCTTTGCGATTGGCGCTTTGCCGGTGGTGGCATTGTTCGAATACAAGGGCATGCAAACCCAAAATAAGCAGTGGGACGATCTAGCCTATCGCTTGCTGAAGATCATCTTTATTCTGACTACCACGGTCGGAGCGTTGACCGGTGTCGGCATCTGGTTTTCAGCGGCGCTGGTTAATCCGGCGGCGATCGGCAGCTTGATCAGAGTATTTTTCTGGGGATGGTTTGTCGAATGGCTGGTGTTTGTCGCCGAAGTCAGCTTGATCATGGCTTACTTTCTCAGCTGGCAAAACGCAGCCAAATGCCCGGACGCTAAACGGCGGCATCTGCGTTTAGGGATTTTCCTGGCGACTTTTTCCTGGATTACGATGGCTATCATCGTTGCCATTCTCGGTTTCATGATGGATCCCGGCAATTGGATGAGCGAGAGAACTTTGCTGTCCGCTCTTTTTAATCCGATGTATTTGCCGCAACTGGCTTTCAGAACGTCATTGGCGATGGTGATGGGCGGTTTCGTTATTTTGTTCCTGATCTGCCTGTTCAATCGTCACAAGCACACACCCGGCGACAGAGCATTCAAGCGCGATGCCGTCAGCCTGCTGTCGCGTTGGTCCGCCTGCTGGCTGGTGCTCTTCGTATTTGCCTCGATCTGGTACTACAACGTAGTGCCGGGGCTGATGCTGGAAAGTTTGCCGGTTGCGATTGCCACGCAAGACTATGTGACTTGGCATAGCAGCTTGAAATGGTTGTTGATCATTGGCTTGATCTTTGTCGGCTTGACCATGCGCGCCAGCTTTAAATATCCGGGCGAAGTCTCGATAAAGCGTTATGCGCTTTCGGTATTGCTGCTGTTCGCCATGCTAGGCCAGTTTGAACGGGTCCGCGAGTTCATCCGTAAACCCTTCATCATCGGCCAGTACATGTATGCCAACGGCATCCGGGTTGAGGATTACCCGTTATTAAAACGCGATGGCTTGTTACAACACGCCATTTATAACGATATCCGCGAAATCACACCGGAAAACACGCTACACGCCGGGCGTGAAGTGTTTGCCCAAGCCTGCACCCGTTGTCATACCGTCAAAGGCGTCAACGGCATCCGCGCTCAATTGCAACGCATGTACAGCGATAAGCCATGGGACGCCAAAATCATTACCGCTTATCTGGAGAATATGCACAACGCGCGGTATTTCATGCCGCCTTTTCCCGGCAACGACGAGGAACTCAAAGCCTTGTCCGCCTACCTGGCGTCATTGCAAACCAACGCCGAACCCTTTCACGGCGCGCAGATTACCGGGATTCCGAAGCCGGACAGCATCGCCACATCCACAAGTTACGGCTTTTTGCCCGATCTTTCCAACGTATTAACAGGAGTGAATAAATGAACGCCCCGATACCCCGCGATATTCCTTTGCCGCTGCCGGCTGGCGAAGGATTGTTGGAATTTTTACTGATCGTGTCGTTCATCGTGCATATTGTGTTTGTGCATCTGATGCTGGGTGGGTCAATATTTAGCCTGGTTTGCCAAATCAAGGGGCTGAAAATGCCCGTGTTTGAAAATGTCGCTTACTTCATCATGCGCACCATCACTGTGAATAAAAGTCTGGCGGTGGTGATGGGCGTTGCGCCGCTGCTGTTGATCAATACACTGTATGCGCCGCAGTTTTATGCGTCCAGCGCTTTGATCGGCGACGCCTGGATGAGCGTCATTCCGCTGGTGATTGCCGCCTTCCTAATCGCCTACGCGCATAAGTTCTGGTGGAATCATTTCGTCAACATCAGCGAGCTGCATATCGGTATTGCATTGATGGAAACGCTGCTGTTTCTGCTCATTCCGTTGATCTTCATGACTAATGTCAACCTGATGTTGTTTCCCGAGCGCTGGCCCGATGTTAAGGGGTTTTTCTCGGCGATGTTGTTACCTAACGTGATTCAGCGCTATTTGCATTTTGTTACCGCATCGGTGTTATTCGGGGCATTATTTCTGGTTTGGCTGACCGGTAGGCCCAATTTTGCCGAAAACATGAAACACGACGCGCTAGGCATTGCCGAGGTGAGACGTTTTTTCTACGTGTTTGCCTTCGGAGCCGTCATCATTCAAGTCTTGACCGGCCTGATTGTACTGGTGTCTCTGCCGTCCAACGGCATGAGCTGGAAAATCGTGCTGTTACTCTTGCTAGGCGGCGCGCCGGCGTTACCAGCTACTTGGTGGATGTGGCGGGATTTGCAGGAGATCGATAATCGTTTCGCCAATTTTAACCAGGTTGTGATGCTGTTCGCCGGTTCTATCATTATCATGGGCGTGGCGCGGCACGAATATCGTGCAAACGCTTTGGCCGACCACAAAGCCGCAATTGCCCAGAAAACCATCAACTATCAAGCGGCGGCCTTGCAGGCCCGTAACGATGCCGAATTTACAAAAAACATGCGGGCAGCAGACAGTGAACCACCGGGTAGCGCCGATTTCAAACAATATTGTGCAGCCTGCCATCATCCGGAATTGCCAACCGTCGGCCCGGCATTGCAAGAGATTAAAGCGCTTTATGCCGGCAATCCCGAGGGGATTGTCAGTTGGACCAAGGCGCCGGGCAAGAAGCGCCCGGATAGTATGCGCATGCCGGGATTTCCTCAGCTTAGCCAGCAGCAGTTGCAAAACATCGCCAACTATATGCTGGAAGCTCGGTAGTTGTTTCCAATCAGCCGTCGTTTTCATAACAGCGACGGCTGATTCAAGGCGATTTTGTGTGACGTTGTTTTTTTATTTAAAAATGCCTTTTTGCAAAGGTTGGATAAAGGAGAAATTGAAATGGATTCGACTAAATGTTCTAGCAATAAAATAGATCTACATCGAGATAATAAGCAGAGAATAGAAAATAATATAGATGCTTTATTCCCTATGCCGAGATATTTCCAGGTACATTTTGAACATATCAACGACCGCATAACCGAATTGCAGCGGCAGATTCATTATTCTCAGCATCGCATAAACGAGGTGAATGTAAAGCTGGATAGAATTTTGAGATTATTAGGTTGCAATTTAAATTGACTGCCACTTTGCCGATTGGGTTTGTATGCGGCAGGATGCCGCATTTTCAGTTTATCGCGCACTGGTTAAAATAGGGTTGTACTGTTGCTTAACAGAGTTAATTAAGGAAAATATAACCATGTTTGACAAGCCTGAGTTTATTAACATCCCTGCGCTAGATCTTGAGAACAAGCTAATTTTACCAACGTTACAACTATACCAAAATATCGAGTTTAAACTCAGTACCTTATATCAGGATATTCGAAGTATTCTGGTAGACGCACACACTTATCTGGCTGATGTTGCCTTGCAATGGTACGAGCATCCGCGAGAGAGTTTTACTGCTAGCTATGATCGATTCGAAAACAATTTTTTGCCTAAAGCCGATGCGTTCTATCAACATTGGGAAATGCAGGCAATGGCCGGTGTGGATCAGGTGGAGCGTTATTTGCAGGCATTTTGGAACAACCCGGAGCAGACAACACAGGCTATGCTGGAGCCGGTTAGCTGTTATTTCGCTTCGGCGACCGAACAAACGGAACGCTACTGGCAGTCATTTATCGATAATCCTGAACAATTTGCGGTTCATGTAATGGCAATCGCAACGAACTATATGGAGTCATTTGCCGACAGTATCGAAGTTGTCCTGATCAGCAGCTATTATACGTTACATGAATTATTTCAGATATTAATGGCACAACCCTCTGCGGCATTACAAGCTTTATACGCCCACATCCTATCTCGCTTACTTGATACTTATTACGATATCATCTCATCATTGCTAATAATGGTGTGACAGGATAATGTCATTCAAATTTAAATAGTATTTTATATGGTTTCCTATTGTTTTTATCGGTATTCGTGAGCGAGCCTGTAAAATAATATATCGGATTAGCGTAGGCAATTTATGGGAAGCTTAGTGTTATTTCGACTAAAGGGGGAATAAAAAAAGCGGCCGAATAATATTCGACCGCTGAGCTAATCTCGGATACCTTTAGGAGGTTGCACATATCAAGAGTAGCTATATAATAAGTTATTATTGAATTATATGGAGTATGGCAAATTGACGCACTGCGGATTTATTTTAGGCTATTTGCAATTAATAATCGGATTGATAAATTAAAATTACTTCTATATCTGGATAGATTAATACCATATATTTAGAGACATTTAACCTAAAAGCAGTCATTAATTTGGCTCTTCCAGATTTCTCGTGGTAGTCACTACATATAGTATTTCTGGAAAT
>NZ_LUUI01000134.1 GCF_001644015.1 Methylomonas lenta
TAAAACAGTTCCTTCTCCCTCCGGGAGAAGGTTAGGATGAGGGCATATAAACCAGATGCTTACATTATTTATTCCCATCACCCTACCCCCTCCTTTATGCCCTATGGATACTCTTTCAACGAGAAAGTGATTTTGACAAAATCTAAGCCACCGGCGGCAACCCGCTCAAATTTGCAAACCATTGACCCAGTTTTTCCGCCTCGGTATCAATCGCATGTCTTTCCAATACACGCTGACGCCCCAGTTCACCCATTTCAGCCAAAGTCTCAGGCGAAGACTGTAATGCAACGCGCATGGCAACAACCAAATCATCCACTGAACCGGCAGGCACCAGCCAGCCGTTCTCAGCATTGACCACCAACTCCGGAATGCCAGCAACATACGTACTGATGACTGGTCGCCCCAAAGCGAACGCTTCCATAATTACCACCGGCAAACCTTCTGCGAAACTCGGCAGCACAAAGGCTCTCGCATTGACTATTTGTTGCCGCACTTGCTCGCCGCTCAATGAGCCGGTCAATTCAACATAAGCGGCCAGATCATGCTTGGCGATGAATTGTTCAATCTCGTTGCGCATAGGCCCATCACCTACCAGCACCAACTTCAAAACAACCCCTTCAGCAATTAATCGCGCAGTTGCTTGCAATAATAATAACTGACCCTTTTGTTCGCTGAGTCGTCCCACGCATACCATTCGGGGTTCCGCAGGAATCGGGCTGGGAAAGTGATGCAAAAACTCGGCATCCAAACCACAATGCACAATCTTTATTTTCTGCCAATCAGCAAAATCCCCCCAACGATACAACTGCGAACGACCATAAGACGAAATCGCCACCACGAAACGGGCTTGTCTGATTTTTTCAAGCAAACCCAGTGTTTCCGGTTTATCGAATTCCTCCGGCCCATGTACCGTAAAACTATAACCTGGCCCACCTAAACACTTGGCAAACATCGCAATGGTTGTGGAATTGGTGCCAAAATGTGCATGGATATGACCGATGCTCTGTTTGCTTGCCCAATCGCTCAACACGCAGGCCTCAAAAAAACAAATCAGGGTTTTTATCCAGTTTTTCTGATGACGTACGTTAAACCGAAATGCAAAAATCAAAGTCCGAAAAAAAAGTACGGCATTGCCTGATAGCTGCTTGGCAATGATCGCAATGAACTCATGCAGTGGGACTTTAACGATAAATTTCGTCAATTTAGCCTCAGCATGATCTGCCACATCCACAACGCCACCAGGCGCCGGGCGGATGGCAAAACGACTTACCCGCCAACCGAGGCTTTCCAGCGCCAGAATTTCCCGGCGAATGAATGAGTGGCTGACAGCCGGATATTGGTTGATGAAATAGCCGATATGTTGGGTAGTAGTCATGATATTAATTTTCGAAAATTTCTACTGCATAAACGCTTGCACGGCATCAATAATGCCGCGCTGAACCATGAGTTCCCGATCACCTACCGGTTTCCAGCCTAGCACTACCATAGTTTTACTACTGTCGTAACGCGCCCGGTGACTACGTGAATCCCAATCTCGATAACTTGAGGTGCGGCTATTGGGATGCTTGATAGCGTTTTTGGCAAATTCCTTGATAGCATCGCTTAGATAAAGCTTCCAGATTGGGGTAGGTTCCGCGCGTAATTTTGTACCCAGTTCTTTGGAGACAATATCCACATAATCTTGTGCGCTCAGCATGGGCTGGTCTGTCAATAAAAAGGTCTGCCCTTCGATAGCGGGTGCGTCCAACGCCATAGCCAAGGCTTCAGCTACGTCTTCTACCAGTACCAAGGGTAATTTGTTTTTACCATCGCCCCACAACTGTACCCGGGTTTCTGATTCAAACATACCTACACCCCAATGGGCGGGTGGGCAACCTTTACCGATGACGATACCAGGGCGAAAAATGACTAATGGCAAACTCTGGTTTGTATGTAACTCCGTTAAAAGCGCTTCGCAGGTTGCCTTTGAGCGCGCATACAGATTACGACTTTCTATGTTTGGATCGAGCGGCGTATCGCCAGTGATGACTTCGTTAGCATCGGCGGAATAATAGGAATCAATGGTACCGGTATAAACAAAGCGTTTGACGCCATGCGCCAAAGCTCTTTCAGCAATATTTTTAGTAACTAGTACATCCTGGGTGTAATAGTCCTGCCAATTTTTGCCATCGGTCTTTGCCAAGTGATAGACCACATCAATACCTTCCAAGGCGCTATCCAGAAATGAGGCATCAGCCGGGTCACCTTGCGCCAACTCTACCGGCAAACCCGCCAAAGCAATTTGACCGGCGTTCTTACTGCGTGTTATCACCCTGACACCCAAACCTTTCTTAATCAGCGCCTGAACCAAATACTTACCGATAAATCCGGTACCGCCAATAACCAATACGGTCGGTTTTTGTAATGCTGGTAACACGGTCCAAATCTGGCCGCTCGCTATCGGTGCTTCGAAATGTGCTTGATGAATAATCCTTTCGCATGTCTGAATAACTTGTAAACCAAACCGGCCATCCAGCCTGGAATCTAGTTCTCCGGCCAGCCCGCTATAAAAGCTTGTCACGCTAAGATGGATAGTCTCGAAGTAAGGATCGGCCGAAGGCTGTTTTTTTAACTTACCGTTTATAGCACGCACAAAATTGATAACACCGGTTTTGGCGTATTGAAAGGCAACAGTTTCCGTTGTCAACAAGTTGTCAAAATGTACCCCCGCGCCACTGGGTTCGTCCCGGCAATAAATATCGCGGTCAAAATCACATTTTGCGGTGGCAGCGTGCCCTCGTACTGTAATAGAACGGTCGGCAAAACCGGGTAATACCGACAGATTCAAGTCGATACCAGTATCGATGCAACGACCATGCACATGCCAACGGCGATAGGTTCTGGCACCTCCCGGCAAATCAATGGGTTTAAAAATATCGGTAGCCACATAATCCAACGGGCCCACCAGATCCAACAAGAATGCCACCAGATGCGGCCCCAATTCAAGAAACAAATTCTGTGGTTCGCGTAAGATCCAGTTGTCGAATGGGCCAAATTTGATCAGGCCAAAAGCGTATAACCAATTTATGGTGACTTGATCGAGCTTCCCCAGCGTGCCGTCTCTGGCCTGCAGACGCAATTTTTCATAGGCAGGCAAAAACAAAAAATTATGATTCACACCCAGCTTGACTTGCTTTTGATCGGCCAGCTCCACCAGTTGTTGGCATTCCTCGGCGTTGACGCCCATCGGTTTTTCCAGGAAAACATGGCGTCCGGATTCCAGAATCTGCCGGGTGGTTGCATAGTGCGCATCCGGCGGCAGTAACACATGTACGACGTCTACGTCAGATTCCAGTAAGGCCTGTAACGAAGAAAACACCTGAGGAATAGCAAAGGTCTTAGCTGCTTTTTCCGCCCTGGCAATAGACAAATCGCAGATGGCACACAATTCCACGTTGTCATTAGCTTTCAATGCCTTCGCATGCGCCTCTGAGATATAACCCGCACCCAGCAGGCCTACTTTCCATTTTTTATTAATCATTGTGCAATGTACGTTATTAAAAATAAATTTATATGTCAGTCAAATAAAACCAGTTCATTCTTAATTAGAAATGAAAACCAAATAACTTCGGCATTTATCCTCTCACCCCAACCCTCTCCTTTATGCCCTGTGGGTACGCGAGGAGAGGGGCTTTTGCGACAGTTTCCGAACAAGGCTGTTAAACAGTTCCTTCTCCCACCGGGAGAAGGTTAAGATGAGGGCATATAAAACAAATGCTTGCAATCATTTACCCCCCTCATTTATTTGTATTCAATAATTTCATAGCGGGCCCGCAAGCGGTTGATATGAAATTTAAGCAAGCCTATGCCTTCCGCGAACTTCCCCAAAACGATAAAAAAGGAATACAGCAAAGCATCCTGCTCACTATCGCCACGCCCTAGCCGATAACGATAAACTCGATAGCCTAGCAGCGGATAACCCGCTAATAACGAAAAGCTCCACCCCGCTGTGGGAACAGCTGCGAACAAAATTAATGCAGGCAAAACAATACCCCAAAACCAGGCGCTCTTTCGTTCCCGCACACAATCCATTACTGCCGACTGCCCATTGAGAAAAGCCCTTTGCCCTATGGCATGCCCTCCCCTAACTGCACGTTTCCACCACTGCGAAAATCGCAGCATATTGGCATCATGCACCGCCATGGCATGGTCTATCTTAATAACTTTAAAACCGGCCAATGCCATACGCACACCCAGCTCAGAATCTTCACCGGCAATGACCTCTGGATTGAATCCTCCCAGCTGTTGAAACACATCGGCCCGCATCATGGCAATACCACCCAAGGCACCAAAATTTCTCAATTCACCCGTAGGCGAACACCATTCCATGGCGCACAAGCGATTGTAAAGCGAGGCGTCCGGATGCAACTCTTGCAGATGTCCGACCACTGCAGCGTAATGCTTACTATTGGCTAATGCTGTACCCGCTGCTAGCAGCCAACCGGATGCAAGCGTGCAATCGCCATCAACGAACTGCACAAACTGAATCGCCGGATGGCGTTGCATTAAATAAGCAAACCCTTCATTACGAGCGCGCGCGGCGGAAAACGGAGTAGATAAATCCAGCTCTACAATCTCTACATCCATATTCCTGGCCATTTCAATTGAACCGTCAATTGAACCGGAATCGACATAAACGATTGCATCAGCCGTCGCGCGAATTGATTCCAGGCAACGCCGCAAACGTTCACCTTCATTTCGACCGATTACTACTACAGCGATATTCATTAATTAATCCTTGTCACTTTTCAAACTTTCTTGCACTGATTTAGGCCCTAGAGAGACTGCATGACTCCAACGAATACAGGGTTTTTCAATCAGCCAAAAGGCCAGATAACTCCCAATCAGACAGCAGGCTAAAGTGGTGGTAACACCGATAATATCCGCTGTTATTCCGGGTGGAATCAGCAAGTGAACGACGCGAAAGCTCAGTCCTGTGATCGGGTTATGTAAAAGATAAAGACTGTAGGAAATCAAGGCCAACCACTGTATCCAGCGCCAATTTAACCAAGTATTCATACGGTCGAAAGCACTGGCACATGCCATCACTAACCCAGTAACCGCGACGGTTAGGGTTAATTGCGATGCGTTTAGTAAACCGGCAAAAAGCAGGACTAGGCAAAACAATATTGCGGACAATCTGAAATAACCGCCCATCAACAAACCCCAGCAAACTAGCACTCCAGCTAAGAAGCTGAACCAAAACTCAAAAAAAACACCCGGCCACACCGTAGTTGAGATCAAGCCAAGCGGCCAACACAGCGCGATAATAGCCATCAGGCCTATCACGAAAGAACGTGCCGTGTTGCCGTCAAAATGCCTGCTTGAACTATCGGCGATAAAAAACAGCATTGCGAAGGCCACATAAAACTGCACTTCGATACAAAGCGTCCAATACACAATATTAAAATGCGGCATAGCGAGTAAGCCCTGCATATAAAAAGCATGCGCCAAAAGCTGGGTTACATTAGGGAGTTCATATGGCAACCCAAGTGCTTTGCCTTTTACGAACGCCAATACCAGCGTAACGATGATCGCAAAATAATACGGTGGCGTTAATCGAATCATGCGCCGCAGCAGAAAATTAACCGCATAAGCGCGATTAACCGTTGCTTGCCGCACGGTATAAGCCATTACAAAACCACTCAGTACAAAAAACACCCCCACCCCTAAATGTCCGGCATCGAAAACAGCTGCATAAATAGAATGTGGCATCAATGGCTTGAGGTGTTCCAAATGCTTACCTTCCGACATGTGGTAAAGCACCACCCAAAATGCGGCAAGGCCACGCAATCCGTCTGCGAAGGCCAGGCGGTTACCTGTCTTCACAGGTTTAGACTCGATCAATTGAGCATTCATTCAATAGTTTTTATACAACCGGTTTATGTATCAATCTAAAAAAGGCTTTTCGCTCAACCTTATGTTTAATTGCACGAACAATAAACTTCATAAAAGAAATCATTTTTTTGTATCCCCTTTGGTTATCCAAATAGCGTTCATATTCAAGAGAAACCCTTCCAAAAAATAATTCCTCCCATTGCCTGGCAATAGTATTAATTGTAAATTCATCTGAACGGGCCAGGCATCTGTTCAGCATGGCTTCATAGAGTTCAGGCTTCTGTATCAGCTTTACAATGGCATCATAGGCATCTTCAGCAGAGTAAACTTCAATATAATCCAAGTCATCTTTACGCAGCTGTTGATAGGCCGGATCTGGACCCATTAATGCCGGGCATCCTGCTTTCCAGGCATTGATCAGCTTGCTAGGTGGTTTGCCGGATATATCGAAGGCGCTAATATCTCGAACTGCCAAAACAAGATCGACATTTGAATAATCATTCCAATCAGATTCTTTGATTAAAAGTGAGACGCCTATTTTTTCAAGTTGGTCTTTAAAAAAGGCGCTCTTAAACTCTGCGGCTAGATAATCAGGGTGGCCTATATAGGCTATATTTTTGATTGTGCTGCCGCGTTTGGAGTTACGTGAAATTAAGCCAGGCTGCGGCCAATGGGTAATATAACAATCATAATTAGAAGCCAAACGTAGTTTGTTTTGCACAACTCGAATATTAGCTAGTGGGGCCAAGGGCGTATCCGCTTGAATGGCAATAATAAAACTACGATAAGACCTATCTTTAGTTGCCAACTCCCAATAATGAATAACGCATATCTGACCTGGTACAATATCTGATACTAAATAAATATTGGAATAGCCATTTTGTTTCAGATAAAGGAATGTTTGAAGTATCCAGCAGTCTTCGCCTGTTTTAAATCGCTCTGGTTTAGCGTTGGGATCTATTTCAGTTAAACCATCGGTAATACCATGCGTTTTGTTTTTATAAACAAAATAAACAGGATATGGAAAGTGCATAAATATTCCTTATAGACCTTAAAGATTACTCTTGATTAACTCTGAGCGTTCCAGAAAAACAGCTCGACTTGTAAAACGTTCCCCATCTTTAAGTGCTCGTACTTTGAGTTGAGCAATGAGTTCCGGGTTACTAACCAATTGACTGACTTTTTCGGCTAACAATTGCCAATTATGGCGAGGCACTAATACGCCACCAGCGTTCTTTTCAATAAGATCACGCGCATAGGCACTGTCATAGCCAATAATAGGCACACCCAATCTAAGCGCCTCTATCAGACAACGCGGGGATTCTGGCGTGACATGGGTAAATACAAACAAATCCGCCGATTTAAGCAGTGTGGCTATATCGGCTCGACTGGCAATAAAACCAGGCAGAGATATGATCTCTGCTAATTGACTGAGCTGAATGGCTTGTTGCAATTCGTTAAATAACGGGCCATCGCCCGCCCAAGTCGCTCTAAATTTTACGCCTTGCGATTGAACGGTTTGCAGAGCACTCAACCACTCCAAGGGCGCTTTTTCAGATGCAACGCGCCCAGCATAAAGAATGTGAATCTGATCCGACGTAGAAATGTTGGCAGACGAATCCGCATCCTGATCGGGGATGTCGTGAATATTGTGAACAGAGGCCGCGCATTTATCGGCAGACATCCAAATCTTGTAAGTTTCATAAGTATCCATACCGTGAAACAAACCCAGGTTACATTGACTGATAAGCCGCTTGTGCCAGATCTTCATCAATGGACTATCGATACGAGCGCGCCAACGCTGCATAGGCCCAAGATTACTAGTCGCTCGCAATATATATTCATGACAGACATTGTCCGTATGCACTGCATAAATACGTTTTTGCTGAATGGCAATTTCTGCCGCCACCGACGCCCAATCGCCCCATAAACCCGAAATTGCAAATTGCAAGTAACGTGAATCTCGGATTAGTGGATCTAACACGCGGACAGTATCTAGCATCGCCCGCAAAAATTGATCGGGCCGATAGGCCCAAGGCAAAGGCACCAATTTCACACGCTCAAGAATAACGGGATCGGGCTGTATCCACTGCACCTCTCGCCTTTCGATAGCTAAATATTCAGGTATTACAGCGGCGGCAAGCGCCAGCGTTTCAAAATTATCAAGCCAGCGATGCAGGCCATGATGGGCTTGGGCTTCAATTAATAGTACGTCACCCTGTCGCCGGAATGGCACCGGCAGTACCAGAAAGTGTTCGATAACAAACTGATGCATAGACTTTTTCTGATCCATTGATGATGGATTTGTCACAGGCCTGATCTCAGTACCCTGGATGATGGAACTCTGTTTTATAAAGTCGAACAGCATGCCGGGCGGATCAAAATCCGGTTTTTTTTGCATAAAGCGACGTACGCGCCACAAGGCAAAACCCACCATGAAGGCAGCATCGATAACTAACGTTTTCAGAGCACCTTCGTTTTTCAGAAAATATCGCCGCCGTGCCTGGAACCAGAAGGTAGGTCTGCGTATGACAATTCGATGCCCAATACCACTAGAGGCGCCTTCCAAATGGACAACCCGGCTTTGCGGCACATACCATACTTGCCAGCCGGCTTGATGCGCACGTTGGCAAAGATCCATGTCTTCAAAATAAGTAAAAAAGCTTTCGTCCAGTAAGCCGATCTGATCCAACATGTTCGAACGTAATATCATGCTGGCGCCGGATACCCAATCGACTGGTGTTTCTTCTTCGGGTGGTTGCATGGCTACGCACCAATCAGACAGTAGACGCGAAACCACCCCCAGCTTTAAGCCCTGATCAAATTCGGAAGCGATGCCGGGAAAACGAAATGGTGAGCATTGGTGTTCACCGGTTTCAGTTAAAAGCTTGCTGCCGGCAATCCCGGCCTGCGGATGGCGATCCATGAAATCGATTAAGCTGGTCAATGCATCATCGGTCACCAAGGTATCTGAATTCAATAACAGCACATACGCGGGTAAGTCGCCATTTTGCTGAGCACGTTCGATCACCCGATTGTTTCCACCGGTAAAGCCCAGATTTTCCGGCGAAACCAGCAACTCAGCCCAATGATGCCATTGGTTTTCCTCTAATACCTCGCGCAAGGTGTCGACAGCATCAGCGCCTGTGCCATTTTCCCATATTACGACTTTTGCCCGGCCACTCAGAACCACCGGACAAACCGACAATGAATGCAAACAATCCACGGTAACATCGGTGGCAAGGTAATTAAGGATAACGATCAGTAATTGAGGTTCCATGGATTATTGCACTATGCTCGCTGGGCTTATAACTGACTTATTTCGCAAATAAAGAAGTTCAAATATCAAGCCCTCTAAAAAGGAGGTTGTCGTAAAAGCCCCCTCTCCTCGCGGGCATAGGTATCTACACAATTTTTTTGCATTATAAATCCAATGAATTACAAATCGATCTAGCGCCCTCTCTTGCTGGAGAGGGTTGGGGTGAGGAGAATAAAAACAACCCTTTATTTCACCCTCATCCCAACCTTCTCCCTCAAGGGAGAAGGGGTCGGTACTTGTGTAGATACTTATGCCTCGAGGGAGAGGGTTGGGGATAATGTAAGCATCTGATTTATACACCCTCATCCTAACCTTCTCCCAACGGGAGAAGGAACTGTTTTGACTTTTATGACAACCTCCAAAGGGTTGGGTGAGGGGAAATAAATAAATCATTCTGTTCTCTGCTCAATCTCTAAAATTGCCAAGCGTACGGTCTCTAAAACGCCTTCGGTATTTTCAATAACTTCATTATTCCAGAACCGCATAACCTTAAAACCACGTTGTTCTAGAAACAAACTACGTTGCTTGTCATAGTTAATTTGACAAGCATGCTGCCCACCATCCAATTCAATAATCAGCATTAACTCAAGACAAACAAAATCTGCAATGTAAGGCTTTATTGGCAATTGCCTACGAAACTTACAGTCATAAAAGCGTCTGTTGCGCAGGTGCTGCCATAATAGTCGTTCGACATCAGTTTGATTTTTTCTTAGTGCTCTCGCTTTGTTAACTAAAATCATCGCTTTTTTCAAATACCCCTCTACCTTTGGAGGCTGTCGCAAAAGCCCTCTCTCCTCTCGTACCCACAGGGCATAAAGGAGAGAGCTGGGGTGAGGGGGATAAATAATATAAACATCGGATTTATATACCCTCATCCTAACCTTCTCCCGGTGGGAGAAGGAACTGTTTTACTTTTTACGACAGCCTCCTTTGGAGAGGGGTAATACAACTTTATGGGCACTATTTCCTCTGGAGTAGCGTTGACCTGATATGAAGGAATTCAATTGGCATTTCCTTATCCCTGAGCTACACGACCAAATCTATCAACCAATTACTTGCCTATCATTGTTTTTACGGTTTTTTTCAGGCTGCGAAACACCTGTTTTGAACTGTTCAACGAGTCTTCTGCTGGCATTAGCAAGTGACCTTTCAACCACTCATCCGGTCTTGCTTTGAAAACGGTTGAATGCTTGACACCATCCCAACCAGCAGGCGCTTCTTTGGTGTAGTAATACACCGCAAAAGATTTCCGCGCTCTACCGGGAGGACAGCGCACAGGCGTTACACCGTGATAACTGATTTCATTAGTGGAAAAACCACAGGCACGATTAAATATCGGTGCAAAGGCGCCTGCACAGTTTTTGACATCCTTGTCCCACAGGTCAAGAAAGCCACCGTAATCTTCCTGCCAATCTTTGTTGAAGTAAATCAGGATATTGACGCGTCGATGCCATTGCGTCTTTTCAATAAAGTTAAAATCCACATGCACATCAAGCCTGCCGCCGGAATTGGTTTCGTGTATGCCACCGCCCATCAGCTCGGGATCTGGCAATAGATTGGGAATGCCTGTCATTTGGCTGACCATGTCGACAAACTCAGGTGATGCTAATAAGTGATGTAACTTAAGAATTGCCGGTGAAAATTGGGTCGTATCGCAAATCTGTATCTTGTATTTTTCATTAACCGCCGAAAACTCCTTGCCCATCGTTTTTGATTCTTCATAAGACGGAAACGCATCGTGCACTTCATTGGCAAATTCATCATCCAGAAAATTATCGATACAAAAATGTGGAAATGGCTTAACGCCTTGAATATCAGATTTTAGTGTGTTGAAGCTTAGGGGGGTTATGAGATTCATTAGACTCATGTAAATTTCCTTATAGTATGGGTTGATTGACAATGCGTAATTAGATTGACTTACTTTTTAGCAAAACCATGTGCAAGCATTGTGCGTACTTCGGTGTATGCCTCTAGCCTAAATACTTGACATAGCATGACAAATAAGACACCGCCCACGACAACCTGCAAGCTCAACAAGGGTATAAAGCTATTATGCCAATATTTACCCATAGCAAATACTGTGCAGGCCATAATTGCCGACAGCAGAAGAGCGGGGAGAAAATCTAATATTTGCTGTAGGGGGCCATAATTGAAATAACGCCCACTAAAGTAAGCATTTACCAAAAAGCCCATGATGCTATAGGCCACCTGACTCCAGGCAAGCCCCAAAATGCCATACCTCAGCCCAAAAACCAGCATGCCGGTACCAATGAGTTTCTTGACCAGTTCTGCTCTGAAAAATACTTTGGAATGTCCTATTGCTTTAATGGCGTTTAGGTTAATGAGATGTAAAGGCATCAATATGCCGCCCAAACATAAAATTTGTAATAGAGGCGCAGCGCTTATCCATTGATCACCGTAGATTAATACTATGACGGGTTCGCTAGTAACCATAAGCCCTAGCATGATAGGAATATTGATAAACATCACACCACGAATGGAATATTGCATGCCTCGACGAATCCTTTCAATATCGCCCGCAGCTGCTGAAAAAATAGGGAAAGCCACCCTGGACAAAAAAATCCAAAGTGCCTGCATGGGAATTTGCCTGGCATTGTCGGCTCGATTATAAAATCCCAAATCACCCACACCGTAAACCTTCCCGACAATTAGCGCGTAGGCACGGTTGTAGGCAATATCCAGAAAGCTGGTCAACATCAGAAAACCTCCGAATCCAAACAGGCGCCGTAAAGACGCAATGCTGAAAACAATACCTGGTCGCCAACCGCTTAGCATCCATAACATAGCGGTTGAGACGACACTTTCAGTCAGTTGCTGAAGGGCTAGAGCCCATACACCAAAACCTGCACTGGCAAACCAAACGGCCGCACAACCCGATATGAATAATGAAGATGCGGTAATAATGGTAATTTTCTTCAGTTTCAGCTGCTTTGTGAGCAAAGGATGATGAACACTACCCAGTGACATCACCACAATATTAAGCCCCATAATTGCGATCAAAGGCGCTAATACATCCAAACCATAGAAGTCAGCAATATAGGGCGATGCAGCCCATAACAGACTTGCACAGATAACGGCCATACCAATGCTGAACCAGTACACCGTTGACTCGTCGGTATGCGTGATATCTTGCCGCTGTCCTAGCGCCGATGAAAAACCGCTATCAATAAAAGCATGTGCGATATCGGCAAATATATAAAGCAATGCAACCGTACCAAACTCTTCAGGGGTTAACAGCCGCGCAAGAAATACCGACACTATTAACCGAATGCCTTGTCGCGCTATTACTTCGCCGCCACTCCACATAACGGCCTTCATAGATTTCTTTTTCAGCGAATTTTGCTTGCTTTCTTCTGTCACTAGTTGTGTTTGCTTAATTAATCGATTTTGTTGATCTAATGCGCCGGTATATCTTGAACCGGACGCGTGTATTTAAGATGGTGCTTTGAAGCGGATTGAGTACGTTTGATATATAAGAGTTGTTCGTAACGCCCCAACAGCGCTCCAGCGACCAACCAAGTCCAAGGGCTCATCGGATTATTTGGAACTAGGTCCAGCACGTTAATACCAAGGATAAGCGCAACAGCACCGAGGACAATGGACTCCCGCCGATCAGCTAGATAACGCAATGCTCTAGCGCTCAGTAATACCGGCAGCGCCAATAGACCAAATTCGGCAAATAGGCCTATCCAGCCAAACTGGCCAATAGTGATAACCCAGCGGCCATCCGTTACACTTAAGTCTTTGCCAGATTCAGAGTGGTAAACACGGTTGCGCCCCCAACTACCCCAGCCAAACAAGGGGCGTTCATTAGCTTTATCTAGCAACATGTCCTCATTTCGAACACGAAAATCAAAAGATTGAGCCCGATCAGGACTGAATGAAGAAGCAGCATCATATATAATTTGGCTTGGAAACCAATCCAGACCTCTAAGAACTGGATAAAACATGGCAATCAATACCAGAATGCTGGCTACCCGAATTTGTTGCTTCGGCTTACCGTAACGTACCAGAGGGGATAAAGTAACAGCATACAAAAACGCAGCCATGCTTTTGCATAACAGCAACACCGCCATGAGATATGCAGTAGCTTGTCCGCCCGAATGCCATTTTACCCGGCGCCCAGTTCGCCAAAGCGCCGTCGCCGCAATCACGCTGGTCATTGTAGAAAAAGCCACCAGCAGGCCATGCCCCATGAATACGACCGGTCGAAAACCATCTCCACGCATTTGTTGCAAAAAACTGTGTGGAAAATAGCCATATATCCACACATGTAGCTGCGGACTAAGCCGCACCTCGAGCAACATAGGCAAGGAATACAACAATCCTGCCACGGCAAGCACCATCAGCATGTCTTCATGATCCTTAGCGGCTCGCAGAAAGGCAAGACCGAGCAGGAAAGGCAGAATAAACAAACCTTGTCTAATCACGGCCGATAGAGCATCGTAAAGCTCCATTCCTTTAATAAACGTGGGTCCGGCAATAAGCGGATCAGCATTACCCAATACCGTGACAAATGGGCTAACTACGTAGGCAAGCATCAACCAGCGCGCCATCTGATCCTTTGGCAACAATGGCACCCTCTTGCCTTTGATAAACAAACAAACCAGATAAGCCGCTATATTGGGGATAGTCGACTTATCCAGCGGCGGCACTAGCGGAACGTCTACGCTGAGTCCTGCAGGCAGCAGAAAATAGGCGGCCAAGATAGACCACAGCGTCGCCTTACCTATGGGCAAACGTTGATATATGGCAATCGTTACCAACGGCCAGCTGAAAAGGGCCAGATAGGCAAACCAGTTCGGATTAATAGGAACTACTCCAATTCTGAAAATAAAATAAGCAATAAGCCATTTTCAATAATCCATTAAGGCGCTGAAACATAGTCTTTAATCGCTTGGTATCTTGGTGCAGTCGCAGGGTCCTGATAGGTAGATTGCAACAAGCCCCAATAACCATATTTGCCATATCGACTGATATCCGAATAATGATTTAACACCCCTACCGAATCGGCACCATACTCTTGAAACAGCTTGTTCCAATGATTAAGCATCACGGCATACACATCCTTCATCCGTGGATCCTTATTAATTTGCGTTACCTTGGCAATTAATTCAGCATTATTCTGCGGTGCCAACAAGTGGGTTCCCCCTTCATAGGCCACCAGTTGCAAGCCTCTGGCTTTGGATTCCGCGAGTATATTTCTGATCAGGCCAGGATTTTTGCTGTCACCAAATAAGCTATTGATGTTGTCGATCTGTGCTGTTAACAATTCCTCCTGGCTAAGGGTTTCTAATGATTTGTCTTTGTCCAGGTAAAAATAGGTGGTTACCGCCCAGGCATCGGCAAACTTGTAAGCAGGGTTACCTTGGGTAGGCATGCCATTGTTCGGCATTTTCCAATCCATGACACTTTTCGCGCGGTCAAACCATGCCGTTTGCGAAGTTAGTACTCGCACCAGTCGACTTTGCTGTCTTGCCTCATGAAGATCGGCTTCGCCGAAAATCCGATTGAATATTTTAAAGATTTCGGTAGCCCTATAGGCATGCCAGGCATCAGCCTGAACGGCAGCCCCACTTAATTGCAACTCGCGGGCTTTTGCCTCGGAATAGTTGTAGCCTGGATAACCGAAATTCCAGGTTTCATTAGAATATTCGATGTAACACTTCAGAGTTGGCTTGAGCGATTTTTTTAGAATCAGAGCCAATTCTTCAACAAACTTATCGTCTGCAGCAGTGGGCACCGTAATCCAGGGATCGGCATCCAGGGTGTTTGCCAACTGGATCATGGATTCGAAGGCCATGCCCTTAACAGAAGTTTGTCCTAACGTAGTAGCTGGGGCCCTATCTGCCCAAGTTCTGTTTACAAAATCATAAATGTTGACTGTTGGCTGTTTGCCGCTTGTTGAGGTTTCTATCGGTGATTTCAGGTGCAACGTACGTTTAGCGCCATCGTATCTATCAATAATAACCCGTGGCCATTTGCCATCTAAACTTAGCAATGCCACCATGTTAGCGAAGGCGCCATCTCCTGCAGGTGCAGAATCCGCCAAAGTAATACTTTGCGCTGTATGGGCGATGGCTGGCGAGTAGTAAACTGATTTATTTAAACTAACCGCGCCCCAATCCATAAACCTTAGGACTTGAAAAGGCTTTAGCAATGCCAACCATTTTTCATTGAAAGGCTGCTCTTTAAATGTTGCTTCATCATTACTATGTACAATATGCATATCGTGGATGGGGTCGTTCCATTCCATTGCGGTTATTTCGAGCTGTATGCCGTCTTTAGGAGTCAGTACATCAAATTCGATGCGGCCATCGTTTTTATAAGTAATATTTTTAGCATCCCAGCCCAGTCGTATCTTTCCACGGCCTTGATAAAGCAACACATAGTGACCAGCTTGATAAGGTGGCGTATCCGTTGGCCAAAAACCATCTTTAGGGATATGAAAAACACTCCAGATCCTAATCGTGCATCCATTTGGCAATGAACTCGGATAACCTTCCTGATCGAGCGTCGGTTGCTCAGGGCAAGGATCGTTACTGCTCTGTTTGAGAATACTAAGACCGCCACTTTGCATCATGAGGTCTTTAAAAGGCACGGTCGAACTGTAATAGCTAAAGGGCGAGAGGTTAACGCCAATAGGCGCTTTGTTAACATTCGGTTTTGGCGCCTTGATTACAGGATTGTTTTTGGTCTTGCTTTTTGCCGCAGCAGCTTTTACAGCGAGTGCTTCTGCTGCAGTGGTTGACGATGCAGTAACGGCAGAGGTTGTGGCTGTCGTATTGGAAGGCTGCGTTGTAATGGTTTGCGCTGTTGTAGTTACTGGCTCAACAGTATTAATTACAGAAGAGGGGATTGTTGGGACAACCTTATCTACCGTGACTGTTTCTTTAGGCGCAATGACGAGTGGCGATGATGTTGTTAGCTGTTTCCAGGCAACTTGCACCTGTGCATTGCCTGTCGCTTCGAAATACTCCACTTCAACTAAATGTGTGCCGGCACCTGGGTTTACTGCAACAAGGTATTCTGATGCTTTACCGTCTTGCCAATGATCAAGGATGGGCTGGCCATCCAGCAATATGCGTACGCCATCATCGGCCAAAGCACGAAATTCGTATTGTCCAGTTTTGAAGTCAAACTGGCCCCGCCAGCGGGCTGAGAAGTTATCTTTTGCTATCCGACGCGCAGGGCTGCGCTTTGCCCAGTTATATTTGATGTAAGGTGCTTTTCCGGTATACAACGGCTTACCTGCAAGATCTGTTCCTTTGAAAAATTCCACGCAAAAGCGGTTGGCTGGCGCGTCGCAGGCAAACACTGGCGCTATGAATAGATTGAGTTGCACAAAGAGGGCAACGGCAAAAACATGCTTCCAGGATTTAAGGAATGAAAAGCAAATATTTTCGACATTTAACCCCCTCACCCTAACCCTCTCCCGCAGGTAGAGGGGATGCCTGGTTAAAGTTATTTTGGGTGCGTTCCTAACTAACTTGATGGAAATCATAGCGAAAACTCTCTTGTTAAATTCATCTAACGTTTAGAAATGCATGAGTGTGGTTACCAATAACTTCGACCTCACCCAGCCCCTCTGAGGCTGTCGTAAACCCCCTCTCCTCGCGGGAGAGGGAATGCCTTATTAAAGTTATTTGGTGCGTGTTCCTTAGGATTGCGGCAAAAGTAGCTTGCAGAAATATTGACATCCCTTTGCGTTACGATTGATTCAGCATAAACGGAAAAATTTATCGATAAAGTATTACTGTTCATTGCCTATGCATCACCTTGAAATTGGGCTATCCACTCAATAAATACCAGCTTGGGGAATACTTTTGCATCGTGCCAATAGCGTCCGACCAGGCGTTTAGGTTCGCTCAACATTCTATGCAACCATTCCAATCCTAGAGTCCTCATCAGTTTGGGCGCACGATTCTTTTCCCCTGCCAGAAAGTCGATGGTGGCACCGACACATAACGCCACTTTCACCTGTAATTGGTGTTGCATGGCGTGTACCCAAAGCTCTTGCTTTGGCGCGCCCAGTCCCACAAGCAGTATGTCGGGCTTGGCCTGGTTGATCATTTCCACTACGGCCGGGTTATCTGCCGACAGTGCGTTGAACCCCATAGGCGGACTAAAACATCCAACAACCTTGATCCATGGCCAGCGTTTTGCGATGGTGTCTGCCGCTCTGACGGCGACGCCTTCCGCTGCACCCAATAAAAACACCCGCAATTCTGGTGCTACCTTAGCTGCATCAAACAGCGCCGGACACAAGTCGCTGCCGGGCACCAGCGCCGGTAAGCGTTTACCTAATAGACGGGATGCCCACAATACGGGTTTGCCATCCACGGTGACCAAAGAGGCATCTTGATAAGCCTCGCGTAAAGCAGCATCGGTCTGAAATTTGACCACATGATCTACATTCGGCGTCACTACATAACGGCAACCGTATTCGGGCTCGCTGCTCCATTGCAATAGCCGGGAAACGGTTTGCGACATGGTGAATGAATGAAAGTCGATGCCAAACATTCTTACGCGATCGTTCATAACAAAATCCTTAAATGCGATTGACTGCAAGAGTCTGTTGAATGAAATAGCGAAAAAATCATATTTTTGTGTTTTTTTGGTTTGGCAAGTGTGTTACTAAAAATATTGTGATTAGTTAAGTTAGCAATGCGCGCGAATTAACTCGTTCATTTAATTCCCTCACCCTAGCCCTCTCCCGGAGGGAGAGGGGACAAGCTGTTGAAGTTATTTCGTAGGCGTTCCTTAGTTAGGATTTAGCAAAATTAACTTCCCCGCTTATGGTTCCCATGCTTTGCGTCAATGCCATTAAGTTAAGAAAAAGCTCCCTCTCCTGCTGGAGAGGGTTGGGGAGAGGAGATTTATAATAAGGCAAAAAAGCTTTATTTAATCCCCTCATCCTAACCTTCTCCCGGAGGGAGAAGGGATTGTTCTTCCTTAACTTAATGGCAGTGATGCTTTGCGTGGGAATGCCGCCGGGGACGCTCCAGTGTCCCGAGCGGTTCAGGTTGTATTCCAACACGAAGCTTAGGAACAATGCACTTGGGTTTCATGAAATTAATGCCAACCATATCCTTAGCCTAGTGTCTGTTTATACTGAGGCAGCACGGCACCCTTAGACTTATTCAAAACCGTACCAACCAGATTGGTCTGATCCAGTATGGTTAACGACTGACGTACTTCATCCGGGGTGGTTTTGCCATCTTCTATGACCAGCAAAGCAGCATCGAAATGAGGCATGAATAACAGCGCATCATCCGAAGTTAACAAAGGCGGTAGATCAAAAAGCACGATGCGCGATTGATAGCGGGTTTTTAGCTCGTCTACCAACGAAGTCATTTTGGGCAACGAGATCATCTCCGATGATACCGAAGTTGTATGCTTACCCGGCAGCACGACCAACCGATCGAAGCCAGGATTGACCAACAAATCTTCGACTCGTACGTCGGTTTGCAAGTAGTCGAGCAAACCTTTTTCCACATCCAAACCAAAATACCAACCCACTTGCGGATTGCGCAGATCGGCATCCACGATTAACACGGTTTGGTTGACCTCCATCGCTAGCGCAATCCCCAAATTGGCCGTGATAAATGTTTTACCGCATTCCGCTGTTGGCGCGACAACCGCAATACTGGTCCAGTTTTTTTCCCGCAATTGCATCAGAACGTTGGAGCGGAGCAAGCGGAATACATTAGCGTGTGGGTCGTTTTTTAAACCCATAACCAAGCGTCGCTCACGCATAACTTCGGGTGCTACCGAAGCTGTACGGGTGCGGGTGTACTGTATGGAAGTAAGTGCGTGCGGTTGGTTAGTCGTGGTCAAAGCGTCACTCCGCTTGTAGTTAAGGCTAATTCGCTGCTTATCTCAGTGCGGGAGATTGAAGTAAAAGGCAGGTTGTGCTTAATGTAATGAAACCCAACAATTTGATTTTGTTGGGCTTCGCTTTGCTCAACCCAACCTACATTTTGCCTTTTTGCATCGTTCCTACGCTTCGCGTGGGAATGCAACCTGAACCGCTCTGCGGTTCGGGACGCTGGATCGTCGCCGAGGGAGTTCCCACGCGAAGCATGGGAACCATAAGCGTAAGTTAAGTCCCTCACTCTAGCCCTCTCCCTGAGGGAGAGGGAACAAGGTGTTAAAGTTATTTGGTAGACGTTCCTTAGCTGGTTTTTTTTAATCAAAATATTCATAGCTTCCCCAGCTTCAATAGCAGTGTTGCCCATATTTGTTCCAATGGCATTACTGCGAAGTGAGTCACTACGATGAGCGCAATGAACACTACCAGCGAGATAATCCAAATAAGCTTTTGGCGTTTCTTTTGGTTTAGTTTGTCTTGTGGTGTCTGGATATACGGTATGGCTACGATGGGCGGCATGCCGGTGACGCGTTCCAAGGCTTTGGCGCCTCGAATCGTCTCATGCATGAATTCCAATAAAAGTGTAAGCCCTAAACCAACACCTATCCCCAAGCCAAAGCCCATAGCGATGATTTTTTTTCTGTTGGGTTTCTCGGGTTTATCCGGCGCTATCGGCGGCTCAATCAACGTGAAAGTTTCACCTTTTTGCTCTTCTTCCAGGGTTTGCGCTAATTTAGCTTCTCGATACTTGGCTTCCAGCTCAGCGTATTTATTCAGGCTGGTTTGACGCATTCTCAAAAGATCCTGGTATTCCTTTTCTACCAGCGGTGTTTCATCGATATACGATTGCAGTTCCAGTTTATTTTTCTGTAATTGTTCCCTGGTTGTAATCAATTGAGCCAGTTCGTGCTCAGTAGTCGTTAGCTGATTGGCTATAGAGGAATATAAGGTGTTACCTTGATGCGCATCTTCAGCCAACTCAGCTGTTTTATTTGCAGCGTTGGCTAGCTTATCGGTCAGATTGCTAACTCTTTTTTCTTGTTTAAGTACGTCCGGATGCGTTTCTGAATATTTCTTTTTAAGCTCTATGAGTATGTTTTCGGCGTCTGTTAACTCTTTACGAGCATCGACTTCGTTGGCTTGGCCGTCAAACGTCGGCTCCAGATTTTGGATTTGCCGTTTTACCCGCAAAACATCCGGATGCGTGGCCGTATAGAGTGAGCTGAGATGGATAAATTCGGATTTCAGTAATCGAAGTTGTTCATCCTTATTGAGAGGTTTGCCGGTTTCTGAGGCGGGTACATCATCTTCGGCCTGGCGTAAGGAGTCGGTTAAATAAACGATGCGATCCTTGGCGATGCGGATGTCGCTGTCAGTTTGTCTTAGCGACTCTGTTGCTCTATCCAATGAGGACAGGTTGTTTTGCAACATTTCCGGTAAGCTGTAACCATGTTTTGCCTTGTAATCCATGATCTGGGTTTCGAAGCTGCCCATCTCTGTTTTGAGTTTTTCAGCCTCAGCACTCAGAAAATCCGTGGTTTTCGCCGCGCGCTGAGCACGAACCCGGGTGTTTTCATCCAAAAACAGGCTAACCAATTCGTTGGCAACAGCCTGTGCTAAAACCGGATTACTGTCACTAAACGATATGTTAAACGCGATGGTCGCCTTCCCCCCGCCACGATTAGGGTCGAGCACATCTGCTGAGATCATTTTGATTTCAGCATCTTCCTGGAAGCGGGTGACAATCTCGCTGGGCACCAATTTATCGCGTTCATCGAGATACACTTTGTGTTTCTGGATAATGGAAAGTATGCGGTCGCGGGTCATGACACGTTGCCGAATCAGTTCGATGCGCTTGTCGGCAAAATCCGTAATGGTGGTTTCAACCATGCTACGAGGAATCTGTTGATCCTCGATCAGGATGGTGGCCGACGAACGGTAAACTGGTGGCAATTTCATAGCCAGCACAAAGCCCAGAAAGCCAATCGTTAAAAATGAAATCAACAGTAAGTTTTTACGTCGCACGAGTATTTCAAGGTACTCGCTAATGGTCTTGCCGTTTTGTTCTTCGTCCATAAGTGATTAGTTAGTCGGCTTAGCGGGAAACCCGCAAGCCATCCCAGTTGTAGTTAAGGTGGAGCATGAATGCATTGGATTCCTGTGCGCCCGCAAGTGAGTTAATAGCCTGCCCGCCCTGGACATCAGGATACTCCTGACGACGGTAAAGGTATTTAGCGGACACATTCCAATCTTTGGAAAATTTCCATACTAGTCCGCTCGATGCCGAGTAGTAAGTTCGATTCTGGGCCGCCTGAGTTTGGCTTTGGCCGATGGATTGGTTTTTTTGCAGGCTGGCGTCAAAGTTGAAAGCTAGTTCTCGGCTAATTTGATAGGAGTAGTTCATGTTCACCGAGTTGTTTTCAAGCAACTGGCCGTATGCACTGGGATTGACCGTGCGTGAAAAATTGAAGCCATAATCCATGTTCTGGCCTTTATAGTTCAGCCCTAAGTTGGCCACATTTGTGAAGATCGGCGAGTCACTGCTATTGCTGGCTAATGTATTATTAATCGAAGAAGGTTGCTGGACCCAACGGCCGCCTGCACCAGCATTGATTGACCAGGCGCGACTGATGGCATATTGACCACCTAATTGAAAACCATACATATTTTGACTGGAAGCGCTGCCCGCATTACTAAACTCGCTTCGGGAAAAAAACAGGCTGTGATTAGAGGATAGGCGGCGATCCCAGTCGTGTGTTTCGGTCAAATTCAAGCTGTAGGTATCATTACTTCGGAAGTTGGCACCACTTCCAAGTTCATTGCTCGATCCGTTGGCCGAATAACTTGTTTGAGCATAAGTCGGGCTTAAACTTAGCTTATCCAGTGGCGCAAACTGCCAGTTCCAATTAGGCGCTAAATTGTAGTTCTCGGACTGATTACCGGGGACCAATATACCGGTGTCTGATGTCTGCTGGGAATAAGAACAGCTTTGCGAATAGCCCCCGGCCACTGAAAAATTCTGGGTTTTCATCAAATAGTGCTGATTAGCTCCCAGCGAGAAGTTGTCGCAATTCCATTGCTCGTCATCATATCGGCGAATATCACCGCCCCCTGTCAAACCAAGCCCTATGTTGTTGGTATTCCAGTCTGCGCTGAATCTAGGCTTCAGCAGATAACCGAACGTCGGCGTAGCATCGGGCCTTAACGCAATATTGTCATCATACTCAACGCCTTGATCCAAAGCGCCAGCCACTTTCCACTCAGCGCCAACAGCTACTCGTGCAAACATAACCCACACCAGACTGGCAAATATAATCTTTCCATAGTGATACATGTTGATATTTGCAATATCAAGGGATAATCACAGTGTCGCCGCTTTGCAGCAAAATATTGGTACCCAGGTTATCGCCATCCGCTACGTCGCTATAGGAAAAAAGTAATGTTTCAGAAACGCCGTCGTTGTCGCGGCGCAAAATACGGATATCATTTTTTGCCGCAAAGGGTGTTAGACCACCTGCCAAGCTGAGCGCCTGCATAACATCTAAGTTTTTCGACATGATGTAAGGCCCGGGCCTGGCGACTTCACCAATAATGAATATCTGGTTGCCTTCTACAGTAATGAGGGAGATATTAACCTCCGGCCCTGGTATGTATTCCTCTAGACGTTGCTGCAAAAAAATCTGCAACTCGTCAGTAGTTTTGCCTGCGGCCTGAATAACGCCCACCAGCGGAAAGGATATAGTGCCATCCGGCAATACCATGACCTCTGCATGTAAATTCTCTTCCTGCCAAACGTCGACTTTCAATTTATCACCTTTGTTGATGCGATACCCTGCATCGGCTGTGGCAAGAGATGGAGCAATGACTAAAGCAACTAGTAGGGTGAGGATAATTGTCCAACAGCGGACTGCTACTCTCAAAAAATCAGGAATTCTCACTATTAACCTTAATAAAATATAAACAATCATGTCGTTTTCTATATTGCAGAGAAGCAACTTAGTTGAACGATGGATGCATAAACACTCTGTTAGCTTCAAGCGAACCCATATCGCCCTTCTATCGACAGCAGAATAGCTAAAATACTAATTTAAAAAATCATAACAAATTCATTACGTTAATAATGGCAGGAGCATTTCTATTAAGGTCTTGGGCTTTATGTTGATGGATAAACGTCATCTACTTAACAGCTCCATAGCCTTGAACACAGACCAATACCACAACGAGTAAGTCGTGAGATAAAGCATGATTCATGCCACAGCCTTTACATGCTTATTTTGTAACGATAATCATCAGAAAGCCCCCTAACCCAAACTCTGTCGAAATATGGCATATGACACA
>NZ_LUUI01000135.1 GCF_001644015.1 Methylomonas lenta
CTGTAATCTCTTAACTCAATTCGTCATAAATCTTACTAAGGAATGCGCATGAAACAAGTTCGTCAGCTGTGGGTGCGAATTTATTCGCACTGTGCGGATAAATCCGCACCTACACAGGATTCTTGCATATGATATTCCATGCATATTCCTAACCGACCTGTAAAAGCCATAGCCCCCTCGGCGAGTTATTTAGCCGGGTGCAACATGATTATGCACTGATAAAGCCTCAAAAATCAGCGCCCTGTCACCCCTAAATTGACTGCAATATGTGCTAGTTCGGCGGTGGTATTGATTTGTAGTTTCTTCTTGATTTGGGTGGCATAGTTGGCGACGGTTTTATGCCCAAGACAAAGCTGGTCGGCAATTTTATGCACCGTCAACCCTTGCGCCAGCAAACTAAATACATCAAATTCACGTGGCGAAAAAGCCGCAATCGCCGCCTGCTGATCAGTTTGAGCCAGATTATCGGCACTGACTTTCAATAAACCACGCTCCACATAAGTATCGCCTTGCAGGATACTCATGATGGCTTCGGCCAGAATTTCCGGTGCACTGTTTTTGGTGATATAGCCTTTGGCGCCGGCACTCAAAGCCCGATTAACATAAACCTGTTCGTGATGAACACTAAAAACCAGAATCAGCGCTTCGCTATCACGCAGCACAATGCGGCGTATGGTTTCCAAACCACCAATGCCCGGCATGGATAAATCCATTATCACGATATCCGGCTGTAATTCCTGATACAACTGAATGGCCTGTTCTCCGCGGGATGCTTCGCCAATGACTTCTATGGTATCGCCGGCAGCCAACAGCATTTTAAAGCCGGCTCGCACTACGGCATGATCATCGACCAGAATAGTTTTTATTTTAGCGTTCATGATACGGGTATCCAGGCGGTAATTCGCATACCGGCACCGGGTTGCGAGTGTAAAGTAATTTCCCCATCTAGCGATTTGATGCGTTCTTTGATGCCACGCAAGCCAAACCCGCGACTAAGCATATGCAAATTGCAACCTTGTCCATCATCGACCACTCTCAAAACCAATTTTTTTTCAGCTGAAAGACTCAGATCAATCGACACATGATCGGCCTGAGCATGCCTAACCACATTGGTTAAACATTCCTGTATCACCCTAAAAATTTGTCGGGTAATGTTTTTGTCCAGCCCATCCACCTCATCAGCGCATTGAATGCTTAAATCCAGATCCGGGTTACGTTCTGACCAATGGTTGACCATCTCTTCTAAAGTGGCCTTCAACCCCAGCTCTGTCAGCACCAAGGGATGCAATTGTTGCATCATCGAGCGCAGCACCAACATCAAGTGATCACATATTTCTGTGATGCTGCGGGTGATTTTACCGCTATCGGCCTTTGGTTGAGCCGCCGTAACAGCCATTACTTTGATAGCGGTCAGAGACTGGCCAAATTCGTCATGCAATTCCTGAGACAAGCGCTGGCGTTCTTCCTCCTGAATTTCTAAAGAATGCTGAGTTAATGCATGATTTTCCTGCTGGGTTTTTTCCAACTCCACTGTCATATGATTGATCGCCTTGGCAATACTGTCGAATTCTGCAGTAGAAAATGTTGGCAGTTGCTGGCGATACTGGCCAGTTTCAATCACACGCAAAGTCTCGACGATGACATTGATAGTTTTGAGTGATTTATTCAGTACCAGATTGACGGCCAAAAACGTCAACAAGGTTAGCAAAGAAATAGAGGTGAAAAACCCCAGACTCTCTTGCCAGACCTCGGTAATTTCATCCAGCGGCTGTGCCTGAATAATTAAAGTAATGACGCCACCATCCAGGGTAGTTATTTGATGTTCGACTTTGGGGTAATCGCCTTTAACCCAGCGAATAAACCAGTCTGGCGGCATCTGTTCCGGATGACGGTGTTGCGATTCGCCGGCGAACTGAATCAGTTGGCCATTCGGGTGTTGTAATTGAATACTTAAATGACGCGTTTGCCGTAAAGCACTAAAGCGAGATAGATCATCAATCTGTAGCGGTGAAGGCGTGTCTACCATACCCAAGGTAATTAATTGCAAGGCCAATTGAATAGAGGCATCGACTTCTTTTTCCACTGCCAAGCGCGCTTGCCAAATAGCCAACGCACCACCCAATACCAAGATGCACAATGATGACAGCAAGATGCGAAAAATAATCTGATAACGAAGGCTCATGCAGCAAAGTCTGGTGAAATCGGACATTATCATCGCTAGGCCGTTAAGCTACTATAGGAAAAATTCTTTTTTGCCTGGTTTTAGATAGCTATGGGTAAACAACCAGCGGAGTGCGGGCAAGCAGTTTGGATGCTCTCATCTTTCCCGACTTAAAAACCCTCTGCTTGTATTTTACCCAGGTTTTTTCTAAGCTAACCCGGACATTATCCTCATAGCAGACTATCAATGCGCGGCGTTCTCAGGGAATCGGAAAAAGAAGTTTACGATGTAATCGTCATAGGCGCAGGCATTGGCGGCTTGAGCACGGCCGCTTTGTTGGCAAAGGCCGGAAAGTCGGTGTTATTAGTAGAACGGCACGACAGGCCGGGCGGTTACGCGCATGGTTTTCGGCGCCGGGATTTTCATTTCGACGCTGGGGTGCATTTGGTCAGTGGTTGCGGGCCTGAAGGCTATCGCAACGGCAGCACTATTCATAAGATTTGCCAGGCAGTGGGCATAGACCCACAAGCTATTTTCCTACCTATCCAAAACTATGCCCGAGTCGTTTTCCCGGAATTCGAAATCCCCTTGCGAGCAGGCGAAGAAGCTTTTGTTAGCGGATTGACCGAGCATTTTCCAGCTGAAAAAGACAATCTGCTTTCGCTAATTCGGCTTTGCAAACTATTGGCAGAAGAAGCCATGTTAGCCGAAGAAATACTGGATCAAAGCAAAACCAGCCGGGTCTCGCCAGCGCAAGTGCTGAGTAATTTGTTTCGCTATCGCCATACGACATTGACCGAAGCGCTGGATGCATTTCTGGTTGATCCGCGCCTGAAAAGCGCCTGCGCCGCGCTTTGGCCCTACTTAGGCTTGCCACCCTCTCAGTTATCGTTTCTATATTGGGCCAGCATGATGGCGGGCTATATTTACGAAGCCGGCTATTATTGTCGCGGCAGCTTCCAAACTTATGCCAATCTGCTGGCAGCCGCTGTGACCAAGCAAGACGGTGAAGTGTTACTCAACGCCAGTGTGCGTCGTATTTGTGTCGATCAAGGCAAAGCAAGTGGCATTATGCTGGAGAATGGCCAGCTTATACGGGCCAAAATCGTGGTGTCCAATATCGACCTTAGGCAGACAGCCGAGTTATTAATCGGCCCCGAACATTTGCCGGAAAACTATTGCGAAAATTTGGCGCAATTAACCCCGTCCTTATCGATTTTCGCCAACTACATAGCAACTGATTTGCCATTGGATGAAGAAGTGCATAGCCATGAGTCATTTTTCTACGAATCCTTCGATCACGAAACCGGCTACGCACTGACACGGGATGGCCATTCCAATTGGTTTACCGCCACCCTGCCTAGCTTAACCGATTCCTCTCTGGCACCTAAAGGAAAACACATCATGTTGTTGACTACGCTATGCCCATTCCAAATCGGCCTATCCTGGCGGCAGGCTAAACAAGAGTACCAACAAAGGTTATTGGAAAAAGCCGAGCAGTATTTTCCCGGCTTGAATGATCATCTGTTATTGGTGGAAGCGGGTTCACCGAGAACCCTGGAACGCTACACATTGAATCAGCAAGGCGCAGCCTATGGCTTTGCACCCAGCCCCAAGCAAATCGGCCCCAATCGGCCCAGCGTGCGCGGTGCTTTGCCCGGTCTTTATCATACCGGACACTGGACCCGGCCCGGTGGCGGGGTAGCAGGTGTCAGTGTATCGGCTCAACTCGCTACGCAAGCTATACTCGATATACCCCAGCAGGAAGATTTATGGAAGTTTTTGGCAGGCCAAGATTAATCAGGCATACATGCAGATAAATAGGAAAAATCACCCTCGTAGTCTCCTCTGGAGAAAGTTCTGTTACTTTTTGTTTGATCTCAATTCAAGCTATTGGGTATAACGCCTGACATAAGGGCGCGCAATAGCGCGTCCTGCTTGACGAATGGGTAATGTATTTTATTTATGGGCTATTGGTTTATTTGTAAACAAGTAATCTTTTAATTCCTTATCAAATCTAGGGTCTTGCCTTCTTATCCATTCAAGTACCATTGCCGCATGTTCTTTTTCCTCATCTCGATTATGCGCAAGAATCGCTTTTAAGTCTGCATCTTTGCACGCATCAACTCTTTGGTTGTACCAGTCTACAGCCTCAAGCTCTTCCATTAGTGATGTAATAGCTCTGTGCATATCTCTGGTTTCGTTTGTGAGTTCTTCTATTGGTTCGTGATAGCCTTCATTAGACATTTTTATCTCCTCGGAAAATAGTACCAAGTTTGAATTGCATAACGTTTATAGCAGAGACGCGAACATGCTGTTTGGATAATTACTACCTATAGCACGGTAAATGCGGTGAAGCACGAACCGTATCCTAGCTGTCGAAATACGTTACACATTTATTCCGGTAAATAACCAGCAAACAGCTATTGAGCTAGATTAGGGTGTCAGGATTCTTTACAACGTTGTCGACTGCTTGAATCAAGCAGGAATTAAAACGCGCCATCCATTTGAAATTAGATTATTTATATAATTTGGCACAGATATCGCTTACGTAATCGAGTGATTAAATAATCACCACTCATTATTAAATTTAAGGCATTAAAAATGAATTTAAAAGTAATCAGTACGCTTATATTACTTTCAACTAGCAGTCTTCCTACTTATGCTGCTATAGAAGCCACTTTGACCTACAAAACTCCCACAGGTATTGCTTTACCTACAGAAGTCATTCAAGTTTGGGGAACACTATCATTATCCTCCTCATCGGATACGTTTACCTATGACCCTAGCATTCCATCTCCATACGGGATTGATGCGTCTATCTTTCCCACCACAGGAAACAATTACAATTTGAACATTTTTGATGCGCCTTTTGCGTCCATTACCGGCAGCAATCTTTTTGTTTCAAGAAACTGTAGTGGTAATTTTGGTAATGGGTGTTCTGCTGGTGAATACACTATCGAACAGGGCACCAGCACTTGGTTCCAAATTGAACAACCTTTCACCATGACTGCCGGAGAAAGCCGCTATTTTCTGCTAGCTGAATTTACACCTACAGATGGCTCAGCAGCACCCGGTGACTACATTTTCTACACTGCCGGACTTGGTATAGATATAAGCGGTTTGGATGCTGACAACAATGAAATAACTTCAGAAGTGGCTTTCATCGCATGCTCATCTGGAGATGAAAGCTGTGCATTTACACGGACGGTCTCTGCAGTACCCATTCCGACTGCTGCATGGCTATTTACATCGGGTCTTTTGGGGTTATTGGGTTTCTCCAGAAACAAACAAAATCGTTCGGCCTAAGCTTAATGAGTACTTTGGATTGCCTTATAACTGATTAGTAAGCTTATTCAGCCATACCAAAACAGTTCCATCATGCCCACAGGGAAGCGGACATCCAGCGCCATGGACGGCAGATTTAGCAGCACTATCCATGCGGCCCTGGGTTCGGCATTCTTTGCCGGAACGACGATTGATAGGATTTTATAGAGATCAGCCCGCTCAGGTCCGATTAGCCCTGCGTAATCGGACGCATGTCATTCATCCCCATCCACTACGGAGTTTACATCAGCACCAATCAAGCGGCTTAACACCTTTAGCGACATAGCGGTGAAAAGTCGATAATAAAATCAGACTCTGCGCGTTTTGGGTAGAGAGCGAATTTAAGTGCGCTTACAATGAACATAAGTCGTCCTTGTTTGAGTAAATTCGGTTTCAGAGTTTTCCGGTAAATGCTGTTTGGCTGATTGAAGTAAATATTTTAGAGATTTTATCTATAAATTTCTCAAATCATCGGAATGCCAATCACAAGCACACCACATTTACGTGCTTGCCAAACACCTCTTGAACCGTCGGAATCAAATGGTCATGGTGGCTCAGGAAGATCACTTGGGTTTGTTCTGACAATGCCTTAAGTGCATCAAACCCCGCTTTTGATCGGACATCATCGTAGTTGATAAATAGATCGTCTGCGACAAAGGGCAATGGCATAGCCTGTTCCAAGTGCATTTCAAGAGCTGCCAGCCTAAGTGCCAAGTAAAGCTGATCTCTTGTGCCGTCACTCATGCCAGAAATACCGACCAGCTTGCCATCGGAGCGTAGCCCCTCTAGGACCATGGGTTCCCGTTCAAAATCCACAATCAGCTTGCTAAACGATCCGGAGGTTAATGTTGAAAATATTGCACCCGCACGCTGCAACAATGGTCCCTGCTTCTCTTCTCGATAGCGGTCAATTGACCAACGCAACAAGCGCCCGGCGGTAAAAACTTTCACGTAACGTTCTGCAACATCCGACATTTGCGCAAGCGCTTCTTGACGTTGAGCCTCTGCTTGGGTGGCCGCGTCTGATCCACCAATTTCGGACAAGATTCGTAAGGCATTTGCATGATCAGCCGAAAGCGTCGTTTGCTGTAGCACAGCATCAGAAATTTCGTCGTTGATGTGTGTGAGTTCGGCGGCCAGCTGAAGCAGGTCAGCCGCATCAATCTCCGCTTCGAGTTGCTCCCGTGTCAGACCATCTCCCCCATTGAGAAGACTGGCCTTAGCTGCTGCCGAATTTGCATGTAGGCGACGTTGCTCGTCAGACCGACCAATCGCTTCATCCAACAAAGCCGTGGTGTCGACACCTGCTTTTTCCATTAATGGTTTCAAACTCGCCGTTGCTGTTTGACTTGATTCCTTGGCTTCCATCACCTGATTGTTTGCGACACGCAGGGCTTCCTTCAGTCGATTGCTTTCCGCAAAAGATTCGCGAGCTTGAGCTAATCGATAGGCTAATGTTTGCGCAATTTTCTCAGCTGGCTGATCTTTCAGCTCAGTGGCAATAATTTGTGCGAGTCGATCAGCTTCGATAAAAAATGCCTGCAGATCAGCATTCATGGTGTCGATACGCTCGACTTGAATCTGCCGCATTTTGTCTAGCTTTTCGGCTATTTGCTCGATGAGCTCGAGAGCGCCTTCCGCCGTGCCAATATCGCTGTCAGGGGGCAGCCCCGTTTTGGTCAGCGTTTTTGACCAAGCTTCAGACCAGCGGCTTTCCTCCGTTTTTGCATCCTCAGTGGCTTGTTTTAATGTAGTCGCCAGTGACTGTGCGGTAAGACATTGAGCCGATAAGGTTTCGTGCCGAATTTTAGCGCTGTCTATGGCTTGAATATACTCTTCTGCCTGAATACACAGGACAGACAAACTATCCGTATCGACCACAGGAAGCCCGGCTTCTTGTAAGGCCTTGGCGAGGGTTAATCTGGATGCTGCAATTGATTGGCAAAATGACTCCACGTCACTCTGTGCCTCTTGATAGGCAATCCCAGCAGACAGTGCCCTCTCCCGCCTAAGAATCCAGGCACCCATGTCTTCTAGGTGCATGCCGGCCAAATCCATGCTTATCGCCTCTTGAGCCCATCGGTCATCAAACAGTTGAAGGTGTTGTTCCAATTGTGCAGATTGGCCTTCTATCAGCGTTAGGCTCTGCTGCTCCCGTTCAAGCAACTGATTCAAGCTTTGGAGTTCGGTTGCTTCCTCGACATCGTCGAGTCGTCTATCGGCGACTTGGTCGGCAGAGACAATTTTTGCTTCAAACTTTAGCGCTTCTTGAAGCAGATCCATTTCACCGGTTTTGATAGCTTGCCATGAAGCATCGCGTTCAGTTCGAGCTTCAATCACCGCTTCAAGTGTAATGGGATGATGCAGCGCTTTAAATTGAGCAATTTGCAATTCAATCTTGGCAACCGCGGCTGTTTGATTTTTTAGCCGCAGTAATTCAGCTTTCCGGTCAGCAATAAGCGCCTGCCGCTCTTGTATCAATCGGTTTATTTTTTCTTGGCTAGCTGGCTCTAGCGCCATTAATTCAGACAAGGGCTTGCTCCATTGCCCCAACTCCAATAATAAAGCTTCCAACGTTGACTTCGCCTTGCTCAGCGTAGCCTGTAGCTTTTGGATAGCTATCTCGGTGTCACCGAATGATTTGGCGTTTGCTAACGCTGCACGCAGCGCAGGCTTGATCTCACCAGTTTGTAAGTCAGCTAGTTGTGTTGATAGCGCTTTGATTTCAGAAAGCTTGGTCTTTTCTGCCTGTTCTGCTGCCCGTAAGGTCTGAATAATACCGCCACGGTCGCGGATCAGTTGCCTGAGTTCGCGTCGCACCAGCAGTGTCGGCAGCCGTTGGACAATTGTGCTTTCAGAGTCTGGCGCCCAACCCAGCTGGGTGCAGGCAAGACCAACGGCTTGCCAAAGTGCGGCTATTTCATTTTTTCGATTGGCGATATCGCGGTTGTAAGCGCTGTATTGCAGGCGAAGGTTATCCAGTTTGCTTATGTCGGCTGCCAATTCAAGTACGGCTTCGTCCACATCGATGAGTGATAACGCTTCCGTGATGTTTTCAAGCTCGCCATTGCGCAGCTCCAGGCGCTGAAGAGCGATAGCAAGCTCACGTTCTGCGCTTGCGAGAGTGGCCGCAGCCTCTGCCGGTAGTTCTATCACCTCACCCATTTCAGCCAGTTTCTGTTCATTTTCCCTTAGCGTCATCAGAAACGGGGCTAGCCGACGAATACGTTCAAGGCTGTTGCGCTGGCTTTGGAGTTGCTGATGGCGTTCACGCTCATGACTGAGTGCTTCTTGCAGAGATTCGACCTTATTATTGGCCTCCACCCAGACTTTAGTGCGAACCGTGGCTTCCTTTAATGCAGTGCTTGCCTTGTCGAGCTGGTCTGCAGCGATGTAATACGCCCGCTCATTGGCTTTTCGGGGCGCCCACAGTTTATCCGCTTCGGCGACCAGCGCATCACGAATTTTACCGAGACTGGCAACACCCGCTGCTGATTGAAACAGAATCTGACCGACGTCATTCTCGGCATTCAGGATGCTATTGCCGCCGGACACCAAGCGGGTATGGTCAAGACCAAACATTTGATCAAAGAAACTTCTATCCGCAGTCCCGAGAAACGGTGTCAGCGCGGTATCTGGCAAGACGACATCCTGTGGTGAGCGTAGGGTTTGTCTTAGCGCTTTAGCGCGCTGAAATTCAAGCGTAACTGCTGCATTGCTAATGTAAGCTCCTAAGCGCAATTCGTTAAGCGGGTGCAGGAAACCATGAACGGAACGCGAAGGGATGCCGAACAACAGATCAACAATGGCGGATCGCAAGGTGGACTTGCCGGCCTCATTCGGTCCGACAATTAAATGAAAATCTTGGTTGGCAGCGGGAAACTCAACCGAGCGGTCAGAGAATTTGCCATATTTGATTAAGTCCAAGCGGTGGAAGCGCATCGTCAGCTCACTCCAGCTTGGCTAAATGAGACACCAGCCCCGGACGGACTTCGCGAACCAAATCCACCAGATCGCCAGAGCGAATGGCTTTAAAGTAAGGCACAGTAGTTTGCAACTCCAAGGGGGCTTTATTGACTAGGCCCAACAGATCATCTTGCAAGCTTTTCAGGAAGTCGGCATCTGATTCAGCCGCCTGCAGCAGATCCTGCAAATCGGATAGTGCATCGGCGCGTGCTCGCACCGCCTCACCGTCATCTGCCGCTGAAGTGGCCACCTTGACCTTTTCAATCCAAAGCCGTTCAGCGCCGATAGCAACTGCCAAGGCCAAGACTTCGGCACGCAATTGCGACTCCAGTCCGAAAAGATCGCCGTGCGCGGTCGTTTTGCCGCTGACGGTGACTCTAACTGCTATGGGGATGGTCGACGGGCTGTTTTCTACCAGCTCTTCAAGCGCTTTGCCTATGACGGTCACTACTTCCGATAGTGTTTTGCAATCGGTGGCATCGACTTCAAGATTGGCCCAGCGCAAAACATCGACGAACAGGCGCTGAATGTCCTGAATGCCCTGCTCGTCTGCCGTCACCATCACGGCACCACGCGGTCCGGTCTCCCGGATATGCCGTCCTTGCAGATTGCCAGGGAAAACCACTGTCGAAGCACCTTCCCATATTTGATGTTCATGTACATGACCCAATGCCCAGTAGTGGTAGCCCTTGGCATGCAGTTCATCCAAACTGCACGGGGCATAGGTAGCATGTGCCGCATTGCCCTCCAGCGCGGTGTGTAGCACGCCAATATTGAACATGCCTGGTTCCGGTGCCGGATACCCTGTAACGAGGTTTTCTAAAGTCTCTTTTTCCTTAAAGCTGCGGCCATGTAGGGCAACCTTTAAGTCATCGAGAAGAAACGTACTGGGTTTGCGGGTATCAAAGCTGAAGACATTGTCAGGCAGTTGCAGTTTCTTGGTCATTTCACTTTCGGCATCGTGGTTGCCGAACAGCAGATACACCGGAATACCCGCTTTTTTCAGGCGGCCCATTTCTTTACAGAAATAAATGCCGGTGTTGTGATCCTTCCAGGTGCCATCATAAAGGTCGCCGGCAATCAGCATAAAGTCTACCGCTTGCTCAATCGCTTCGGTAACCAAGTTGGTAAACGCATCGCGAGTCGCCGTGCGCAGCATTTCCACCGGGGCATCGGCGTATGCGCTCAATCCGGTTAACGGGCTATCCAGGTGTATGTCTGCTGCATGAATAAACTTCACTATCCTTTTCCTTTTTTTGTGTGACTAGCTAGTGCTTAATTGCGTAGTAGCTATCGTAGCTTTAATCTGACTCCCTCGCACGAGAAGAAAATTTATGCCAAATTACAGAAAAAGCTGTGCGTGGAGTCACTGCCATTAAGTT
>NZ_LUUI01000136.1 GCF_001644015.1 Methylomonas lenta
TGCCAAACTGTTTACCCGCCGCCTTCGCGCGACAAATGCCGGCTTGGGTTCGCTCAATCAGCAGGTCACGCTCAAACTCAGCGACCGCTGCGATCACCTGCATGGTCATCTTGCCGGCAGAACTGGTCAGATCAACCCCGCCCAACGCCAGACAATGAACGCGCACGCCTGAATCAGAAAGATGCTCGACGGTGGCTCTGACATCCATCGCGTTGCGACCGAGCCGATCCAGTTTGGTCACCACCAACACATCGCCCGACTCCATCCTTTCGATTAGCTTATTAAAACCGGGTCGTTCTTTAGCCGCAACTGAACCGCTGATACTTTCTTCAACCAAACGATGCCGTTGAATGGCGAAACCGGCAGATTGAATTTCCAGGCTTTGATTTTGGGTAGTTTGATCTGTGGTCGACACTCGACAGTAAGCAAAGACGCGTGACATGCTCTCTCCGTCCGAAAAGGATGTACGAATTATAACACATGTACGAAATTCATTTTGCCTACTTTTGTACATACCTCAGAGGGGATGTCCGAAACCGGTCAGTTTCGTACCGTTGATATTGAAATACAACCCCATGATTTTGGCTCACCAACATCGCAATATTGGTGCTATAGTGCCATCGTGCATTAGTAATACTCTGGAGGTTATATAATGTCATCAGTAACTACTCAACCTAGCGTCAAGGTCATTGGCGCAAACGGGCAAATCTCACTGGGCAAACAGTACGCTGGACGACAAGTCCTGGTGGAAGAGCAGGAGCCTGGGGTCTGGCTGGTACGCACAGCGACTGTCATTCCAGACAACGAACGCTGGCTGCACCAACCCAAAATGGCGACTGATCTGCAAAATGCCTTGTCTTGGGCGCAAGCCAATTCACCCAACGATAGCAATGTTGACACTCTGCTGGAGAAACTGCATGGCCAAAATTGACCCGGATGGACTGGTCAGGCTTGACCTTAATAACCCCGTTTTTCAAGAAAATCTTCTGACACTACAAAAGGTAGAAAGACACGCAGCTATAGAAACCCTTACCAAGCTTCGGCAGATGACCTGGAACCAGGTCTATCGCGACAGCGGCCTGAAGTGGGAAAAAATCATTAGTATCAAGCCACCGAACGGAATTGATGCTATCTATTCGTTGCGTATTACCCAAACACGACGAGCAACGGCCTATCGAGAGGGTGAGTTTATCCGCCTTCTGACCATAGCCTCTGATCACGATAGCACCTACGGCAAGAAATGATGGATTTTGCCCATCGTGGTTGAATATTCGAGTAAATGTCGCCAGGAAAAATAAATCTTAGCCAATTTCTCATTTTGGCTGCGGGTTGACGGGCAAGTCACGACCCTGAAGAGACATTTGGCTTTCGGTTTACCATCTGTCAGCTTACCGACCCTGAATAGCCGCTCTCGGCATGTGATCCGCCTCAGATGATGCTCGATATAAAGCTTATCCTTTCTTGTTTAAGCGGCCTTCTTTTATCCGTGAAAGAGCAAGAGCAACTCGCGGCACAATACTGTCTATGTCAAAATACCGCCTCACTTCATCCAGTAATTTGGAATATGCATGGCAATCAACACAGTCAACGATGAACTGACCAGTGAACAGGTCGATGAATCTATTGAAGGATATGAGTCCTCCACCCCTGGTGGCTGGGAAGGTTATCCTTTAGATGAACTGGCTATCAGGGATGAGCGGCGTACAACATCGGACGTGATCCGGCGTGTTAAGAACGACCGGTTCGTTCTTGACCCAGATTTTCAGCGGGGGTTTGTTTGGGATCGGAATAAACAAAGCCGACTGATCGAATCAATCCTACTGCGTATTCCCTTGCCGGTCTTTTATGTGGCGGAGGATGATGCGGGGCGATTGATCGTGGTAGATGGACGGCAGCGACTCACTACCCTATTGAATTTTCTAGACAATAAGCTTGCTCTCCAACTCAAAGACCGCCCAGAGCTTGATGGCAAACGTTTTGAAAATCTGGACGTGCGCTTACAAAATCGAGTCGAGGATTGCCAATTGCTTTTCTATATTATAGATCGCTCTGTACCGGAGCGGGCACGTCTGGACATCTTTGAGCGGGTCAACGGCGGTGAAGTCTTGACCCGCCAACAGATGCGTAATGCAATTTATAACGGTCCTGCCACTGCTTTTCTGCGCAAGGAGGCTGAAACCGAGTTATTCCGAGAGGCAACTGGCGGCAGCCTTAACGTCGACAAGATGCAGGATCGGGAGATGATAAACCGATTCTGTTCTTTCCGGCTATTGGACATAGATGACTATCGAGGTGATATGGACGAGTGGCTTGCCAATGGACTGGATAAGATGAACAAGGCCAATTCGGAAAAGTTGGAGCTGCTGAGAAGTGAATTCCGGCTGGCTATGCATAACAATCTCACTGTATTCGGCCGGCAGGCATTCAGAAAACACCGTTCCCATAATCAAGCTCGCAGCATTGTTAACGCTTCTTTGTTTGACATTATGAGTACCCATCTTGCCAAATATTCCGAAACCACAGTAGCTAATAAGTCCGATTTACTTCGAAAAAAGTTTTATGCCCTGATGGATGACGAGGACTTTATTCGTTCAATCACCTATGGAACCAACTCTACTAAGTCTGTCTACATCCGTTTCTATATCGCCGATAAGATATTTAAAGAGGTATTCAATGTTGCGTGAAATTCATCTTTCCAGCTTCAAGTGCTTCGATAATTTGATTCTGCCGTTGGGGCCTCTAACTCTGCTGACAGGTGTGAATGGTGGTGGCAAGTCTTCTGTCATGCAAGCATTGGTGTTGTTATCCCAGACTTTCGTTCAACAGGAATGGGGACGTTCGTTAATACTCGAAGGTCCCGAGCTAGCTTTGGGCAATGTGGCTGACGTGCTCAATCAGGATTCTGCTCGCCGAAGTTTGGCTTTGGGTGTTACAGCCGACAAGCAGAAAATTAAATGGTCATTCAAAGCTGAGGATCGACGGGCGCTATCCATTGAGCTGGACCAGATAGAAGTAGAGGGAACTACTATTCCTCTTGAGGAGGATGTTCCTATACGCTGGCTAATGCCGATCGATTTAGCAGAGAATTCGCCTGTTGTTTCTGCTCTTCGACATTTGAGTTGGATAACCGCTGAGCGTACCGGTCCTAGGGAATTGCTACCCTTGCCAATAGCGGATGGTCTTTCACGTGTTGGTCATCACGGTGAAATGGCCGCTGGTCTTCTGTACTGGCGTGGTGAGGACAAAGTGAATTCGGCTCTGTGTCTGCCCGACATCCCTCCCACACTATTCCATCAGGTCCGAGGACACATGCAGCGTTTTTTTCCGGGATGTGATCTACGTGTTTCCCCCATAGACGGAGTGAGCGCTGTCAGTCTCCGTCTGCGTTCAGATTCACGATCCGATTTCCAGCGTCCGCAAAACGTCGGTTTTGGTCTAACCCAACTCTTTCCAATCATTGTTTCGCTGTTAGCCGCTAGGACTGGAGATGTGCTACTCATCGAGAATCCAGAGGTCCATCTTCATCCACGTGCGCAGCAAGAGATTGGAGTGCTTTTGTCGGAAACCGCCGCCAGCGGGGTGCAGGTTGTCATAGAAACACATTCCGACCATGTACTCAATGGCGTCCGGCTAGCCGTGAAGCAGAGAAAACTCCCTTCGTCGGAAGTTCGCATCCATTTTTTTGCCCATCGGCCCGGACAGGCGGCTGACCCAGAGTCTATTTCCATCGATGACGATGGGCGGCTCAATTCATGGCCGACAGGTTTCTTCGACCAATTCGATTTTGCTCTCTCTGAATTAATGTAAGGTGCTCATGGATGTGATACTCGATGAAACCAGCCTCGTACCTTGCGATAGCTGGTCCCCCTCCCGGCGTATCAAGACCTTGGCATCCACGCTTCAAGCACTGGATCGGTTAGGGTGCTCACGGGTTTTGCGCTCCGCGCGCACTGCTGCCGATCTTGATATCGGCCAAGGCCGCGGCTTGCGTGGATGGTGCTTCGACCAAGGTACGAATCGCGAAGCGGGCAGGTTTATCGCTCAACGTTTAGGTAAGCAACCGTTTATCGATGGTGCCGACGGACTTTTCACTGAAATCGAAGGTGAGCGAGTTATCGAAGGTAGCATGCTTGGCACAACGGTTGTCGGATTGGCATTTGCCGCGCTCATGAATACGCCCGCCGTCGCACTCTGCAGCGACACTCTGCCTGCAAGTACGGCTGTTGCAGTGGATATCATTACTCTGGACGCTGAAGGCGAGCTCCAAGAGACAGTCCAAGTTTGCTGCTTGGTGACAGAAGATGATGTTATTCAACAAAGTGAAGTAATTATACGGGGTATCGAGAGTTCCGTAGAGAACGGTGATCAATTGATGAAGCGCGCCGGAGAGATCTTTCCTGGGCTGCGTTTTGGTCCTAGGGCTATCGAACAGATTTCTTCACTTACGGGAAACGAACCAGTATTTCACCAATTATTCCGGCATCTCCGTGCTTTGGATCAGGGCGCTGCGGCGTGGCAACCGGACACACAATATTCCCCGGCCGGCTCGATCACATGGAGCCGCGAATCTAATTCCACTTTGGACCATGGCAGCTATGGTCCACTTCGCGATTTTCCCACGCCCTATGGCTTCGCCCCGCGTCGCTGGTGCTACCACAGCAAGCTGAGCGGCGGTACTGGCGCTCGGCTCTATTATCATGCTGAAAGAACTGACGAAGCATCCGTGGTGTTGATTGGTTATTTCGGCGACCACCTGCCAACCGTTCTGTTCGACAGTTAAATATTGCAACAACTGGAGCGAGTACACATTTCCCATTTCTTGGTCGCCAACTCAGTCGAGTAGCGACTTTTTGCAGAGATCGAACGTAAGGCTCCATCTGCGCCGCCTGTAAAAATTATGCCCAATGTTGCATCCTGATGTTTTTCCCCAGGAGCGTTCCACATGGTCTTATCAACAAAATGGCTGCAGCATATTGGGGTTAAATAAC
>NZ_LUUI01000137.1 GCF_001644015.1 Methylomonas lenta
TTCTTAACTTAATGGCAGTGATGCGCCGCGTGGGAACGAGGAAAAATCTGTCAAAGGGACGCTATTCACTTAAACGCCCATACAGCTTACCTGTTCCACATCTTGTACATATGCCACAGTGCATTTATACTTGCACAACAAATCGTACAAGTGAGACATAAAAATGCGTATAGTTTCATTTTCTGAGGCCAGAAATAGCTTGAAATCAGTGCTGGACCAAGTGGTTAACGATGCCGATTGTACAGTGATTACCCGCCGGGACAGCGAGGATGCGGTAGTCATGTCGCTGGATTACTACAATAGCCTGATGGAAACCGTTTACTTGTTGAAGTCTCCGGCCAATGCGGAACATCTGATGAAGTCCATCGAGCAATACAAGGAGGGTAAGACTCAAGAAAGAGACATAATGGATGAGTAGAAACCTAGCCTGGACGGACTTTGCTTGGTCCGATTATCTGTATTGGCAAAGCCAAGATAAAAAGACCTTGAAACGAATCAACAAGCTCATCATGGAAGTGCTACGCACGCCGTTTGAGGGTATCGGCAAGCCCGAGCCGTTGAAGGAAAATTTATCCGGCTTTTGGTCGAGAAGGATTGATGATACCCATAGACTGGTTTATGCCGTCACAGACACCCATGTCACCGTCATAGCCTGCAGATATCACTATGGCTGAAAAGATGCGCTGGGCAACGTGATGCGCATCATTCTCAAGCGACGCCAACCTTCCCTGTTCAACCCATTACCCAATCCTCAAATCAACCTTAACCCCGGCGGCAAAGCTTCGCCGAATATCTGTTTCTCCTGGCTTTCGTCCAATTGTTTAAATTCGGCGACCATCTCCTGCCAGGATACGGCGGCTTTGGTTTGTTTGAGTTTTTCCAGCACCTTTAGGCGCAAATCGTCGTCAATATCGCGCGCTCTGTCGTCGCAGCGGCGGGCCAGTAGGGTAGCGGCGAAGCCGGCTTGCGGCTGTTTCTTCCAATCTGCTTTTAGCAGTTGCGCCAGCCAGTCTGCGGCGATAGCCGGCGCGATCACGTCGTGGTTGTTGCCGTGGAACAATATCCGCCCGCCGATCCGGCCCAGCGCCCACCAGCTGGAATCCGGTTCGCCGGCTTTTTCCAGGCGTTTCAGCAGCCAGCCGCCCAGCTGGATTTTGTCGGCAACCGGCAAGCGTTCCAGCGCCGCCGCCAGCCTTACCATGTCTTCGTAACCGCGCATCGCCAATTGCTTGGCTACCCCGGCCTGACGGGCGGCGGCCGGATTGATGAATTTGGCGATGTCTTTAAAAATGCGTTGCTGCGCTTCGGTGTTTAAACCGCCAGCCACTCGCCGCCACAGTGTCCACCATTCGGTCCAATTCTGCTTTTCGTTGACGAACTGCAGACCTTCCGGATACAGCTTCCACAGTTGTTCGACCCGCCAATCGTCCAGCGGATAACCGAAACCGGGCCGCAAGCAAAAACCGCTTAAACTCAGCCACAAGCGTTCATGCTGCTCACTACGACGGCGGTATTTGCCGCCTTCCAGCAATGCGCCGAACAGTTCCCGCAATACCGGCGTCGGCCAATCACCGCGCGGTGCGGCCAGGATTTTTTCCAGATCGGCACGCAAGGTTTTAACGGCCTGCGGATCTATTTGTTTGGATTTGGCACCAAACACAGCCTGAATTTTCTCCAAAGCCTGAGGCAATTGACTGGGCAATTCTGTACTGACAGCAGTCGCTGCTTTTTTGCGAATCTGAAACTCCACGTCCCAACGCTGCCGATCATCCGCTACCGATACGCATTGCAATTGCAAGGTGCCAACTTCGCTGTAGGTCGCCAGTAATTGCACGGCCACTTCGACTTTTTCCTGGCCTTCAAACGCCACCGCCAGCGGCGGCAGACTATGAAAACGCTCCTCATCGATATCGACAATCTCACCTGGCTGATAATTGCCATCACCGCTGCTGGACAACAAATGAAACCGCACCGGCTGCCCCACCCGCAAAGCAAATTGTCTATCGTTCAATAAAACTTCCTGGCCTTCTTCGCTACCTTTTGGCAGGATGCAGACGCCGCGTCGAATTTGTTTATCGCCGTCATCCACCAATAAAAAGTAACTGCGGGCCGCACCGCCGCCAATCTTGATTTTCTTATCCAGTCTAGCAATGGCATAGCTCACCGCGCCATAAGCCACGGCTAATTCCGGATGCTGATTATTCAGCAGCAAAGGCGGCTTGCCAGCGCGCCAGCGACTCAACAACTCGATTATCCGCTGAACCAGTGCAGGACTACGAAACACGCCACCGTTCAGCAATAAAGCATCCGGTGCAATAGACTCGTCAGCCAAGGCGGTTTTGGCCGCTTGGGCATGCAAATGCAAAAATGCCGCTATATGTTTGCTGATGGCCGGTTCTGCCGCGTAGGGCAAACCAAACTCCACCACCCCACTACGTTTTTTATCCGGCAACTCCTGCAGAGTCGACAACGGTAAAAAACCATCCAAAGCAATTTGCCGAACCTCTTCTCCCGTTATAGATGTACTACGACTGCCACCAATTAATTTGGACCCGCCACCCAATAAAGTAATCGGCAATTGCTGCGGCGCATCGTCTGCCAACAAGCGTTCTTTGGCGATGCGGCATTGCTCGAGTAATTGCGACAAATCGGCAGTACTGAGTTTTTTATCGCCGACCCGCAGTCGACTTTCTGCCAAATGCGCCAGCGCCAGATCGATATTGTCGCCACCCAGCATTAAATGATCACCGACACCGATACGGGTCAGTTTTGGTTCGTCATCACCCCGCTCGATTTTAATCAAGGTTAAATCGGTGGTGCCACCGCCGACATCGCAGACTAATAATAAGCGGCTGTCACCCAAGCTGGGTTTGATGCTACCGGCATGCCGTCTCAGCCAGTCGTAACAAACCGCCTGTGGTTCTTCTAATAAACGCACATCCTGTAGACCAGCCATTTTGGCCGCTTCCAGTGTCAACGAGCGGGCCGACTCGTCAAACGAAGCAGGCACGGTAATCACCACTTGCTGCTTATTCAATGGGGCATCTATGAAATGCTGCTCCCAGACCGTACGCACATGTCTTAAATAACTGGCGCTGGCTTCTAATGGCGAGACTTTAAACACCGACTCGTCGCTACCCCACGGCAAGATCGCCGCCGTGTGATCAACGGCAGTATGCGACAACCAACTTTTGGCACTGGTCACTAAGCGACCATGCGACTTGGCGCCTAGCAAACGTGCCGCCTCACCAAGTACCGCGCCATCTTGCTGGGTTAAAAACCCGGCATCAGCACTTAATTCGCCATCTGCCGGGTGATAGCGCACCGAAGGCAATAAAGGTCGCGCAGCCACTTCACCGAGTGCAATCAGTTGTGGAATTTCAAATAAATGTATTTGTTTGTTGGGGTCGTTGACAGCGGCATAAGCCACGACGGTATGAGTGGTGCCGAGGTCTATACCGACCAGATAGTGCGAGGTTGATTTATTCACGGAGATTTTACAAGCATGCTTAAAATGCAGTCATTGAACACCGCCTTTAACCTACAATGCAACAACTGCTTGCTGTCGAAAGATTTTACACCTTTATTTTGACGACAATGACTTAAACGCCCGTCAATCGGGCGAGTTTTAGAATTGGTAAAGATTGATTGTCAGAAAAACTTTCAGTCTATTTGGAAAATTCCGGCCAAAGTGTCGGTTTTTTTTACAGCCGCATTTATTACACTAACCCTTCAAAACCCTATCTGTTTGAAATTAACTGAATAACGAGAATATGGCGTGAATATAGCCTGGTTTAAATACCGACCTTACTGAGTTACAATTAAACTAAATTCAAGACACTTTACCCCATTGCATTTTGAAAAATCTTTAAGGAGTTTTCATGAAATTACAAAAAAAACTAGGCATTGCATTGATTGCATATGCGCTAAGCGCCAATTTCGCCTCAGCCGCTAGCGAAACCGAAGGGAATAACGACTTTGCATCCCGGAATATTTTTGCACCCGGCACCTTTGTGGTGGATGGTGAATTAACCCCCTTATACGACCTATCCTCATTAACGCCTGATTTCACCTATCAAGATACACTTTCAGCCAACCAGGTACTTTCATTTTCTGAATCAGGCTTATCATCTGGCACGCCTTTTTTCGCTGCCATTGACAATACTGCTAGCGGTGTAGATACCAGGCTAGGAGTATTCGATGAAACCAATTTTCAGCTCGATGACAATGATGATGGTAGCCCACTGGGAAATGGGCTCGGCAGCCTTATAGGCAATCAGGTTAATAATGACCAGTCCATTAACCTTAAAGTAACAGGTTATAATGATTACAATTTTGATGGCTCCCATACCCTAGCCGGGGACTTTACATTAAACATTTACCTGGGCTTTGATGCAATTGGTGAAGTCGATTATCTTAGCTTTACAGGTTTAACACCGGGGGCTCAAATGAAAGCAGAAATCACCTCTGCCGATTTTGATACCACACTGGGCTTATTTGACGATACTGGAAACTTGATCGATTGGGATGATGATGGTGGCCAAGATGCGCTATCGTTGTTAATAGCAACAGTATCCAGCAATGGCGAACTTAACTTCGCGATTAGTGGCTATCCTGACTTTAACTTCGCATCCGGATCAAATAACCAATTCGGCCAATATCAGCTTACATTAACCGCAGTCCCTGTTCCTGCAGCTGTGTGGTTATTTGGCAGCGGATTACTTGGCCTGATTGGTTTAGGCAATCGAAATCGTCGTAATGCATAATCAGTAAAGCATTATCACTATAAAGCCGCTCAAACCCAAAGGGGTGAGCGGCTTTTTTGTGCCTTGAATCTTTTTGTGCCTTGAATCATAGATAATTTATTGTAACTGGTCGGCGTTTATAAAAAGCACCAAGCCAAGCTTGTCATTTCAACCATAGCGACGGTCCTGCCGTAGCCGGCGCTTGATTATCGGCAATTCCCTTGGTTAATTTACGAATGCTGTTTTTGGCGATAACCTAAATTTAAGTCAAAAAACCGTCATCATTCGAATTACCTTTGCAGCCGATTCCGCCTTGCTGCCATCGGATCCTGTAATAAGGGCCGGTAAATTTCCACCCTATCTCCATCCAAAAGCGGCTTATCTAGCTTGCATACCGCACCGAAGATACCGATCTTTTGTGTAGCTAAATCAATTTCTGGAAACTGCTGCACTATGCCCGAGATGCCGATTGCCTGTTCAGCTGTACTCTCGGCAGGTATTAAAACAGGGATAATAACTTGCTGATCCGGCCCGGCATAAGCCACTTCCACGCTGATGAATTCAGCTGCCATAAATAGCTTTGGCGCGCTGGGTAAACGAACTCACCATGGTATTGCAAATCTGATTAAAAACCGGACCAAAGGCCAAACTGGCTAATTTGCCGGCAATTTCAAATTCTAGATCCAGAGATATTTTGCTGGCATCTTCGCGTAAAGGCATGAAACTCCAAAAGCCTTCCAGCGATTTAAACGGCCCATCCAGCAAACTGATTTGAATTCTTCCGCCACGATCCAATCGGTTACGGGTGGCAAAGGATTTATGAAAGCCAGCTTTGGCAATTTGAATCTCGCCTTCGACAATATCGTCTTCCCGGCGCAACACACGACTACCACTACACCAAGGTAAAAACTGCGGATAAGATTCGATGTCATCGACCAAGTCAAACATCTGCTGCGCAGAAAATTTTACCAGAGCGCTTTTTTGTACCACTGAGATCATTAAAGAACTCCCAGGACATGTAAAAACACCAAAAACACCGCTACAGGCGCCAGGTATTTGATTAAAAATTGCCAGACCTGAAAGCCTTGACTTGGAATCTCCAGCTCTTGTTCGACATCAGCGGTTTTCATCATCCAACCGGCAAAGATAGCTATCGCCATGCCACCTAGCGGCAACATCAAGTTAGCAGTCAGGTAATCTAAAAGCTGGAACAGGTTTTTATCAAACAACTTTAGATCAGACCAGATATTGAACGAAAACACCACACCCACACCCAATGCCCAACAAGCAGTTCCAGACCAAACGCAGGCTTGATGACGCTGGATATTTTTATTTTCCACCAACCAGGCTACCGCAGGCTCGATTAAAGAAATGGATGAAGACAGCGCGGCAAAAAACAACAACACAAAAAACAGCAAACCAAACAACCAGCCGCCACCCATATGCCCAAATGCCAATGGCAAAGTTTGAAAAATCAATCCAGGACCGGCGCCGGTTTCTAAATTATTGGCGAATACCAGAGGGAAGATGGCAATGCCGGCGAGTAAGGCAACGATGGTGTCTGCGCCAGCAATGTAAAAAGTGGTTTTAGCAATGGATACATGGCCAGGCAGATACGAACCATAGACCATGATTGCCCCCATACCCAAGCTCAGGGTAAAAAACGCGTGCCCCATGGCGGTGAGCACAGCATCAGCGTCAATTTTACTGAAATCAGGATCGAATAAAAATGTCATGGCTTGCTGATAGCCGCCGGAAGTCATGGCATAACCCACTAGAAAAATCAGGATGACAAATAAAGTAGGTATCAAAAAGCGTACAGCTTTTTCCAGTCCGCCTTGTACGCCGCGCATCACCAATTGCATAGTTATCAGCATAAAAGCAGTGTGCCAGAAAATTTGTTGTACTGGACTAGCCATCAGGTTTTCGAACAGTCGCTGAATTTCTTCGGCGCTGCTGTTCATGAAGCTGCCAAAAAAGGCCTTGACGATATAAGCCATGGCCCAGCCGGCAATCACGCTGTAGTAAGCCAGAATTAAAAAGCCGGCAACCATACCCATCCAGCCTAAATATTGCCAGCGTGGGTCAGCACCTGCTTCTGTAGCCAAGTCCTGCATGGTATTGATAGGACTTTTCCGGCCGCGGCGACCTAGCATGATTTCTGCAATCATAATGGGCACCCCCAAAGCGGCAACGCATAATAAATACACCATTACGAAAGCGCCACCTCCGTTTTCGCCGGCAATATAGGGGAATTTCCAGATATTACCGAGTCCGACAGCCGAACCGGTTGCGGCCAGAATAAATGCAAAGCGTGACGACCATTGGCCGTGAATGGATTGAGTTTTGTCCGTCATAATGCTGAGCTCTGTTATTTTCGTTATTTTGTGGGCGGGTCGGTTAAAATAGCAAAAATATTGTATTCAGTCAGTCTAAAAAAATCGACGTAACCTTATGACAGCTAAAAAATCCAAAAAGGATAGCAAGAAAACCGACAATACCATTGCCGTTAATCGGCAGGCTTCGCATGAATATTTCATCGAGGAACAGTTCGAAGCCGGTCTGGTTTTGGAAGGATGGGAAGTCAAAAGCTTGCGCGATGGGCGTATCCAGCTAAAAGAAAGCTATGTCGACATCAGACGCGGCGAAGCTTGGCTATGCGGTGCGCACGTGTCACCGATGTTATCGGCTTCCACTCACGTTAACCCAGACGCTATCCGCCGCAAAAAATTATTGCTACATAAGCGCGAACTCAGCCGATTAATCGGTTCTGTGGAACGCAAAGGTTTTACCTTGATTCCACTATCGATGTACTGGATTAGAGGACGGGCCAAGTTAAAAATAGGCTTGGCCAAAGGCAAAAAACTACACGACAAACGTGCGACGGCCAAAGATAAAGATTGGCAACGTGAAAAAGCCCGCGTGATGAAACATGCTTAACGCCATGCACGGTTCATTAGGCTTGCTGGATGCGGATAAAAGCGTCTTGCTGGTGATTGATATCCAAACACGTTTGTTGGCGGGTATGCCGGCAGCTACTGCTCAAATAATGCTGGATAACTCAGTCAAATTATTGCAAGCCGCCGAGCAGTTGAATATACCTACATTATTGACCGAACAATACCCCAAAGGCCTGGGACCAACTGCAGAAATCATTAAGCTAGCCTTACCCGACATAACGCAACAATTTGAAAAAACATCATTTTCATGCTTTGGCTGTGATGAATTCAAGCAAAAACTGATCACCTGCGGCCGTAGACAAGTTGTCATCATCGGGCAAGAAACGCATGTTTGTGTATTGCAAACGGCATTCGATTTACTACGACAAGGCCTGCAGGTATTTGTGGTCGAGGATGCTGTCTGCACACGTCAAGAGTCACATAAAATCAATGCACTTAGCAGAATGCAACAGGCAGGTATTGGCATTATTACTTATGAATCAGTGCTGTTTGAATGGTTACGCGATGCTCGACACCCACATTTCAAAGCTATTTCTGCTCTAGTGCGATAGAACTTATGACAAATCCATACTCATCATTTTTAGTCAGCGGGATTTGCTTACTGGCTTTATTTGGCTGTAGCGAACCCAAAATCACAAAATTTGAAGGCATAACTCAGGGAACCAGCTATCACATTAGCTATTGGTCGCCTAATCCGCTGGACGGCAAAACCATTCAGACAGAAGTGAATGCCCGCCTTGCCAGCATTGACAAAACCTTTTCCAATTATCGGTCGGATTCGGTCATCGAAAGTTTCAACAATAATCCCATTAATGACAGCCAATGGGTAGGCGATGAAATTGTTGCCTTGTTCAACATAGCGCGAGATGTCAGCCAGGCTAGTCAAGGTTGTTACGACTTAACCATTAAGCCGTTATTTGACCTATGGGGGTTTCAGGGCGAATCATTGACTATACCTGATGCAGCAACCTTACAAGCAGCGCTGGCTAGTATTGGCCAAGATAAAGTCTCAGTGATTGATGACACGCATTTGCAGAAACCCGCCAACATTCGAGTCGATGTGTCTTCGGTTGCGCAAGGCTACAGCGTGGAAAAAATCAGCCAGTTATTGGAACAACACGACATACATAACTATTTGGTCGAAATCGGCGGCGAGCTGAAAACCGATGGCCATAAGCCGGATGGAACAGCATGGCGTATTGCGGTAGAAAAGCCTTTGCCCGGCGAACAACACTTATTAAAAATCCTGACTTTACCCAAAGATAAGCCGATGGCCGTAATGACGTCGGGAACTTATCGCCACTACTTCGATGTCAATGGACAACGCTATAGCCATATTCTGGATGCTCGCACAGGCAAACCAGTAACCCATGATTTAGTGGCTGTAACCGTGTTGCATGACAATCCCACTATTGCAGATGCTTGGTCAACTGCCTTGCTGTGTTTAGGGCAGCAACAAGGGATGCAAATTGCCGATGCCGCACAAATCAAGGCCTTGTTCATTCAACAACAAGGTAAAGAATTATTAGAAACCAAATCGCAAGCGCTGCAATCTAGCGGATTGTCGATTGAATAAGCCATATCCGATAGCTATTTAGTACTTCGGTAAAAGCAAATTAAAGGGGGGGGGATAATGTTTGATTTAAGCAATAATTTACAGTTTTCCGTGCATGGCGGCGCAGATTCTGCAGGCGGGTTTGCCGGGGCTGTGGCAGACTTTTTAAGTTTTATCGAAAATTTGTTAGCCTTATCGCCTGGAGAGATGTTTGCCAACGTGATGCCTGGCATTGCCGGCTTAGATAATTTACACCCGCTGTTTGTACATTTTCCCATCGCCTTGTTGTCGCTGTTTTTTTTACTGGATTTGCTAGGCAGTATTGCCAACAAAATAGAATGGCGTAAAACGGCCAGCTGGTTTTTATACTCCGGAGCGATATTTGCCGCAATGACAGTAGCCGCCGGCCTGATTGCGGCCGATTCAGTGGCGCATGGCGGTGATGTGCATCAGATCATGGAAAATCATGAACATTTAGGGATTGCAGTGCTTTTGTTGGCAGTAACACTCTCGGGCTGGCGTTTACTGGCTAAAAACCAGATTAGCGGCGGCGCCAATACTTTGTATTTAATTTTTGCAGCCATTTTGGCCGGCTTGCTGCTATTTACCGCTGATTTGGGTGGCTTGATGGTTTATGGCTATGGTGTCGGGGTCAAACCAGTCGCTGAATTGAATAAAGCGGCGGCAGCCTTGCACGAACACGGCGAACAAACCGAGATACATGAGCAGAATCAGGCTACCGAAAGCCCCACATCCCCAACAGAACATCATCATAATCATATGCACTAATTTAAATGCCTGATTATGCTATTTGTGCCTTTTTTTTTGCTGTGATTGAACATGACGTTTCCCGCTTGTGTGGTATTCTAGCCGACCTTTTTGATGAGGCGATTTATGCGTACCCGCGTTAAAATCTGTGGCTTTACCCGATCTGAGGATTTGTTGGCGGCAGTTCATCTTGGCGTGGATGCAATAGGCTTAGTATTTTACCCGTCCAGCCCGCGTAATGTATCGATAGCGCACGCGGCTGAGATGGTAAAAAACTTGCCGGCTTTTGTCAGTGTGGTGGCGCTTTTTGTCGATGCCGAGGCAGATTGGATTCGGGCTGTATTAAGCCAAGTCAATGTCGACTGCCTGCAATTTCATGGCAATGAATCGCCGCAAGATTGTCGGCTGTATGCCAAGCCTTATATTAAGGCGATACGCATGAAACCAGACACCCGTCTTGTAGAGGTTGAACAACACTATAACGATGCAGCGGGGCTACTGTTGGATGCCTATCATCCGGATGCGCAAGGTGGCACTGGTAGTGGTTTTGATTGGGGAATGATTCCGCGAAACAGCAAATTACCGATCATTTTGGCAGGTGGCTTGTCAGCGGAAAACGCAGCACTAGCTGTAAAGCAGGTCAGGCCCTATGCATTAGATGTCAGCAGCGGCGTTGAGAGCGAAAAAGGCATCAAAGATGCGGCAAAAATGGCCGCTTTTATAAGAAAAACTAACCAAGCAATTGAGAACTATGACTGACAAATACCCTCAAGGGCACAAGTACGACATGCCGGATGCACGAGGCCACTTTGGACCTTATGGCGGTATTTTTGTAGCTGAAACGCTGATGCCTGCCATTACCGAGCTTAATGAAGCTTATCAACGTTACTTAAAAGATCCGGAATTTATTGCCGAACTGGATACCGATCTGAGAGATTATGTCGGTCGGCCGTCGCCGCTTTATCATGCTCAGCGCTGGAGTAATGTCCTGGGTGGAGCGCAGATTTATCTAAAGCGGGAAGATCTTAACCATACCGGCGCGCATAAAGTTAACAACACCGTTGGCCAGGCGCTGTTAGCCAAACGCATGGGCAAAACCCGCATTATTGCCGAAACCGGCGCGGGTCAACACGGCGTAGCAACCGCGACAGTTGCCGCCCGCATGGGGCTAGAGTGTGTCGTTTACATGGGCGCAGTAGACGTTGCGCGTCAAGCCCAAAATGTGTATCGCATGCAACTGCTTGGCGCCAAAGTGGTGGCTGTTGAATCCGGCTCCAAAACCCTGAAGGATGCGCTGAATGAAGCGATGCGCGACTGGGTGACTAATATTGATAATACTTTTTATATAATTGGCACCGTTGCGGGCCCGCATCCCTATCCAGCCATGGTACGTGATTTTCAAGCAGTTATTGGCCGCGAAGCCAGGCAACAATGCATAAATCAAGCCGGGCGCTTACCTGATGCATTGGTCGCCTGCGTTGGTGGCGGTTCCAACGCTATCGGTTTGTTTTATCCGTTTATCGACGATCAATCGGTAAAAATGTATGGCGTTGAAGCTGCAGGTGATGGTGTCGAAACCGGTCGCCATTCCGCACCCTTATGTGCCGGTCGTCCCGGTGTGTTACACGGCAATCGAACTTATTTGATGGCTGATGACGATGGCGAAATCATCGAAACCCATTCCATTTCAGCCGGTCTGGATTACCCAGGCGTAGGTCCTGAGCATGCCTGGCTAAAAGACACCGGCCGCGCAGATTACGTCAATATCACCGATGATGAAGCGCTGACAGGTTTTTACGCCTTAACTCGAACGGAAGGGATTATTCCTGCCTTAGAGTCCAGTCATGCTCTGGCTTACACTATGAAATTGGCTCCAACGATGCGTAAAGACCAAATCATTATCGTTAATCTGTCCGGCCGCGGTGACAAAGACATGCACACTATTATGCAGCGCGAGGGGAAAGCGCTATGAGCCGCCTAGCTAATAAATTTGCCGAATTAAAAGCAGCCGGCCGTAAAGCCTTAATTCCGTTTATCACAGCCGGCGATCCTTATCCTGAATTTACCGTGCCTATGCTGCATGAAATGGTAGCTGCAGGAGCCGACATTATCGAGCTGGGTGTACCCTTTTCCGATCCGATGGCCGATGGCCCAGTAATTCAGCGTGCCAGCGAGCGTGCATTGACCCATCGTGTCGGCTTACGTAAAGTCCTCAGCATGGCAAAGGAATTCCGTAAAAAAGATCAGACCACACCTTTGGTGTTGATGGGTTATCTAAACCCTATCGAAATCATGGGCTACGAAGATTTCGCCAATGCGGCGCAGCGCGCCGATGTCGACGGTGTGTTGACAGTGGATCTGCCGCCTGAAGAGGCAGCGGATTGCGTGACTTTGCTGCGCGAAAGAGGCATAGATCAAATCTTTTTGCTGGCCCCCAATAGCGATGCTGAACGTATCCGGAAAATGGATGCCTTTGGAAGTGGCTATTTATACTACGTATCTTTGAAAGGCGTCACCGGTGCAGGCCATTTGAATACTGCCGACGTCAAGCAAAAACTGGAATTAATCCGTGCCAACACCCACTTGCCGGTCGGGGTAGGTTTTGGTGTTAAAGACGCTGAAACTGCGAAAACCGTTGCCAATTTGGCTGATGGCGTGGTGGTAGGCAGTGCCTTGATCAGTAAAATCGAGGCCAACCTGGAGAATCCCGAGCAGGCAAAACACGAGATTATTGCCTTGTTAAAATCCATGCGCACAGCAATGGATAGTTAAGTATTCTAGCGGAGTAGATAGCAAATGAGTTGGTTTGAAAAATTAGTACCTTCCGTCATCAGAACAGATACTGCGGAAAAAAAGACCACTGTGCCTGAAGGTTTGTGGAATAAATGCCCCCGGTGTGATGCGATATTATTCAATGCCGAATTGGTGAAAAACTTTAACGTTTGCCCAAAATGCGATCACCATTTACGTATCAATGCCCGCACCCGGCTGGATTTGTTTCTGGATCAGGGCGACCGATTAGAGATAGGCGCAAATTTAAAACCCAGCGACCCTTTGAAGTTCAAAGACAGTAAACGCTACAAAGACAGAATTAGTCAGGCGCAAAAACAAAGTAACGAAAACGATGCCCTGGTTGTAATGAAAGGCAATCTAAAAGGCCGTGGCATTGTGGCGGCTGCGTTTGATTTTACCTTTATGGGTGGCTCGATGGGTTCTGTCGTAGGCGAACGTTTTGTCCGCGGCGTCAACGAAAGTCTGCAATCGCGCGTCCCCTTCATCGTATTTACTGCCAGCGGTGGCGCCAGAATGCAGGAATCTTTGTTTTCGTTGTTTCAAATGACCAAAACCAGTGCGGCCTTAACCCGCCTGGCCGCTGCCGGCATTCCCTATATTTCCTTTATGACCGACCCTACCATGGGTGGCGTTTCCGCCAGCTTGGCCATGCTGGGTGATATTAATGTGGCCGAACCCGATGCCTTGATCGGCTTTGCCGGCCCGCGGGTTATCGAGCAAACCGTACGGGAAAAATTACCTGAAGGCTTTCAACGAAGTGAATTCCTGCAGGAGCATGGCGCGATCGACATGATTGTCGATCGGCGGGAAATGCGCGATAAAATAGCCAATATTCTTTCCATTCTTTATCCCCATGTACTTAGCATCCCACACATGGCTGAATCGCACATACCAGACGACGAAAGCGAACCTCTGATAATTTAATCTGCGATGGCGCGTTTTGAATCGTTAGCTAACTGGCTGACCTGGCAAGAGCAATTTCACCCCCGGCCAATAGACTTGGGTTTGGAGCGCGTGGCAGAGGTTTTTTGCCAGCTAGATCTCAAGCCAACAAAAATTCCGACTATTACGGTGGCTGGTACCAATGGCAAGGGCTCTTGTGTTGCCTATCTAGAGTCCATTTACCTGGCTCAGGGCTATAAAGTCGGCGCTTATACTTCACCGCATATTTTGCATTATAACGAACGGATTCGGATTAACGGACAACCGGTTTCGGATGCTGCCATTTGCGCCGCTTTTGCGCATATAGATACTGTGCGAAATGAAACCAGCTTAAGTTATTTCGAATTTGCGACACTGGCAGCATTAGAAATTTTCAGCCAGGAACAGGTTGATATCAGAATTTTAGAAGTGGGATTAGGCGGTCGTCTGGATGCGGTAAATATCGTCAATCCAGATGCCGCCATAGTCAGCACCATCGCCATTGATCACGTGGACTGGCTAGGTCATACCAAAGAAGCCATTGGTCGCGAAAAGGCTGGGATTTTTCGCAAAGCTATTCCGGCAATTATTGGTGACACCCAGCCCCCCGCTTCTTTACTAGAAACAGCTGCAGCCCTACAAGCCAATGTGTTGCAAATCGGTGATGCCTTTGTTTATGAAAAACAGGCCCATGGCTGGAATTGGACTGCTGATCAACTAAAACTCTCCGCACTGCCTGATCCGGTATTGAAAGGCGAGCATCAGTATCGTAATGCATCAGCCGTGCTGATGGCTGTCATGAGCTTGCAGAAGGTTTTGCCGGTTGATGAGTGGGCCATACATCAGGGCTTGCAACAAGCAAAATTACAGGGCCGTTTTCAGTTAATTACCGGAGTTAAGCCTATTTTGCTGGATGTGGGTCATAATCCACAGGCAGCAGAGACTTTGGTAGATTATTTACAGACATATTTTCCCACGGTGAAAATTCATGCGGTTTTTGCCATGATGAAAGACAAGGATATACCCGGAGTGTTGGCGAAGATGCAAGACTGCGTGGCGCAATGGTATTTAGCGCCGCTAACAAACCCACGCGCTGCTCCAGAAGAATTATTAATTAGTTATTTTCAGCAACTAGACATAAAAAATGTGAATCGTGATTATGCCGATTTTGCCGCAGCTTTTAATGACGCCCGCTGCAAGGCATTGCCCGGCGAGATGATTTTAATTTTCGGTTCCTTTTTTTTAGTGTCTGAATATTTATCTCAATTTGCATAGAGGTGATACACATGGATCAAGAATTAAAACAGCGATTAATCGGTGCAGCAGTGATAACTGCCTTAGCGACTATTTTCATTCCCATGCTTTTCGACGATCCGATCGATGAATCCGGCAAAAACATCAGCGAATTGAAAATGCCGGCCTTACCCAGCAAGGCGCAGGATGTTGAAATCATGCCTTTACCGGAAAAGGTAGAAGATGTCGGCACACTAACCCCGGAACAACAACCTGCGGCACCCACCGATAATACATTTGATGAAGGGGATGACGAAGCCGCTATGGAAGCGCCTCCAGCAAAAAATCTCCAAATAACTGCAAAGGAAACCACAATCACTCCGCCAGCAGCCAAGTGGGTTGAAGCTGAAGAAGATGTGCCTGCCGCCGAACCCATTCCAGTAAAACCCCAACCCGTTGTAGCAGCTAAGCCAATAGTACAGCCTGCCGCCAAGGTTGAAAGCGCAGCAAAAACCAGCAAACCCGTGGTTAGTGAGCCAGCCAGTAAACCTGAATTAGCCGCAAAAAATGCCGAGACCCGATTGTACTTAAACGTTGGCACTTTCAGTCAACAAGCCAATGCAGTCGGATTACATGACAGTTTGAAGGAAAAAGGTTTTGCCGTTTCCATCAAAGAAATTACCGGCGAAAAAGGCAAGGCTTATAAAGTCAGAGTCGGCCCCATGATGAACAAAGCCACTGCTCAGTCGGTGAAATCCAAACTGTCGCAAATTAATGTGAATAGTTTTGTGACAGGTGATGAGTAAAAACCTTAACCCCCTCGCACTGAACTGGAGCATGTGGGATGCATTGGCTTTAGATAAAATGATATGGATAGATTATTCCATTGCCTGTCTAGTGATGGTGTCTGCTCTGATAGGCTTGTTTAGAGGTTTTATCAAAGAAGCTTTTGCCTTACTGATATGGATAGTTGCTATTGGCGTCGGTATGCACTACTGCCGAGATTTTGCGATTTTGCTGCAAGACAGCATTAGCTACCCATCGGCCCGTATCGCTGTTGCTTTCGCAATTTTGTTTTTCATGACTCTGTTACTGGGCAGCTTAATCAGTTTTATATTGAACCAACTGATTGAAAAAACCGGCTTAACCGGTACCGACCGCTTGTTGGGCATGCTGTTTGGCGTTATTAGAGGCGCCGTATTAGTGGCGTTACTGGTGATGCTGGCTGGCATCACCCCATTACCGGAAGATCCCTGGTGGAAACAATCATTATTGATTCCACCCTTTCAATCTCTCGCCATCTGGCTGAAAGATCACATCCCGTCGGATTTGACGGGCTACATCCATTTTCGTTAGCTATTTAGGTTTGTTATGTGTGGTATTGCCGCGATTGTTTCCAATCAAAATGTCAACCAGGATTTATACGATGCCTTGACGGTATTGCAACATAGGGGGCAGGACGCCGCAGGCATTGCAACCTGCGAGGGGTCACGCCTGCATTTACTCAAAGATAACGGTCTGACACGTGACGTATTTTCTAGCCGGGAAATGTTGAAACTGCAAGGTAACATGGGTATTGCGCATGTCAGATACCCTACTGCAGGCTGTACCAGTTTAGAGGAAGCGCAACCGTTTTATGTCAACTCGCCATTTGGTTTGGCCTTGGCGCACAATGGCAATCTAACCAATACCGAAGAGTTGAAAATTCAGGTATTTGTCGATGATCAACGACACATCAATACCGATTCAGACTCAGAAGTATTACTGAATGTGTTTGCGCACGAATTGCAACAGGCCGGCAAACTAACCTTGACTATCGAGGATGTATTTAAAGCCGTTGGTGCTGTACATAAACGTTGTCGAGGAGCCTACGCAGTAGTGATTATGATCGCCGGCTTCGGTATTCTGGGTTTTCGTGATCCTCATGGTATTCGGCCGATTGTATTTGGCGAACGAAAAAATGAAGACGGCAGCAAAGACTTTATGATAGCCTCGGAAAGTGTAGCTCTGGATGTACTGGATTTTAGATTAATGCGGGATATTGCCCCTGGTGAAGCTGTATTTATTGAAGCGTCAGGCAAATTGCACACCAAACAATGCGCAGAAAAAACCAATCATTGCCCGTGTATTTTTGAATACGTTTATTTTGCCAGACCGGACTCTATCATCGATAACATTTCGGTTTACAAAGCCAGAATGCGAATGGGGAAAAAACTGGCGAAAAAGATTCAGAAAGACTGGTCTAATAACGATATCGACGTGGTAATCCCTATCCCGGATACCAGCAGAACGTCCGCATTACAGATTGCCCATGAATTAGGGGTCAAGTTTCGCGAAGGTTTCATGAAAAATCGCTATATCGGCCGAACATTCATCATGCCAGGTCAGACCATGCGTAAAAAATCGGTCAAACAAAAACTGAATGCTATTTCATTGGAATTTTGTGGCAAAAATGTATTACTGGTGGATGACTCGGTGGTACGTGGAACGACTTCGGAACAGATTATCCAAATGGCGCGTGATGCTGGCGCTAAAAAAGTATATTTCGCCTCTGCAGCGCCTCCAGTCCGTTATCCCAATGTTTACGGCATAGACATGCCGGCCGCGCATGAGTTAATAGCCCATGGCCGCACCGAACTGGAAGTCTGTAAAGCCATCGGTGCCGACAAGTTGATTTATCAGGACCTGGATGATTTGATCGATGCCGTAGGCAAAGGAAATCCGAATATCAAACAATTCGACACCTCGTGTTTCAGTCATGAATACATCACAGGTGATATTGATGATGAGTATTTAGCCCGCATCGAGGCCTTACGCAATGATGGCGCTCAAGAACAAAGAAATGCCGCGCATAAAACTGCGCATAAATAGCAGGAATCACGATGACCGATTTTGACTGGCAGGATTACGCCGCAGAAACCCAAGCTATTCGAGCTGGATACCAACGTAGCCACGAAGATGAAAATAGTATCCCCATCTTTGCTACCTCAAGTTATGTCTTCGAATCGGCAGAACAGGCTGCCTTGCGCTTCACCGGCAAACAACCCGGCAATGTCTATTCACGCTTCACCAATCCTACCGTGAGTGCTTTTCAAACACGCCTGGCTCTGCTGGAACAAGGCGAGAGTTGCCTGGCGTTTTCATCCGGCATGGCTGCCATCATGGCAGTCGGCATGGCTTTGTTAAAGTCCGGCGACCATGTGGTTTGTTCACGTAGCGTGTTTGGCAATACTGTGCTGACGTTTCAAAATTATTTTGGCAAATTCGGCGTCAGCACCGATTTTGTCAGTCTCACCGACCCCGCTGCCTGGGAGGCGGCAATCAAGCCCAACACGCGATTTTTGTTTTTGGAAACACCTTCCAATCCAATGATCGAGATTGCCGACATTCAAGCATTAGCCGATATTGCTCATCGTCACGACTGTTTGCTGATAGTTGACAACTGTTTCTGCACACCGATACTGCAAAAACCGCTGCTTTTGGGCGCGGATTTAGTGGTACATTCGGCAACTAAATTTATCGACGGTCATGGCCGTTGTGTCGGCGGTGCAGTGGTCGGCAGCGAAGAATTGATCGACAAACAGATTTATCCATATTTACGTACAGGTGGCGCCTGCATGAGTCCCTTTAACGCTTGGGCATTTTTGTCCGGCCTGGAAACCCTGGCTTTGCGGATGCAAGCTCATTGCGACAGCGCGTTTGAATTAGCCAAATGGTTGGAAAAACAGCCTGCGGTAGCAAAAGTACATTATCCCGGCTTAGCATCCCATGCCCAGCACGAACTGGCCAAACGCCAACAAAGCCATTTTGGTGCGGTAGTTAGTTTTGAATTAAAAGGTGGCAAAGATCAAGCCTGGCGCTTAATTGATGCAACCCGTATGCTGTCGATTACGGCTAATTTAGGTGATGTTAAAACCAGCATCACCCACCCTGCAACGACCACGCATGGTCGCTTAAGTGCAGAAGCCCGCGCGGAAGCCGGCATCAATGATAATCTGGTCAGAATATCCGTTGGCCTGGAAAATATAGAAGACATCAAGACTGATTTATTGCGAGGTTTGTAGGGGTGGAAGGATGGAATTTGCCAAAAACTTGCTTTCCGATAATGTAAAGGTACTGAAAAGTCAGGTTTCAAAAACCGCTTATCAGGGGGTAGCCATTGCTATGGCCAGCATCATTGTCGCTACCTTGGGCGTCTGCTTTTATCAGACTAGCGGCATTTCCCTGGAAGGCTTGGCAAAAGCGCAATCAGAAAATTACGGCTTATGGATGTTGGATAGCATACCGTTTATATTCGGTTTTTGGGGGCAATATTCCAGTTCCATCATCGCTTATCAGGCCGGCGCGATGGTTTTTGATCAAACCCAGGAATTACGCTCAAGGGCTGAGATAATGGAGAAACAGGCCAATTATTCCGCCACCCATGACATTGCCACCGATTTACCCAATCGGGCTTTGTTTTATGATCGTGTTGAACAAGCCATCCTGTCAGCCAATAATCAAAACAAAATGCTGTCGATTTTGCTAGTGGAGTTTGCCAATTTCAAAGAGGTATATGACACGCTGGGACGCAATAGCAGCGACTTGATCCTGAAGCAAATCGCCACCCGTTTGCAGAATGTGGTTCTAGGCACTGACAGTGTAGCGCGCATTGACGGCAATATTTTCAGTTTATTAGTGCCGGCTACCGATAAAGAAAATGCTGGCCTACTTCTGGCCAAAAATGTGCAATTGGCACTAGACCCATCCTTTAAAGTCGAACGCTTAAATCTTGCTATACACAACAATATCGGGATAGTAAATTTTCCCGAGCACGGTGAAGATGTGGATACGTTGGTGCAAAAAGCCGGGGTGGCCTTGTTTATGGCGGCAAAATCTCACGAAGGCTATGAGGTATATACACCCTCCTTCGATGATCATAGCCCTAGGCGTTTAACATTAATGAGTGAATTACGCCAAGCCATCGAAAGAGAGCAGTTACATCTTTACTATCAACCCAAGATTTCGCTCAAATCCGGCCAATTATATGGTGCAGAAGCCCTTGTGCGCTGGCATCATCCCCGGCATGGTTTTATTTCCCCGGATGAATTCATTCCGATGGCGGAAAGAACCCGGGTGATCAAGCATTTGACCTTATGGGCACTGAAAAAAACCTTTAGGCAATGTGCCGATTGGCACAACCAGGGTTTGTCATTAATCGTCTCAGTCAATTTGTCCACCAGAGACTTACACGACCCCGAACTGCCCGATATTATTGCCGGTATTGCAGCATCAACCGGCATCAACCCCGGCTGGATGATGTTGGAAATCACTGAAAGCTCTATCATGACAGACCCAGAAAGAAGTCTGGATATTATTCAGCGATTACATGAGATGGGTTACCAGTTATCTATCGATGACTTTGGCACCGGTTATTCCTCATTGGCGTATCTGAAAAAAATGCCCTTGACTGAACTTAAAATCGATAAATCTTTTGTCAGTGACGTTCTGCAAAGTGAGAACGACGCTGTTATCGTCAAAGCCACTATCAACCTGGCGCACAATCTGGGGCTAAAAGTGACTGCAGAAGGCGTTGAAAGTAAACAGATTTTTGATTTATTAAATAGCTATGACTGCGATATTGCCCAAGGCTATTTTTTCAGTAAACCGATCTCTATCGATGCATTTAATCTTTGGATGCAAAATCATGCGGCAGCAAACAGGCAAAATCCTGATCCTAGTTGAGGGATTAACTGTTTTATCTGCAGCCTAAAAAACCATCCGTTTCACAAAAAAAAAAGCCGGACGATTTCACCTGCCGAAATTCTCTGCACGAATATTCTACCGATACAACATCCAGCTTTATAATAATTAGGGTTACGGCGCTAACCCCCTGACACTAAAACCACTCAATATTTAACAGGCGAATAACTCAATGTTTCAAAAACTCTATGACCGCGTCATACTCTGGTCCAAACACCGTCATGCGGTAAAATTTCTTGTTGCCTTGAGTTTTGCCGAATCGTCGTTTTTTCCAGTACCACCCGATGTGATGCTGGCTCCTATGGCATTGGCGCAACCCACCAAAGCTTTCCGCTTTGCACTCTGGACCACACTAGCCTCAGTGTTGGGCGGTATGTTTGGTTATGCCATCGGCTTTTTCCTGTTTGACAGCCTGGAGCCTTGGTTAAAAAACTCACATTACTGGGATGCTTACCAACAAGCCAACGCCTGGTTCAACGAATGGGGGTTCTGGGCTGTTTTTGTCGCCGGGTTTTCCCCCATTCCCTACAAAGTATTTACCATTGCGGCTGGCACACTAAACATGACTTTGTTGCCGTTTGTACTGGCATCAGTCATCGGTCGTGGCGGACGTTTTTTTCTGGTAGCCATGTTGATTGCTGCTGGTGGCGAACGTCTGGAGTCAAAACTACGCGAATACATGGATCGTTTGGGCTGGGGATTAGTCGCCATTATCGTAGCCGGTGGCCTGATTTACCATTTCATGCACTAATACCATTACCCCTTAACAGGGTATTAAGGCGTATCATCGCCGCTTATGATCAAACTCATGACGACTGCTAGCGAAAAAGCCAAGGAAATCTGATGCTAAATTCTGCTCGACCAAATTCTATTTCTACACCCTGCCCTAACCATTTCAACTCGTCCTGGCGTTCAGACATGCTGGCCGGTTTTCTGGTTTTTCTGATCGCATTACCTTTGTCGCTGGGAGTTGCGGTTGCCTCCGGGTTTCCGCCCATGGCCGGCATCATCAGTGCCATTATTGGCGGTTTACTGGTGTCACGCATTAATGGCTCTACCCTCACCATTACCGGTCCTGCAGCCGGCTTGATTGTAGTGATATTTGCCTCAGTTCAGAATTTAGGTCAGGGTGATATGCTGTCAGGCTATCGTTATACGCTGGCTGCAATTGTGGTTTCCGGCTTATTGCAAATACTCTTAGGCCATTACAAGGCTGGGCGGTTAGCGGCATTTTTTCCGGCCTCGGTGGTTCATGGCATGCTGGCAGCGATTGGCATTATTATCATGACTAAACAATTGCCAGTGATGATGGGATTGCATGTTGAAAGTAGCAGCAATATGCTAGTCAACATTCTGCAACTGCCGCAAGTTCAAGCTTTTTTTACCCCCAGAATTGGCCTGATTGCTTTATTGGCTTTGTGTATTCTGATCGAATGGCCAAAACTGCAACATCCTTTACTCAAAAGAATTCCAGCTCCACTACTGGTGATTATTTCCGGTATAGGCATGGGCTACTGGTGTGATTTAAGCCATTTTCAGCCTGATGCCTTGTTCAATCTGCCAGAAACCATCAATATTAATGGCCCGTTTTTAGTATCGATACCCGACAGCCTGTTAGCCAGTATTGTCTTCCCCGATTTTTCTAAAGTTGCCAGTTTGGCATTTTGGGAGAGTGTTATTGCAATCGGCCTGGTCGGCAGCCTGGAAACCCTGCTCAGCAGCGCCGCAGTCGATAAGCTGGACCCGGAAAAGCGCTATTCCGATTTAAATCGGGATCTACAGGCTATCGGTATCGGCAACACCCTGGCCGGCATGATCGGTGGCTTGCCTATGATAGCCGAGATCGTCCGTAGCTCCGCAAACATTGAATACGGCGCACGTACTGGCTGGGCTAACTTCTTCCACGGCGGCTTTCTATTGTTATTTGTGATTTTGTTTCCGCAGATTATCAACAGTATTCCGCTGGCTTCACTGGCTACCTTATTGGTGTATACCGGTTTCCGCCTGGCCTCTCCGCAATCTTTCGCCAAAACCCTGGATTTAGGCAAGGAACAGTTATTGATCTTTGTTATCACGATCATCAGTATTCTGGCTAGCAACTTACTCGTTGGTGTCATGCTGGGCATTTTGGCAAAATTGCTGATTCACCTTTTTCGTGGCGTGTCGCTGAAAAACATGCTGTGTATCTCCTATCACCTGCATCAGCAAGCAAAAGACACTTATCAAGTCACCATCAGTGGTTCAGCCATTTTTTCCAATTTTATTGCCTTAAAAAGCGAATTAGCCACCTTGGAAACAGGCAAAACAGTATTGTTTGATTTGACTGATATCTACTTAATTGATCATACAGTGATGGATTTCATCGAAGCTTATCGTGACAATTACATCGAACAGGGTGGCCGTTGCGAAATTCATGGCCTCAGTGAGCACAAAGCGTATGCCGAACACCCATTGGCAGCTCGCATAAATAAACGCGACCTATAAGACAAGCAGCAATGGTGTAGACTGTTTTTTGCCATCCTGATTGAGCCATTGCATGATTACTCTTTGGGTTCTGCATGCCATACGCCTGATTCCAAATGAACCAAAAACAGTCTGCCGATATAGTAAACCAACATTCCGGATACCGCCGGCCGCAGCAAAAGTACTGCGGGAGTATGCAAAACAGGCGCATAACCCTTGATAAATCTCATCAAATAGCGGCTAATCCAGCCTGAATGCGCACCACCCAGGATGGCAGCCACCAGTATTTTTGTTTGCTGGTCGGAAAATGAAACTGCATATATCCGACATAAATCCCTCAGCAATTTCACCAACAATCCACCCATCAGCATTTGATCAGACAACCTAGCCAATGGTATTAAACCAATACCGCCTACTATGACGGCGTGCTTTTTGATAATGCGCTGCGCCTTTAAACCCTGGGCGGACAATTGTTTTTTGCGTGGCAATTGTTTAGGCCTGAACAATGGAATTTGCCCTGTAGTCATGTCATCTAAGTCAGCCATGTCCGTTCCTTTTCAAAGTTTAAATTTGTTTGGCAGCTAGATTCTATACTAATAAGAAACAGCAAAGCTCACTTATTGACGGCTGACTTTTTACTCGACGGCGTTAGCTTTTTGCTGTTACAAAAGACATCTGAATTCACATTAATTAAATCCTATGCAAGCAAAATCATCTGCTCTATTCACTGTTCTGTTAGTTTCCATAGCATCTGCAAACGCTGCAGACAGCATAGACAACTGCCTTGAAAAGGCCAATACGCAACTTGAAATTAATCTTTGTGACAACGATGAACAATCGTTAGCTGACAAAGAGCTCAATCAAATATATCAAGCCGTACTTAAGCAGCACCAGAACAACAAAAAATTCATCGAAAAACTCAAAAACTCACAGCGGGCCTGGCTGAAATGGCGAGATGCCGAAATGGAAGCTATATTCCCGGAAAAAGATCAACCAGGATATTACGGCAGCAGTTTTGCTGGTTGCTGGGCCAATCAACTCGCCTTACTAACCCGCGAACGTAGCCGACAACTAAAGATTTGGCTGGAAGGTATCGAGGAAGGTGATATCTGCTCTGGCTCTTACCCCATTAAGCAATAATTCGCTATGTCCTCACCAACTCAGAAGAAGAAGAAGAAGTTTGACAGTAAAAAATCCAACACATAGACTGATCAAACAATCATAAACCGGATACTCGTTAAGCTACCCAATACCCGCCAACTGGCGCAGCTCGTCAAACAATAACAAGGAGGCTGCCATGCATTCATTGCACAGCGAACTATTTTTCATTGCCTTAGCAGCTGCTCTGGCGCCCTTGCTGACACAAATACCTAAAAGTTTTCGCATGCCAGTGCTGGTAGCCGAAATTTTGCTGGGCATGCTGATCGGTCCGCATATCTTTAATTTGGTTTCTACCGATGGTCTGGTAGTGTTATTAGGCGAATTAGGACTGACATACCTATTATTCATGGTGGGATTGGAAATTGATCTGGACGAACTACACGGCAAGCCATTAAATCTGGCCATCAGCGGCTGGTTGCTATCGTTTATTATAGCCATGCTGTTTATGTATATTTTTCACTCCATTGGCTTAATCACAGCACCGCCCATACTGGCTGCTGTAGCTGTATCGACTACCGCATTAGGCATAGTAGCGCCTATTCTGCGAGAAGCCGGCACCTTGAATAGCTCTTTTGGCAAATTATTATTGCCTGCAGCAGCCATGGGCGAATTCGGTCCATTGATGGTGATTTCCTTTTTGTTAATCCCTACACACAGTTCGGTGTGGCATACCTTATTGATGCTGGCATTTGTGTGCACCACTGTTTTGTTAGTCGATATGGCAATCCGTGTGCGCTCATCCCGCTGGATGGATCTGATTTCTCAAACCATGAAGAAAGGCGGTCAGTTTCCCGTGCGTATCTGCATCGCGGTTCAAGCCATGTTAGTGGCCTTGGCGGCAACCTTCGGCATTAATATCGTAATCGGTGCATTTGCCGCTGGTTTAGTGGTCAATCTCTCCATGCGAGGTGAAGGTGGGGAGGTACTAAGACAAAAGCTCGATGCTATCGGTTATGGTTTTTTAATCCCAATGTTTTTTATTGTGGCTGGCGTTCGGTTTGACATCAGTGCATTATGGGCCAGCCCTTTGGTGCCGGTACAAATCATCTGTTTATTAGGCTTGCTTTTATTAGTTCGCGGAGTACCGGTCCTGCTTTACAACAAATTACTTTCGGCTGAAGAAAAAATACCCTTTGCCTTTTATTCCGCAACCGGCCTGCCGTTGATAGTGATTATTTCGGAAATCGGTGTTTCCTCAGGCTTGATGTCAGCGGATCGCGGTGCAGTATTGGTATGTACCGGGATGATCTCGGTTTTATTGTTCCCGATTCTGGCACATCGATTTATTGAAGAGGCTAAACAAAAAATCTCAATAGAACCATCAGACGATACAACAAACTGAATACCGCCGAATTTGGCCGAATGTTTTTCATTTTCAAGGTGTAAAAAGGGGTGCATCAACCCATCGTTTTGGCACGGCCACAAGCCCTGATGTGAGCGAAATCGAGCTATGCTCTTGATTTCGCTCCTGCAGCCTGCTTACCGACAATAAGCATCGTTCAACACAAAAAACGTACCCGACTGCTCTTTGCCCTATCGACTACATTGTAAAAATCAATTCACTTTTTTAGTGTATTGCCCTTCACGCAGTTTATCTTCATATTCCTGGATAATGTTTTCCATTTCCACACTCTGAAATTGCAAAATAGGTTCGTCTTGCAGCATAGCTGAAAAAGTGCCTTTATTTTGATACTTTTCTAAAAGCTCTTGCGCCGATTGATATAGTTTCACATTGTGCTGATCACAAGTCTGCAACTGCTGTTCCGTAGCTTCTTGGCTAGCTTTCAATTGGGCAAACGAATTACTGAGTTCGCTTTTATCCTGATCGAGTTTTTTGTATTTTTCGATGACTTCAAGAAGCTTGGCATGCGTTTCGTCTAAACGACCACGCACCGCCCCCCCACTTGTCTTTTCAGCAGACAATTCAGAGCTCAATTGTTCTTTATCTATTACAGCTTGCGAATGTTCGGTTTTCAACTTATCCAACTCCGCCACCAATTTTACGTTTTCGCTTACTAATTTCTCCCGCTCAGTGGTGAGACTTTTAACCATAGATTGTAATTTTAAAATGGCACCATTATTCTGACTAGCATCGCGTGGCGCTGCAATTACCTCATTCGACACAACAAATAGGGCAAAGATAAATATAAAGCATCGCCATGAGCTAATCCTTGTACACCCAGTCCATTGGTTAATCAGCCTAACTTTGTGCTTCACCACATCGCAAGGCTGCAGATCTTGTAGCGAATTAGCGCCCAAATTGACATTTTCAACCACCCTAAGAAACATACGACCCCCTTAGAATTTGGTATTCAAGTCGAGTTGCAGCACGTCAACACCATAAGTAGGTCCAGTGATGACATCTGCAGTGAGCCAACGCCCGGTAAGCCAGACATTTTTCATCAAACCGTAGTTGCCACCAATAAACCAACCTTTTGCATTTGTGCCGCCAAGATGAAAATCTGAATCCGTAAAGGCATCCAATACTGCGTCGCGTTCTACATATTTGTAAGCGGCGAAAACACTCCAGTGACCAGGACGCTCGACAACTGGCCAACCATAATCTACACGCACCTGCCAGGCATCTGTTTCCGGAGCGACTACAGCCCCACTTAGCAACTGACTGATACCATTTTCATCATAACCCACGTTTTTAGCATAATCACCACTAAACCTTAAATGGTGTGGCGCAAAATTAGCCATTTCATAGGATAAATTTGCATTAATTATGTTGTAATCAGAAGCAAGCCCCACCATTCCTGCATACTGACCTGGATTAGATTGTGTACCCTCTCGACAAATTGGGGCTAGAGTGTTGCCCCCTTGAATATACTCAGGCATGGATGCAGTATTCGCAAAACTATTTAAGTCACACGTTCCTACACCGTTTGCAGCTCGGTTTTGATTCGCTTCTACGTGGACATAATCGTAGTATGCAACCGCAGCTTTTAATGTATTTTGGTTGTCAAAGCCCCAATCCACGCCAGCCTGACCACCGAATAACCATTTATCATCCGTACGGAACGACTCTTGTAGTGGGAAAGCCCCAGCCGTCATAAATAACGATCTCGGCGCTGCACCCGCAATTGCCAAGCCATCAGTATCCTGCAAGTTATAGCTATAAGTACCTGCAAAACCCTCAAATGATAAATCCGTATCCCATACCAGCTCGCTGCCACCAGTGAATTCGCCACCTCCGGTATACCAAGGGTTTTTAATGCGCCCCCCCATCAGATTTAGCCATTTGAATTTACGGTCATCAACCAGTTGATACTGTAAATAAGCCCTATCAACGTTAAATTCATATTTTTGATTGTAATTACCCATAGTTTGATTGGTGGACACTGGGTCACGTTGATTACCCGTTGCCAAGCGCACCCCAGCCTTTAAGCCATCGGTAATATCCACATCTAGACCCAGGCGTAACCGCTGACGAAACAATTGTTCATTTTCTGTCGTATTAATTAAAGCATTTTGACCTGCATTAGTAACACCGCCAGCAGCATTCACCGCCATGGCGTCGAAATAAAATGGCTGTGAAATATTATTTTGAATATTATCCGAGGCCATAAGGTCGCTCTGAGAGCGCAATCTCATATCGCCCGACAACTTGAATCGCTTGGTCCACTCAGGTAATGCATTCGGCAAACCCCATTGCTCGTTCTTGGCTTTTGCCATCACGTCACCAACGACTTCTTCACGCAAATCTGTTCGCACTTGCTGCCGAATTTCATCTTTCACAAAATCAGGCACGTAGGCAACTCTTACTTCATCTGCAGGCACCGCGTCTTTAACGCTGGCAGTTGCTTTGGCTTCAGCAACTTGTTGCACGGCTTCGACCTCGGCCTGTTTGATCATCTCATTGGCAGCTTGATCAGTAATAACACCTTGTTTGACCAATTGCTTGATCAAATTAGTGGTGGTATTACGCAGCTTGAGTAATTCTTCCTTTTCACCGGCCTGTACTGTGCCGATCAGCCCGGATAGCAGCAACGCTATCAGCTGTGTTTTATTCGCCATTTGTTTACCTGTTCGATGATTAAATGCGTGAAGTAATCTTTAATTTGATGGGTTGCTGCATGCCTGGTGGCGGTACTTCTGCTACCCGAGTTAATTTATTTAAGGTGCGCGTTAAAATATCGTCAATTTCAGCGTCGTTACTGCCTCTGTGTAACTCAATCCGTTCAACAGAACCATCCGATTTCAACCAAATTTTGACAATGGCCGTATAACCTTTACGGCGCAGTTCATCGCGACCGCTCAACAAATTGACCAGCTGATTTTTAACGATGCCGCCATACCAAGCATACGGATTTCCACCACCGAATAAGCCGGTACCACCTTTACGCGCAACCAAACCGAAACCATCACTACCAGCGGATCCTTCCGCATCAAGACCTAAATCTCTAGCGGGTGCCTCATCCGGGGTATCTGGCAGTGGTTCGGGCTCTGGCTCCGGTTCTTCAATCTTTTCTATCTCCGGCTC
>NZ_LUUI01000138.1 GCF_001644015.1 Methylomonas lenta
GCGGAGGGGGTGGCGGTTTCATTAAAGTAATGGGCTGAATTTTGCGTTCAGGCTTTTCCTTTTTATTATCAAGAAAGCCACCTACCATTTTGATAAAAAAATACAAAACGATCACCGCCACTAAGCCGCCAATAATCCTCGGCACATAAACCCGCAGGTGTTTTTTTTCGGACATGAGCTTTATTTAACAAGATTCTGAGTGACCAAACCGACTTGGGTAATTTCCAGCTTTCCAAGTAAAGCCAACACATCGACCACACTTTGATACTGCACAGCGGCATCACCTTTAACCACCACCGGCATTTGCGGGTCGGCGGCTTTGTATTGCATCAGTGTCGACTCTAATTGCTCCATGGTGACCGGAAAGGTATCCAGAAAAATAGTGCCATCAGCGGTCACTGATATGGCTTTGGTTTTCGGCTTGGCCAAACTCGGTGTATCGCTGGCTTTAGGTAGATTAACTTGTATACCTTGCACAGCTGCTGTCGTCATGATGATGAAAACAATCAACAACACATAAGCCAAATCCAGCATCGACGTCACATTGATTTCGTCGTAGCTATCCAGTTGTTCCTGATAACGCATACTCTATCCTCGCCTGATTAGCTGTAACGTTCGGATAATTTTGTCGAAAATTCGTCGACAAAAATATACATATCAGCCGTAATCAGTTTAATTTGACTGGCAAGCCAGTTGTAACCGAATAATGCCGGAATCGCGACTAACAGACCTGCCACCGTGGTAGCCAAAGCCGCAGCAATACCCGGCGCAATGGCATTAACATTCACCTCACCACTGGCGGCAATATCGCCGAAAGTGATCATCACCCCCAAGACCGTACCCAGCAAACCCAGGAAAGGTCCGCCACTGATAGCGATTGTCAGCAACACCATTTGGCTATTGAGTTTTTGAATTTCACGCACTAATATCGATTCCATGGCCGCGCGTACCGAATTGATACCTTTATCAGAAATGGTTTGTTGAGCTACATCGGCACCGACCGATTTAGCCAAACGCTTATTCATTTCTTCGACGCCGATATGATAAAGGTTATAAATCGAGGAGCCTGCAAAGCGGGCATGTCCGCCAGTCAGCGACAAAATCGGCGATTCTTCAATATCCGTATCATCCTCCGTTGGTTCGCGATTTAAATTGCCGATATCGCCAGCTTCCAGTTTTAAGAATGCATCTTCAAACCTTCTGTTTTCTTTCATGTTTTTATGCAAAACCAAGGCTTTAACCAACATCACAATCCAACTCATGACAAACATCACACCACACAATCCGATGATCACCCAGCCGTCGATGGTTACATCGCCTAAGGTTGCCATGATCCTAGATTCGCCACCCTCTTCACTATCGGGTGCACTGTCTTCACCGTAAGTCAACAGCGATGCGGCTTGTCCCTGCATCATCACGGAAAATAACAACGCATTCTGATCTCGCGCTACTTTAGAAATGCCAAATTCATCGATGGCACCTATCAAGCCACGCGTACCATCTAAGGCTGAGCCAATGCTAATGTCACCCTGCAATACGGAGACACTGGCCGGCAACATTCCAGAGGCCTTGCCGTCCACATAAAAAGTTAATCCTTCGTTGTTCGCAGCAACCGCTAGATGATGCCAGGTGGCCAGATTTAGACTAACCGGACTGACAATTTCCTTACGATTTAAATTTAAAACCGGCGTTTGACCTCTAACGGATATTATTAGTCCATCGCGATCAAATACCACACCGTCCTCTTGGGCCTGATCAATTTTTACCCAGGCAGAAACTGTCCAGCCGAATTCCATCATCATCTGAACGGCCGGACTCGCTGTGATATGAATAGTCTGACTGCCATCAAATGCCGCTGCCTCAGCAATCGCCCCGCCCTCTATCAAAGTATTGGTCGCAGAATCCGGTTGATTGGCATAAGCAGTACTGTCTTTAACCGGGCCCGCCTCGAAATGATAGGCCAGCGATTGTGAGACGTCGAAAATACCGGCAGCATCCTGGGCGTCAATAGCTTTGGGGTTGCTGTAATACATCCAGATAGCCGGTTCGCTTGCACTGGCTATATCTTTCGGCAATTTCACCCAAATCAAAGCCATTTCATTGATGGGATCGATTTTTTCAATGTAAAACTTCAATGGGGTTTTATCGTCGCTGGCGAGAAAACGGATATCTTTGCCATTTTCAGCCAAATCCATGAAGTAAGTGAAGTTACCTGCGTGCAAACGCACCAGCAGCAACCCTTCATCTACCAGATTGACTCCACCCTGCTGCAACTGCTGTGCATCAACGGTGATTTTCTTCCTATAACCCCACTCATCATTCCACCAGGCATGAGCCAAGCCAGGGGTTAATAACAGGGTAAAAATTAACCAAATAATTCGTTTCATGCTTACTCTCTAATTAAGTCATTTAACGAATTATCGCAGCCGTTCTTTACACTTTTATGACAGTTTTAAGATTTTTGTAACTATTCAGCATTCAACCAAAATGAAGCCATATGTTTATTGTGTAGAGTGAGTAAAGCAACCCGCATACACCGCATTTGCCGGATGCGCTAAGATTATCCTGCCTAGGCATGACTGCCTGCCCAACGAACTGAATAGTTACGATTTTTGTAACTATTCAACTATCAAGACATTACTATCGCAGGTAGAAAAAGCGAAGTACATCTGGCAAGTTTGCTGGACAACTCGCCGTTTACATCGATTACACTTCGCAATCCATTATTCCTGCCCTTGCTACCTATAAATATTGCTCATCTTTCTCTCTGTTCTTTAAGTTGAGACTGAGGCCAATTCCTTAAATTATCGTATTTTCAGCCTACTGCAGAGTATTCAGTTAGGTTTCACCAAAACCCAAAACTTCGACGCTCAACATACCCAACGGCGGCTGCGCAAAACCTTTGGTTTTATCATCATTACCAAAGCTATCACCATCTGTCACGGATTTACTGACCGTAGCTGCTAAATTACTCACGCCAGTTGGTGGCGCAACACTGCCGGCCGCAGGTGGCGTGCCCGTCGTACTATTGGACTGAATAAAATTGCTGTTGAGGACAATTGGACTGGCCAATGTGACATTATCACCCGCGATACCGGCTTCACCGGCATTAATGACCCCGCGCGGCGCAAACAATACGACATCACCGGCTTTTTCTCCCTCTTCTGGCCCTTTAATGGTTCGGATACCACCACCCGCCAATTGTGGCTTGACTACCTCAACCGGCATGCCCGATTCATCCCACTGAATACCCAATGGCGGAGCAGCCAAAGCCGTGAGTGGACTACGACCCGCGTCCACATCACTCTCGGTGGAACCGGCTATAATCTTCCCTCCACCAATAGCAACAATACGCTGCACATTAACCGCGATGTCGTCACGCGTGACAACATTTACATTGTCTTTCTCCTTGACGATGATACCTTGCTGGTCTGGTGTTTTATTCAAACCAATGTCGGCTGTCGCCAAACCCACGTTAATTCCACCATTGGGTGTAAAGACACTGACTTCTCCACCTTTTTGGCTTTGCACAGTACTTAAGAACAGCAACACCTCGCCTAATACCGGCCTTTCTTTCCCGGACGCATAAATACCATCTACCAGATTACCCGCCAAATTCTGGCTTGCGATATCACTGCTGTCGACATACGCCACTGTATCACCATGGCTAATACCTACACCTTTAATGGGATCTATCAATAGCTGTAAGCTTTGATTAGCTTCGCCTAGTAAAGTAGAACCCGGAAACAGGGTTTCCACAGCCGTCAAAATCTCTAACTCAGCCCATTTTTGCTGATAGCCAAAATTGGCCTTAGCCGAAGCGCTTGCCGCCGATGAAATGGTTTTCATAAACACCGATTGCACTGGTGATAGAAGCTTCACGTCTACTCTTATCTTGTTAACCTCCGACAATGTCGCATACGCCGCATCGGCATCGGTATCCTGTAATTGGTCGTTATTGGTCAGCAGTTTCAGTTCAGTCAGTAACCGCTGTCTATAAGCCTGATACTCAACCACGAATTTTTCTGAATTTTTCATATAAACATCAGCAAACTTCACTGCATCCGGCTGCCCCTCGGCAAGACCTGCAAAGACACTGACACTTGCACCTGAATCATTCAGTGCGGCGTTATTTTGATCGCCAATTGACAAAATACCCTGAGCCGCACCCAAATCAACATTTCGTCCAGCTAAAGCAACCAGATCACCTGGTCCAGCTATTTCAATCACTTGATCGCCTAGGTTAATGCCACCATTTAATGGATTAAGGATAATCGGAAAACGGATATCCCGGCCCGCTTTCACCATACTAACCGCATCGGTACGAACGTTTTGAATATACAGGCTAGTATTGAATAAATCGCGCCCTGCCATGATCTCAGCAGGTTTGGCCAAGGTAAAACTCAAATTGGATGCCTTGTCGCCAATGTTGCCCTGACGAGTGCTAATCAATGCCGACTTAAGATCATTTTGATGCAGCGGAGTTAAGGCATGCACCCCAAGCTTGTCAATCAGAAATGGATCCAAGAAGTTATATGCCAGGACTACATCCGCTGGGTTCTGAATCGGAAAATTCAACGACGGCAGTAATGTCGGCTCGGTATCAGGTAAATGCACAAAGGCATTACCCTTGATTTGATTGTTGGCATATAACTCCAACTGCCCAGATGTTGATGGAAATAGTGACATACCATTATTGATATTCATATCCCCATTCAATGCATAAGCATTCAAAGAAGTTGGATAAACCGCAAAACGGCTTTCAGGAACATCAACATTCGTCGCCTGATTAAGGCTCTTAAGATCATTCTCCAGAGTAATATTGCCGGTTACCGCCAACAAATTAACCGTACCTTCCGGCCCGTAGCGGAAGAAGCGGTTACTAATACCTTCGATGTCAGCAACGGCACCGTCCGGTTGGGTAACAAAAAATGGATCGACAACCGCGGCCAATGCCAAGTTATTCGCCGCAAACACATTGAACTGGGTATTGCCGCCAGTCGCCAAAATTGGATTTAAGCCTTGTCCATTATCATTCAGATTACTACCAGCCTTTAGCGAGCCAAAAGCCGAAATATCAGCTGTACCGGTAAGTGGGTTATCCACATAGAACACACCACCCGCAATATCACCACCAGCATTGACCTGCAAGTTACCCCCCCCTTGAATATCAACGATATTTGTATTAAATGCCAAGTCTTCTGGATCAGTGTTGGCTTTGTCACCCACCTGCTTGCCGGTTGTAGGTATCACGACCGACAAATCTTTGATGTTGTTACCAGCCACCACGCTAACGTTACCACCGCCAAAAGCGGCGACACTTTGCTGATGTTGAGGTGAGAACCCATCATTAACGTCAGGCACTGTGCCTAAGGCAACCCCCCAGGCCGTTGGTCTTTCAAAGGAGTGATCGCTATTGGCCGTCCAACTACCGGTTCGGACCAGCCAATCGCTCAATACCTGCGAACTCGGCTTGGCTATGATATCGCGACCGGCATTCAGATTAATATCACCGCCATCGAGCGGATATTCTGCGTAGAAGAAGAGCGCAAAATATTCACCCCCCGTCCCCCAACGCGTATCGTAATTGGTATCGGCGCGACCCGCAGTGTAGATGACAGAATTCTGGTTGCCGTAACGAATATCGCGTCCGGCAATAACGGAAATATCCCCAGTGCCTGTGCGCACACTGGTATCCGCCGCCAAATCAATATTACCCACGCCTGTCACAACGGCTTGCGAGTCTGCGGCATTCAGATCAGCACCTGCCACTAGGCTGTATGTCCAGGAAGCATTGGTTTGTAAGTAATCGTACACCGGCACACCGTAAATTGGTGTGGAGGCGTTGACATAGTCATTTTCTGGATTGACAAAACCATCACTCAAATTATGATTGACATTTAAGTTCCCTGCTGCGCGCAGGGTCAAAACGCCTGGTACATTTTCGGCGCCATAACGCCAAGTCACGAAATCCCAATTGTCGGCAATCGTCAAGTTGCCGCTGCTGCGTACTTCCACGCCAGGCAGGATAGTGAAACCAGTTGAGTTAGTTAAATTATTAATATAATCGGCATTATCCGAATCAATTGTATTTTGTTGGATTAACCCGATACTGTTGAAGTTGTAAAGTTTTACAGCTTCCGCAGTAACAGTATTTGCTGTGGCAATTGGTCCAATTGCAGTATTAGAGATAGCAATATCATTACCATCACGGTCGGTGCGCAAATGCACCTCGCCGTCAACCCCACCGTTACCTGCCACACTAATAAAGGCGTTACCGGTGAAGGCGATACCGGCGCCATCGATATTATTGTCTATAGATGACAAAGAGACTTTGCCACCCTGACCACCTGTAGCTTGCGCGTTTGCCAGAATAATGCCAGATAACGACAATACATCTTCCGCTGCCAGCTCAACCTTTCCGCCGTTATCGCCGCGGGCATCCAGAGCACCCGCTACAGTTATGCTGCCAGTATCAGCCGAAAGCTTGATATGATTTGCATTAACCGTTTGCCCGCTTTCCACAGTGATATCCCCGTTACGCAAGCGGAAATCAATGCCAGCCGTGAATCCGGCATTGGCCAATAATGTATTCAATGCGGCAAAACCACCTGCACTACTGTTCTGTGTATCAATTACAACAGAACCACCTAAAGCCTTACTGCTACCGCGTGCATTGATACCGCTACCCAAACTGACTTGTCCTTGCGCAGCTTTGGCTGTCAAGGTACCGGCTTTTACCCCTTGCAAGTTTAACTGGCCAGTAGTCGCATCAACATTACCTTGCTGAGCAACTAACTTGATGTTTCCAGCCGGCAAATCTACCGGCGCGCTCAAACCTGCATAAACCTGCTTACCTGACACATCGATGACGGCATCGACGCCCAAAACCAAATCGCCCTGCAATGCATTTAAACCGACCTGACCTGCTTGATAGAGCAAACTACTGTTCAAGATGATACTGTCCGCCATCAAATCCAGTTGAGCCGAAACACCTTGAGTATCCAGACTTATCTCACCACCACCCGCCACCGTTAATGCATGACCGCTAGCATCTATAGTCGTATTGGCACCATTTACACCGCTCACGAACGGGGTAGTTAAATTCAGAGTCCCTATTGATGCCAGGGTGCCCGTACCGCTAGTCAATACACCATTACTGGCCGTCAAATTGCTTGAGTTAAATCCTGATATTTCATACTGACCTGCAGCCAAATTTAACTGTCCAGCATTAATATTCAGCACACCTGAGCCATCACCAGTGGCTTTAACTGCATTATTGGTATTACTCAGTGTCAGCGTATCAGCAGCCAGCCAGGCTGTCTTGCCGGCATTATTTTTACCGGCTAAGCCTGCAGCATTGATCGTCAGATTGCCGAATTGCAAAGGCGCGTTACTGCCGGGTTGCTGAAGCTGCCCATACAAATTCACCATGCCTCGACTGTTCAAAACCAGCTCGGACAATGCCAAATTACTTAATTGACTATTATCTAGGGACACGCCCGTGCTTATCCCCGTCGTTTCACCCAAATTAATCGACTCGGCGCCTATGCTCAAAGAGCCGCCAGCCAATGCTAATTCGCCATCCAGGCTGGTGTGCAGTGTGGAATCAACCAATAAAGCCCCACCGTTCGAGGAAATTACTGCATTATCGACAATAGTCAGCTCGCCTTTTGTCGCCGCATTGCCAGTCCGCTCCAAGGTCGCTTGTTCACCCGTGGATAGGATTAGCAGCGCCCCATCGCCTGTCACTTTGTAATGTGTTTTTCCAGGCCTTTCACCAGTAGTTTGTTCTGTTTCAATCCGCGCGCCAGCTTTAACATTAACGCTATCGGTGGCTGCCAACAAAACACCCGGCGCTTTCAGCGTGGTATTTTCGGCAACCGATACATTTTTAGCCTTAACATCCAAATTAATGATATTGGTTTGGTTATCGAAAGTTCGTTCCGCCCCAAGCGACAAACTATCGACACCCAATTTCTCAATATCGCTGCTTAGTATTTCGACCGTTCCGGCTTTGCCGGTTTTGTTACTAACTACTAATAAATTGTTCGCGATAATATCGACCAAACCACCTTTACCGCCTTGCCCAAATCGGGCCACTACATCAGGTAACTCCAAGGCGGTTTGTGCGCTCAATACCAATTGCCCTGCATCCTGCGCCAATCTAGGAATCGCTAACTCTTTGTATTCTGCCTGAGTTTTGAAAAACTCACTCGCAAAACTGAGATTGTATTCACTGCGGGTTTTGGCAATTTCACCTGGCTCAACCACATATTCTGACCAATATTGATCACGACTGGACGAACCAGACACAGCCCGATAACCCGCCACGATAGGGGTACCATCAACTCTATCTCTACTGGAGTTGGGTAATACAAATTTCCCGGTATCAAGCGGTGTTACTAAGAATGCGCCTTCGAGTAAGGCATAACGTGCCGGTAGCAGTGCGTAATAGCCAGAGGCCAAACCACTGCCTTCGCCAATAAAGATGCTATCAGCAGCTTTCAAGCCGGAATCAGGAGAATTCTTGGGGTCAAAGGGTGAATACGCAGAGAGTCCGGGCAAAACCGCAAACACACTATTTGAAGCCAGTACGTCTTGCGATCCGCCATCGCCAGGAATAAATTCGTAAGCCAACATTTCGCCACCACCGGATAAATTGACTTCCGCACCTTCAGCCCGGATTATCCGATCAGCATTAACCGTAATTTTTTTCTGCGGTGAACTCAAAATAACTTTCTTGTCGGTATCAGAATTTTGAATATAGGGATCGGGCACATTAAGGTTATTGCCAGTACCTTTCAGCGGGAATAACCATTCCTGCCCTCCTTGTGTCACACCAACTGGAATTGTCAACCCTTCTGAGGATACCGAGGTCAAGCTACTCGCTCCAAAGTTGATCGTATTCGTTGCCAGCAATTCAAGCTCACCCAAAGGGGCCAATATCGAGCCATTTTGTGCGATATTTGGCGCCTGCAAACTCAACTTACCCAAGGCTGATAATACCGGTGAACGTTCACCGCCAGGATTGACGGTAATTGACCCGTTGGAGTCACCCTTCACACCAAGCGTGAAATTAGTCAGGGTAGTCGGATAAACCTGATCCGCAGTTAACACCAACTTCGAATAGGTCTTGAATTCGCCGACAAAATCCAGTTCCGCGCCGTCAGTACGTATACCTATTAGGCGAATATCGCCTGCTGAATTTAAATTCACAGCGTCATACCCGCTAGTCACTGTGCCTCCCACCAAATCGATCAGATTGGCAGTCAGATTAAAGCGACCATTACCGGAAACCGGGTTCTGAGCGATTTTATTAATATTGGAAACCACCGATGGTGATCTGAAAATGTCTGAACCGATAGTGGCAGTGTTAGCTAGCAAGTTTACTTGACCGCCAACCCCCTCCCAACCCAACTTGACCGCATCGAGTGCGAGGGCATGTGTCAAACTTAAATCAACATCACCGGAAAATCGAATCTGACCATCGGCACCCGATGCAGCTAATGCCAACGAAGAGAATCCACCTTCGCTAACTTGATGTGCGGCAAGTCGCGCTATCCCGGCTGAAGTTGCGGGTAACTCATCACTTGGATTTTGAAATCCACTGACTAACGTAGGCACGGCTTGCTGAGATACCCATATCGTCCGCGGAGCACTCGGATAGGACGAACCGGTTTCTGCATCGGGATCATTACGATTGTCAATATTCAGATTAACCGACAAACTGCCACCTGCCGCGCCGGGTGCCTGACCCGCCTGGGCGATCATTTCGCCTTCCAAGAATACACCTTCGGCACTGGTAATATCTATCCGGCCGGCATTAGAACCTATCAAGGTAGCCGCATTATTAAAGCCTTCCGCCACTAAACTGGCTGTTGGTAAATCCAGTACCGCCTCGGTGCCAGAAACATTAATTGACGAACCTGATTTGGCCGCAAAAAAGCCACGATTAGCATCTACGACAAAATTTCCGCCATCGTATACCAAGCCATTACGACGACCAAAATTGTCGATAACGATATTACTAGTGCCGGACAGGTCAATTTTTGCATTATCGCCCAACCAGATACCCTGGCTGGCGACGTAGTTAGGAATTCTACTATCTGGAATGATATTGATCGACAGATTGCCACCCTGCGCAACAATACGTCCATCCATTACCACTGACGAGTCGGACTCCAGTTTAATACTGCTCAAATTATCGGCTACGATACTGGCGCCATTCTCGATTTTTAACAGACTTTCGTCATTTACACCTACTGCATGACTCGCACGCAAGATCAGGCTACTAGACTGACGCAGCAAAGGTTCCAACGTTGTTTGGGTAGAAATTCTTTCGATATCGGCTGCATTCGAGGCAAATAGAAAATCATTGTTCAGGATTTTATTGGTCTGACTGAGCGTGATGTTAGCTCCCGCCTCAACCGTTAACCCATTCATGTTAGAACCAATATCAAATTCCGAAAAACCACCTTTGTTGAAAAAATCCGTGGCAATTTGTAAGGGCTTAACCTCATCGCTAGCATCCGGCATGTCTTCTCGACGAATTGCCACCGCATTTGACACTACAGTAAAACGTCCGCCTTGCCGCAAGCCATAGCCTTCAAACAAGCCATCCAAAATAACATTGGCTCCAACACTGTCTTCACTCGGCTCGGCAGCCAAGCTTATCGCTCCCGCCTCGCCAGCCACCAGAGTACCATCCGTTTGTACCCATCCGCCACCACCGACATTTACTCGACTACCGCTCGCCACGCGCAAATTGCCGCCTGCAGTACCGGCAACCTTGGCATTAAAGCTACCGCCATTTATAGCCAGCGATTTGCCCAGCAAGTTTTCCGGCTGAGCATAATCATTGACCCATTGGCCTTGCAATAGAATTTCGGCCCCATTGAAGAGATTAATATCACCATCCAGCTTTCCAGAATCACTGATCTTTGTCGACAAATCCACGCTAGCGCCGCTACCGACGATATCGCCTTTTATATCGATAGCACCACCCCGCAGAGTTAATGCTCCACCATCTATTAGATTTACCCTTGCGTTGCTATCTACCGTAATTTGGCCATTAGTAATGAATGTAGCGTCTCCAATGCCACTTTCAAACAGCTTGTCGGCATTCATTGCCAATGTCATCGGTACATTGTTTTCGTTCTTTTGCAACAACTCGTCTATATCAACATTGAGCGGATCATAGAGATTGGCTGAAAAAACAATGGATTGTTCGTTAGAAAAGGTAAAACTGCTATCGACGACCAAACGCCCTGCTCTGGCACGCTCAAGTAAATCGCGCTGCAAACGACCGCTAATGACGCCACCACGCAAATCGCCGTTCAAAATTACGGTATTGGCCTTGATAAACAAGCTACCCGCATCCTTGCCATCGACATAGCCTTTCTCAAACCTATCTAACGAGTAAGCTGGATCTACAAACCAGGTTTGAGTTTGATTAAATTTTTCATTGTACTTATCGACTCGCCCGAAAATGCCCTCGTAGGTTTGAAACGGATCGGCATCGCTAATATCAATTAATCGGCCCTTAGCAATTAATGTGGTCGTAGAAATAATGCCATCCAGAAAAGTCACAGCACCACCGGAGAAATCCAAAACCGCGCCTTGTTCGACTATGGCATCGCCTTCAGAATTAAGCTCAATACTTCCACCCTTACTCAAGCGTTCGGCCACAGAACGCTGAATCTGGGCAACAGTTGGCTGAATATTGGTTAGCGGCGTACCTTCCCTGATGTCCACTTTGATGGTTTCACCTTTCAGGATGCCGTTTTTTTGCAAGGGTGCATCGGCAAGCTCAAAATTACGCAACTGCACTTCTATCACGTTGCTTTCCATGGGTTTAACCACGTAATCCGTACCTGACACATCAATTGTGGAACCACTATCTAGCAAAATCCGGCTGTCATTCTGCGTATTTTCAGCAACTGGATTCACCGGGTTTTTTGTGGCTGTGAATTTGACATCACCGGACGGCGCTGTAATCGAAGAGCCCGACTTCATGTGTATTTTATGTGCCATGACTTCGACACGAGAATTTGGCTGGTTCTCGCTATCTAGCGCCAAGCCAGCGTTGAGGTCAGGCATAATCTCGGTTTTACTGCCCACGCCAAACGTTACTTTCGCCGACGTGCCCAAGTCATCACCGTTATCATTCGTTCTAATCGTTGTTGCCGGGATGATTTGCTTTAAGCCCTTGGTATCCGTCACCACGTTAGCCCCTTCTCTGGCTAACAAGCGAATGGTGCCATTAACGTTGGCCGCGGTCGTTGCGGATACTCTACCATCTTGGTTAACCGCATACCCCATTAAGGTCACGTTACCGCGATCGGCCGATATTTTTCCGAGGTTTTCCACCTTACCACCAGTCTTAACCTCAACCAACAAACCCCGCACATCGCTGTTTTCCTGAGTATCGTCACCATAAGGCGCTTGCTGTAAATAGACTTTATCTGTCGCTGCAGCCATGATTACTTGCCCATTAGGCGCATCCACTTCCCCACGGTTCACAATACTGGGCGCCAATATCATGATACGACCACCATCCGCAGCACTAATCTTTGCGCCGTCAGCTATTTCTATTTGAATGGGAATCTTGTTACCGGCAGCGTCGAGTTTAAAATTGCCTGAAGCGTCTTTATGATAAAACTCCCCCGATCCTTCAAATGCTGCTTTATCTTTCAGATAAGCCGTATTAATAGTTTCCTTGTCAAAAGTATCTTCAATGGTGACATTCATGGTCGCGGCCACTATGCCTCTGACATTCACCGTCGAGTTCCTACCAAACAAAATACCATTCGGGTTAACTAAATAAATCTGACCATCCGCGGTCAAGCTTCCGAGGATCTGACTGGGATTTTGATCGTGAATTTTATTTAAGGCGATATCAGTCGGTTTTTGCCGAAAATTGACTGCACTATCAGCGCTAATATTGAATTTTTCCCAGTTTAGTATCACCCGATCGCTAAGCTGATTGATATTCATAGTATTGCCGACCACCTCGCGAGTGGCGCCGCCCATGCTGTTCCAGACGGGGCTAGGTACTGGCAATTCGGCGGAGACTGGCGAGGCAAAGGCAATCAACAAATTACCTGCAAGCGCAGCTTTTACACAGGCCGACAGAGGATTTAAGTAAAACACCGTATCTGACAAGTCACTCATCTGTTTTTGTTTTCTATTCGCCATATCAATCTCCACCATCAAATCAGATAACAACGACCTGAGTTACTAACTTGAAAAATTTACTCATTAACAAATGCAGGTTGGGAAATCGCCCTACCTGATACACCTGCCAGTCTTTGTCATTCTGAACAATTCGCCTCGGGCACAAGCCACTGATTTACCTTGCAAACTCGCCACTTTATTAAAATTGCGCCATAAAGCGAAAATCTATTCGGTTCTCACCCACTCTGACGTTACCTTGCTCCAGTAATGGTGAGGCAAAATCAAATTCACCTTGCAAATGTTTCAACATTTCTATCCTTAATCCTGCTCCAATACCTGCCAGAGCCATATTTTGCGGACTACCCGGCAGGGCATCCATAATCCAACCGCCGCCGCCATCGATAAAAAACAATGCGCGCAAGCTATCAATCTCTTCCCATTCGGCCGGTGCCAAATGAGGGGTAAACAATTCCATCGATCCACTGACACCATGATCGGCTAGCACTTGGGCCTCATAGTAACCGCGCACACTTTTATGCCCACCGATAGCGAACTGTTCGTTGCTAATTAAAGGCGAGTTGGCCAATTGCCCGGCCATCCGCCCGGTGAACTCCATCCCCCAAGGCAGGTTGCGCTTATAAGCCAAACCACTGGTCAAATAAATAAAATTGGATTGCGACAAATATCGCTTGTCGTCGAACTGTGATTGATCGCTAACTAGTCCGCGAATTGCAAAATTGATACCCGCATCAAAAGTTAAAAGCGAATCTGCATCACGCAGATTGCCGCCGTACTGAACCGTAAACGGTAAATAACTAATCGGCGTCTTAGTGGATGTATCCGAACCCAAAGGCGCTAAATCCTCACCGAAATCTTTGTAATCAACGCCGAATGTGGCATTTTGACTATAGTTTTCGCTACTTGGCATTGGCCAGACAAATCGGGAGCCGTAAATATTACCGTTACCCACCACATTAAATGCGCCTGCGGTGGCGATATTGGAACTGGAGCTAACGCCATAGAACACAAGGCGCTTGTCATCAAACACCGGCAACATATAGGTACCTACAAACACCTCGACTTCGTTCGGCGCTTCAGGTGAGGTCTGGTACATAAACGAGGCACTATGAAATTTCTGCCATAAATTATCGTAGTGCAACGACACCAGCGCCCGTAACCGGCTGGTATCAATAGAATTATATGAATTCAACTCGACTTTAGCATGCAGCGGCAACGTGTCATTGACTTTCAAATCAACTTCCAACGTACCTGGGGTTTCACCAGCGCGTAAGATGGGTACGACGCTTCTATCTTGGCTCTGCGCCGCCAATTCGGCTAATTGCGCCTGCATTTTTGGCATGTTGGGCACATTACCTTCCGCCAATTCAGGTACTTTTGCTTTTATCTCGCCTTGCGAGTAATAGCGGGAATCGGTTACCCGCAATTGCGATACCTTACCTTCTACCACCTGTAAATAGACAATACCGCTTTTAACCGATTGCTCCGGAATATCTACCGAAACGGTTTGATAACCTTCTGCTATGTAAAGCTTTTCCAGGGCAGCTCTTGCCGACTCCACCACATCGACACTCTTATTCGGTCCTAAAAATGGATACAAGGTGCGCTCCAGGCGTTTTTTGTCCAGCATTGAATTACCCTTCACGCGCAATTCAAATAAATCAAATTTGGCTGCGGCTGCTTGTGATGGGGCTTCTTGTTGCTGAGCTTGATCGGCTGCTTCCACTTCCTGACTCAATACCACCTGAGCAGGCAATAGAACACAACAGGTTCCGACCAGAACCATCCGTAGCAAGGGGGACTCGTTTAACTGCATGTAATTGATAATCCGATATAAAATAGCTTTCCCTGTGAAAGCTGACCATCCAGTATTTTATAGGTCGTTCTTTACGATTTAGTGACAGCCATATGACAAAACACAAAAGCAACACAGGCTTATACAAAAAAGATTAATTGGCATACCGCCTTTAGCTTTTGAATCATCAACAACACTGACATTGTTAGCGGCTGCTATCACGCAAATCAACTTACCTAAATCCAAAAAAACAGCCTTCGCAAGCGAAGGCTGTTGCCTAACTGCGCATCCTTGCGCTACAACGACTACCCAATCATTACATTGGCTTGTTGTTGTTGGTAGATGCTTTGATGACAGGTACTTGGCAGTTACTCAAAGAACCTTTAACAGCGTGAGAATAAGGCATTACAGGAGCAGACAGATTCAGGTTTTCGGTGAAAGCATGTTTAGTGCCTACCGCCAGATAACCTGCGGGTCCAAATGCATGTACGAAACCAGGATTCAACACAGTACCCAAGATGCTAGGTGATCCGGCATCGGTAGCAATTTTTTGGATAATGGTTTTCTTGTCTTGGCTGATAGCATTACGCCATTGATAAGTTTGCTCTACCCAATCCATGTATTTGCCTCTGAAAGCGTTTTCCAGAGTAGGCGCTACGCCGTCAACTTTGATAAAGCGATAATGTTTAGCATGTGTTGCATTGTTTTCAGTACTTTGCATACCAATTGCCCAAGCTTTGGCTCCAGAACTGTTAACAGTGGTATTAAACACATCAGGATTGGTTGTGGTGACCTGCTTAGCATTACTTTCGCCGTCAGCAAAATCTTCCAGACACAATTCCATATCGCCGGAACCGCTGACTTCATGCTTAACTGGACCAGCCAAGGCACTGCCAGCCCAATCTGGATCCAGACCGGCTGTGCTGCATGGGTTGTTGAGGAATTTGGCATACATTTGCGCACCAGTACCGGAACCGTCAATACGTTTGCAAAAATGCACTTTGGTATCGGTTGGGGTGACCTGTCTAATAACACCATCGCCAGAATCATAAGTCATTCCGGCAGTCAATGAAGTCAACGCAGTACCGTTGATTTTAAATTCACTCCATTTTTTGATTTGACCTGATACCAGCTCAGCCACTTGCTGTTTGCTCAAGCTAGGCATACAGGCTTCGGTATAAGCACCAGCCGCACAATTAGCTGGAGCAGCCAACAGGCCTTGGGCTTTTTGCAAAGCCACATACAAATTGTCAGATACTGGCACGCCAAACAACAGCGCAGCAGCAGCTTCTACAGTCAGTGCCGCATCGGCAGCTGCAGCATCAACCGCACCGGCGTTAGAGGGTTTATTAGGGCCGACGAACATTTTTGGTTCAACATCAGAAATACCGGCATCAGACACTTGGTTACTCAGGTTGGCACCTTGAGCATTACAAAACCAGGTGGTACCGCTGCTGACTGCGCAGTTACCGTTATCGATACGCATGGCAGCAATAGCCACATTATCAATCAAAGGGTTAACACCTTGCGCAGAACCACCGGCAGAACGCTTGTGGAACAACACATTAGCGGAAGAAACCGGGCTACCATTAACAGACAAACCAGGTACGTTAGCGGAACTTAAGGTGCAGAAATAAGCTGTGTGATCCTTACCTTCCGAACCAGCTTTGTTGTTGTCTTTAAACACATCCAAAGTTCCGGCATCGCACAAGTTATTGAACAAAGCAGCAATGGCTTTGTCCTGTGCAGTAGCGCCTGACATGAAAATTTCCAGATCAGGTGTAGTATTAGGCGCTAACGCAAACGATGTTTGCGAGAAACCCAACAAAGAGACAGCCGCAATCGCAGCCGACAATATTTGCTTTTTCATTTTAATCCTCATTAATAGCTAGAGATACCGACTCAGTGCAACACTCAATCGGTTAGTTTTAATTAAGCTGCAACAGCTTTACGACGATTAGCACCCAACAAGCCCATCAGGCCGGCGCCGAACATCCATACCGCACCAGGCAGTGGCACTGCAGAAGTTGGTGCATAGGTCAGGCTACCATTCAGATCCAGCTTCCAAACATTGTTGAATACATCCAACTCACCGGTATCGAAATCGTCAATATTGACTTTCTCGTGAACGAAAGCCAGAGCTGTACCTAATTGGCCTTGAGCTACGAAAGGCAATGCAGTTTGGAAATCGTTACCATACGCGGCTGTATAGCCTAATTGACCTATAGTTCTGAAAGTGCTCAGGTTGTTGGCATTGGCATCCTGAGTTTGAACTTCAGAGACGATAGTATTCCACACACCCATTGTGTTGCTAATGTCAGGCGCATTATCATCAATCTTAGCTGGCAGATTGGTTACTGAAGTCGTAAAAAAACCAAAGAGTGGTAAATCGGTTAATTCGTTTAACAACCCGTGACCACCCGAAACACCCCAAGTGACGTTGTCGCCTGCTGTGTAAGCAGCAGTAAAGCTTTGGAAGTCACTGTTGTTAACGTTGAACGATAGTGCTTGGTTTGGGTTAGCCAAAAACTGCGCTATGGTCAAACCTAAATCCAGTGTGTAGCTGTTTTGAGCGGTATAGTTGACCACGTTCAATAACAACTCACTACCATCAGCAGTGGCATCGCCAATGGCTTGGATACGCGCTTCAGCAACACCTGTTACTGACATAGCGATGGCTGCAACAGCAACCGATTTAGCTAAAATTTTCATAGTTAGTCCTCATGTTTTAAATTGATGAATCACATAAGGTGATGGCCCAGCCATCTTGAAACCGCAATCCTTGTCATTGCCGCCCTTAGGCGGCAAGCCCGATTCCAGGCTACTCACAACTGAGCATAACGACTGATTCAAGACCCGAGACTTTCCGTCCCCGCCTCACGACGAGTTTGGCTTTTTCACGCTTTTTCTATCTAACACTCAAAGAGTGGCGCTACCCCGCTACCATTTTCCCTTCCCCTCTGTTTCCTCCTCCCTAACCTCTTCCTTAGCCGCTCCTTATGCGTGTCATCCTTGATCCTTAGTTATTCCTATCTGTACGTTCGGCCAATCCAGCCAGTTTTTCCTTGAATCAATTATCCCCGAGAGCTTTGGGCATTACAGTTACAGGAAGGTTACAGTCTTGCTAAACGTAATACGTTTGTATTACGCGCATAACTTAAACCCTCGCATCAATAACCGATAAATCTTTAAAACCAATGAGTTACCAGATATGCAATCTAGTCTTATCTGCAGCCTGACAGCTTGATTTTGCTTACACAATGCGCGTTTAAGCTAATTTGGCTGCTAAAAAAGGAGGGGAGCATAAGTGTATGCCTCGACTCATGACTCGATTGGAAAGCAGCAGATCATTGAAGATATTCCCTAAACTGTCTATGAAACTGGAAAATCCCGACATTTAACTTAAAAAATCAGTTAGGAATGCGCATGAAATATCTTATGCAAGAACCCTCTGTAGGTGCGGATTTATCCGCACAGTGCGAATGAATTCGCACCTACAGATGACGAACTTGTTTCATGCGCATTCCTTAGAAAGCGTGAAATCCGTTCGTGCTGAGCCTGTCGAAGCATAAGTGGATTTCACGCCTGACCTGTTGCGTGAGTATTAGTTCTTTTAGGTCAGGTTGCTTTAAGCCGACCATCAAAAAAATCAAAGATGTCCTACTATCAGTTTGGCATTGACTTGCCCATTGCCGATAACCGGATTTTCAATATCTATACTGATCACCTGTAAGCCGTGCTGGGCTTCCAACATGGCCAACCAATAGATCAGTTTGTCGAATGAAACCAGCTCCAGCCATACCGTCGCACTGTCCGCGCCATCCGGTTGTACGCGTTTAATTGCAGGCTTTACCTCTAATGACTGACTACTACTGTCTATCACTGCCATGGGTGATTGATCGCTTTGCGCCGAATCGGTACTTAAGCTGATACCTTGCTGCCTTAAAGCCAAAACCTCAGCGCTAACCTGTTGTAAATGCTGATAAGCCTGTGCTTGCACATCGATTTTTTGTTGCAGCAACAGGCTTTGATCGGCCAGTGGCTGGATAATCAGCAGATAGAGACCATATAAACTGATCAACATCGCACCGGCCAGCGCCATTAAACGCTCTCTTTGCGACAACACCTGCCAATGTTTCAGGATGTCATTTTTCTCTAATTTCAAGTTGCGCCTCCACGCCGTTTGCTCCACTGTCTGCCGATAGAACCTTGACTTGCAATTGGCTTTGTAATTGTTGTTTCAGTTGCTCCAACTGAGCTATATCAACAGTTTTAATCTGTAGCTGTATAGCTGCGTTGGCATAATTCAGTTTTTGGTATTCCAAGCCTGAAAAATCTTTGAAAATTTCGCCACTGCGATACAACAGCCGCATAAAAGCACTGCCACCGTTGCCAGCCTGCTTTTTCAAAGCGATCAATTGCTGATCCGCTTGCGCCTTAACATTGACTATGCGTTTTACATCCGGAAAAGTTTGCTTGAACAAAGCCAAAGACTGGTTTTCGATCAGCTGTAACCGATCTTGCTGCTGCCAGGTTTTGTTCAATAAAGCCCCAACTTGTAGCATTAATGCCAATAAAGCTAGCGCCACAACCGGCATCCAATGTTGCCATCGGCCAACCGGCTTAGACTGAATGGCATAGTCCCCGGCCAGTAAGTTCAATTCCGTAGCAGCCCCAAAGCCACTGGCAAATAATTGCAATGAGGGCGTAAAAGTTTCTTCTATGCAGGTCAATGGCAGCGACTGCATCCATTCAGCCGGCGCTTGGTTTGACCATAACCGCAGACTTTGGCACAGCCAGCCTTCATCCAGTAATTTGGGTAAGATTACAGGCAAGGCGTCTACATCAATCCCCCAACCCTGCCAAACACTGGCTCGCAAGCTAGCTTGCTGACCTTCAATTAACAGCGAGTATTGATCCGCTTGATAGGGTAAACAAAGACTCTCCGGGTACATACCTGCCAATTCAATGCCAGCTTTATCAAACAGACCTGTCATCGTTATCATTTTTTCATGGCTGACAATGGCAACCGCCAGCTTTCCTGTCGGCTGTTTATGCCAGACCAGATGATAATTTTCTATATCGTCCGCCAGCCTGTCTTCCAAGGCAAACGGCAAGGCTTTTTTAATTTGGGCATTCGCTTTTACTGGCAGTTCTAATTCTTGCAAAAGTACGCTGGTTGCCGGCAGCAATAATATCAATCGCTTGCCTTGCGCCGCTTTGGCAAGCTCGGCCATTTCACCAATAGAGATGGGCGCTTCCTGTTGCTCAACGCATAACCATTCAAGTTCATCAGGCTTTTGCTGATTAAATCTGGCTAATACGGTGTCAGCCATTTGCAAAACTCCTGCGCTGGCGTTTTATCAGCCGGGTCGAGCCTTGTTTGTCACGCTGCAACTGCGAGCTAAACAGCCATTGGTTTTTACCCATCTTGATTTGTCCTGTAAGTAAAAAGTGCTGACTCATGACAGCCAAACCGTATTTTCTGATTGCCCTATCGATAACCGCCTCGTCTTTAAGAAAGTCATCAATTTTTTCAAAGGGCTTGCCACTGGCGCGAAAGATTGATTCAGCTTGATCAGCACTCATATCATCTGCCAGACATCGCAATACCATGGTGCTGGCCGTATTAACATTCAGCGGCGCATAACCGTCGGTCACATACACATAAGGCAGGATTTTTTGATACTGCTCTCGCGTCATGCCCTGAACCAACAATAGTTCGCTGACATCTGTAAAAAAATGATTGGCCGCACGATAAGGCGGCTTATGTCGACCATAGGTTTCATCTTCCGCGCCATTCGGGTAACGAATTTCCATATCATCGTCTATCCAATCCAATAACCCGTCCAGCAATTCCGGTTTTAATTTTAGATAGGCAAACAAGCGCTGAAGCCGGATTAAGTCCTGTTCACTCACTTTTCCCTCGACCCATAAATTATTCAGATTGATGCGACCTTGCATATCTTCAATCTGCGCCTGTATTGAACCTTCTGCCACTATCATTTCCGTTAGCGGCTTACGCCAACTATCCTGCAAACCATCCAGCTTGTTGTCGTTGGCGTCCTGTTGTAAACGAGCTTTTGCCCAACTTTCCAGTCCATAGACATACTCCCAGCCTTGCATTTGCCGCAGCTGATTTTCGGTGCGACGAATATCCATCTGTCTAGCCGTCGACATCGACACCACCGCTACGGTGGCAATAGACAACACCAACATCACAGTAATCAAAGCGACACCGCTTTGGGCTGAATGTGCTGTCATTATTGCTGCACCAGGAAAAGTCGGCGGATTTCACCTAAACGAGGCAGTACCAATGTCATTTCAACCGCCTTAGGCAGGCTACTACCACCCGCTGAAGACCAATGGCTAGCCCATTCTTGGCTATAAAAACGCACATCGATGCTTTCGACTTGCAGTATTTTTTTACGCCGATATTGGCTTTGCTGAGTGCGATCAAGCGTCGTCCACACTTGCCGATATAGCATGCCGTTTTCGTTTACATAACGAATACGTTGCAAATTACTACGGGTCGACAGCCCGGACCAATCAGGCAGGTTACGGGTAAATGTTAATAAAGTTTGCCCATCACCGCCGCTAAAGGCTGGCTCATCTGAGCCCAATTCATCTCTAACTGATCTTGATACTGCCTGGCTTAAATCTTCATTTAACAGATACATCAGTTGTTGCAGTTGAGCGATAGTTTCGGAGTGTTTTTCGGTTAGCTCGCGTGCTTGTAAAACACCGCGCAAACCGGCATAAGCCATGCTTGCCATAATGGCAAATATGGCCATGGCAATCAGAATCTCCAGTAAGCTGAAACCGCGACTTAAGCGATTACTATATTTCATCTTGCCGTGGGATGAAGGTTGTCATACCGGCATACGGTGACTTGTCGCCTTCCAAAAACACCTCTATCCGGTATAACCAGACGCCTTTGTCCATAGCCTGCATGACATCGCGGTTCAGCTGCCAGTACCAACGTCTGCCGGCCATGTTATCCCAGCCATCCAGCGACTCCGGGGTTTCCTTGCCTAACCGCAGCTCTATCGCATGATTGGCAGCCACAATAGCCGCCAGCGTTTTGTTTTCCAAATACCAAAGGTTTTTGGTGTTATCAGCTGTAATTTTAATCAAACCCGCCATCAGGATGGCCAACAAAGCTAAAGCAATCAATACCTCCAGCAAGGTAAAGCCGGTTGTGTTTTTTGCGCCGTTTAAGCTGATCATGGTAGAACGTCAACGCTAGACACCGTCCAGCCTTCTTCGCTATTTTTCACGCCATACCATACGTCGCTCTTGTCATGGGAAATGCTGACTTTTATATTTTCGGAAATACCGTCAGGTGTGATGACCAATTGCGGCTGTGGATTTTGCGTCATGCCGGACTTTTGATTGATATAAACCGATTGCTCGTCTTGCTGCAGGGTTAATTGCAACGGTCGCTGCAGTTCATGCGCTTTAAATATTTCATCGTCCACTATTGGCTGCCAATGGTTGCCCTGCAAACTCAAAAACTGGTAACCCTGACTAAAAAACTCAACCGCAATCGCATCGCTACGCACCATAGCCTCTTGCTCTGCCAGCGCCAATATCATTGATAAACGCTTGGCTTCCAGTTGCTGCTGTTTGCTTTGATCGGCGTTACCCATGCTTAACATGGCCATGCCGGTCATCAAACCAATCAGCACCATGGCAATTAATAACTCGACCAAGGTAAAACCCTGGTTTTTCAAAGCACTCAGGTTTATTTCGCAGTCCAGTTGGTGATATCGGCATTAGCCTCCGTACCACCTTCCACACCATCAGCGCCCAAGGAGTACAAATCAAACTCGCCATGCATGCCCGGCTGTAAATACAGATAAGGTTTCCCCCAGGCATCTTGCGGCAAATCATCCAGATAACCGCCTTGTTTCCAATGCGTACCACTCGGCAAATTAGCCGGTTTTTCTACCAGGGCTTCTAAACCTTGATCTGTACTGGGATAGCTAAAGTTATCCAGCCGGTATAAATCAAGCGCCGCACTTATCGCGCGAATATCCTGCAAAGTCCGCGTCGCGCGGGCTTCATCCGGCCTCCCCATAATTTTAGGCACCACTATGGACGCTAAAATGCCGAGAATAACGACGACGATCATCACTTCGATCAGGGTAAAACCTTGCTGTGTTTTGTTGTTCATGCCATTTAAAAAGAATATGCAAACAGGCAGCCGTCGAACGGCCGATGTGACGGGAATATTAAAAAACCAACGTGACAGGCGTATGACAAAACGTTCATCTGCATACAAATCCGCCTGACTTCAGGGTTCATCATTCTGTCACAAACTGTTTATACAATCGGTCGTTGTGTGACGCAGTTCGCATCAATATCTTGCGCTTTATATGTCTGCGACCACTACTTCAATTAGCAATTTTTATATATCAAGGTACAGTCATATGAAACGCAGACGTATTGCAGTCGCTATTGCAGCCGCTTTAGCTTCGACCACAGCCGGAGCTGCCAGCAACTTTAGCTGGAATCTGGAGTGGACTTTCAATCACACCGCAGCCAACGGTTCAAATGCCATGGGCTCTGAGATCGTCTCTTACGATGCGGATAACAACCACCTGTGGGTAGTAGGTACCGATGCCAACGAAGCCAATGTGGGTTTGGGCGGCATCGACATTCTCGACATATCCGGCAACTTGCTGCAAAGCTTCGATACAAGCTCATTGGGCGGCATCAACAGCGTGGCGGTGAAAAACGGTCAGGCGGCCGTAGCCATTAGCGCTCCCACTAAAACTGATCCTGGCTTGGTGCGCTTTTACGACGCGGGCAATTACAAGGTATTAAGCGATGTGACGGTGGGCGCGAACCCGGACGCGGTTACTTTTACGCCGAACGGTAATAAATTACTGGTCGCCAACGAAGCCGAACCCAGCAGTTATCTGATAGGTCCGAGCGGCGACCCAGTAGGCTCTGTCAGCATCATTGATACAAATAATTACAATGTACAAACTGCTGGCTTCGATAGCTTCAATAGCCAGGCAGCAGCCCTTAAAGCGGACGGCGTGCGCTTGACCGGCCCTAACGCCAGCGTGGCGCAGGATCTGGAACCGGAATACATTGCTGTCAGTGCTGATGGCAGTACAGCGATGGTCACATTACAAGAAGCCAATTCGGTCGCCATTGTTGATATTGCCAGCGCTAGCGTGACTGATATCAAAGCTCTGGGACTGAAAGATCACAGTTTGCCAGGTAATGGCATAGATGCATCTGACAGGGACGGCACTGGCAGTACTTCATTCGCCGGCAACATTCAAAACTGGAACGTGCAAGGCATGTACATGCCGGACGGTATTGCCAGCGTCAATAATAACGGCACGCAATATTACATTACCGCCAATGAAGGCGACTCAAGAGGTGACTGGCCTGGCGGTGATGACGAAGTACGCGTCGGCAGCGCTATCATCGATTCCGTATTAAATGACAGCATGACACTGGCGCACGGTGCCGATTGGCAGACCAACAACGACAAATTAAACCGATTGACGGTTTCCACCAGCGGCGACCTGGACGGCGATGGCGATCTTGATCAATTGCAAGCCTTCGGCGCACGTTCATTCTCGATTCTGGATGCCGCGGGAAATCAAGTCTTCGATTCCGGCGATCAACTGGAACAAATCATCAAGGCTTTCTACCCAGCACTGTGGGATGAGAGCCGTAGTGACAATAAAGGTCCGGAACCGGAAAGTGCTGTAATGGGCAATGTTAATGGTCGTGACCTACTGTTTTTGGGCCTGGAACGCTCGAATGCCATCATGACCTGGGATTTGACTGATTTGAATGACATCACATTTCTGGACATGATCTTCACCGGCGGCAATATCGGCCCAGAAGGTTTGAGCTTCTTCTCCAACGCGCAAGGCAGTTTTCTGGCTGTAGCCAACGAAGTCAGCGAAACCACTTCTTTGTATAAAGTATCGGCAGTGCCAGTACCAGGTGCGGTTTGGTTGTTTGGTTCTGCTTTGGTCGGCATGATGAGCTTTGCCCGCCGAAAAGGTTAATCCATCAGTGAGTCGGGTTAAGCCTTGTTGCCTAACCCGACCTGAGTGATTGTAGTTTTCAGGGTTATCGATAATATGAGATAGGGTTTACATAGCAAACCCTATCTCTTTGTAAGCATCAAATCAGACCAACACAATATTGCCCGACTGCGTCGACTAAGGTTGTGGATGCTCTTCCAGGTTTTTTTCTACGATTTCCTGATGCACAGAGAACACTTCTTTTGATTTTGGATCAACTGAAACCCGCAGCCAATGTACATCGTCGGCACCGAAGGTTTCAACTCGCGTAGCGTTTTCGATACGGCGATTGCTGATACTGCCTTTCATGGGTTTATCCATCCGCACATAATGCGAATCGCCATGAGCGAATATTACTGGTTTTTTGAAGTCAACGGCTTCACGCTCCATCTCCGCCAGAATCTCCTCAAAACCAATGCGGCTATTGCTATTTTTGGCCAGCTCGAAGCCGGGATTGGCTTGAAACAACAGCAGCACGCCATGGGCGTTTTCCGCTTTGGCTTTGGCAAAAGTACCCTTTACCCATTCAAGCGCAGCATCGATCCTGCGCACCACTTCTTCATCATCAGCAGATGTGCGGGTGGCAAATGGCGCCAACGCATTGTTACTACCTACGATATGCACAGCGGCAAACATGACATGTTGTTCCATCCAGCGAGTGTTTTCGACAAATTCCGCATGGTTTGAATCATCGGCCTGCGTTTCAACACGCATGGTTTTTTGACCTAACGTTTGCCCTGGAACCGGATAAAACAGTTCCCGCACCTTATCCAACCGCTCTAGCGGCAAATAAGCACCATTGTTGGCACGGTGACAGTCTGTCCACTCGTTATCGCCAGGGGTAAAAATAAGCGGTTTTTTGAAGGTTTGAAAACGTTGCAGGCGATCTTCGAACAGTTCATCCGAACACAAGGAAGATCCGTTCTTAAAATCACCGGCATGCAATACCCATTTCAACTTTTTATTGGCATTGATATCTGCAATAACATTGTCAAATTTCCAATAGTCAACTTCGTTATAAGGTACGTCACCAATCAAGGCAAATTCAAATTTACCGTAACCTTTGGCATGATGATCGTCATCGGCAAGCGTGGTTTGAGCTAAAGCACTACTGCAAACAGCAGCCAGCATCAGCAATTTATTAGAGAATGTTTTCATCTTCTGTTTCGGACTTGGATTAAAAAAAATGGCTGCAAACAGCCGTGAATGGAAGGCTGAATTTATCAGGGCCAAATGACAGAACAATGAAGGCTGGGAAACAAACGTAAAGTTTTGTGATGAATGCTTAAACTTTGAAAATGAGGCGCAATTTTTACAGCATCAACAGGTGTAGCCGTATTGCACCGCATGTTCGTTTTTGATCTTTCGGCGCACCATGGCTGTTCCTAACGAGGGTTAGAAATGCGCATGAAACAAGTT
>NZ_LUUI01000139.1 GCF_001644015.1 Methylomonas lenta
ATAAGCAACGCGCATCCACCTTCCAAATGGAAAAAGGCGGTCGGCAATGAAGTATCCGGCTTATCCGCAATACAAGGACAGCGGCGTGACGTGGATGGGAGCTGTGCCCGAGGATTGGGACGTAAAAAAGACGCGTTATTTGGCGTATATGAAAGGCGGTTCCACCCCTTTGACAACCGAAAATCAATTCTGGGATGACGGAGATATTCCTTGGGTTTCACCGAAGGATATGAAAACTGGTCGGATTACGGATACCCAGGATCACTTAACTCCAGAAGGTGCTCGCCAATGCGCCAGCGGCATTCTTGCTCCTGGTCATGTGTTAATTGTGGTGCGCTCTGGGATTCTAAAACATTCTCTACCTGTCGCAGTTAATGACATACCGGTTACGCTAAATCAGGATATACGAGCCTTCAAGTTAGGTAAGCAGCTTGGTTCAGAATATCTACGATGGTTTATCGAGGGTAACCAAAAGCTGTTGTTGGAACAGTGGTGCAAGTCCGGCACCACTGTAGAGTCTATCGAAATGAGCTATTTGGCTGATGGCTTAGTACCTGTTCCACCGCATTGCGAACAAACCGCCATCGCCGCTTTTCTGGATAGTGAAACCGGGCGGATTGATACGCTGGTGGCGAAAAAGCGCAAGCTGGCGGCATTGCTCAAGGAAAAACGCAGCGGGCTGATTTCCCGCACCGTCACCCGCGGCCTGCCCGACGACGCCGCGCGGGAATTCGGCTTGACCACCGGCAACGCCTCGATCCATGAAGCGCCCGACCAATATAATTGTAGGGGCGATTTCAATCGCCCGCAGGCCGAGGCGAATAAATTCGCCCCTACAAGTGAACCTGGGTCATCCCAAGCATTCAAGGATTCCGGGGTGGACTGGTTGGGGGAAATACCGACAAATTGGCTAATACCTCCTTTATATTCTCGTTATTCAATAGAGCTGGGTAAGATGTTGAATGAAAGTAAAATCACCGGCCAACATCTTTTGCCCTATTTAAGGAACGTTGATGTTCAATGGGATTCAATAAACTTGCTCGAATTACCGGAAATGGATATTCCCGAATCTGAATACTCACGCTATACGGTTCAAGAAGGTGATCTTCTTGTTTGTGAAGGAGGAGAAGTCGGAAGAGCGGCTATTATTGGTAATTTACAAACAAATATTGGTTTTCAAAAATCGCTGCACCGCATGCGAGCACTGAATTCATTGTCAGAATGCCCAAGATATATGTATTACTTGCTGTATTGGGCGAACAAAACCGGAGTATTCAATTCTGGCGGAATATCAACTATTGCACATTTGACTGGCCAACAATTAAGGAAATTCCGTTTTCCAAAACCTCCATTTGAGGAACAAACGGCCATCGCCGCCTACCTAGACCGCGAAACCGCCAAAATCGACCGGATGGTGGAAAAGGTCGAAGCCGCGATTGCCTGCTTGCAGGAATACCGCAGCGCGCTGATCACAGCCGCCGTGACCGGCAAAATCGATGTGCGGGCTTACTCAACGACAAAGGTAACCAGATGACAATGGATCGAGATCAGCAGTATTTGCGGGGTTTGGTCGAGGAGTTGCGCAAATTGCCAAACGAAACCACGTGGCTAGAATTCAAGGTCAACAATAGCGACCCCGACGAGATTGGCGAGTACCTGTCCGCCCTGTCCAACGCGGCAGCGCTGGAAGGTAAGGCCAATGCTTATTTGCTGTGGGGAATCGCCGACGATAGCCACGACGTTGTCGGCACCGGTTTTGCGCCGGGCAAAGCCCGCAAAGGCGGCGAAGAACTGGAAAGTTGGCTGTTGCGGTTATTTAGTCCGCGCCTGCATTTTCGGTTAATGCCAGTGGACATCGGCGGCAAGACGGTCGTGGTATTGGAAATTCCACGCGCCAGCGGCAAACCAACCCAGTTTGCCGGCAAGGAACTAATCCGAGTGGGTTCCTATAAAAAGCCGCTGAAAGACTATCCTGAATTGGAACGAACATTGTGGAGGGTGTTTGATCAAACACCCTTCGAAGCTTTGAAGGCAGCCGAAAATCTGGCTGTCGCCGATGTGTTGGCGTTGTTGGATTATCCTGCTTACTTCGATTTGTTGAAACAGCCGTTACCGACCGATCAAACCGGTATCCTGTCTCGTCTCGAAGAGGCGGCTTTGTTGGTGCGGAATTTCGCGGGCGGTTGGGACATTACCAATCTGGGCGCCATCTTGTTTGCCAAGGATTTGCACCGGTTTCGCGGTTTGTCGCGCAAGGCGATGCGGGTGATTTCTTACCAGGGCAAAGGTCACTGCCATTAAGTTA
>NZ_LUUI01000140.1 GCF_001644015.1 Methylomonas lenta
GCGCCAGGTTTTGACGGGAGAAGATCAACGTGCTGGGACCATCGTTGCGCTCGATCGCGGCTTTCCAGCTTACGGCCGATTCAACCGCATCACAAGGACGCCAGACTTGCATGTTGGGTATCATGCGCAGGGTAGCGGTTTGTTCGACCGGTTGGTGAGTTGGGCCATCTTCGCCCAGCCCTATCGAGTCGTGGGTGTAAACGAAGAGGGTCGGTGCTTTCATAAGAGCAGCCATACGCAGCGCGTTACGGGCGTATTCGCTGAACATCAGGAAGGTGGCGCCGTAAGGTTTGAAGCCGCCGTGCAGGGTCAGGCCGTTCATGATGGCTGACATGCCGAATTCTCGTACACCGTAATAGATGTAGTTGCCGTCATGTCCGTCAGCATTAACGTCTTTGCAGCCTGACCACAGAGTCAGGTTGGAGCCGGCTAAGTCAGCAGATCCGCCCAGCAGCTCTGGCAACAATGGACCAAAACCGTTCAGGGTGTTTTGTGAGGCTTTTCGGCTAGCAATGGTTTCGCCTTTGGCGTCTACCGCAGCGATGAAGGCATTGGATTTTTCAGCCCAGTCTGCTGGCAGTTCGCCCGCCATGCGGCGTTCGAATTCAGCAGCCAGCTCAGGATGCGCCGCTTTGTAAGCAGCAAACTTGGCATTCCAGTCTGCTTCTTGTTTAGCGCCTTTGCTGTTAGCATCCCATCCGGCTTTGATATCGGCTGGAATTTCGAAGGGTGCATGCGGCCAGCCAATGCGCTCGCGGGTAGCGGCGATTTCAGCTTCACCTAATGCAGCACCGTGACATTCTTCTTTACCTTCTTTATTCGGCGAGCCCCAACCAATGATAGTTTGGCAGCAGATAATGGTTGGTTTGTCAGTGACTTTTTTCGCTTCTTCAATGGCTTTTTTCACGGCGTCAGCATCGTGACCGTCGACTTTAGGAATGACGTGCCAGCCGTAAGCTTCGAAACGTTGCGGGGTGTTGTCCAGGAACCAGCCGTGCACATTGCCGTGGCCGCGCACTTCGCCGTCGATGGAGATGTTGTTGTCGTCGTAGAAGGCAATCAGTTTGCCCAACCCCATGGAGCCGGCCAGTGAGCAGGCTTCGTGGGAGATGCCTTCCATCAAACAACCGTCACCCAGGAATACGTAGGTGTGATGATCAACCACGTCGTGACCTGGACGGTTGAATTGACCCGCCAAGGTGCGCTCTGCCAAAGCAAAACCGACAGCGTTGGTGATGCCTTGTCCCAAAGGACCGGTGGTGGTTTCAACACCGGCGGTGTAACCATATTCAGGGTGACCTGGCGTTTGTGAGTGCAGTTGACGGAAATTTTTCAGTTCGTCAATGGCTAAATCGTATCCCGCCAGATGCAGCAAGGAATAGACTAACATGGAGCCATGACCGTTGGACATGACAAAACGATCTCGGTTGGGCCATTTTGGGTTAGAGGGATTGTGCTGCAGAAAATCATTCCACAATACTTCTGCAATATCAGCCATCCCCATCGGGGCTCCAGGATGTCCTGAGTTGGCTTTTTGGACGGCGTCCATGCTGAGTGCGCGGATGGCGTTCGCTAAGTCTCGGCGCGAAGGCATATATATCTCCTAAAAATTTTTATGTAAGCTGAGCTTGCGGCGTAATGGCCGCTTTATAATTCAGGTATTTAAAACGAAGAAAGGACGAGTGGCGCAGGCCACCCGTCCTTAGTTTGCCTAGTAAAAGCTAGGAAGAACCAAAGCTGGCTTATGCAGCTGCGGCGTCAACCAGTTCGCGAATTTCGCTAGCAGCTGTCGCAGGGCATGGTGCGCCATAAATAGCTGCACCAACAACAATGATGTTTGCGCCGGCTTCAACAACTTGTTGCACAGTAGCAGGCTTGATACCGCCAGCCACAGAAATGCGAACGCCTAAACCTAAACCAGCGATTTCATTCAAATCACCAAAAGGGGTATGACCTGCTGCTTGTGCATCCAAACCTGTGTGGATACCCATGATTTGCGCACCCAATTTAACGGATTCTCTTGCACAATAAGATTTGTCTTCGACATTGATCAAATCGATTTGAGTTTCAGCGCCATATTTTTTGGCTGCTTTGATAACACCAGCAATAGTAGCCAGGCCAGATACGCCCAACACGGTGCAGATATCCGCACCAGCTGCGTAGAATGCACCGGCTTCGTATTCGCCAGCATCCATAGTTTTCAGGTCAACCAACAACAATTTATCTGGAAAACGTTGTCTCAGTTCTTTAACCAGATTAATACCGTTGTATTTGATGCAAGGGGTACCGATTTCAAAAATATCAACATAAGGCGCTACTTGATCGGCCAATGCTACAGTTTGGTCGAAATCCAGTGAGTCCAACGCCATTTGAATTAAGGGTCTTGCCATGAGATGTGCTCCGATTGTTACAGTTATAGTTATAAGGACTACTCACCCACATACGATTAAGCTGCTTTGATTAGCAGTAAAAACAATCATTGTTGATAAGCAATAAAAAAGCTGGCAGCAACTCTAAATCAGAACTAGGCATTCTGTCAATTGAAAGCCTGCCATTTCATTGTCAATTTTATTATTTTTGCACGAATTTTTATATTTTTCCGTTCAAACCAATCCATGGCGTGAAGAGCTCTCCAACATCCACCCCGAACATATCCAGGATGCGACCAACCCCTTCATCCACCATGGCTTTGACCGAGTCGCTTTTATTATAAAAAGCCGGCATAGGCGGGAAGATAATACCACCCATTTCAGTTACTGCGGCCATATTACGAATATGCGCTAAATTCAAAGGCGTCTCCCGTGGCAACAAAACAGTTTTTCGCCTTTCTTTCAGTGCAACATCTGCCGAGCGGGAGATCAAATTATCACCAAATCCATGAGCAATAGCCGCCAGTGTTTTCATCGAACACGGCGCTACGATCACCCCTTCTGTTTTAAACGAACCACTGGCAATACACGACGCAATATCGTTAATACCATGCGTCACGTCGGCCAACCGATACACATCTGAACGATCCATATCCAGCTCATACTTCAAATTCACCAACCCAGCTGAAGAGATAACCAAATGCGTTTCCCATTCAGGCAACTCTTTTAAAACTTGCAGCATACGCACACCATAAATAGCACCCGTAGCCCCAGTCATAGCAATGACCAGTCGCTTTTTATTGATCATGTTTACCTTGAGATTTATGATAATTCCCTTGCCATTTTATCTGCCGCTGATACCAGGGCATCAATCATTTCCTCTCCTTTTGCAACATGACCCGCATTAGGCAATACCCGCCATTCCGCCTGTGGCAAGGCCTGATGTAAAGACCATCCCGCCTCCAGCGGACACGTCAAATCATTTTGACCGTGGATAATGATAGTCGGAATATCGCGCAAAATAGCGCAATTCTTTAGAATCTGATCTTCGGCGATGAAATAATTATTTTTAGCGTAATGCAATTCCATTTGGGATTGCTTGACTGCTTGCACATCTAAAGGCTCGTTATTTGGCAAAAAATCGCCGCCTAACGCCACCTGACCACCCCAACATTGCCAGTGCCGTGCCGCACGCTCCGCCGCTGCCTGATCTTTTCCAAACACAGCAGCATACAATTTAACCAACACATCATCACTGCTTGCTGACACGCTATTTAACATATTCTGCCAAACTTCTGGATAAATACGATTAACGCCGTTTTGCAAAAACCACTGCATATCCACCTGTCGTGCCAGAAACACCCCGCGCAATACCATACCTAACACGCGCTGTGGAAATTGCTGCGCATAAAGCAACGCTAAGGTGCCCCCCCAAGAACCGCCAAATAGCAACCATTGCTCGATACGCAACCGACTTCTAATCCGCTCCATATCATCCAGCAAATCCTGCGTCGTATTGCCCTGCAATTCACCGAATGGCTGTGACAAGCCACATCCGCGCTGATCCAACAAAATAATGTGATAACGCGCCGGATCGAAAAAACGCCGATGATCGGGCTTAGTGCCGGAGCAAGGCCCGCCATGTAAAAAAATTACCGGCATCCCGGCCGGATTGCCAGATTGTTCAACGTAGACCTGGTGTATGCTGTCGGTTTCTAGCAAAAAGGTGTGAAATGGAGGAAGTTCCGGATACAAAATTTTCATTATTTATTCATCACTACTTGCATAACTAAATCGGATTATTGTCTCAACAAATTGTCACTCGTGAGCAAATAAGCCGGCAGCGCTTGTGAAAGACTGTATTACCAGCATCCATCAAATCATCTTGAACGACTTGTGGCAAGTGTTCTGGCACCAACACAGCAGAGAGCAAAATATGGGTATCCAATAAAAAAGTACCTTGCGACAACTCAGCCACCTTGCTCAAATATTTTTGCTATTTCGTCAGTATGTAATGCATCAAATACCAAAGGCATGGTAAACCATCCGTTTCCCAAACCCAACTCACGCGACTTAGGAATGCGCATGAA
>NZ_LUUI01000141.1 GCF_001644015.1 Methylomonas lenta
GCGTAGGAACGATGCGCTGGGATTTCGGGATGTTATTTCCAACCATATCCTTAGTCCGTAGGCAATCAAAATGCAAATTTTTGCTTAATGATTCCGGTGTGGTAGCAAATAGGCTGGATTCCTTTAACCTGGATAATCAATAAATTACGGCAGGTATTATTATGAGCACAGACGTACAAGAAACAAAAAGACCATCCGAATTAACCTCTGGTTCATCAGCAGGCAGCTTGCTATCTCTTACTGAGGTTAAGCGCTTATTTAGAACTACTCGGCGATGGCCAATGACCTGACATGAATAGTCCTAATTTACCGCCGTTGATTGGTTCCGGCAGGGATTGCCGGAACCCGGAAGTCATGGATGACTGAAGGCCTTACGCAGTCAGGTGACTTGGATGCCGGCAATCTGTCGGCATGACGTGCTTGGATGGCGGGAAGTTATTTATGGCCAAATCCTAAGCTTGTTTGCTGGATGTAACCCTGGCTGACACCGAGTTGCGATTTCAGGCCATGCATCAAAAGCCATTAGGCCAACCAATCGCTGTCTGGGCGCCAGTCGGGGATTTTTTCAGCGGGCATCGGGCGGGCAATGCCATAACCTTGCGCCAACACACAACCCATTGATAACAAAAGTTTACCGTGTGCCAGAGTTTCCACGCCTTCAGCAATTACCTGGCGATGGAAAGCCGCCGCCAAACCGATGACGCCATTGACTATGGCTAGATCGTCCGGATCAACCAACATGTCCCGTACGAAGCTCTGATCAATCTTCAATGTGTCTGCCGGTAGATGTCTGAGATAGGTTAGCGAAGAATAGCCGGTGCCGAAGTCGTCCAACGCAAAACGTACCCCTATCTCGCGACAGGCATGCATGATAGCGGACACTTCGGCTATGTCCGCCAGGGCGCTGGTTTCCAGTATTTCCAGCTCCAGATCGCCTGGGTTGATATGGGGATATTTGCCCAGCAAAGTCGCTAGTTGGGTTACGAAATTACGCTGTTGCAATTGGCGCGCACCGACATTCACGCTAACGGGAATATTCAAACCACTGGCATTCCATATACTCATTTGGGTCAATGCGGTATCGATTACCCATTCGCCCAGGTCCACGCTGAGTGGGTGATTCTCGATAACAGGCAAGAAGTCGCCAGGAGGCAGCAGTCCACGCTCAGGATGTTGCCAGCGGATCAAAGCCTCGGCGCCGATAATATTGCCGGTCTGCATATCCACTTTTGGTTGGTAATACAACACAAATTCTGCCTTTTTTAGGGCTTGGCGAATATTTTCTAGGCTTTCCCGCTGGATTTTGATAGCGGCATCCTGCAGAACATCAAACAGGTGATAACGGTTTTTACCAGCCTGCTTGGCGATATACATGGCCTGATCGGCGTGGCGCATCAATTGGTCGGCGTCGACGCTGTCTTGCGGGTAAAAGGTGACGCCGATACTGGCGGAAACTTGTAGCGTATTGTCATTGATTATGACTGGGTCAGCGGTCGCCTGCAGAAAGCGTTCCAGTATGGGTTCGCAGTCGGCCATTTGTTCTAAACCACCCAGAACTGCGACGAATTCATCTCCGCCGATGCGTGCCAGGGTATCACCTTCGCGCAAGGCCACTTTCATGCGTTTCGATATGGCAACCAGCAATTCATCGCCCGTTTCGTGATCATAGGTGTCATTGACGATTTTAAAACCGTCCAAATCAAGATAAACCACCGCCAGAGAATGCTTGTGCCGTTGGGTTTGCAGCATGGCTTGTTGCAAACGATCAGCCAATAATACCCGGTTAGGCAGGTTGGTGAGTACGTCGAAATGGGCGATGTGCTCAAGTTGCTGCTGGTATTCTTTCATCGAGGTGATGTCGATGAATAAGCCGACATAATTTTGTGTATGGCCTGAGGTATCTCTGACGGTACTGATGGTAAGCATTTCGGCATAAATTTCACCATTCTTGCGCCGGTTCCAGATTTCGCCCGACCAATGCCCGATTGATGTCAGGTCGTGCCACAGGGCGGTATAAAATTCCTGTCCTTGCCGACCTGAACTGAGTAAGCTTGGTTTCTTGCCCAGTATCTCTTCTCGGCTGTAGCCTGTGATGTGGGTAAAGGTATCGTTAACGTCGATAACGATACCTGCTGCATCGGTAATCAGGATGCCTTCGCGGGCATGTGTAAACACATTGGCGGCCAGTTGCAGTTTTTCTTCCGCTTGCTTGCGTTGAGTAATGTTTTCATGCGCAATAACCACATTCCCGCTATCGCCATGAAAACGAGTCACTCTGGCTATAAACCAACGTTGTTCAGTCGGGCTATGGCAAGGGTATTCCAGTACAAATTCCCTGATTTCGCCGCGCATGACCTTGCGAATATTGGCGGACATTAAATTAGCGGCCGCCGCACAATCGGCGTCAGTGACCGAGTCACACAGTGCGAGATAGTTTGCGCCAACGCCGTAATCCTGAGTTTTAGGTTGATTTTCTGTGTAGAAGTCTATCCAAGCCTGATTGACGGTCAGTATTTTTCCCGATTTATCCAATACGCAAAGGTGCGCGGACACCGCATCGATGATTGCTTTGGAAAATAGTTCCGAGGCCAGCAGGGTTTGCTCTGCCTGTTTGCGTTCGCTGATATCCGTTGAGATGCCGCAAAGCGCATATATCTCGCCATCTTGATTGAACAGCGGCAGTTTGGTTGTCCAATAGGTGGTAGAGCAACCCGTGGCGGCGACTACATTGGTCTCCTCTCGCTGTAAGGTTTTGCCTTCTACCAGTACGCGATGATCATTCTCGCGGATGGTGGCCGTGGTTTGCTGGTCAAAAAACTGCTCGTCTCCACAGCCCAGCACCTTGTCAAGGGTGGTGCCCCATAAATCAAGCACGCGCTGATTCACGAACTGATAACGGCCTTCGGTATCTTTCAGGTAAATGCAGGCATTGACGTTATCCAAAATGGTCGACATTCTGGATTGACTGGTTTTTAAGGCCAGACTGGTTTGATGATTCTCAATGGCGATACTGGTTAAATGGGCTATTTGCTCAATCAGGGCTATATCGTCATGTTCAGGCAAATGTGCCAGGTGGTGATAAATGGCAAAGGTGCCTAAAACTTTGCCTTGTGTTGAACGTATGGGTTCAGACCAACATGCGCCCAATCCTGCTTTGCCAGCCAGTTCCTTATAAGCTGTCCAATAGGGATGGCTCTGAATATCCTCAACAATCACACGCTGCCCCGAAAATGCAGCGGTGCCACAGGAACCAATGCCAGGGCCGATAGCGACGCCGTTGATCGCCGCGTTATAAAATTCAGGCAGGCTGGGCGCGGCACCCTGTAACAAGTGCTTGCCTTCATCATCCAGCAGTAGGATGCTGCATAGCATGTCAGGATTTTCTTGCTCTACGCTTAGTACGATAGCTTCCAGTATTTCAGGCAGCGCAGTCCCGGTCGCCATCAATTCCAGAATAATGCTGCGCGATTTTTCGTGCGATTGTGCTCTGTTGTTTTCTTTGATTTCTCGCATCAAACGAAGTGTATGTACCGATAAACTGCTATAGATAGACAGAATTATGTCGATAAGCACAGGCGTGGTACCAGCCATCTGTTTGGCAGCATGCTGCTTGGCTAGTTCAAGATGCAGCCCTGATTGCAGAGCGTGTACGATATAAGCCATTTCACGATCGGTCTCAAGAATATGGGCGGCCAGCCAACGTGCGAGAAACCCCAGTACCTCTTCAGCGATTTCGGCCATGGGGCGTTGATATTGTTCGGCTTTGATTTGTAGCACGGTATCGATAAATCGCTGGTGGCCGGCCTTGTGTTCGATCTCCAACTCATCATTTGGTAAATACGTTGCCCATATCCCTTCCTCGGTCTGGAAGTGGTACACCGCATAATCTGTCAGTTCGTTGAGAATCTGTGAGATGAAGTTGTTATCGGGTGTAAAGGCGATGTGGCTGGCCAGATGATTCAGCAGCTTGGCCAATCGGCGATGCTGATCGTCGATGGTCTGAATTCCGGTGTTGAAATTATCGTCCCACGGAAACATGTCGATGGAATTCATTGAAGCTCAATTAATAATTGAACGGAAAAAACCGTCGTGCTGGATGGATAAGTCTGTAATTTGACCTTGGCTGGACATTCAATAACACCATGGGATTTTAAATGCTTAATCTATTTGGAGCGGTATTGTAGCGTGTTAAACAAATAAATTTATCTGATTAGCGTCTTAATCGGCTTTGCCGAAAATCGTGCCTAAGGTGCTTAGCTTGCTCATACTATTTTTGTCTCAAATTAAGGCTAAAAATTGAACTTATAAATCAATTGCATAAAATGAGTTCATTAAGAGCTGGTAGGATGAGGTAAACAGTATGCACCGCATCTTTCGCAATTGGTGCGTTTCGTAAATTCACCACACCCTTAAATCCAAAATAGCGGGTCAATTCAATTTAAACAATCGAATAAAAAATTTCTCGATTTCTACCAGGACAAACACGCTGGATGCCACTGCCACTATCATAATCCAGGTATGCAGATCGATTGCCACTGTGCCGAATAATTTTTGCAGTGGCGGCCAATAGGTAAAAGCCAGTTGAAACAGGGAAAGCAGGCTGACTGCCAGCCACACCCAGCGATTGCCGAACAAGCCATGTATATTCAAAACGCAATTGTGTAAATAGCGGCTGTTGAACACGTAAAACATTTCAAAACCCACCAGGGTATTCACCGCCACGGTACGGGCTTCTTCTATCGCGGTTCCCAGCGATTGCTCCCACAGAAACAAACCGAAAGTGCCGGTCACGATAATCAGCGACACGAATAGTATGCGCCAAATTAAAAACCCGGACAGCAAGGGCTCATTGGGTTTTCGCGGCATACGCTGCATGATGTGGCGTTCCGGCGCTTCAAAAGCCAGTGTCAGCGCCAATGTCACCGCTGTAATCATGTTGACCCATAAGATTTGTACCGGGGTAATCGGCAGTTGCGTGCCCATGATGATTGCGGCCACAATGGTCAAGGCTTCGCCGCCGTTGGTCGGCAGAATAAAAATGATCGACTTTTTCAGGTTGTCGTAAATGCCGCGACCTTCTTCAACCGCATGCGCAATGGAGGCAAAATTATCATCCGCTAGCACCATTTCACTGGTTTCCTTGGCAACCTCGGTGCCTTTTTTACCCATGGCCACGCCGACATCTGCACGTTTCAGCGCCGGGGCATCGTTAACCCCGTCGCCGGTCATGGCCACGACTTGACCGTCGGCTTGCAATGCAGTGACCAGGCGTAGTTTGTTTTCCGGGCTGGTACGGGCAAAAACATCGACCTGACGAATCGCTGCTTGAAGTTCGCTATCATCCATGTTGTCGACCTGTTCGCCGCTCAATACCGAGCCATCGCCGATATTGATTTGTGCCGCAATGGCGGCGGCGGTCACCGCATGATCGCCAGTAATCATTTTGACGCGAATACCGGCGTTCTGGCAGTCCTGAACGGCTTTAACCGCTTCCGGACGCGGCGGGTCGATCATGCCGACAATACCGAGCAAGGTTAGCCCGGTTTCAACATCCTCAAAGCTAATTTGCCTGGGTGCTGCAGTGACCGGCTTGAAGGCAATCGCCAGTAAGCGCTGGCCCTGACTCGCCATGGCTTGCAGGGTTTCATGCCACTGCTGCAGATGTATGGGCACATCCTCGCCATTACTACGTTGTAAACCGCACATGCTTAGAACCCGCTCGGGCGCCCCTTTCACAAACACAAAAGCGTGGCCGCCGTGATCGTGATGCAGGGTTGCCATATAACGATGTTCCGATTCGAACGGAATAATATCGATGCGGGGCATTTCCTGATTTAGCAAGTCCGGATCCAGTTTCGCTTTATGAGCCAGTGTAATTAACGCAGCTTCAGTCGGATCGCCGTGAACAAGCCAGTTGCCGGCTTTTTGTTCCAGACGGGCGTTATTACACAACACGGCGGCGCGTATCAGTTCGTGTAAACTCGGATAATCAGTGATAGCTATTGTTTGCTGGTCCAGTTGAAAACCGCCATGAGGATCGTAGCCTACGCCGTCGACAGTAAACAGTCTATTGTTGACAAATACCGACTTAACCGTCATTTCGTTGCAGGTCAGGGTGCCGGTTTTGTCCGAACAGATCACCGTGACCGAGCCCAAGGTTTCAACCGCCGGCAGGCGCCGGATAATGGCATTGCGATGGGCCATGCGTTGCACGCCTATAGCCAGAGTAATGGTCATGATGGCCGGCAGACCTTCCGGTATGGCGGCCACCGCAAGCCCGACCGCGGACATGAACAAATCTTTTATCGATGAATGTTGTATGTACCAGCCGTAGGCAAATGTACTTGAGGCGATCGTGATAATCGCAAAGGTCAGCCATTGGCTAAAGCGGGCAATTTGCTTTAATAAGGGCGTGATGAGTTGCGAAACCGTGCGCAACATGGAACTGATGCGGCCGATTTCGGTTTTGTCGCCGGTGGCAACCACTATGCCGAGTGCCGTACCATAGGTAACCAGGGTGCCCGAGTAGGCCAGGCAGAAACGATCGCCCAAAGCCGCATGCTCATCGATTGCTAGGGTGTTTTTTTCTACCGGTAGCGATTCGCCGGTCAGCATGGATTCATCGATGCGCAGATTTTTTACCGACACCAGGCGTAAATCGGCCGGTACTTTATCGCCGCTTTCAATCGTGACGATATCGCCGGGTACCAATTGCTCGGCGGGCAGCAAAACGTTTTTCTGATTTCGCCGTACCATGGCCTGATGAGTCAGCATATTGCGAATGGCGTCCAGGGCTTTTTCCGCCTTGCCTTCCTGAATGAAGCCAATGATGGCGTTAATCAAAACCACGCCGACAATCACGCCGCTATCGATCCAGTGTTCGATAGCCGCAGTCACAGCGGCGGCTATCAATAGGATATAAATCAATAGATTATGAAATTGGCTAAAAAATCGCTTGATGGGGCCTCTTCCTACCGCAGCAGTGAGTTTATTGGTGCCATAGTGTTGTAAACGCTGTTCCGCCTCTTGCGCATCTAAACCTTGCTCGGAACTGGCGAGGGCTTGATAGACTTCTTTGCACGCCAGGGTGTGCCAGGGCCGGTTTGCTGAACGTTTTTTTGATGTAAGGTTCATAGGAAAAGCTCTCTAGGGCATTGCATGATGATTGAATGAAAGACTAAAACCCTTTTCATAAGGTTCAAATGACGATTTATCGCATTTATGCAGTCAAAACAGCGTAAAACAATCGTAGGCTGGATAAGTGGAACGCATCCGGCGCATCATGTGGATGCGGGGTGCTTATCCACTTTACGTTTCACTGTTCGCTGAACAGTTTTAAACAACAGTGCGCAACTGATACTGTTGTGGTCTAGTATTCAGTTGAAAAACCGGATGAGCTATGCAAACATCAAATATTAGAAATCAATAATTTGGTATCACATTGTCAAATTTAGCCGATTTACCCAAACCTCATTTGTTAGACCGTTTGGTCAGCTATTCGCTACAAGGCGGCTTGCCTTTGCTGGTGTTTATTTTATCCATTTCGCTGGGTGTGCTGGCTTTGATTTATACCCCGCGGGAAGAAGAACCGCAAATTGTGGTGCCGATGGCGAATGTGCTGGTGTCGGCGCCCGGATTGTCAGCCATTCAGATCGAAAATCAGGTGACGCAACCGCTGGAGAAGCTGTTAACCCAGATTACCGGGGTGGAGAACGTCTATTCCCGCAGCGTAAACGGACAAGCCATCGTTACCTTACGCTTTTTTGTCGGCGAAGACAGGGAAGATGCGCTGCTGAACGTCTACAGCAAACTATATTCTAATCAAGACAAGATTCCCGCCGTGGTAAGCCGCTGGTTAGTCAAACCGGTGGAAGTCGATGATGTACCGATTGTGGTCGCAGGCTTGTGGAGCAGTAATCCGGCTCTATACGGCGACTACGAATTACGCCGCTTTGCCGATGAACTCACTGTCGAGTTGCAACAGATTACAGATACCAATCAGATTAATGTCATCGGCGGTCGGCTGCGAACATTACAGGTGTTGCTCAATCCGGCCAGCATGATGGCACGGCAGACCACCGCACTCGAGGTGGTGATGGCGATTCAAACGGCCAACCAGTTGCTTAACGCGGGCATCGTTTCAGTAGACAATACCGCCATTCAACTTGAGGCAGGCGATTTCATTACGAGTGCCGAGCAATTGCGGAAACTGGTGGTTAATCAGGTAAATGGTGTGCCAGTCTATTTAACCGATATTGCCGAAATCAAAGACGGTCCGGCGGAAACAGACCATTACAACTGGCTCAGTTTCGCGGCGGCTCATCCCCTGGCCGCGCAATTTTCCGCCGATTATCCGCTGGTCACCCTGGCGATCGCGAAAAAGCGCGGCGCCAATGCCGTGACACTGGCGGAAAATATTCATCAAAAACTGCAGGAACTCTCTCAAGCATTATTGCCGCCCGAAGTGCATATCGAAGTACTGCGCGATTATGGACAAACGGCAAACGACAAAGTGAACAATCTGGTCAGCAGCTTGGGGTTTGCCATTGCCACCGTGGTGTTGTTCATCGGCATATTTTTAGGTTGGCGGCCGGCTTTGGTGGTCGGCTTTGCAATACCGATATGCTATGGCGCGACCTTGATGTTGGATATGGCGTTCGGCTATACCATAAACCGCGTCACCTTGTTTGCGCTGATTCTGGCTTTGGGATTATTGGTCGACGACCCGATTACCGGCATCGATAACATAGAACGTTTCATGCGTCAGGGGGCCGGCAGCCTGCAGGAGCGTATTGTTGCCGCAATGGCGGAAATTCGTCCGGCTTTATTGATGTCGACACTGACCATTATTCTGGCATTTATCCCGCTGGCTTTTATCACCGGCATGATGGGGCCTTATATGGCACCTATGGCTTTTAATGTGCCAGTGGCAGTTATGCTTTCTACTGTGGTTGCCTTTATCGTCACGCCCTGGCTGGCCAGTAAAGCCCTCAAGCCGGCCGAAGAAGAGCTGGTAGCCGATGCGGCGCCTAGTTTGTACGCACGTCTGGTGGCACCCTGCATTGCCAGCCGAAAAGCGGCCTGGAGTTTGATTCTGATAATGATTGGACTCTTCTTGATTACCGCCATGCTGCCGGTATTGCGCATGGTGCCGCTGAAACTGCTGCCGTTTGATAATAAAGACGAAATGCAGATTATCATCGATATGCCGGAGCATAGCAGCCTGGAACAAACCGCCGCCGTCACCCGCCGGGCCGCGCAATTAGCCGCCCAACTGCCGGAAATAGCCGCGCAAGCGGCTTATGTGGGGCTGCCGTCGCCGATCGACTTCAACGGCCTGGTGCGGCAATACGACTATAGAATAGCGCCGAATATGGCCGATATTCGCTTGACGCTGGCGCCCAAAGCCCAGCGCGAGCATCAATCGCATCCGATTCTGATGCGATTGCGGGCTTTGTTGGCGCCGTTAAATACCGAGGGCGTTTCGGTCAAAGTAGTCGAAGTTCCGCCTGGTCCGCCGGTAATCAGCACCCTGGTGGCAGAACTTTACGGCGACACCCTGACTAGCTATTCACAACAAAGACAAGCCGCAAAAATTGTCATGCAGCGCTTGTCGCAAGAGCCGTTTGTAGTGGATATCGATTCCAGTGTGGAATCGGCCCAAACCCGCTGGCGTTTTCGCACCGACAAGGAAAAGGCGGCCTTATCCGGCATTAGCACGCAAACCCTGGCGCAAACTTTAAGTCTGGCTAATCAGGGTTTTATCGCCGGTTACTTCAATCTGGAGCGGGAAATACACCCCATCCCCATTCAAGTGCGCCTACCTGAATCTGCGCGCAGTAATCAGCAAGCGTTTGGCGAGTTGCCGCTAAAATCACAAACGCCGTCGGGGCCGACCTTGATTTCACTGGCTGAGTTGGGCGAGTTTGTCGAATCCAATGCCGATCAAGCCATCTACCATAAAGATTTAAAGCCGGTGGTATATGTAATGGCTGAACTGGAAGGCCGCACACCGGCGGAAGTGATCGCCGATGTCGGTGCCGATTTGAATGGTTCAAGCGACAGCGCGCCGGATTGGGCGGAACGAACCTTCTTCAATTCCGGCGGCGGCATTCCCTGGCAACTGCCGGATGGTATAACCCTCAATTGGGGCGGTGAAGGCGAATGGAAAATCACCGTGGAAGTGTTTCGGGATATGGGTTTGGCCTTCGCTTTTGCGCTGGTGGGGATTTTTTTCGTGCTGCGCCTGCAAACCGCGTCGGCCACCTTGTCATTGATCATTATGTCGGCGATTCCGTTGACCGTGATCGGCATCATGCCGGGCTTCTGGCTGCTGAATCAGTTTGGCGAACGGCTTATCAATGGCAGTCCGGACCCGGTGTTGTTTACCGCCACTGCGATGATAGGCATGATCGCCCTGGCCGGCATTGTGGTCAGAAACTCGTTGATTCTGGTTGAATTTATCACCCAGGCCAGAAATGAAGGCTTGGCGTTGCGCGACGCCTTGCTGCAAGCCGGCACCATCAGAATGCGACCGGTGTTGCTGACGGCCGGTACGACTTTGTTAGGCAATATCGTCATCGTCCTCGACCCGGTATTTAGCGGCTTGGCCATTGCCATTATTTTCGGCATTATCGGCTCAACGCTGTTTACCCTGTTCGTGATCCCGGCGGTGTACTATTTAATTTACACAGACACGGAGCAATGATGTTGTCTACTCCCATTAAAACCCTGCTCACATCGATAAGCACACTGCTGGTTTTGGTGTTGATGATTTTGTGGATGGCTGGCGCCTTTGAACAAAAGATCGAGCCTGGCATTAATGTAATCGTCAGTCAGTATTCTGGCCCGACTTTGACGCTGACGCCAGTGAGTATCCCGTTATTCGAAGACGTTGTCGCCTCCGTGCAGTCCGGGCAAACCACCGAGGTGGCGGCACAAATTCAGGCCAGGATCAAGGCTATCCATGTTAAATCGGGCGATAGGGTAAAGCCCGGACAAATACTGGTTACGCTGGATGATCAAAATCTTAAAGCACGTAGCGCCCAGGCGAGTGGCAACCTGAGTGCCATCAACGCTCGCTTGCAAAGCGCCCGCACTCACTTTAATAGAACGCAAGGTCTTTACGATAAGCAAAGCGCCACACTGGCCAATCTTGAAATGGCCAAAGCCGACTACGAAAGCCTTAAAGCGCAATCAGCCTCAGCCCGGCAAGCGCTTAATGAAACCCAGCATGTGATGGACTACGGCCAGATAAAGGCCACGTTTGCGGCGCGCGTAATCGATCGCTATGCCGAACCCGGCGATATCGCCTTGCCAGGCAAAAAATTGTTAGCCCTTTACGATCCGGCATCACTGCGTTTCGAAGCGTATGTGCGTGAAGCTATCGCTGTTGACTTGCAGGTCGGGCAAGTGTTGCAGGCCCGTATCGACAGCTTAAATAAAACCCTGCCGGTGACGATTGCCGAAATAGTGCCGCTGGCCGAGTCCGGTGCTCGCAGTGTATTGATTAAAACCCGTGTCGAACAACAGGCCGGCTTATTTCCTGGCATGTTTGCCCGGCTCCGCATTCCGCAAGGAGAAGAACAGGTCTTATTGATGCCGGAGGCCTATTTGCAGCAGGCAGGACAGCTGGATGTGGTTTGGGTATTGCAGGACGGACAGATCGTTCGGCGCTTTGTGCGCTTGGGCCAACGTTACCCGGATGGGCGCATCAAAATTAGTGCCGGCTTACAGGCAGGCGACCAGATCATATTGCCGACACATGCCTTGTCGAGTGATTGAGCAGTTTGGATAAATGTTTGTTGGTAACTATGCTGCTCAGATTTGCCAGTAACCCTATACCCCGCTAACTCATACCAAGAAGAGGGCAGGCTTATTGAATAGATACCCTAGGTTTCTGTTCAAATGCTCCCGCTAGTCCAACATCGACTGTTGACTTAGCTGATTTTCTGCGAAAATTGCAGTTATCTACAGCCTACAAGATTGAAAGTCCCTTTAAGCAGCATTACTGTATTGAATTATGAAAACATCATTAGAATTAGAAACAAGTCAGCGCAATTTGCAATGAAAGAGCTGTTTGTTGGTAAGATAACGCCTCTCAAAAAAGGATTAACCGAATATTGATGGAACATTTGCCCCAAATCAAACTGGAAGTTGCTGATTTATCCTGCAGTCGTGACGATAGATTACTGTTTTCAGGTTTGAATTTTAGTTTAAGTCCTGGTCAGGTTTTGTTGCTTGAAGGCAGTAATGGTAGTGGTAAAACAACGCTATTAAGGGTGTTATGCGGCTTTAGAGAAGCCGATGACGGGCAAATTTTCTGGTCAGGACAACCTATAACCGAGAGTACATTTTTTGCCGATACGGCTTATGTTGGTCATGCCGATGGCACTAAAAAAGAACTCACAGTAGCCGAAAACCTTCGTTTTGCGCTGGCTTTAAGCCGTTCTGGCAAATACAGTATCGAGGCCGCTTTAGAAAAAGTTCAATTAGCCGGTTATGACGATAATTTAGTACAAACTTTATCTGCCGGCCAAAAAAGACGTGTATCTTTGGCACGCTTGTTAATCACCGATAAAATTTTGTGGATACTGGATGAGCCATTTACCTCGCTGGATAGGCAGGGCATAACTCTGATCGAAAATTTGATTTATGAGCATGTTAAACAGGGCGGCATGGTTATTTTAACTTCGCATCATGATTTAAGTTTGCCGCAGATGAACTTGCAACGTATACATTTAGATTCATGTCATTAACTCAGGCTTTTTGGGCGATTATTCGTCGTGATTTATTGCTGGCTTTTCGCCGCCGTGCCGAAATGGCCAATCCTCTGCTGTTTTTTGTCATGGTGGTGACCTTGTTTCCGCTGGCAGTCGGCGCGCAACCCAATTTATTGCAAACTATGGCACCTGGGGTGATTTGGGTGTCTGCCTTGTTGGCAGCTTTATTATCGCTGGATGGTTTGTTTCGCTCTGACTTTGAAGATGGCTCGTTAGAGCAACTGTTGCTCAGTCCGCATTCATTGTCTATATTAGTACTTGGTAAAATAGTCGCCCATTGGCTGGTGACGGGTTTACCATTATTACTGATCGCGCCTTTGCTGGCTTTGTTCTTAGGTTTGCCGGAGCGTGCCATGCCGACTTTGTGGCTGACGCTGATACTAGCCACACCGGTGCTCAGTCTAATTGGCGCTATAGGTGTGGCTTTAACGGTCGGTTTGCGCCGAGGCGGCATGATTTTGTCATTGCTGGTGCTGCCGCTGTATATCCCGGTTTTAATTTTTGCCAGTAATGCCGTCGACAGAGCGGCCAGCGGTTTACCGGTTACTGCGCAAATCAATATTTTGTTGTCCATGTTTTTACTATCGCTAGTGCTAACCCCGCTGCCCACTGCGGCGGCGCTTAAAATGAGTGTTAATTAATGTCTTTTATTCCCGCTCCTATCAGTCGCTTTTTTCATCGCACCGCTTCACCACCGCATTTTTATGCTTTGGCTAATCGCTTTATACCCTGGTTAACCGTGTTATTTTTATTGTTGCTGATTCCGGGTTTATACGGCGGATTGATCATGGCGCCGACTGATTATCAGCAAGGCGATAGTTATCGCATCATATATATTCATGTGCCTGCCGCCTGGATGTCTTTGTTTATTTATGTGCTGATGGCCGTCATGGGCGGTATTGCCTTGATCTGGCGTATGAAGCTGGCTGAAGTAATGCTGATTAGCAGCGCACCGATCGGTGCCGGTTTTACTTTTATTGCTTTGGTCACGGGTTCCTTATGGGGTAAACCCATGTGGGGCACTTGGTGGGTCTGGGATGCTCGCTTGACTTCGGAACTTATCCTGCTGTTTTTGTATCTGGGTGTCATCAGTTTGCACGGCGCGATCGAAGATAAACGCAATGCGGCTAGGGCTGTGTCGATTCTGGCATTGGTTGGGGTCGTGAATATCCCTATCATTCATTATTCTGTGGAGTGGTGGAATACCCTGCATCAAGGGCCGACCGTCAGCAAAATGGATAAACCCTCCATTCATATCAGCATGTTGATTCCGTTATTACTAATGGCAGTAGCCTTTAAAGTCTATTACGCCATTGCATTGCTACAAGCGGCCAAGCTGGAGTTATTAAAACGAGAATCTTCGGCGCAATGGGTGAAAAATCTTTTGGAGAAAACCGTATGACGTTAGGCAGTTTTTTAGATATGGGCGGTTACGCCTTTTATGTCTGGACCTCTTATGGCATTACGACGGCGGTATTGCTGTTCAATCTGCTCGCACCCATAGTGCAACGCAAACAATTATTAAGACAGTTAGCCCTTAAACAAAAACGCCCGCAACGATGAAACCACACCGTAAACAACGACTTATTTTGATTGGCCTGATGCTTATCGGTATCGGTTTAGCTGCAACTTTTGCCTTGAAAGCGTTTAACGAAAATTTGATGTACTTTTTTTCCACCACCGATGTCGCCGAAGGCAAAGCCCCTAAAGATGCTTTGTTTCGTTTGGGCGGCATGGTGGTGAAAGGTAGCGTCGAGCGTCCATCTGAAGATTTACTGGTGCGCTTTAAACTCAGCGATTTCAGTAAGGAAGTGACGGTGGAATACAGCGGTATTTTGCCGGATTTGTTTAGAGAGGGGCAGGGCATCGTTGCCAAAGGCCGACTGGATAATCGAGGTGTGTTTGTAGCCGAAGAAGTGTTGGCCAAACACGATGAAAATTACATGCCGCCGGAAGTTGCCGACAGCCTGAAAAAACCGGCGGAGGCCGAATGATTCCTGAAATTGGCCATTTTGCTTTAATTCTAGCCTTGTGTATGGCTATGGTTCAGGGTGTATTGCCGCTGGTTGGGGCTTATAAAGGCATCTCAGGCTGGGTCTATGTCGCCAAACCGGCGGCTTTTGGTCAGCTTTTGTTCATGGTGATTTCCTATGGCTGTCTGACCTATAGCTGTATTGTGCACGATTTTTCCGTGGCCTATATTGCACAAAACTCTAATACCGGTTTGCCGTTTATCTATTTGGTATCCGGTGTCTGGGGCGCTCATGAAGGTTCTTTATTATTATGGGCTCTGACCTTGTCAATCTGGACCGGTCTGGTCGCATTCTTTAGCCAACATATTCCTGATGCAACCCGCGCCCGAGTTCTAGGTGTGATGGGACTCGTCAGTATCGGCTTTATCTTATTTTTGCTGTTTACTTCCAATCCTTTTGAGCGTTTGTTTCCAGCACCGGTAGAAGGGCGAGATTTAAATCCTTTATTGCAAGATCCAGGTCTGGCGATCCATCCACCCATGTTGTATATGGGCTATGTCGGGTTTTCGGTGGCCTTTGCATTTTCCATTGCGGCTTTAATAGAGGGTAAATTGGATGCCTCCTGGGCAAGATGGTCGCGACCTTGGACCAGTATGGCCTGGATGTTTCTAACCATCGGCATTACCTTGGGTAGCTGGTGGGCCTATTACGAATTGGGTTGGGGCGGTTGGTGGTTTTGGGATCCAGTGGAAAACGCTTCATTCATGCCTTGGTTGGTCGGTACGGCGCTGATTCATTCGCTGGCAGCCACCGAAAAACGAGGGGTGTTCAAAACCTGGACGGTATTGTTGGCTATTTTTGCTTTTTCCTTGAGTTTGCTGGGTACTTTTCTGGTGCGATCAGGGGTGCTAACCTCAGTGCATGCCTTCGCCAGTGATCCGGCGCGGGGCGTTTTTATCCTGGTTTTCCTAGCCGTTGTAGTCGGTGGTTCTTTATTGCTGTATGCCATTCGGGCACCGCAAGTTAAAAGCAGCGCCAGCTTTGAGCTAGTGTCGCGTGAATCGGTACTGTTGATTAACAACGTGTTATTAGTCGTTACTGCCGCCAGCATTTTGCTGGGGACTTTGTACCCCTTGTTGGTTGATGCCCTGGGTTTGGGTAAGTTGTCGGTAGGACCACCGTATTTTAATGCTGTGTTTATACCGCTGATGGCGCCGTTGGCTATTGTGGTGGGCTTTGGCATGTTGCTGCATTGGAAACGCGATGATCTTAAAACGGTGAGTCGTCGTTTGTGGTTAGTGGCACTGGTTTGTATCGCGATTGCCGGCTTATTACCTTTGACCATGCCTTTTTATTCCTGGGCCGCCGTGCTGGGTTTGAGTTTGGCTTTATGGACCTTGGCTGTCACTGGCGTGGCATTCAAACAACGTTTGCAAACTTGTTCTTTAGAACGCTTCAAACAGATTCCGGCCGGCTTTTATGGCATGACAGTAGCGCATATCGGCATTGCGGTATTTGTGGTCGGCATTACCATGACTTCGGTTTACAGCATAGAACGCGATGTGCGCATGATGCCGGAAGATACGCTGGATATGTTCGGCTATGTGTTCAAGTTTCATGGGGTCAAACAAACCCAGGGGCCTAATTATATGGCTCAACAAGGTCATTTAACCGTCAGTCATAACGATGAAATCGTCGCCGAACTTGCCCCGCAAAAACGTGTGTATACAGTACAAACCATGCCGATGACTGAAGCGGCAATCGATGCCGGCGTGTCTCGTGATTTGTTTGTGGCGATAGGCGAACCGTTGGGTGATGAGGGGGCCTGGAGTTTGCGGGTTTATTATAAAGCTTTCATCCGCTGGATTTGGATGGGCGGCGTGTTTATGGCTGTAGGTGGCCTATTAGGTGCATTAGATAGGCGCTATCGGCTGATGAATAAAAAAGCGGTGTCTGCTGATGTTTAAACTGAAGTTTCTGTTACCTTTAATACTGTTTATCGTGTTGGCAATTTTTTTGGCCATCGGCTTGAGTTTAAATCCTAAAGATATTCCTTCACCTTTAATCGATAAGCCGGCACCAGCATTTTCGTTGCCGATTCTGGCTACGCCGGATAAAAATTTAAGCACACAGGACTTAAAGGGCAGGGTATGGCTGTTGAATGTCTGGGCATCCTGGTGTGTATCCTGCAGACAAGAGCATCCTTTATTATTGGAGCTGGCTAAACTCAATTTAGTCACTATTGTCGGTTTAAATTATAAGGATGAAGCCCCGGCAGCCAATAGTTGGCTGCAACAATTGGGTAATCCCTATACCGTCAGCATCATGGACAAAGACGGTCGGGTCGGCATCGATTATGGTGTGTATGGTGTGCCCGAAACCTTTGTTATCGATAAACGTGGCGTGATTCGTTACAAACATACCGGGCCAGTGATGCCGGGCGATATCGAACAAATATTCTTGCCGCTGGTGCAAAAACTAAACCAGGAGCCCGCATGAAAAAAGTACTTTTACTGGTTTTAAGTTTGCTCGCATTCCCACTGTCTGCTGGTGTGGAATACCATCAATTTGACGACCCAAACAAAGAACAAGCTTATCAAAACTTGATTTCCGAGTTGCGTTGCCTGGTGTGTCAAAACCAAACCATTGCCGATTCCAATGCTGATTTAGCAAAAGATTTAAGGCAGCAAGTCTACGAAATGCTGCAGCAAGGCAAATCCCAGCAGGATGTGGTGGATTTTATGACGCAGCGTTACGGCGATTTTGTCATGTATCGACCAGCCTTTACCCTGAAAACCGGTCTGTTATGGTTGGGGCCCAGCGCTTTTTTACTGATAGGTGTTATCACCGTGTTCATGCTGGCGAGAAACAAAAAAGCCAAAGCCCAGATTACATTGGATAAACAACAACAAACCCGTTTAAACGATATTTTGCAAAAAGGTGAAGAGGATTGAATACGCTATTTTGGATAGTCGTAGCGGGTTTTCTGCTATTGGCGTTGGTGATCTTGCTGCCGGCTTTACTGAAAAATCAACTGCTGATCGATGGCGATCATCAACAGCGCAACATCAAAATTGCTCGTCAGCGTCTGAGTGAGTTAAACCAGCAATTGCAGGATGGCGTATTGAGTCAGACTTTATTCGATGAACAGTACGCCGAACTGCAATTGATGTTGAATGACGATTTAGAGACGTCAGCTATGGTTCAGACTAAGCCTCAGCAGGGGAGATGGATCATTCCTATGCTGGCAGTTTTGCTGCCAACGTTAAGCTTGTTGATCTATCTAATGTTGGGTGAAACCAATGCCCTCAGAAAGGCCGAATTGCAGGAGACTGAAACCAAAGCAGCGGTCAATGTCATCAATATGGTGGAGAAACTTCAGCAGCGTTTAAAACAGCAACCGGATGATATACAAGGCTGGAAAATGCTGGGACGTTCATATACTTATTTGCAACAATATCAAAATGCTGCCGATGTGTATGCCGAACTCTATCGTCGCCAACCGGATGATTTAGAGGTCATGCTGCAATATGCTAATAATCTAGCGATGGCTAGAGGCGGCAGGATGGCTGGTGAGCCGGCAGAATTGATTTCATTGGTTTTGCAGCGTGCGCCGGATAATCCCAATGCCTTATGGTTGGGCGGTATAGCCAAAGCTGAAGAAGGCCAATATGCCGAAGCAAAACAACGCTGGCAAAAGCTGGTTTCCTTGTTGCCTGCAGATTCGGAATCCTTGCCGCAAGTTAAGCAAATGCTGTTAGCGCTTGATGCCGAACAAGCCAAAAAAAGTTCGGCACCGCCATCGGTTAATATCAATATACAGGTCGATATCGAACCGGCGCTTAAAGCTAAAATGCAACCGGATACTACTGTGTTTATTTATGCTCAAGCTGTCAACGGGCCAAAAATGCCGCTGGCTATCGTGCGTAAAAAATTAGCGGATTTGCCGGTAAAAGTGATTTTGAACGATAGTATGGCCATGCAGCCAACCACCCGACTGGGCGATTATCAACAGCTTAGAATCCTGGCTCGGGTTTCCCAATCTGGCCAAGCTATGCCGGCAGCGGGTGATCTAATTGGTAGTGTGGAATTCTCACAACCTTTTCAAAACCAAGTGGCTAGCGTTTTAATCAATCAAGAAGTCAAATAATGGATCAATCAATCAAGTTCGACCTCGACCTGATCAAACGTTACGACAAATCCGGTCCGCGGTACACCTCGTATCCTACCGCACTGGAATTGCATGAAGGCTTTGGCGAATTGCAGTACCACCAGCACATTGTAAAATCCAATGCTGCCGGCGGGCCGCTGTCTCTGTATTTCCATATTCCATTTTGCGATACCGTTTGTTTTTATTGCGCCTGCAACAAAATAGTCACTAAAAATCGTGTGCATGCAGTACCGTATCTGGAAAATTTGTGTAAAGAAATTGCCATGCAGGGCGTACTGTTTGATAAGCATCGCACCGTTAATCAATTACATTGGGGCGGCGGTACACCAACGTTTTTAAGCTACGAACAAATGAAGCAGCTGATGGAAACCACCCGGCAGCATTTTAATTTGCTCGATGATGACAGTGGTGAATATTCTATCGAAGTGGACCCTAGGGAAACCAACGATCTCACCATAGCCCAATTGCGTGAACTGGGCTTTAACCGCATCAGTTTGGGCTTGCAGGATTTCGATCCTGAGGTACAAAAAGCGGTCAATCGTTTACAAAGTCAGGAACAAACCTTTGCTGTTTTGGAAGCCGCCAGAAAAGAAGGCTTTCGCTCGACCAATATTGATTTGATTTATGGCTTGCCGCTGCAAACCGAACAAACTTTTGCCAGAACCTTGGATGAGGTTTTGGCCTATGCACCTGATCGTTTTTCGATCTTTAACTACGCGCACATGCCTAGCCGCTTTAAAACCCAGCGCCAGATTAACGAAGTCGATCTACCCACACCGGCAGTAAAATTAGAAATTTTGCAAATGGTGGGTAAAAAACTAACAGATGCAGGCTATGTGTTTATTGGTATGGATCACTTTGCCAAACCGGATGATGAGTTGGCGGTCGCCCAACGTCAAGGCAAGCTATATCGTAATTTCCAGGGTTACTCAACTCACTCGGATTGCGATTTAGTCGGATTAGGTGTGACGGCTATCGGTCGTGTCGGCGATGCCTATGTACAAAATTTCAAAGAGCTTGATCAATATGACGCCGCCATTTCGCAAGGTCGCTTACCGGTTTTTCGGGGCGTAGAGCTGGATGCGGACGATAAACTGCGTCGCGGTGTGATCACACAACTCATTTGTCATTTTGATTTGTCGTTCCACAAAATCGAACGTGAATTTAATATTGTGTTTGCCGATTATTTTGCTACTGAAATGGAAAATCTGCACATCATGCAAGACGACGGTTTATTAAGTTTGACTGCCAATGGCATCAAAGTAAAACCCGCGGGACGTTTATTGATCCGAAATATTTGTATGGTGTTTGATAAATATCTAGCACAGCAGCAACAGCAGTTTTCAAAAGTGATTTAATTCAGTTCAATCCATGAATTCAGAATGATTTAGTATCCTTCATAATCTTTAATATCAAGCATTTATGCCCGGTTGATTTTATCAACTGTTACATTAAGCTTGCAGAGACAACATGGGTTGAGATTTGCGTTTGCTAAATCCCGTCAAGCTGGCAATGGCACCTGCAAACTGAAAATCGCCTATTGCAGCTTATCCTAAGGAATATGCATGGAATATCATAGGCAAGAAT
>NZ_LUUI01000142.1 GCF_001644015.1 Methylomonas lenta
CTTAATGGCAGTGACGCGGCGCGTGGGAACGAGGCAACAGGATACGTTTCTGGCGGGATTCAAAACAAAAGCCGTGACCAAGTTCGAGCAGAAACGCCTGCAGTTTGCCAAGCAACTGGTCTTCCAGTTGCGATTCGCTCATAACCTCGGCGGGCTTCAGACCGAGAAATTCGAATAGGTAAGGATCGCGGATATTGAATAGCGCTTGCGGTTCCACGCTCTGCTGGGCCAGTTCCGCCAGCTTAAGTTTGTCGATGGATAAACCGGAGCGTTCGTAATACAGGTTGCCGATCTGGCGTTTTAATTCCCGCACCGACCAGTTGCCGCGCAGGCATTCTATTTCGTAGAAGCTGCGCTTGGTGGCATCGTCGATATCGACCAACAGGTCAAAGTGGCTATATGACAGGCGTGTCATCAGTGGCGGGTTCCCCGCGGATTGTGGGGACGTTGTCCCCACTTTTTGCAGAATCGATTCCAATGCGGGTAGGAGCGGTAATTGTGGGGGCAGTGTCCCCACAAATGCCGGGTAAAACCGATAAAACCGAAGGTAACAATAAAGCTGGCGGCGATTACAGTTGCTTATGCCGTGTAGTGCTTGCGATAACTCGTCGAATAGCCGCTCGCCGTATTCAGCACGATCCCCGCCTTGTAATTCGTAATCGTTGATATAACCGCCAATCAACCAATTTCGTAACGTTAAGCCGATGTTGACGGCTTTACCAATTTGGTTGGTCAAGTCCTGATGCAGCGTTTGGATGCTATCGACTAATTGTTTGAATGTGGTTACATGATTCACGCCGTCACCTCTCTCAGCAAATCCACAATCTCGCCTTCCAGCGCCTTGATTTCGGCTTCTATGGTTTCCAAGTCGCGCGGTGGCTCGTAGCGGTAAAAGTGGCGATTCAGCGGGATTTCGTAGCCGACTTTGGTTTTGCTGTGATCAATCCAGGCATCGGGGACATGCGGCAATACTTCACGCTTAAAGTAAGCGTCTATGCTTTCTTTGAGCGGGACGGTTTCGGTATCGCGCAAGTCGGTATCCGGCTCCGGATTACCGTGCCTGTCGGTACAGATGATTGCCGTTTCGTCTCGTTCGCTTAATGCGGCCAATACTGCTTTTAATTCAGGCGCTGACAAACGTACATCATGGGCGCGATCAATGTCGCGTAGTGTCAGCAAGAAGTGTTTACGGTCTACAAATAAGGTCGCTCCATGCTGTTCAGCAAAAACGGCCAACAAATTGCGGATTTTTTGCTGGCGGGCGCGACCTGCTTCAATTTCTTGCTGGCGGACGGTTTCGTTCTTTTTATTGCTGTTGGCGAGGTTAATAAACGCGGTTTGCTGTTCCAGGCTGGCGATGCGCTCGGTACTAGCTTGGAAATTGAGCCTGAGTGGGCGTTCCACGGTAATTTTGTGATAACCAAAATCTGCGTTATCGAACAGCTTGCTGACGATTAATTCTTTTTCTTTGCCGTCAAGCGTAAAGCTACGGGTTTCACCATCGGCAAAGTTGGCATAGATGCGGGTGATTTCGCCGATATGATCCGGGTCTTTGGCTTTGTCGCTAGGGTCGCCAATGCGGCGGCGTTTGTTGCCCAAGGATTTTTCCATTGGCACCCAAAAGTTGCGGGCGTCGATCAATTGCACTTTGCTTTTTCGCTGGGGTTCCTTGCGGTTGCTGATGATCCAGATGTAAGTCGAAATGCCGGTGTTGTAGAACAGTTGCTCCGGCAGGGCGACGATGGCTTCCAACCAGTCGTTTTCGAAAATCCAGCGACGGATTTCACTTTCGCCGCTGCCGGCGTCACCGGTAAATAAAGGCGAACCGTTAAACACGATGCCGATGCGGCTGCCGCCGTTGGCCGGACTACGCATTTTGGCAATCATGTGTTGCAAGAACAGGAAAGCGCCGTCGTTGATGCGCGGCGTACCGGCACCAAAGCGGCCGGCATAGCCCAAGGTATCGGCTTCCTGCTGGATGATTTTTTGTTGCTGCTTCCATTCCACGCCAAACGGCGGATTGGCCAGCATGTAATCGAAAGTCCATGTGTTGCCGTCGCTGTCGCGCTCAAAGCCGTCGCGGGTGAAAGTATCGCCCAGGATCACATTGTCGGCGTCTTCACCCTTGATCAGCATGTCAGACTTACAGATCGCCCAGGCTTCGTCATTGAAATCCTGGCCGAATAGTTTTGGCTGCGCATCGGCATTGAGCTTGCGGATGTACTCTTATGCCACCGACAGCATGCCGCCGGTGCCGCAAGCCGGGTCATAAATGGTTTTGACCACATGACTTTGCGCCAAATCCTGCTCCGGCACCAATAACAGGTTGACCATCAATTTGATGACTTCACGCGGAGTGAAATGCTCGCCTGCTTCCTCGTTCGATTGTTCAGCACCGATACGGATCAGTTCTTCGAACACATAGCCCATTTGCACGTTATCCACCCGTTGCGGCGAAAGGTCGATGGCGGCAAAGGCTTTGACCACTTCGAACAGAATGTTCTTTTCTGCCATGTGGGCAATCTGCTCGCTGAATTTGAACTTCTCCATGATGGCACGGACGTTCCCAGAAAAGCCGTTTATGTAGCTATTTAGATTGGGGGCGAGATTGTTCGGATCGTTGAGCAGGGAATGATCGGCATTTTTGTCGAACTGCATTCGCGATAGATTGTAAAAGCGGTGTCCGGTTATTGATTGCAGTCTGGCCTGTATGACGCGTTCCGGCTTGGTTTTAAGGGTTTGATATTCCTCAAATGCCGCGTCTTTGCTAGGTGCGAGTAGACAATCGAAACGGCGCAACACGGTCAGCGGCAAAATGACTTTGCGGTATTCGTTGCGTTTGTAAGGACCGCGCAGCAGGTTGCAAATGCTCCAAATAAAATTGGCTAATTGGCTGTGAGTTTCGCCGTTCATTACGTTGTTTCCTTTTTATTTATATTCAACTCACCGCTCCGGGAGATTGATGCCAATATATTACCCTCTACAACACTTACAAGATACAAGAGGCGCTGAAAACGGCCAGCATAATTTGTACAGTTGACTAAACCCTTTATTGTATTTTTTGGTCTGCGATGGCCTTAACAACAGCTCGGACAATTTCATCAGCATTTTGGTTGGTAGAAGACCGGGGTAACTTTATTGCTGAAGAATCTCGCCTTGTCGATATAGCTGTATAGAGTTGTCAAAACATCTTCATGGCCTAAATTCTGGCTCCAAGACTTAAATTCTTCTGGTGTTTGGCAAAGCTGTTGGCCAAGTGTCACCAAGGTTTTAGAAAGCTATGTGAATTGAAATAGGGCAAATCGGTTGTTTCAAAAGCTTCACGAAAGATAGACCGTATCGGTGATGCGTTGCTCCAATGCTCGGGTTTGAGTCCTGATGCTTTAAATACCCTGTCTGCGACGATATGCTGAATTTCATCGCCTACCGGAAAGAAATAAGTAGTAAAGGTCTTACTGAATTTGGTATTCACCTCCCTGGCATCCTGAAACACGCAATTAGTAACCAGATCAACGTGTTTTAACTTCATCGAAGCAATGGTGCTATCTCTGGCACCGGTTAACCAGGTAAAGGCGATCAGTGCGCGGTTATCGGAAGGAATGGTTTTGTTTTTGACGATGCCTTTCATGCGCACATCGGCGCGGAAGTTTTCATTTGCTAAAGGTCTGAACACACCTTCAACAAATTAAAAAGCGGGCTAAATCTGACTGGTTTTGCGGGTTGAGCAAAATAAAGCAGCACTGCGCCTTGCTGCGTTTATGTTGCTTCAACTCGACGGGCAATTTAGTTGTAAAGCTTTATCTATCAGTCACTTAAATGGTGCCGGCAATAGGAATCGAACCTACGACCTTCGCGTTACGAGTGCCAGAATTTGCACATAACAGATTGATTTAATTGAATTTAATCAAATAGTCCTCACGTTGCAATGCCTATTTGTGCTTATTCGAGTTTATATGATTTACTCAGATTTTACCCAGCAATTTTCTGGTACACCGGCGCTAGATTCTTGCATGGGTTGAATTAATCTAACCTTGTTGGGTAAAAAGTTTACCCAAACTACCTTGAGTCTTCATGACTGGGGCATGCTTCGTGCATAAATTCTGGTATACAAGAATTATATCCATATCAATACAATTCTGATTATAAATTCTGCTTTTTCAGAGTTTTAATTGACTCCTAGCCATTCATCTTTTATAAATCTGTTATAGGAGATTTTTATGAAGCGTGTAGTTCCAACCCCATTCCCGGTCGATCCTTATCTCGAGAACCCTGTCGTCTTGGGTGCGGCCATTCGCTCTGCACGAACCCAGGCCGGGATTCGTTTGGAAGATGCAGCGATGACCATTGGCGTGTGTTTACAAACATTGGTCGACATTGAAGCCGGAAAACCGGGTGTTAGTATCGGTAAAATTCTGCAAGTCTCGCAAGGATTAGGTGTGTCATTATTTGTCATACCTCAATCGCAACGTGAAATCGCTCGCCGTCGTCTGTCCGATTTAACGGTGGACAACCAAGCATGAAATTGACTGTTCAGGCCAACGGCATTTGCATCGGTTGCTTGAGTTTGGATGCCCTGTCCGGACTGTATGCTTTTGACTATTCGGTTGAGTGGCTCGCCAAGGAACAGCGTTTTCCACTCAGCCCGGTCCTGCCGCTGGTTCGCCAAAGTTTGTCTGCAGAACAGCATAGCGCCCATGTACGGCAATTTTTTCAGAATCTGTTGCCCGAAGGGCAAGCGCTTGACGATGCGGCGCAAGCCAACAAGGTGTCAAAGTCTAACCTGATCGGTTTGCTGGTGGCATTAGGTCGAGAGACTGCAGGGGCTTTAGAGATCAGCCTTGACGATTCGCAAGCCTTATCAACGCCTTTAGCAGCCAAGCGTTTGCTCACCCGCGAAGAATTATCGCAGCGTATTCGATCACGTCCCGATCTAGCCTTCAGCGTTTGGGACGGCAAAGTGCGCTTATCCATTGCAGGCTATCAGGACAAGATTGCACTATTGGAAGAAAATGGCTTATGGTTTCTGGTGGATGGAGGCAGCCTGGCATCTACCCACTTGCTAAAACCTGATCCAATCCGCAGCGGATTGCAGCATATGACGAGTAACGAGTTCGCCTGCATGCGCTTGGCTCGGGCTGTCGGAGTAGCCGCAGCCGATATTCGGCTCGAGCACATTCCGGACCCCGTGCTGCTGATACGCCGATTTGATCGCAGAATTACCACTGAAGGCATCGACCGCTTACATTGCATTGATGGCTGCCAAGCGTTAGGCCTGGGTGTCAGTATGAAATACGAACGTCCTTACGGCGATGGTCGTGATGTACAGCATATCCGGGATGGTGCCTCCTTACCCAAGCTGTTTGCATTATTCGACCGAGTCAGCGCACAACCGACTGCCGATCGTTTGGCACTATTGCGTTGGACGATTTTTCAAACCCTGATCGGTAATACCGACGCCCATGGTAAAAACTTGTCATTTTTCATCGATGCGGGTGGAATTCGCTTGGCGCCAGCCTACGATTTGCTGTGTTGCCTAATTTACTCTGGCGACCAGATCAGCGATACACTATCCATGGCAATTGGTGATAATTTTGATGTCCTATCATTAACGCCCTACGACTGGGCTCTAATGGCGGTCGAATGCGGACTGAATGCCCGATTGGTTAGCCGGGAGCTTAAGCAGATGGCCAATAAAATTCTGAAGATTTGGCCTGAATTAAAAGTCCATCTCGCAACTGCTAACGCCGACGATGTGACTTTGAAAGCCATTGAAGCCACCTTGAACCAACAATGCCAGCATGCACTCAGCATTGCGGACAATATTCCGAAGGTTTCAAAAGAGCTATTGTGAGAAGTTGATGCTTTCAAGCTCGCAGCTAGTTCGTTCGTTATCAACTAGACCCATTCGATAATCCGCCTTGTTCACTGGTGATATCCGGAGTATTCATCTAAAAATAGACCTTGTTTTGAGTATTCCGATGAAGACTGTCATGCATTCTTGGAGCAAACCAGTCAGCAAAAATTTAAAGAAAGCAGCCACTGATAGTGAATGAAATCACTCGACTTAGTCGGCGGCCACCGACCCACAGGCGATATCCAGACTCTAAGATAAAGTTGAAAAATCGTAGTCGATAGATTTTGGGGGCACAATCGTCAACGCGTTATTTAGACGATATTTATATTTGCTCTTCTGTATATTCAATTAACGTCATAAATAGCCGTTGCGTTTCAAATAACGTCGCTTGTGACCCAGCGAATTTTCTTGTTGAAGGTTGAAAGGGGGGCTAATGGTCTGGATATATTGGTTGAGCGGCTGCCTGGCACTTGCCGTATTTGTTTATCTTGTTACAGCGTTGTTTTACCCGGAGAAATTCTGATGACAGAGCAAGGCTTGCTGCAAGTTACTTTGTATTTGGCTATATTGCTGCTGCTGGTTAGACCCCTGGGTGGCTATATGGCGAGAGTTTATCTGAACGCACCGCCGGCGGGACCGAGCCGTTGGCTGACGGGAATAGAACGTGGCATCTACCGACTCAGTAGCATCGATCCCGATCAGGAGATGTGCTGGCCACAATATGCGTTGGCGGTGTTGCTGTTCAATCTGCTGGGAATAGTAGCAGTATTTGTACTGGAACGCTGGCAGGCTATTTTGCCACTTAACCCGCAGGGAATGGCGGCAATCGGTGTCGATTCAGCGTTGAATACGGCGGTGAGTTTTGCGACCAATACCAACTGGCAAGGCTATGGCGGCGAAACCACCCTGAGCTATCTGACCCAGATGCTGGGTTTGACGGTGCAGAACTTCCTGTCCGCCGCCAGCGGTATGGCGGTTTTGGTGGCCTTGATTCGTGGGTTTTCTCGACACAACGCCGAGACCATTGGAAATTTCTGGGTGGATATGACGCGCAGCGTGCTCTATATCCTGCTGCCTTTATCGCTGGTTTTTGCCGTCATACTAGCTGGCCAAGGCGTTCTGCAGAACTACGCGCCTTACCAAACGGTTACGACAGTCGAAGCGCAAAATCAAGCCGCCCGGCAACAAACTATCGCGATGGGGCCAGTCGCCTCTCAACTGGCGATCAAACAACTCGGCACCAACGGCGGCGGTTTCTTCAACGTCAATTCGTCCCACCCTTTTGAAAATCCGACGCCTTTGTCCAATTTCCTGGAAATGCTGGCGATTCTGCTGATACCGGCTGCCTTGTGTTACAGCTTCGGCGTCATGATAGGTGATACACGGCAAGGTTGGTTGATTCTGGCGACCATGGCGGCGATATTCATTCCGTTAGTGTTGTTGACGGTTGCCGCCGAACAAGCCGGTAACCCTTTGCTGGCGAATCCGGACGTCGACCAGGCGGCATCGCTCACACAAGCCGGCGGTAACATGGAGGGTAAGGAAACCCGTTTCGGCATCGTCAATTCGGCGTTATGGGCGGTGGTGACCACGGCAGCCTCCAATGGCTCGGTCAATGCGATGCACGATTCCTTTACACCGCTGGGCGGATTGGCACCAATGGCACTGATGCAACTCGGCGAAGTTGTGTTCGGTGGCGTCGGTTCGGGTTTGTACGGCATGATCGTGTTTGCACTGGTTGCGGTATTCATCGCCGGTTTGATGATAGGACGTACGCCGGAATATTTGGGTAAGAAGATCGAAGCGTTCGAAATGAAAATGGCAGCCCTGGTGATTTTGATCCCGCCGCTGTTAGTGTTAGGTGGCACGGCCTTAGCCGTGATGCTGGACGTCGGCAAAACATCTATTTTCAATCCCGGCGCCCATGGTTTCAGTGAAGTACTGTATGCCTTTTCTTCAGCAGGCAACAATAACGGCAGTGCGTTTGCAGGTCTGAATGCCAACGTGCCGTTCTATAATCTGAGCCTCGCCATCGCCATGTTGATTGCCCGATACGGCTTGATGGTGCCGGTACTGGCGATTGCGGGTTCCCTGGCGGCAAAAAAGTCCGTGCCGGTCGGAGCCGGCACGTTGCCGACGCATACACCTTTGTTCGGCATGTTATTACTGGTCGTTGTGGTGATGGTTGGTGCCCTGACTTTCGTGCCGGCATTGGCGTTGGGGCCTATCGTCGAACACTTGCAAATGATAGGTCTTCATTGATCTGAAAGGTGAGGATATGAGTAAAAACACGCTTTCCACTTCCTTATTTAACCGGGACATCCTGCAACAAGCCATAATCGATGCCTTCGCTAAATTGGCACCTCGGCAGCAATGGAAGAATCCGGTGATGTTCGTGGTTTATCTCGGCAGTATGTTGACCAGCGTACTTTGGCTGCAAGCCTTGCGCGGACAAGGCGACGCGCCGGCTGGTTTTATTCTGGCCATTGCCTGTTGTCTATGGTTTACCGTACTGTTCGCCAATTTTGCAGAAGCGGTCGCGGAAGGCCGCAGCAAGGCACAGGCTTCGTTTCTGCACAACGCCAAGCGTGACATCATCGCCAAGAAACTTGACGAAGCGCGTTACGGCAACCCTTTCACAGAGATCGCAGCCTCCAGTCTACGCAAGGGCGACGTGGTATTGATAGAAGCCGGCGATTTCATACCCGGCGACGGCGATGTGATCGAGGGTGTTGCTTCGGTCGACGAGAGTGCGATTACCGGCGAGAGCGCGCCTGTAATTCGCGAATCAGGCGGCGACTTCAGTTCAGTGACCGGCGGTACGCGCGTCTTGTCGGACTGGTTGGTGGTGCGCATCAGCGTCAATCCCGGTGAAACCTTCCTGGATAGAATGATTGCGATGGTGGAAGGCTCGCAGCGGCAAAAAACGCCCAACGAAATTGCCTTGACGATTTTATTAGTAGCGCTGACGCTGGTGTTTCTGATGGCCACTGTGACCTTGCTACCGTTTTCCTTGTATAGCGTAGAAACGGCCGGCAGCGGTCATCCTTTATCGATTACGGTGTTGGTCGCCTTGCTGGTATGCTTGATACCTACCACCATCGGTGGCCTGTTATCGGCGATCGGCGTGGCGGGGATCGGTCGCATGATGCAGAAAAACGTCGTTGCCACCTCGGGACGGGCGGTGGAGGCGGCCGGCGACGTCGACGTGCTATTGCTCGATAAGACCGGCACCATCACGTTGGGTAACCGCCAGGCTGCGGCCTTTTTTCCGGCCAAAGGCGTAAGCGAAAAGCAGCTCGCGGACGCCGCGCAATTGTCGTCGCTGGCCGATGAAACCCCGGAAGGCCGCAGTATCGTAGTGTTGGCCAAACAAAAGTTCGGCATCCGAGGGCGAGACGTACATTCCTTAGGCGCGACTTTCGTGCATTTCAGCGCCCAGACCCGAATGAGTGGTGTCAATCTGAAAGGCCGACAGATTCGCAAAGGTTCCGAAGATGCGATTCGTGGTTATATCACCGAGCAGGGCGGCCGCTTTCCCGCAGACACCCAAAATATCGTTATCGATGTTTCCCGCCGCGGTTCGACGCCTTTGGTGGTAGCCGAGGACAAGAAGGTTTTGGGCGTCATCGAGCTGAAAGACATCGTCAAGGGAGGCATCAAAGAGCGATTCATGGAATTACGGCAAATGGGCATCAAAACTATCATGATCACCGGCGACAACCGACTGACCGCCGCGGCGATCGCCGCCGAGGCTGGCGTGGACGATTTCCTGGCCGAAGCCACGCCGGAAGCAAAATTAAACTTGATTCGCCAGCATCAGGCCGAGGGCCGCTTGGTAGCCATGACAGGCGACGGCACCAACGATGCGCCGGCCTTGGCGCAGGCAGATGTCGCCGTAGCGATGAATAGCGGCACCCAGGCCGCCAAGGAAGCAGGCAATATGGTTGATCTGGATTCCAATCCGACCAAGTTGATCGAAATCGTCGAAACCGGCAAGCAGATGCTGATGACCCGCGGCGCCCTCACCACGTTCAGCATCGCTAACGACGTGGCCAAATATTTCGCGATCATCCCGGCCGCCTTCGCTGGCACTTATCCGGCTTTGAACGTATTGAATGTCATGCATCTGGCAACCCCGGCCAGCGCGATCTTGTCAGCAGTCATTTTTAATGCTCTGATCATTATCGCGTTGATTCCACTGGCATTGCGCGGCGTGGGTTATAAGCCGGTCGGCGCCGAGAAACTTTTACAAAACAATTTGCTGATCTACGGTTTGGGCGGGTTGGTTGTCCCGTTTATCGGCATCAAGCTGATTGATGCATTACTGGTCGGTCTGCATCTGGTTTAACAGGAGACTTTATGTTGAATTATCTGAAACCCACCATTGTGTTATTTGCACTGCTGACGCTTTTGACCGGTGTCGTTTATCCGTTACTGGTGACGGCTTTGGCGCAAGGCCTTTTCCCGATTCAAGCCAACGGTAGCCTTCTCAAGGGCGCTGAAGATCAACTTATAGGCTCCGAGATAATCGGGCAACATTTCAGTGACCCTAAATATTTTTGGGGTCGGCCATCGGCGACATCCCCTTATCCCTATAACGCCGCTGCATCTTCAGGTTCCAATCTCGGTCCGACCAATCCGCTTCTGATCAATGCCGTTAAGACGCGAATCGATGAGTTGAAGAAAGCTGATCCGGTTAATCATCTGAAAATACCCATCGATCTAGTGACGAGCTCAGCGAGTGGCCTAGACCCCCAAATCAGCGTAGCGGCGGCCGAATACCAGATTCATCGGGTGGCCAACGTTCGGCACTTGTCAGAGAAGCAACTGCGCCACCTGGTGCATGAACATACCGAAGGAAGACAATGGCATTTATTCGGTGAAGCCAGAGTCAATGTCTTGAAACTGAATCTGGCACTGGATGCGTTTAAATTCCAATCCTGGTCCAAATGAACGAGCAGCGCCCGGACCCCGATCAACTCTTAGCCCGCGTCGAACGTGACGCGGCCAAGGCAAAGCGCGGACGATTGAAGATTTTTTTCGGCGCATCTGCAGGCGTCGGCAAGACCTATGCAATGTTATTGGCGGTGCGAGAAAGACGGGCAGAAAATCTGGATGTAGTGCTTGGCTTGGTAGAAACCCATGGCCGCCAGGACACTGAGGCTTTGCTGAATGGTTTGGAAAAATTGCCGACTCGGCAAATCAATTACCGGGGTAATGTTCTGCACGAGTTCGATATCGACGCCGCCCTGAAAAGACGGCCGGCACTGATAATGGTAGACGAACTCGCGCATACGAATGTGCCGGGCTCCCGACATCCGAAACGCTGGCAGGATATTCAGGAACTGTTGGAGGCCGGTATAGATGTTTATACCGCACTTAATGTCCAGCACCTGGAAAGCTTGAATGACGACATTAGTCAGATTTCCGGGATTCGAGTCTGGGAAACGCTACCGGATACCGTGTTCGAGGATGCTGACGAAGTCGAATTGGTCGATTTACCGCCGGATGAATTATTGACTCGTCTTAAGGAAGGCAAGGTCTACATTCCGCAGCAAGTGGAGCATGCCATGCGGAATTTCTTCCGCAAGGGCAACCTGATCGCGCTACGTGAACTGGCACTGCGGCAAACCGCCAACCGGGTCGACGCGGACATGCTCGATTACCGGGAAGATCATGCCATTCAAGAGGTGTGGCAAGTCGGTGAACGGATTTTGGTCTGCATAGGCCCCAACCTATTGGCCGAGCGTTTGGTACGAGCAGGCAAACGGCTGGCGACAGGGTTAAAAGCCGGCTGGGTTGTGGCCTATGTCGAAACGCCAAGGTTGGCGAGATTGCCCGCTGAAAAACGCGACGCCGTTTTGCGAATTTTACGGCTAGCCGAACAGCTCGGCGCCGAAACCGTAACTTTGAGTTCGCCGGATATGAGCGAAGCCATCATCCGTTTTGCTCGCGAACGTAACATCAACAAGATCGTCGTCGGTAAACCCAGTCGGCGCGGGTGGAAACGCTGGCTATTGGGATCGGTGGTGGATGTCTTGATTAGCCATGCCCACAACATCAATATCTACTTATTAGGTAGTCGGCAAGATAAAGACGACGACGTCATTGAATCTTCCCTTTTCAGGAAGCCGCCGCTTCCAGGGCTTAGGCAACGCATTCCGCCAAAGCTGCAAAAGCGATATCGCGGTTATGTCTGGGCCGTGGCCGTGACTGTGATCAGTACCCTGTTAGGGCATTATGTGTTCCGGCGGTTGGAGTTGGCCAATCTGGTTATGGTGTTTTTGCTGGGTGTAGTCTATATCGCGATGCGCTTTGGACGCGGGCCATCTATCTTGGCTTCGGTATTGGCCATCGGCATGTTTGATGTGTTATTTGTCAAACCCTACTTCAGCTTGACGGTGGCTGACAGCCAATATTTGATCACCTTCGCCGTGATGTTGATCGTCGGCATTTTGATCAGTAATTTAATGATCAACGTCCGTTCGCAAGCCAAGGTGGCCGCGCACCGCGAGCGCCGAGCATCCGTGCTATATGCGATCAGCAAGGAGTTGGCCACTAGCCAAACCGAGCAGGATATTGTCGCCATCGCGGTGAAGCATTTGTACGCGGAATTCAGCAGCCCCAACGTCATTCTGTTTCCGGACGCCTCAGGGCATTTGGTTTGCCCTAAACAAACCAGTTTCTCGCAATCCTTGCGTGGTCCCGACCTCAGCGTCGCGCAGTGGGTCTTCGACCATAACGAGATGGCAGGACAAGGCACTCACACACTACCAGGAGCGGACGCCATTTATTTTCCGGTTTCCGACGGTGAAAAGGTGCTGGGGGTGCTGGCCTTAATACCCATCAATCTGCGTCGGATATTTTTACCGGAACAGCAGAAATTGCTGGAAACGTTCTTGCGCCAAATTGCTCAAGCTTTGATGCGAATCCGATTTTCCGAACAAGCAAAACTGACACAAATGCAGATCGAGGCCGAGCGCTTGCGTAATTCTTTGCTCAGTGCCATTTCCCACGACTTGCGTACGCCATTGGCAAGTATCCTCGGTTCAGCCACTACGCTGGCAGCCAATGAAAACCGAATGTCGTCGCCGGACAGGCAGGAACTGAGTCTGGCCATCGTCGACGAAGCCGAGCGCATGACGAATCTGGTCAACAATATTCTCGATATGGCCCGTTTGGACGCTGGTATCGCGGAATTGAACAAGCAGTGGTATCCAGCAGAAGAAATCATTGGTGTCGCATTGAACCGTTTACAGAAACCGCTTATCGACCGGCCGGTCAAAGTGCGCATACCGCCGGGCATACCCATGCTACATGTTGACGCAGTCATGATTGAACAGGTGTTGATCAATTTATTGGAAAACGCTATACGTTATACACCGGCTGGTAGTGCATTAGAAATCGAGGTGGAAGCGTTCGAAAATACTATTGAAATATCGCTAGCCGATCATGGAACAGGCATTCTTAAAGGTCTAGAGGAGAAATTGTTCGAAAAATTTTATCAAGTCCGCCACGAGACCGCACAAAGCGGTGTCGGGCTAGGCTTGGCAATTTGTAAGGCCATCGTCGAAGTCCACGGTGGCGGCATTCGAGCGCAAAATCGGCGGGAAGGCGGTGCCGTATTTATAATTACGTTGCCGAATGAACCTATGCCGCCGCAATTCGTCGCGGAACAATAAGCACTGTTCGTTTATGTCTAAAACCGATCCCGTCATCATTATCGTTGAAGACGAACTAGCTATCCGCAAATTCCTGCGCACCGGCTTGCGTTGTGAAGGGTTTACCGTGTACGAAGCCGATACCGGCAAACGCGGTATCATCGACGCCGGCACGCGGAAACCGGACTTGCTGATTTTGGATTTAGGTTTGCCGGATATGGATGGCGTCGAGGTTATCAAGGCCATTCGAAAATGGTCGACGCTACCTATCATCGTGCTATCGGCGCGTAGCCAGGAACAACAAAAAATCGACGCACTGGACCTGGGGGCTGATGATTATTTGACCAAACCCTTCGGTATCGGTGAACTGGTCGCCCGAATTCGTGTGGCTTTGCGCCACGCGAATAGGAAGGAGCAATCACTAAGCAACGATGTGCTGGTGACTGGCGGTCTGAAAGTGGATTTGAACAAACGCTTGGTGAGTGTCGATGGCCGGGAAATTTCCTTGACGCCGATTCAATACCGATTGTTGGCGGTATTAGCAAAAAATGCCGGCAAGGTGATGACCCACAGGCAGATTTTGAAAGAAGTGTGGGGGCATCCCTATCAAGACAATGTACATTACTTGCGCATGTATATGAGTCAACTGCGCTATAAACTTGAAATCGATCCAACTCAACCGCAGTATTTGGTCACAGAATCGGGTCTAGGATATAGGCTTAAAACAAAAGACGAGTAAGTAATTTAGTCTGTGGCTAGGTCTAAGTTCCCGACGGATTGACTAAAGACGTATGATCAGACATCCTGGAAATGGCAACGTTTGCGGTTAATACGGGCGCCAGAGATAAAGTGATTGGTGATTTGCGTTGGGATTGGGAAATTCAAATCCCGGAAATCGATTCATCGATATTCCTTGTCCCTGGGGAGTTCACTAAAAACGCGACACCGTGCTTGCTTGTACTCAACAGCACTGCGCGAGATGTAATCGAAAGTCGGCGCGGTAAAATAGCTACGCATGTTTTTGGTTACAGGAGGAAGCCGGTTGACCGTATGTACAACTCGGCTTGGAAAAAAGCTTGGTTAAGAGCCGGCTTGCCGGTAGGCAAGGAGGTACTATCCGGGCCTCACAATCTCGGCACACTTTTGCCCGGCGTCTACGCCTTGCCGGTGTGCCCCTAGAAACCAGAAAGGCGTTGATGCACCACATTGATGGCGACATTACGGTGCATTATTCGCCTGCCGAAGTGGGTGAACTGATAGCGGTTGTCGAGAGATTGACTAAGGTGGAAGGGGTTACTATGTTGCGCTTAGCATCTTAATTACCCACTGGGTAAATAGGCAGAAATCATAAGACTGATATAAAAATCACAAGATATTGATTTTATTGGTATTTAATGGTGCCGGCAATAGGAATCGAACCTACGACCTTCGCGTTACGAGTGCGGTTATAATAAAAATTGTCGGTAATTGTCGGCTAATCAAGTTAAATAAAATCAATGCCTTATGTTGTTTTTTCTGCCGAGTCTTACCGAGGAATAACGGCCTTATTTATGGCTGAGTGCGACAAAATTGCGACAAAGATTTATAATCAAACCCCAGAAATAAAGCGGGCCTGAAGGTGTTACCAGCACCATCAAGCCCTGACCGATTCACTTAACGAGCAGGGTTAAGCAATGGCTACCGCAGATTATAGCGCCATTGCCCCCAAGGGGTTTATATGGCAACCATCACAGAGCGCACCGACAAAGACGGCAAACCACGCTACACAGTAGAAATCAGGCTAAAAGGCCACCCACGCGAAACCGCCACCTTTAAACGCCTGACCGACGCTAAAAAATGGGCGGCTTCAACTGAAAGCGCCATTAGGGAAGGCCGACACTTTAAAACCAGCGCGGCCAAAAAGCATACTTTCGCGGATGCTATCGAGCGTTATACCCGCGAAATTCTACCGACTGAATTTACAGCCACCGAGCAAGGCAACCGGCGGCCTATTCTGGAATGGTGGGCTTCACAGATCGGCCATTGTGTAATGGCTGACTTATCAACCGCCACTTTTGCCGATTGCCGTAACACCCTGGCAACAACCGGCGGGCGGAAAGGCCGACCGTTAGCGGCTGCCACCATCAAAAAGCATTTTGTAGTTGCCACCGATGTTTTAAAACGGTGCGTTACTGAGTGGCATTGGTTGGAGCAATCCCCGCTAAAAGATGGCGGCGTTAAATTGCCCGAGTTACCGCGCGGAATCGTTCGCTTTTTGGATGATGACGAACTTAACCGGCTGACAATCGCCTGTAAGGAATCGCCAAACCCTTTGCTTTTTCCGGCTTTCGTGCTGTCCATATCAACCGGCATGAGGCAAGGCGAAACCATGAACCTTTATTGGCGGGAACCGGAAACGCCACCGACCGAAGGCGCTTGGGGCGTGGTCAATTTGGCGGATGCCTGCATTATCCTGCATGAAACCAAAAACGGAGACCGGCGGCGGGTGCCGGTGGCAAGCCAAGCCCTGTTAGAACTGCAAAAACTAAGCAAGGTAAGGCGGCTAGATTCGGCGCTAGTCTTTCCAAGCCCCACACACCCAAACCAACCCATTGAGCTTAAAAAAGCATGGCTTAACGCTTTAAAACATGCCGAGGTTAATAATTTTCGCTGGCATGATTTGCGACATTGCACAGCGTCTTACTTAGCAATGGGCGGCGCGTCAATGGTCGAAATCGCGGCTGTATTGGGCCATAAAACCTTAGACATGGTGAAGCGTTACAGTCACCTATCAGACGGCCATATTGCAAACGTGGTTGAGCGGATGAATAGCAAGCTGTTTGGCGGTGCCTGATGGTTATCAAAGTTCCGGGCACTAAACAATCCAAAGGCACGCTACTTACTGAAGCCACCCATTACAGTAAAGCAAACCGGCAAGAACTCGACGAAATAGCGGCAAAACGAGAGCTTTTAATGTTAAATCTGTTTTCGCCCGATTGGGATAGATTAGCCGCTAGACCCACCGGCACTATTGAAAGCCTTGTTGCTCAATCCGTGGGCTTGGTTCCTGATCTTGCCGCCGCTGATTTTATTGATGAAGCAAAGCGTTTTTTCTATGCCCGGAATGATTCCGCAAGCATCAGCAAACTAAATACCTTTCTAAGACGGCTGGCCGATGCTAGGGAGAATATCGCGCCACTTGGCGAATTGCACCCCATTGAAGGCAAAGAAACACGCTTTAAAAAATCTGATTTTCTGGCGTTCGCTGGCCGGTTGGGATGGGAATTGCCGGAAGAATTTAAGCGGTTTGTGGCTGTGCCAGAAATAGACGATCCAGAACCTAAAACGGAAACAACGCGAAAAACAATCGGCAAAGGTACTAGAAGAAGTCAATTGCATTTGTTGATTTGGCGGGTTTATCAGTCTCTTGTTTCTACGACGGATAAAGTTACAGCTCAAGATGTATGGCAGGAAATACGCTTTCGGTTTGCTGAGTACGACACCGATAAGATTATTCAAGAGGTGACAGCGGATGTTATTGAATGGCGTTCTTGCTATGGAAACGAGCCAAGTTTAAGCCGAGGAACGTTTGATAAAACGCTTTCAAACCTGAAGAAAAAGCCACCTTTTTAAAAAATAGTTACCGCTAAATTTACCGCTAAGTGATTTTCTTACCGGGTAAATTTAGCGGTAAATAGCTGTCGCAATAATCCACCCCAAGCCGGGGAAACAATCCCCGGCGATTCTCGAAAATCTTAGAATCAAGGGGAAACCATGCAACAAACCGAACAAAGCCAGCCTGCCACACCAGTTGCGCCGCACTATTTCACCGTCCAGCAATTTACAGCCAAACACCCCGCCTTTCCGCTGGGGACTCTGCGACACCAAATCTTTTATGAGAATACCAACGGCCTGAAAGCATCCGGGGCGATTATTCGCAATGGCCGCCGCGTTTTGATTCGGGAGGATCGTTATTTTGCTTGGTTAGAGGCACAAAACCAAGGCGGCGAGTGATGGCGTTTTTGCATATAGAAGATGCCGCCCGCGCGGCGGTGCTTGAGATGGGTTTCAATCTGCCAAAATCTTTTGAATATGATCGATTCATTGAGCTTGAAGATAAGGACGGCAAGAAGAATAAGGGCCGTCTTAAGATTTTTGCCGATGGGAAAGGCGGCTTTGTGCAAGATTGGCGCGATACATCTAAAAAATTCTTTTTCTTGGAAGGTGAAGGTCAAGCCAAGCCATTAGACAAACGAGAGCGCGCACGAATAGACCGCGAACGGCACAAACGCCAAGCTGAAGCCGCCAAAAAACAGGATCAAGCCGCTAAGCGTGCTTTATCTATCTGGCAAGATGCCACACCAGCGCAGGAAAATCACCCTTACTTAGTGCGTAAACAAATCAAGCTACACGGCGCAAGGCTGGGACGCTGGCGGCGGGTGATACAAGACAAGGGCGGCAACCGCTCCACCATTACCATTGAAAACGTTCTGTTGTTGCCACTGTTCGACGCTGCCGGAACTATCCGCAGCCTACAAGCCATTTTTCCCGAAAAGCATCCGGTATTAGGTCGAGATAAAGACTTTTTACCGGCTGGCGGCCTGGCCGGGCTGTTTTGGTGGATCGGCAAACGCAGCAACCAAGCCGATGAAACAGTATTGATTGCTGAGGGTTTCGCCACGGCTGCCACCTTGCACGAGCAAAGCAGCTACCGCGTTTACATGGCATTTACAGCGGGTAATCTGCTGGCGGTTGGGCGTATCGTGCGAGAACGTTTGCCGTCAGCGAATATTGTGTTTGCTGCTGACAATGACACGAAAACCGCCGGTAATCCGGGTTTAACCAAGGCTACGGAAGCCGCCGCCGCTGTGGGTGGTAGTGTTGCCGTGCCGCCTATTCATGGCGACTTCAACGACTATCAGTTATTCCTGAACGGTGGCAACCATGACGAATGAGAGCAAAGTCAAGCAGCCAATCTTGGAAGTCGTTAAGGGCGCTAAACCTCCTAAGTCTGCCGGCACTAAACCAACTGGAAACGGTGGCGGTACGGGTAACGGGTCGAAAAAAGCGGTTAGATTTGGTGAATATGGCATCGAATCCGGCGCGTTTGTGCAGTTCAAGATGATGCGGATTGAAGGATCAAGCGACCGGGCCGAAAACTCATTCCCGCTTTGTGACTTCACTTGTCGAGTCGTTGAAGAGGTTATTGCTGATGACGGGCTAACTGATACCAGTTTTTTAAGAGTCGAGGGCCGCCGGGCTGATGGTGTGGTGCTGCCGCTGGTTGATATACCGGCTAAAGCTTTTTATGCCACACAAGGCAACTGGGCTAATGAATTTTGGGGAACGCTGCCGTTTATTTATCCTGGTAACGCAAAGAAAGATAACCTCAGAGCTTGCATTCAGCTTTATTCAAGACTTGATGGAGATATACCAAGGCGCACCATTTACCGCTTTACCGGCTGGAAAAAAATCAATGACGAATGGCAGTATTTAACCGGATCGGGGGCGATTGCTGCCGCCGGGCTGATTGATAGCGTTCAAGTTGACTTAGGGCCCGGCAATATGAGCCGCTACGCACTGCTCGCGCCACTGTCCGACGATACGCTTAAGCAAGCCGTGGCTGACGCACTGCTTTTGCTGGAAGTTTGCCCGCATAGGCAGCACATCGGCGCGGTTTTATTGGCGGCGGTTGCACGTGCGCCTTTGGGTGAAGCGCATTGCATCGATTTTGCAATCTGGCTGCATGGTTTGACCGGCTCCCGCAAGTCGGCTATCGCCGCGATTGCTCAGGTTTTCTTCGGTAACTTTAGCGCCCGCAGCTTTCCGGCGAACTGGTCGGATTCTGCCAACGACGCGGAAGCTAAAGCTCATCAAGCTAAAGACGCTGTTTATGTTGTTGATGATTTTAAGCCGTCGGTGAATAGAACCGAGGCCGACAAACAGCACAGCATGGCCGAGCGGCTGATTAGAAATACTGGCAACCAGGCCGGAAGAGGCCGCAGAAATGCCAACATGCAGGCACAGGCAACACCGTTTAATAGATCCATGATGTTGATTACTGCCGAAGATTTGCCACGCGGTCAATCATTATTAGGGCGGCTGCTGGTGTTGGAATTAAGCCGTGAGGATGTGGATAACTCGACGCTTTCCAGGCTACAGCATTCGGCGAATTCCGGTGCTTTATCTGGCCTTATGGCTGCTTATCTGCAATGGTTAGCGCCGCGTATGGATCAACACAAAAAGGATTTCCCCGTCATTGTTGAACAGCTTAGAAACGGCGCTGTGCGTGACGGGAAAGCCTCATCTCATCCCCGCGCCCCGGAAATTTTCGCCAATTTGGTAGCTGGGCTTGAGCCGTTTTTGATGTTTTTGGAAGAAATCGGCGCTATCGATGGCGAAAAATCGATCAGCTTATTGATTGAGGTTGAACAGCATTTACAGCAAGCCTTCAGTGAGCAGGCATCCTATCAGTCCGAACAGGACGAGGTTGAGCGGTTTTTACAATTGCTGCGGGCTTGTTTCAGTTCTGGTAATACGCATATTTCTAGCCGGATCGATCAAGGCCCGCCACAATCCCGGCCATTTGCCTGGGGCTGGCGTGAAGCGGGCGCTGATTTGGTGGGCGATAAGCAATACAAGCCAATGGGTGATTGTATCGGCTGGTATGCCCCACCCAATGACGGCGCACCGCCTCAAGTTTGGCTAGAGCCGAACAGCGCCTTTAAAACCGTCAATGAATTTGCAAAGCGCCAAGGTGATGCGTTCTTAATGTCGTCGGGTACGTTATGGCGGCGAATAGTCGAGCGTGGTTTATTGCTTAAAACTGAGCCGGACAGCAAAAATGGACGACCTAAGCCAACTGTCAAGCGGTTGGTGGCTGGGCGTTCGGTTCGGGTACTGATATTTGATGCTGAACTGATTGAATCGGCGAGTTGATGCCGTGGAAATTTCCGGGTTTGTTTTTGCTGTATCGATCCAACTGCAAAAAACTATAAGGGGGGTATCTTTTTTTTTATGGGAATTAGGGGAGATAAGCCTATAAGCCTTGTCATTAGTGGGTTTGTTGCTCCCCTAGTTGAAAAAAAATTATGGGAGATTCCCATAAAATTAGGGGAGCGGTAAACAGCGAATTTTTTAGTATTGGGGCTGAAAATTAAGCTGTTTTAGGTGAAAAACAGCCTATCTCCCCGGATTTTTAGATTTTTTTAGGGGAGATTCCCATAGTTTTTAAGCTGGTATGGGAGCTTGTAAGCCACGCGTGACAAGGCTTTGAAAGCAATCTCCCCTAATTCCCCTAATTTTTCACATAGGGGTATAGATGAAATGTATTTTTAGGAGAAATTTTTATGTCGACGAAACAACCCAAAAACATGCAAAAAAAAGATGAAACTGAAGCCAAACGGAAAGCACGAACCGCCGCAATCAATCGGCGCATTAATCAAGAATGGGCGGCCTTGAATAAGTTTTATGCTAATCAAATGCAGATATTGCCACCCAACACGCCTACGCTAAACAAGTTAACGGCATTAGCCATAACTGACTTTAAAAACAGGCACCAACACGACAAAACCCGGTTTAAGGTTGTCTGGATAATACGTGGCGGGAATAAAATCACTGTTCCTTACATGAAAACCACGTTCGATAGATTCCTACTGATCCCGCCCGCCCGTTATCGACATGTAAGGCGGGCGCGGTCATTGCCAAGACTGAAAATTTGACGCGTCGAGTCTTCCTGTTAAGTTTTTGAAAAAAAATTTCACGGCATGTGTACTTTTATTGACATTTTTGTTTACATTTCCGAAAAAAATTAACTTTTTGTAAACAAAATTTGTTGACCTTTTGTTTTTGATTTGCGAAGGGGCCGACTATGGCGTAAGCAATGAGGGGAACGGGGAAATTGTTAAAAATAATGGCTAATAGTCGTTAAATTGTTCCTGAGTAATTGCCCTCTGGTTTTGGATGTTGACATGGTGTTGCAGTTAGATTCAAAACGCCCTTGTTTGAGTAAGGGCGTTTATATTTCACCTTCACAGGTTTGAAGCATCAAGCCGCTAATAGTTTGTAAAGCGTTGGGCGGCTAATGCCGTATTCTTTGGCAAGTTTGCTTTTGTCGCCGCCTTGCTCGATCCTGGCTTTGATTTCGGCGGTTTGTTCTGCATTGAGTTTAGAGGGTGCGCCTAGCTTCTTGCCGCTGGCCTTGGCGGCCTCGATCCCTTCCCGCTGGCGTTCTTTTATCAATGTCCGCTCGAATTCTGCAAAAGCACCCAGCATTTGCAGCATGAGCGTTTGCATGGGTGATGTATTGGCGGCTTCAAAGGTAAGGTGCTCTTTGTAAAACTTAACCGTGATGCCTTTCTGGGTTAATGTCTCGATAATGGTTTGCAGGTCTTTCAGGTTACGCGCTAAACGGTCGATGCTATGGACGTGTAAAACGTCTCCTTCTCTGAGGTGGTTTAGGCAGTTGGTTAATTCTGGCCGGTTGGCATCTTTGCCGCTGGCCTTGTCGGTAAAGGTTCGATCAAGCTGCACGTCTGCTAATTGGCGTTCTGTGTTTTGAGATGTTGAGCTAACTCTAATGTATCCGATTTGTTGGCCTTTCATGATTGCACCTTTTGTGTAAATTAAACTCTTAGAGTTAGATTAACACTTGTAAAGTAAATGTCAAATCAACTTTTATTTACACGGTGTAAAGCGGGTTTGCGGGCATAGTTGCATGTGTAAAAGAATGTATACTTTGCTTACACATTTTAAAAGGAGTCGATATGGCAGAGTTTTTGGATACTGAAAGCGTGAACATGTGGCTTGCTCGAATAATTAAAAACGCCCGAGAAAGGGTTTTGCTTGTTAGCCCTTACTTAAAATTCAGCGATAGAATCAAAGAGTTTATAACCGATAAAAATAATTTAAAAATTGATGTACAGATTGTGTACGGCAAAGAAGAACCAAAGCCGGATGTAATAAATTGGTTAAATAATCTACCTTATGTTAGGGCTAGCTATTGCAAAAATTTACATGCTAAATGTTACCTAAACGAGGAGCTTTGTATTGTTACAAGTATGAATCTTTATGAATTCAGCCAACAAAATAATAATGAAATGGGGGTTTTATTTAGTCGTCAAAACGATTTAATTCTTTACAACAAAGCTTTTGAAGAAGTTCAGCGACTTATCCGCATAAGCGAAGGAAGAAACGCTAATTCTTTTAAAATTTCAACGCCAATAAAGTCAACTGAACTGCAAACTAAAATCCCAACTCATGAGTTAGCTAAAAGGCGACATATCGAACAAAAAATACTAAATGAAAATTTACTAACTTCAGGTTTGATTAAGCTTGTTACCGGGAAAGGAATCAAAGGACATTATGCTTTAACAGCAAGGGGCATTGAAGCAGGAGGAGAGCCAGAGCAAGGAACTCATATTATTTTATGGCCTGAAAATCTTAAATTATGAGCTGACGTTAAGCATTGCTGGAAAATCACTAAAAAAGCCGGTGGACTTGGTTGGCTTACCGGCTTTTTTGTTGTCTGATTGTCGAGGTAATTTATTTTGAAGTGCGACAAAATTGCGACATTTTTAAAAATAGCTGACCTTAAAATTGTCGTAAGTCATTGTTTTAAATGGTGCCGGCAATAGGAATCGAACCTACGACCTTCGCGTTACGAGTGCGCTGCTCTACCTGCTGAGCTATGCCGGCTTTGTGGGCTATTTGTAGATGGACTTTGGGTCTTTCAGGACGGGTTCTGTAGTTTGCCATTCGCCGTCTTTCAGGCTGCGATAAAAGCAGCTTTCGCGACCGGTATGGCAGGCTATGCCACCTTCTTGGGCGATTTTAATCAATATTACATCAGCATCGCAATCTAATTGCATGTCTATAACTTTTTGCCTATGGCCGGACTCTTCGCCTTTGCGCCATAGGCGCTGGCGAGAGCGTGACCAATAAGTCGCGTAGCCTTCCTGTACAGTGAGCGCCAATGATTCGCGATTCATCCAGGCAAACATCACCACGCGGCCGCTGTCATGCTGTTGAGCGATAACGGGTACTAAACCGTCTTCGCTCCACTGGATTTCATTCAGCCAAGCGTCGTTCATAGGCGTACCTCTATGCCGCGTGACTGCATGTGTAATTTAGCTTGTTCGATAGTGTACTCGGCAAAATGAAAAATACTGGCAGCCAGCACTGCGTCGGCTTTACCCTCGATGATGCCGTCGGCTAAATGATCCAGATTGCCGACACCGCCGGAGGCGATCACCGGGATGCTGACTGCTTCGCTGATGGCACGCGTCAGGGCTAAATCAAAACCGGATTTAGTGCCGTCCCTATCCATGCTGGTCAGTAATATTTCGCCAGCACCAAAGTCTTTCATTTTAATCGCCCACTCCACGGCATTGATGCCGGTGGGTTTGCGGCCGCCGTGGGTAAATATTTCCCAGCGATTTTCTTCACCCGGTTGGCTGACTTTTTTAGCGTCTATGGCGACCACGATACATTGCGAGCCGAATTTATCAGCCGCTTGTTTGACAAATTCCGGATTGAATACAGCCGCACTGTTGATGCCGACTTTGTCGGCACCCGCATTCAGCATGGTGCGAATGTCTTCCAGTGTGCGGATGCCGCCACCTACGGTAAGCGGTATAAACACTTCGCTGGCGACTTCTTCGACCACATGCACGATGGTGTCGCGGTTGTGGTGGGTGGCAGTGATGTCTAAAAAGGTGATCTCATCTGCGCCTTCCTGGTCGTAGCGGCGGGCAATTTCCACTGGATCGCCGGCATCGCGAATGTCAACGAATTGCACGCCTTTAACGACGCGACCATTATCGACATCCAGGCAAGGAATAATACGTTTAGCAAGGCTCATGAATATTGGCTGGCTGTGTTGTGAGTGTGCGGAGAATTAGACGCTTACATCGGCAAACGATTCAGCGAGTTTTTCCGCTTCGGCAAAGTCCAGCGTGCCTTCGTAAATCGCGCGACCGGTAATAGCGCCCATGATGCCTTCGTGAGCGACTTCGCCCAAGGCCTTGATGTCATCTATATTGGTAATGCCGCCGGAAGCGATAACCGGGATGGTGATTTCACGCGCCAGTTTGGCCGTGGCTTCAACGTTGACACCCTGCATCATGCCGTCACGGGAGATGTCGGTGTATATGATGGCTGATACGCCCTGAGCTTCGAATTTTTTCGCCAGATCGATGACGTCGTGGCGGGATAGTTTGGACCAGCCATCGATGGCGACTTTGCCGTCTTTGGCATCCAGGCCAACAATGATGTGGCCGGGAAATTCAATGGCCACGTCGCGGACGAAGTGCGGTTCGCTGACAGCTTTGGTGCCGATGATGACGTATTCCACGCCGGCTTCTAAATAGGCTTGTATGGTGTCTTCGTCGCGGATGCCGCCGCCGATTTGTACCGGTACGTTGGGATAAGCGCGAACAATGGCGTTGATGACTTCGGCATTTCTAGGCTTACCCGCGAAGGCGCCGTCCAGGTCTACCAAATGCAGGCGTCTGGCGCCTGCATTTACCCAGCGACCCGCTACCGCGACCGGGTCGTCGGAGAATATTGTGTTTTCTTCCATGCGACCCTGGCGCAAGCGAACACATTTGCCTTCTTTTAAATCAATTGCAGGTATCAACAACATAGTTCAATCTCAGTAGTTAAATCATTTATCAAAAGGTTAAAAAAGCCGAAATGCGGGTCGTTTCGGCGTCGTCTTACATATAATCGCGTGCGTCAGCTATTAAGCCGCGCCATCCCAGCGTAAAAAATTTTGTAACAATTGTAGGCCAACGGTCTGACTTTTTTCCGGATGAAATTGCACGGCAAATACATTGTTTTTCGCCAGTGCGCAGGTAAATGGCTGCGGATAAGCACTGCTGGCGATGCTGTCCTGCTCACTATCCGGGATGGCGTAATAACTGTGCACAAAGTAAAAGCGGCTGTCCTGAGCAATATCTTGCCATAAGGGGTGTGGTTTTTGTCTGACGCGGTTCCAGCCCATGTGCGGTACTTTTAGTGAGTGGTCTAACTCATCGAAAAGCGGTTCGGCAAAATGACGCACGTGACCGGGAAATAAATTTAGGCAGGCTATGCCGCCATTTTCTTCGCTATCAGTTAATAGCGCCTGCATGCCTAAGCAAATACCTAAAAAAGGCTTGTCTTGGGCAACGTTTTTGATCACGTCGACCAGTTTAAGCGCTTGTAAAGCCTGCATGCAATCACGCATGGCGCCGACACCGGGAAATACCACCCGATCGGCAGCTTGAATGACATGAGCATCGGCGCTGATTTGCACATTGACGCTGGTATCGGCGTGTTGCAGGGCTTTGGCGATGGAATGAAGGTTACCCATTCCGTAGTCGATAACGGCAACTGTTGACATAAAAATGTGAAATTAAGTAGAAAAACAGCTAAGAGAAATTATAGGCTACCTTTGGTAGATGGCATGATGCCAGTCATGCGCGGGTCTGGGCTAATCGCCATCCGCACCGCGCGGCCAAAGGCTTTAAATACTGTTTCGGCTATATGATGGGCGTTGCCGGCTTTCAGGTTATCGATATGCAAAGTAACACCCGCGTGATTGACAAAGCCCTGAAAAAATTCTTTAAACAAATCCACGTCGAAGCTACCGATGAAAGCGCGTTTAAACTCAACTTCATAAAACAAGCCGGGGCGGCCGGAAAAATCCACCACCACCCGCGACAAGGATTCATCCAGTGGGCAATAGGCATGGCCATAACGGACAATACCTTTTTTATCGCCTAGCGCTTTAGCAACGGCTTGCCCTAGCGTAATGCCGATATCTTCCACACTGTGATGGGCGTCGATATGTAAATCGCCTTTTGAAACTACATCCATGTCAATCAAGCCGTGGCGGGCTATTTGATCCAGCATGTGATCAAGAAAAGGCAGGCCAGTGCTAAAAGAGGCAGTGCCATTGCCATCCAGATTGATGGCAATCTTAATCTGGGTTTCCAAGGTGTTGCGTTCAACCTCTGCTGTGCGTGGGTTCATGCTGGCTATGAATGTTTTAATTGAGCATTAGTTTACGTGATTGTGACCACTACGCCAAACTCTTGCTAGCAATTTCATAGACATCTTTAGAAAGCTGTTCCGTCATGACGATACGTTGCAATTGTTGCTTCATCAATTTTTGGCGTCCTTTGTCGTAGCGACGCCATTGAGCTAAGCTTGTCACCATGCGGGAAGCGATTTGTGGATTAAGCGTATTCAAGGCTAGTACTTGGTCAGCCAGAAAGCGATAGCCCTCACCATCTTTGGCATGAAAATGTACCGGATTGGCTTGGCTGAAGGCGCCGATTAAGGCTCGTACGCGATTCGGCGTTTTCATATCAAAAGCCGGATGTTGCATCAATGCCTGGACGGTAGCAAAGGTGTTGGGCATATAACTGCTGGCTTGCAAGGCAAACCATTTGTCGATCACCAAGGCTTCTTGTTGCCATTGTTGGTAAAACTTATCCAGGCAAGACGCTTTGGCCGGATGTTGGCTGTTGACGATGACTGATAGCGCAGCCATTTGATCAGTCATGTTATGCGCTTGTTCGAATTGGGCCAAGATCAGAGTGTAACTGTCGCTGGATTCCAATTGACTCAGATAACTCAGGCAGGCATTTTTTAGCCGCCGTCTGCCTATCGCATCGGCATCGAATTTACCGGATTCATCGCGATGATGAATCAGATACACGCGATTAAAATCGTCTTCTAAGGCATGTGCCAGCGTGGTTTTGACAAATTCTCGGGCATGATGGATGGCATCGACATCGATGACAGTCATCTGTCCGGCCAGATAACTTTCATCCGGCAGTGTGAGTAATAAGGCTTGATAGGATAAATCATCGGCTTCAGCATTCAGCAGACTATGAAAAGCCTCAACCACCAAGGCATTAAGATGCAATGGCAGGTGATTATGCAAATCTTCGATCAAGCCGAAAATTACCTGCACGACCAATTGTTGTCCTGCCTCCCAACGATTAAAGGTATCGCTGTCATGTTTGAATAAAAATGCCAACTCTTCCAGACTGCGCGGCATGTTTAAATTCACCGGTGCGGAAAAGCCGCGCAATAAAGACAGCACAGGTTTTTCGGCTAATTCGTCAAATACAAAGCTTTGCTCGGCTTCGGTCAGATTGAGGGTGATGTCAGTTTGTTGCTGGCCGTTGATGACAAATGTTGCAGGTGAACCGTCTGCCGCCAATAAGCCTAGTTTTACCGGAATGTGTAAGGGGGCTTTGTCCGGTTGATGCGGTGTGGGTGGGCAGCTTTGCTGGATGGTCAGATGCAGTTGCTGGGCGTCGGCATCGTAATGTTGACTGACCGTCAGCACGGGCGTGCCGGCTTGCGAATACCAGCGGCGAAATTGACTCAATTCGACGCCATTAGCGGCTTCCATGGCGTTGACGAAATCTTCGCAGGTCACGGCTTGGCCGTCATGACGCTGAAAATACAAATCACAGCCCTTCCGAAAACCTTCAGCACCCAGTAAAGTCTGTAACATGCGCACGACTTCCGCGCCTTTTTCATATACGGTCAGCGTGTAAAAGTTATTAATTTCGATATAAGCTTCCGGCCGGATCGGATGCGCCAACGGGCTGGCATCTTCGGCAAACTGACGGGTTCTGAGGGCGTTGACGTCCTGAATGCGCTTGACGGCCTGCGAGGTACGGTCGCCGGTGAATTGTTGATCGCGAAATACGGTAAAACCTTCTTTTAAGCTGAGCTGGAACCAATCCCGGCAGGTGACGCGATTACCTGACCAGTTATGGAAATATTCGTGACCAATCACGCCTTCAATATGTTCGTAATCGCTATCGGTGGCGGTGTCAGGCCTGGCCAGCACAAATTTGGTGTTAAATACGTTCAGGCCCTTGTTTTCCATGGCGCCCATGTTGAAATGATCAACGGCGACGATCATGTATAAATCCAGATCGTATTCCAGGCCGTAGCTGTCTTCATCCCAGCGCATGGCATTTTTTAAGGATTGCATGGCGTGAGCGCATTTGTCGACATTGTGCTGCTCGACGAATATCTCCAGCGCAATTTCGCGCCCGCTCATTGTGGTAAAACTGTCTGAAACACATTCCAGTTGTCCGGCTACCAAAGCAAACAAGTAGCAGGGTTTGGCGAAGGGATCTTCCCAGCTGACCCAGTGGCGATTGTTAGCCAGATCACCGTGGCCGATTTTATTGCCATTGGAAAGTAAAACCGGATATTGGGTTTTGTCGGCGCTTAACGTGGTTTTGAAACGGGTCATTACATCCGGTCTATCCAAAAACCAGGTGATTTTTCTAAACCCTTGCGCTTCGCATTGTGTGCAGAGCATGCTGCTGGATAGATATAAACCTTCTAACGCGGTATTGGCTTTAGGGTTGATGCGGTTTTCTATGCTGATCACAAATGCCCGCTGTTGCGGCACCTGCTGTATCGTCATGGTTTCCAGGTTAATTGTGAAATCGCTCTCTGTCAGCGGGTTACCGTCCAACTGAATGCTGATTAACTCCAGTTCTTCACCCGTTAAAACCAGCGAAACGCCAGCGGCTGCGCTTTCTGGATTACGCCGCATGGTTAAGCGAGAATTTACCTGAGTGTGCTGTGCATCCAGATCAAAGTCCAGTTCGACACTGTCGATCAAATATTCAGGTGGGGTGTAATCTTTTAGGTAAACGGTTTGGGGGGTCGCATCGCGCATGGGTTTGGACTCGTCTTGAGGGTCAGGAGTTAACTAAAAAGTCTGCTTAGGATTGGGCTGCTTTGTGCTGTTGATATGCTTGCCAGGCTAACAAGCCCCAAGCCATCAGAAATGCTAAGCCGCCAAACGGGGTGATCATGCCTAGCCAACCTATGTTAAAGATAGCCAGTAAATACAGGCTGCCGGAGAACAACAGCATCCCAGCGACCAAGCACCAACTGGCCCAATTTAGCCATTTATGCGGCGGCAACATCGATATGAATGCCAGCAACAATGCATGCCACATTTGGTAGTTTACCGCGGTTTTGTAAACGTCCAAGTGATGCTCAGACAGTACGGACTTTAAACCATGCGCGCCAAAAGCGCCCATCGCAACGCCCAAAAAACCGGCGATTGCGGCAAAAAATAGAAAACGTGATTGCATTATTTCTCCAGCAAGCGCGGCATCAGCTGCACTAAGTTACAGGGGCGGGTGCGGTAATCCAGCTGATCCTTGATAAGACTATTCCATGCGGTGCGGCAGGCGCCGGATGAGCCAGGCACACAGAAAATGTAAGTGCCGTTGGCGACGCCGGCAATGGCGCGTGATTGCATGGTGGAGCTTTTAATCTCCTGGTAGGACAGCATGCGAAATACTTCGCCAAAACCATCCAGCACCTTATCCAGTAAAGGGGTGATGGCTTCCGGGGTGCCGTCGCGGCCGGTTACACCAGTGCCGCCAGTGCTGATGATGGCGTGAATGCTGGAGTCGGCTATCCATTGACTGACGATTGCGCGTATTTGATAAATATCGTCTGCAACAATTCTTTTATCATTTAAATGATGTCCGGCTTCGGTTAGGCCGCTAACCAAGACCGAGCCTGAAACATCGTCGGCCTCGGTGCGGGAATCAGACACGGTCAACACCGCTATGTTTAAAGGTTTAAATTCGCGAGTCTCGCTCACCAGTTTCTCCTGAAAAGTGTTGATGGCATTCTAAGGAACCACGTACTGACTAGCAAGTGTTGTAATTTTGGATGTTAGAAAACTTTTAGGGTTTGATCTGATTAAAATTGGGTTAAATCGCTTGTGGATTGGTCATTGATTTGTATGATGAGCTGCCTGTTTCCATAAAAGTACGTTGTGTTATAAAAAGCGAAGTATTGATTTTTCTTGTCATCAATACGTCATATGACACGCGTATAAGTCGTATTCGGGTGATAGAGGCTTTATATGGCTTCATTATTTCAAAGATTTTTTATTTTTTTGAAATAAAGGGCGTTAGAATAAATGTTAGCAAGCTGTTAATATAGTTGAAAGGCACGACGTTTAGGCTTAGTGAGGCTGTGGGCCGAAAAGCAAAATGATTTACTTTTTACAACTCTCTCAAATTTAAAATTTAGGATAATTAACCATGAAGAAATTAAAAATAGCCCTCGCTGCTGCAGGTTTGGCACTTGCCAGTACGGGCGTTAATGCTGCAATAGTGTCTATTTCAGGAGCAACGGTAGACTTCAGCTATGACGATACTGGTTTGAGCGCATTAATCGGCAATATTTGGGCGACTGGTAACACCTTGAACTTTGATCCAATCAATTTTTCCGCTGTAAGTAACGATGGAGGATTGAGCTTTAAAAGTGCAACAACACCTGTCATTAATATCACCGCAAAAATGGGTTACACTCTGACAGGATTAAGCTCATTTGAACAAGGCGATTATTTCGTCATTGGAGATGGTTCGGTTAAGGTAGCCGGTAATAGTTATTTTAACGGCACTCCCCAGGCAATCACACCGTCTGCAGCATTAGACGTAAAATTTGATGATCTGAATTCGTTGGAGATTACTAACTGGAGCGCATCAAACAGTACAACGCTAAATTCAGCAGAATCAGCCACAGTAAAAATTCAAAACCTTTTGTTTGCTCAGGCTAATGTTGGTTCTTATGCATTTGTAGAAAAAACACAAATGAGTCTGTCCGCTGCAACAACTGCTGTAGTGCCTGTCCCAGGTGCATTTTGGTTATTCGGCTCTGTTTTGACTGGTGTTTTAGTATCACGTCGTCGCAATATTACAGCTTAAATAAAACGCCATTCTTGATGGTAGTTTGATTTTTATGGGCTACCCAGCATATGGATATGTTGGGTCCACTCCCTGTGAAAAACACAATCTGTTTAATTATTAACCCCTTCACTGAAAAGCCCTTTATGGCTAGCAAACCTTGCAGCCGTAGCTAACCGCACCCTGTATAAAACCCAACAGCAATTTATAGATGTTGGCGAGAGCTTAGTCTTCTGATACTGCCGCGAAGAAAGCTCTGGAGGCCAAAAGTTGTAGAGCGCATGCACGCGCTAGGTTTTCAGTGTGTTTTAGTATTTTTTAGAAGCTTACTAAAAACCTTCGCCCCAGCGATATAGCCAAGCGACGCCTATGGTATCGAAATTACCGCCGGTTAGACTGTAAATGCCGGTATTGCCATATAGCTTGATCGAATGATGGCGTTGAACAGCAACCGACAGCGTGCCTCCCACTCGCCAATTCTCCAGGCTATTATCAGCTGATTTGCCATCCTTTGTGATCAAGCCACCACTATAATAATTAGCGTCGAATGCAGCCCAAATTCCGGGATGTAAATTGTAAATAAGATGTCCTTGTGCGGTAAAAAGCGGCGCCTGTTGCAGGTTATCGCCTTGAAAGGGTTGATTGTTGTCAGTAAAAAAATAAGCGCCGGCGGCGAGTTCCGCAGTTACAGGCCCCCAGGCCTTGGAAAGACCTAGCTCAGGTTTAAAAGCCCAGCGGTTGGTGCCAAGGTTGATTAGTTTTGTCTCATCATACTGACCGCCGGGTGCCGTCACGGCAAGGCTTGCACCCACAATAAGATCTTGTTTGTAGGCAGCAAAATCTTTAACCGATAGCGCAGGTGCGCCGTAAAAATTCACATAAAAGCGCGCGACAGGATCAGCCAAACCGCCAACGTCTCGCTCACGGGATTGCCCAAGAACATCGGCCGTTCCAAATAGTGAAGCCCCAGGCAGGATAAAATCGACCTTGCCGGACTTACCGAAAATATCCAGAGAACGGGAATAAGCCAAAATGGCACTATCAATGTTGATCTTGGCGTTTTCGATCGGCACCGAGGGGGCAAATGATACATTGCCAGTGGTATGAGTATAACCGGCAACCAAGAAATTAAGACCTACCGGAATATTGGAATAAGAACGGGGATCCATGTCCGTGGCTTGGGCCTGATAATTGACTAGGCTCAAAGCTAACAGCGCTAGCCGTTTAACAATGCGTTGATCGCTGAATGCCGAATGAGTCTTGTCCATGCAGGGCTTAGTTTGATTGCTGTGATACGGGTTGGCTAGCCGTTTCTTCCGGCAAGCTTTTGATATGTAAAGTTTGGGTAGGAAACGCAAATTGCACATCGCTATCTTCAGCCAAACGCAAAATATTCAGCAGAATCTGCTGCCGAAAGATGAGTTCGGCATTCCTGTCAGCGGCCTTGATAAAAAAGTTTAGCAAGATATCCAGACTGGCAGGGCCAAACTCGTAAAAAAACACCTGGATATTATCTTTACGGATGAATGGATAAGATTCAAGTTGTTGTTTGATGGCCATCACAAAGCCCTCGATTTTCTCAACCGGGGTGTCATAGGTGATACTGAGGGTGGTTTTAAGCTGACGATATTGGCGCAATTCCATATTATCGATGCTGCTGTTGATCAGTTGGCTGCTGGGGATGGTGACGACAGAATTGTAGAGCGTCCGAATTCGGGTGCTGCGAAAACCTACTTTCTCGACGGTACCTTCTGCATCTTTTATCTTGATGTAATCGCCTATTGCCAGGGGTTTCTCAATCATAATGATGAGCGAGCCGAGCAGATTGGCTAGGGTTTGTTGAGCAGCCAAGGCCACGGCCAGGCCGCCAACGCCAAATCCGGCCAGCAACGAGTAGGCGGGTAGGCCTAAATGATCCGCGCCAGACACAAGAATAGCCACCGCTGCGATGAAGGTGAGTAAGCGTACCACCATCAGAATCAGTTGGCCGTCGACGCTGCCGATGCGTATACGTTCTCTGGCCATCATGCTGCTAGCGATGGCGCTACCGGCTGCCCAGACCAACCAAGTCCAGGCGAAATAAAATAAGACCCACAACCCCGGTATGGCAACAGCATAAACGATGCCCGATATCCGCAATATTTTGGACAAAATGAGTGCGGTCAGCGCAGTCACTAACATCAGGCTAGCCGGGCGCAGTAAGTTGACCCATTGTTTAGAGAATCTTGAACGCTCTTTCCAGTAGCGTCTAAGACGGAAACACAGCTTGATAAAAATCAGCCCGCAGCCCATGACCAGCAAGATGCCAAGCCAGCGCCATGTTGGTTGGTCAAGCAATAGAAATCGATTCTGATAGCGAGGCGAATCAATCAGCCAACGGGTCGGCACGATTTTATGCAAGGCTAGAGCGACTCCTGCGGGACTATAGTTGGCAAAGTCGAAGAAGCCAACACTCGCTCCGGGCTTATAGGGTAAGTCTTTAATGTTGGCATAGAATTCCGGCAGGCGATTCAAGGTTTCCGGTGTAAAAAGATATTCACCTGCCCTGGGTCCTTGTTCGACCCGCTGAATCCGGATTTCGGTATTTGGTATCACCCAGCGTTTGAATTCAGATTTGGCCATTGCCTGCTCATCCGGTATCGATTCTATAGCAGGAAGATCTAGCCTATCCAATACCTCTTTTAGTTGAACTGCAAGCCGCCGGGCGGATTCTTCGCTCAAGTCTGATGGCATTTCGCTCAAATCCAGCACTCGTTGGGCTGATTTCTGATACCGGAGGCCATCTTTTAACACGGCTATCTCTTCCGGTGTCAAGTAGGGCTGCGACTCGGCCAGATACGCGTTTAACATCCCAATACCGCTTGAGTAGCTCTGATTCATTTGCTCCAGAAAGCCCTGCAGCGTGGCTCTAGGGCTGGAGGTATCTACTGGTTTCAGCGGTAGTTCATCGACCGCATCAGCAGGACTCAGGCAAAACGCCCAAAGTATCAGGCATGCTGCCAAAAACAGAGGTTGGGGAAGAAATAAAAGTCGATTAGGTTTATGGGTCATTTTTATACACACGGCAAGTGAATCGACAGTAACGATGTTAGTGCACCGGAATGGTTAAGGTGGGACCAACCGCTTTCGTGGCACCGGCCTGTAGTCGAAACAATTGCATCAGCAGCATGAAAGTCGATTTCGAATCAAGGTCGTTGTCAGCCAGATAAAACCAGTTCCCCCGATAAGGTATTGCAACAAAAGCCATTTCGGGTTGCTCATTGCTTTGGCGAATGTGAAACATACTGCCGGCTGCGGTTGTACCCCAGTCGAATACCGACCCATCCGGGTTGTGCGTAATGGTCACTAATCCGGCGTCTTGATGGGCTTGCGGCGTATCCACATGATGTGACAAATAGAAAAAAATACTCATTAGCGAACGGGTGCGTATCGAAATAGTGTCCGGGCTGGGTGCTATAAAGTCGCTGTTGACATGGTAAAACTGGCGTTGTTGATCAAGCCCCAGTAAGTCCTTGATTTCCCAAATTTGCTTGGCAAATTTAGTAGAAGACTTGATTTCCAGCTGTGTTTCCTTGGTTTTTGGGTCTGTGCGAGGGGCGATAAGGTGGTCGATAGATACCTCCTCGACCAGTTGCATGAGTCGCTTCAAATCGCGCCCGCTCTCGGGTGCTTTTTGTGGGGTTGGGCCTGAGGCATTCGGTGCATTTTCTATGCCGTTCATGCGTTCTACACAAAGACCGAACACACGTTGCGCATTCCAACCTGAAGTACTCAGCGCGAACACGACATCGATGGGAATCGGACTCAGCACACTTTTGACGAAGCTTTCACCCTGAAGTGGTGAGTAGGAAATGGTCGGCGTCGTGCTATAGGCGCCACCCAGGCTGTATTGCATGATATCAGCACCGCCGTTTAGTCCGACGGACGACTGATCCAGCCCGCCGCCCATATCCAGCTTCATGGAGGCCGTTACGCTGGCGACATCGAGAAAGAAGGTCGGATCCCGGTAGTGCAATCGCACGATATTTTGGATGAACTGGTCGTTCATGCTGCTAACGATGGCGTCGTTATATAAGGGATGAGTGCCTCTTAGTGCATCGGGGCCAAAAGAATTACAACCGGTTATCGTCGATATAATAGTCATAATCACTGTCCAGCCGAAAAGTCTGATCCGGGCGGCATTGAGAATATTGACGGATGGGCGATAAAGGCATTCAGCCATCCCCGAGTATAATGCTTTCATTGTTTATTCCACCGTGGTTAGATGTTCAAACAAAATGCGCCGAACTTCTTCTATGGTTTCGGGCTGATCCTGACAGGAGTGGCCCCAACGAACCACCAGCTCAGAAACCGCTTCGTCAATGTGTGCGCTTTTATACGCCACTACACCATCATCACCGTCTTCTATGGGGCCCTCGCCTTCGACTGCGATAATCGAGTGCGCCGGAATATTGGCTGGAACGGGAATGGATGCCAAAATTTGCAGAGCGGGGTTGTTCGGGTTCATCGTGTCAACAGATGTCATAGGTCTGCTCAACATGGCAACAAATTTTTCATCGCCCGATGCAGCGGCCATTTTTGCCAATTGGGCGGTAGTATTTACTAGCGTTAAAGGCAGAGTGACCAGTTTTGCAACTAGCCCTGTCACTATTTGGGATGCGGCTAGCATGGCGCCGTGTTGCGGTGTCGAAATAAACACTACGCGCTTGACGAAAGGCAACGGCGTGTAGAACGCAGCTTGCTCAATGAGTTTACGGGCTTCCGGGCTAAGCTGCATTTGCTCGAAGGGTTTGTCACTGATGTGATCCCAAAATTTCGTCCCACTGTCAATGGCAGTGAGCTTGGTTAACAAGCCACCTTGACTGTGGCCTATGACAACCATTTGCTGTAGTGCCGGGTCTTTGCCTTCGGGGTCGAGTTCATGCATGGTATTCGTCAGAGCCTCGCGCAGCCGGCCTGCAGAATAGCCAACGGGTCTGCCGCTGTCGTAAATAAATAACCAGACTTGAAAGCGTTCGCTGATTTTTGGATCGCCATTCAGTTCGTTGACTAATTCGGCCCAGCGTGCAGGGCTTGATGCAGTACCATGCACTAATACCAGTGGAATTTTCCCAACTTGGTAGGGGTGCATAAAAAAAATACCATCCTGCGCCCGATCTTTTGGAATTAGACCACTGGTGAGAACCGATCCACGAAAGAAACCGGCAATTTCCATTGCATAAAGCGGGCTATCATTCAGTTGATAGGCAAGCGCGGCAGTCGTGTCGGATTCGATAGGCTGCTTTTTACCATTAATCGACACTGTTGAGGCCTGATCTTCTGCGTAAACTTCTATACGTCCGTTCATATTGCCATTTTGCAGACTGGCACGTGCATTATCAAAATTCAACAGTGCGGTGACGGGGACTTTTGTGTACGGTCCGAGGCGATCAGCCCCCAGCTTTTTTTCGGAGGAATGTGTTTTTGCCAGGCTGGCCGCCAATGGCGCACCGATGCCGGGTTTAAGGTAACGATTTCTCAGGCCTTCAACTTCCAGAGAATTTGTTGAAATAAAACGGTCCAGCGGGTATCCACCCCACGACATGCCGGATTCATCCAGGCTCACCTCTAATGTGCCAAATGGCAGTTCATAATGACCAGCCTGCAGACGGACTTCGTTTTCTTCTGCGTCATCATCGTCTACCGCCAACCCCAGCGCTATGGCTTGATTGTATAGTGCATAGCTAAGCCGATACCTTGGGTCCGAGGGCAAAATTTGCATACTCTTGCCCTCTTCTGGATAGAGTAGTGCCCAGGCATAAACGGCTGATGCCAAATAATAGGCGCGCTCCTCAGTACGCTCTGCATGCAGAAACGACAATTCGGCCAGTGCAAACAGGCTGTCCTCATCATCAGGTTTTAAGTTTGCATGTAATTCAGCCAGTACCACATCAGGTTCAGCCTCAAATCGATCCAGCATGCCTTGGCGTCTAAGTAGCATTTTTGAGGCTTCTGATGGCTTGCTTACCGAAAGCGCACTTTCTGATCGCAGGCTATAAGCAGTCTGGATGTCGACATGCTTTACGCTGATGGGGTTCGAACAACCTGTGGCAATCAACGCGAAGCCACCAATCAGCAGTACCTGAGTAAGGCTAGGCATCAGGAGGTGCTTTTTTAGCGGAAGGTGTTTAAAAGTCATAAAAAAATACATATTTTGGTTTGTGTCTATTTAATACTTGAGGTTTATTTTGCGTAAAGGGCGAACGTGATGCAAGTTGATGGCCGACAATTTATTCGGTGGTATTCGCAATGATTTTATGAATACGTTTGCTGCTGATGCCGATGATGATCAAAATAAAAGGTATCGACACGCCTTCAATCAGCTCTGCATTGACATGCCAACCCAGTGTATGCAAGGCTTCGGCAATTTTTCCGATAAGGCTGGCGGCATAATAGGTAATGGCGACCATGGAAATGCCTTCAACCATTTGCTGCATGCGTAACTGCATTTTTGCCCGCAAAGCCATAGACGCTAACAAGCCTTGATTTTGTCGTTCGATAATAATATCGACTTTGGTGCGTAATAACTGGCTGGCATTGCTGACACGTTCGGAAATCAACGTGAAGCGATGAGAGATAGAGTTGCAGGTATGCATAGCCGGTTCTAACCGCCGCTTCATAAACTCACCCAAGGTTTGTATGCCCTGAATCCGCACTTCACGTAAGTCCTCCAGGCGCTGTCCAACCAGTTGATAATAAGCGCTGGCGGCGACAAAGCGAAAATGATGGGTGGAAATATGGTTTTCGACTTCCGCTGCCAATGCGGTTAATTCATCCAGTAATAAGGCGTCATCATTGTCCGGCTGAGTCATGGAGTTGGTGATGGTATACAACTGCCTATCGGCCTTCTTCAGTTCCGGATACAGTTTGCGGGCAATAGGGAAGGCCAGCAGAGCCATGACTCGATAGACTTCAATATCAAACAATCGTTGTAACAAGCGTCCGGCTTGGGCGGTTCTTAAATCATGATTGACCACCAGAAAACGGCTGAAGCCATCCACATGAATCCGAAAATCGGTAAACACGCAGGCTGCGCCACCGGTCACTTTAGAGCCGACTATCGGATTACCCGCGAAATATGCGGATAAAGGCGATAAGTCCATTTCATCCTGAAACTTAACATCGACTGCCGGGACTATGCTGGCGTGGGCGGCCACGATTACTTTGCCACCTATCTGCGACAACCAGTCAACCGGTACTTTTTTTAAAGCAGTATCTTTAAAGGGCTCAATGATGGTGTCGTAAGCATAAAAGGTATAGCTGCTAAATTCGCCGTGTTGCTCCCAGCTCATTTGAAATGCATCAAAGTTGGCACTAAAGTGATCGGCATCAATATCGGGCGGGGCAGCGCCGAAACGTTCGCAGAGTGCTATCAGATGTTTACGCTCCTGCATTTTTTCATCACTGGATAGCGACAAGGCCAGATAACTAGCTCTAACCGGCAAACTCAGAATAGACGAAGCCCTGGCATGCACTTCGTTATGCAGCACAAACCGTTGCGGATGATTTTGAGGGATTTGATATAAGGTAGTCACGGAGATTCTGGTCAATATTGGGGGTTATTATTTTCCTGGGCGATCCATTTCACCCCTACACAAAGCTCGCATGTTTTTCGCAAGCTATCGACTGTGATCTGGCTTTTCATAAATCAGTCAGCATAGTCGATAATCAAAGGTGCATGATCGCTGAAACGTTGGTCTTTATAAATGCAACTGGAAATCGCGGTTGAAGCCAGTGCGGCCGTGGCAATTTGATAATCGATACGCCAACCCACATTGTTTGCCCAAGCTTGACCGCGATTACTCCACCAAGTGTAACAGGCATCGGTCGCATCCGGCTGCAGACGGCGATACACATCCACCCAGCCTTGTTCGCTTAACATTTGCCCAAACCAGGCGCGTTCTTCAGGTAGAAAGCCGGAATTTTTCTGATTACCGCGCCAGTTTTTTAAGTCAGTTTGTTGATGGGCAATGTTCCAGTCACCGCAAATAAGCACCTCGCGGCCGCTGGCTTGTAAATTCGCCAAATGCACATAAAACCGATCCATCACACTAAATTTGATGGCTTGCCGCTCCGGACCGCTGGAGCCGGACGGCAGATATAAAGAAATCACCGATAAATTGCCAAACTGCGCTTCCAGATAGCGGCCTTCGGCGTCAATATCGGCATAGCCCAAACCTTCGATGACCTTATCTGCTGGACGTTTACTGTAAATCCCGACACCGCTGTAGCCTTTTTTCTCAGCATAATGGAAATAACCAAAATAGCCAGCGGGTTGCAGCATTTGTGGGGTCATATTGGCGGCTTGTGCTTTCAGTTCCTGCATGCAAACGAGGTCTGCATTTTGTTTGTCCAGCCAGTCATAAAACCCTTTGCTGGCGGCGGAACGGATGCCGTTGAGATTGATGGAAATAATGCGCATAGAGAAGAGGAATTAGAGACTTAAAAATCAAAAGGTATCATAAAGCTTTAGCTTTCAATGCCTGCGCCGTTTTTGCCAAACGTTCACCCAACACCCAGCACAAGCGTTTTTCATGCGCGGTCAGTTCGGAATCCGTTTCCGAAAGGTGGCTAGGCCCATAAGGTGTGCCGCCACTGATAGTTTCTCGCAAAGCGATTTCGTTACAGGGCAAACTCATCATCAGCATACCGTGATGCATTAATGGCAGCATCATCGATAGTAAAGTCGATTCCTGACCGCCATGCATGCTACTGGTAGCAGTAAACACACCGGCCGGTTTGCCGGATAAGGCGCCGGAAAACCACATAGCCGTAGTGCCATCTATGAAATGCTTAAGTGAGGCGGCCATGTTACCAAAGTGAGTAGGACTGCCGAGCGCCAAGCCATCGCAGGCTTCCAATTCTTGCAAGGTGGCATACGGCGAACCTGATGCGGGAATGCTATCGGCGACTTTTTCGCAGACTGTGGATACTTCCGGTACGGTACGCAATATGGCTTCCGCACCGGTTACCGATTCCACGCCGCGGGCAATTTGTCGAGCCATTTTTGCGGTACTACCGTTGCGGCTGTAATAAATGATTAAAATTTTAGCCATTACAGTATCGCCAATACAGATTCTGGCGGACGACCGACGGCTGCTTTATCATTGGCCAGGACAATAGGGCGTTCGATTAATTTGGGGATGCGGATCATGGCCTCAATCAGTTCGGCATTATTGAGGGATTTGTCATCCAGGCCGTTTTCTTTGTATTCGGTTTCCTTAGTCCGCATTAATTCGCGCGGCTGCATGCCCAGTTTGTTTAAGATATCTTGTAATTCAGCCGTTGTCGGCGGCTGTTTCAGATACTCGATAATCTCCGGCTGAATGCCTTGTGCTTCAATTAGCTTCAAAGTTTCTCTGGATTTACTGCAACGTGGATTGTGATAGATTTTAACGCTCATGGTTTACACCCCTTTGAATCACGACAAGTCGTTATAATAGCATTCCGATTTTAATAGACCGCGTGTAAAGCTATGCAATTACCCAATTATTCTGCAGCCCGCGTTTTGGTGGTCGGCGATCTAATGCTGGATCGCTACTGGCACGGCCCTACCTCACGCATCTCACCGGAAGCTCCTGTGCCGGTGGTACATGTCAAGCAAGACGAGCAACGCGCCGGCGGTGCTGGCAACGTAGCCTTGAATATCGCCGCGTTGGGGGCAAAAGCCTCTCTGCTAGGCTATACCGGCGAAGATGAAGCCGCCGTAGCATTGGAGACTTTGCTGAAAAAAGCCGGGGTTTTGTGTCTGTTTCAAGGCATACCGCATCATCCGACTATCACCAAGCTACGTGTGATGAGCAGGCATCAGCAATTGATTCGGTTGGATTTCGAAGACGGTTTTCATGATATGGACTGCGATATGCTGTTACATCAATATCATGCCGAGATGATGCAATCACAAGTAGTGGTATTGTCTGATTATGGTAAAGGTACCTTAAGCGATGTACAGCCATTCATCCGTCTAGCTAAGCAATTGAAAAAGCCGGTACTGGTTGATCCCAAAGGCAGTGATTTTTCGATTTACAAACAAGCGACCTTGATCACGCCTAACTTAAGCGAGTTTGAGTCTGTAGTAGGTGTTTGCCGTGATGAACAACAAATTGTCGAACGGGGTTACAACTTGCTGACTGAGTTGGAATTAAGTGCCTTGTTGGTGACGCGTGGTGAACAGGGCATGTCTTTACTGAGCAAAGACGCTGAACCCTTACACTTACCCACCCATGCACGCGAAGTATTTGATGTAACAGGGGCTGGCGATACGGTCATTTCGGTACTGGCGGCCAGTTTAGCGGCAAAAAAATCCTTAGCCGAAGCCACCCAACTGGCTAACATCGGTGCCGGCATCGTGGTCGGTAAAATGGGCACCGCCACGGTAAATACCGAAGAGCTCGCCACAGCCTTGCACGGCCCACGCGCCCATCATAAAGGCGTCGGAACCTTAGATGTAGTTTTAAATGAACGCGCTGCTGCTAAACAAAACGGTGAAAAAGTCGTTGCCACCAACGGCTGTTTCGACATTCTGCATCCCGGCCACGTTCGATATCTAAAGCAAGCCAAAACTCTGGGAGATCGCTTGGTGGTGTTGGTTAACAGCGATGCTTCCGTGCAACGTTTAAAAGGCCCGGAAAGGCCGGTTAATCCATTGGATCATCGGATGGAAATGTTGGCGGCCCTGGAATGCGTGGATTGGGTGGTGCCGTTTGAAGAGGACACCCCCCAACAGGTAATCGATCAACTGCTGCCGGATATTTTAGTTAAAGGCGGTGACTATACCGACATCACCAGTATCGCCGGCCATGAAAGTGTGTTGGCGAATGGTGGCGAGGTGAAGATTTTGTCGTTTATCGAAGGACATTCTACGACATCGATTATTCAGACCATTAAAGATAAAACCGGAAATTGACCTTATAGTGAGGTTATTTATTCCAGTTACTATAAGGGTTTTTGCTTAAATTGTTGTTGTAGTAACGTAAATCTTGCGTGACTTCAGCCCCAACCCAATCCGGCATCGCAAAAAGTTCGCCGATTTCTGACAACTCGACTTCGGCGACAATCAATCCTGCGTTGTCGCCCATGAATTCATCGATCTCCCAAAGGTGATTTTCATGATGTACGAAATGACGCATTTTATCGATCAACGGCTTATGGCACAGATCATCGAGAATGTTGTTGGCATCGGCCAGTGGAATCTCGTATTCAAATTCTTGTCGGTAAGTACCGATAGTGGCGCTTTTAATGTTGAGCCAGGCTTGGCTGTCTGAAATTCGCACCCGAATTGAGCTGAGCGGACTGCTGCTGAGATAGCCCTGTTTGTAATGTACTGAATGATCGATTTCATTGCGCCAGCTTTCGTTGGCCAGTAAGAATTTATGTTCAATTTCCAAAGCCATGCAATTTTCTCCATTTCGGTAGTGATTTGTGATAATTCTTTATTATAATACTGGGTAATTGGTGTTAAGGTCTTAACCCAAAGCACTAACTATTGCTGTTCATTCACTCTGGAGAATAAAGATGACTTTCGAATTACCTGCATTACCGTACGCAAATGACGCACTTGCACCGCATATCTCTGCCGAAACCATCGAGTATCACTATGGTAAACATCACCAAACCTATGTCACCAACCTGAATAATCTGGTTCCTGGTACTGAGTTTGAAGGCTTGTCTTTAGAAGAAATCGTGAAAAAATCCTCCGGTGGTATTTTCAATAATGCTGCACAAGTTTGGAATCATACCTTCTATTGGAATAGCTTGTCTCCAAACGGCGGCGGCGCGCCAATCGGTGATTTAGCCAACGCAATTGATAGAACTTTTGGTTCTTTTGAAGAGTTTAAAGAAGCTTTCGCCAAATGCGCAGTAACTACATTTGGCTCAGGCTGGGCATGGTTGGTTAAAAATGCCAACGGCAGTCTGGAACTGGTCAGCACCAGCAACGCCGGTTGCCCATTGACTGCCGGCCAAACGCCCGTTTTGACTTGCGACGTATGGGAACATGCTTATTACATCGATTACCGTAATGCACGTCCTAAATATCTAGAAGCTTTTTGGGCTTTAGTTAATTGGGAATTTGCCAACGCCAATTACCAAGCTTAATTAGCTAAACGCTAAACTAAAAAGGCCAGCCTGATTTAATTGGACTGGCCTTTTTTATGTGTGTTATGCAGGCCAAGGCCTGAAATCGTTGGTGATGATTAGGTGTTGTGTCAGGCCGGAAGAAGTCATTGAACCCGTCTTGTTAGGGGCTTAGTCAATTGAAAGCTGTATTACTTGTCGCCTCAACAGGCTCGAGCCATCAAGGCTGTTAACCGCAGTAAATCGTAAAAAATTAGATGTTTGGGCATGGTTCTCGCCGGAACGGCTAAAGCTCTACCCTTATGCCTAGCTCGATAACACGATCAACTGGAATCTTGAAAAAAGCGATTGGGCTGGCGCAATTGTGGGTTAAAAATTTGAACAACGAGCGCTGCCAGGTTGGCATTGGGTTTTTACGCCGGAAGGATAATCGTTCGCTACCGATAAAAAAAGTGACGGATTTTTGATCGACCTCTAAGCCTTCGTGACAGCATAATTGCAATGCTCTGCGTACATCCTGTTCTTCCTGGAAACCAAAATACAATTTGACCCGGAAAAAATTGCCGCTTTCGCCAAAAGCGCGCACTTTCACCCGATGGGCTTCATCTACATAAGGCTCTTCCTTGGTAACGATAGTCAGCACGACAATTTTTGAATGTAAGACATGATTGTGTTCAAGGTTGTGTAATAAAACCTGTGGCACACCGTGCAGGCTGCGAGCCATGTAGATGGCTGTGCCTGGCACGGTTACCAGGGGTCGATCTTTGAGCTGTTCCTGTAATTCCTCAAATAACACTCGGCGATCTTCCAGATACTTTGCCAGCATTTCCTTACCCTTGACCCAGGTGCTCATGATGGCAAACAACACACCTGCAGCCACTAGAGGCAACCAGCCACCGGTCGGAATTTTAAGGCTGTTAGAGAACAGGAATATCAGATCAATAAACAAAAAAACCGACAAAAAACTGGTACTGGTGATCGTATTCCAGCGCCATAATGCTTTGATCACGATAAATGCCAAGATGGTGTCAACTATCATGGTGCCGGTTACAGCAATGCCATAGGCGGAAGCCAGCGCAGAGGATGTTTTGAAGCTCAAAACCACAATCAATACCGATGCCATTAATAACCAGTTGATAGTGGGGATATATATCTGCCCCATTTCATCATTCGAAGTGTGGCGCAGATTCATGCGCGGGCAATAGTTGAGTTGTATGGCTTGGCGGGTTACCGTGAATGCGCCGGAGATAACCGCCTGCGAGGTAATGGCGGTGGCTAAGGTTGCCAGAATCAATAAAGGGTACATGGCCCATGAAGGCGCCATTAGGTAAAAAGGATTGGCTAGTGCAGCAGGGTTATCGATCAACAGTGCGCCCTGGCCGAAGTAATTCAGTAACAAAGCCGGAAATACAAAACTAAACCATGCCAGTCGAATTGGCTTAAGCCCGAATTGGCCCATATCGGCATACAGTGTCTCTGCGCCGGCGATCACCAACACCACTGCGCCCATAATCACAAAGCCTTTCCAGCCCAGTTCGATCAGTATGTTTGCCGCATAATAAGGGTTGACTGCCAGCAGCACATCCGGATTGTGGGCAATATTAATCAAACCCAATAGGCCCAAAGTAGCAAACCAAGTCACCATGATAGGTGGGAAAAATCGGCTAATTTGTTTGCTGCCTTTGGTTTGTAAAATAAATATGGCGCTGAGGATGGCTATGGTCAGTGGAATGACAAAATTATCAAGGCGAGGCGAGATGACTTTGATGCCTTCAATAGCGCTTAGTACTGAAATAGCCGGGGTAATGATGCTGTCACCATAAAATAATGCAGCACCTAATATTCCCAATGTGACGATCAATCGCTTGCGTTCAATATGATCACTCGAACCTTGCAGAGCCAGAGCCATCAAGGCAATGATGCCGCCTTCGCCTTTGTTGTCCGCTCGCATAATGAAGATGGTGTATTTGGTGGTGACAACCAGAATCAATGACCAGAAAATTAGTGACAGCACGCCCAGTACATGAGCGGTATCTGTCGGCAAAAAGTCATGAAACACCTGTTTAATAGCATACAAAGGGCTGGTGCCTATGTCGGCGAAAACCACGCCAATTGCGCTCAAGGCTAGGGTGGTTAGGTGTTCTTTGGCTGGGACGGACTGTTGTGCGGACATAGATTATCTGCAGGTGACGAGATGAGTGTCGTAATTATCCCACGAATTGTGATTTTTAACCCTCGGTAAAACAGCCTGCCGTTTAAGTTCGATTAAAAATTTGCAAACTGAAGCTTATTGGGTAGAGCGATTCATTCTGACGCTAACCCCCTTTATCCCTTACAATGGCAAGAATTTTTTGATCAGTTTTTCATGTAACTGTTTTATGTTTTCATTCAAAAGCAACGAGGGTGCTTTGCAGAATAACACTTCAGCTTTTTTCAGCGAATCGTCGACTAGTCCGGCAAATGTAGGACAGCGTCTGTTAGCGGCTTTTCTGGGCGAAGAGCGACCGCGTGATATGTTGATTTTGCTAGCCATGCTGGTTTTGCTGTTGCATGTCTGGTTGTTCACAGAGCTCATGCATCCGGAAGAGAACCTTGCCGAGGCCAAGCCTTTGGTGATGGAAGTCTCTATGGTTGTGATACCGGCTGCCAAACCGGCTTCGGCTCCTGCTGCACCCGTTAAACGTGTGGAGCCTCCAAAACCATTACCGCCTCCGCCGGCGGAAAAAAAGCCGCTGATAAAAAAGAGCACCAAGCCTAAGGCGGTTGATAAAAAGCCCGCGCCTGTGGTGCAGAAATCGCCGGATTTTGCACAGTTTGAACCTTTTGAGCCATTTAAGCCCTCTACACCGACTAAGCAAGATTCATCATCTAGCAGCTCAAATACAAATTCACCGTCTACAGCTTCGAGCGCAGCTTCCACAGCGAGTAGCAATAGTTCAAGTTTTACCGAAGCGAATTATCGAGCCAACTATGCTCATAATCCTAAGCCGGATTACCCGACCATTGCAAAAAGTCGCGGCTGGCAAGGTAAAGTCATGTTAAAGGTTAAGGTGTCTGCCCAGGGGCTCAGCGATGCTGTTACCGTCGAAACATCCAGTGGACACGAATTACTTGACGAATCCGCCATTGAGGCTGTTAAAAAATGGCGATTCATACCCGCTAAACGGGGGGATACACCCGTAGCTAGTTCGGTCATCGTGCCGATTGTATTTACCTTGCGCAATTAAATTCAGGAGACTTTAATGCCTTTTCATATTGAAACTGCCTTAATCATCGATGGCACGCTGTATACGCTGTTAGCATTTTCGTTGGTAACGTGGACTTTGATTTTTTTCAAGGTTTGGCAATTTGCCAAAAATAATTATTACAACAAACGGTATAGCGCAGTTTTTTGGAATGCAGCCGATCTGAAAACAGCTGAACAAATAGCCGCCAATACCAATCGCGGACCGAAATCACGTATTGCTGCCTGTGGATTTTCCTGGCTTGCTGAATTGAATGATCCAGCAATTGCGTCTAGTCTTAAGTTTCGTGGTGAACCTAAAGATTTGTTGGAGCAGGCTTTGCGTAAAAAAACCCAAGAAGAGCAAAGCAGCATTGAAAGTGGCTTAACCATGCTGGCTAGTATCGGTAGTACCGCGCCGTTTGTCGGCTTGTTTGGTACTGTTATGGGTATTATGAATGCCATGCATGATATCAGCGCCAGCGGCTCAGCCAGTCTGGATGTTGTCGCAGGGCCGATTGGTGATGCATTAATTGCCACTGCCATTGGTATTGCGGTAGCCGTGCCTGCGGTGCTGGCCTACAATTTTTTTCTACGCCGCGCCAAACATTATCGGGCTTCGCTTGAGCATTTTGTCGACGGTTTTTTACACATCGCCTTTGGCGAAAACACTACGAAGGAGTAGGAGTAACTCGATGGGTTTTAAAATACAATCAGACGACGAAGCGGTTAGTGAGATTAACGTCACGCCACTGGTAGATGTGATGTTGGTGTTGGTGATTATTTTGTTGGTCACCGCCCCCTTGCTCACCCAATCAGTGAACGTGGCGTTGCCTCAAACGACTTCCACCACTCCAGATATTGAGAAGCAGCCTATGCAGCTTGGTATCGACGCCCATGGTAGCGTCACACTCAACAAGACTCCCTTCACCGATCTGGCGACGCTGGAAAAGACTCTACAAAATGAATTAGTTGCAAACCCAGAGCTAACTGTACATATTTATGCAGATGAAGCCGTAAACTATGGCAAAGTCGCAGAAGTCATGGCAAGTGTGCAGCATGCCGGCATTTCCAAGCTGGCGTTTGTAACAGTGGAAAAATAAACCGCTAGTGTAGGGTAATCTGAGCCTTAGAGCCTCAGGTTACCGGCTTATTATTGCCCGGACAAATAACTTGTCGACAGATTCAATCACCAAGCTAACGGCCTTCATGCCTAACAGAAGAGAGCTTTTCAGCCAGAATTTTCTGGTCATGCCGCAGGGCAACTAAAGCGTAATGGCATTAAAATCATTAACCTGCCTATGCTCGGCGTCTGTAACAATCTTTTGCTCCCTGACTAACCAATAAGTATTAAGTCCGGCATCTCGAGCGGCATCTAGCTCTGCTTTTATGTCCGATAGAAACAAAATTTCGTCAGCGGGTAATTGAATTTGTCTAGCAATGGCTTGATAGGCAGCAGTCTCTTGTTTGGCGCCAATATGGGTATCAAAGTATCCTGAAAACAAGGGGGTCAAATCACCATATTCGGTATGTGAGAACAACAGTTTTTGCGCATGCACCGAACCGGACGAATACACATACAGTGCATAGCCTTGTTGCTTCCAGGCCTTGAGTTGTTTAGCTGCATCTTCATAGATATGGCCTTTGAAAGCGCCTTGCTGATAGCCATCCTGCCAAATCAAGCCTTGCAAGGATTTCAATGGGGTGATTTTCTGATCCTGGTCTATCCATTGCAAAAATTGGCTGATTAATTGCTCCAGGTCCAGTTCAAGCCCAGCAATAGTGCGGGCGGTATCCAATAGCGGTTTAACAGTGGCAGATTCAGCATGTTGCCGGACAAAATCCGGCAAATGCTGGCGTGCATACGGAAATAACACATCCTTAACAAAAGACAATGATGACGTGGTGCCTTCGATATCGGTGACGATGGCCTTGATCATAGCGTCGTCAGATATTGATCCATAGTGGGGAAGCTATCGGCAATCGGGTCGCCGGTAAACTCGGCCACCCAGCCCTCTGTGGTGGTAAACAAGCGAATGCATTTAAAATCCGGTTTTTCACCCATGTCGAACCAATGCTTGGTGTAAGCGGGTACGCTAATCAGATCGCCTTGTTCGCACAATATCGCATAGACTTGTTGGTCGACATGCAGAAAAAACAAGCCGCGGCCTTCGACAAAAAACCGCACTTCGAAATCCTGGTGGGTGTGCTCGGACAGAAATTTCTGCCGGTATGCATCTTTTTCAGGATGATCGGCCGTTAGGCTGACTACATCCACAGATTGAAAGCCGTATTGCTGTTTAAGCTTGTCAATGGATTTTTGATAGGCTTCCAGAACAGTTTGCACGCCGGCATAAGCAGCGGATTCACATTCGGCGTGCCAGCGTTCGAATTGCACGCCAATACCATTCAGTTGGCTGGCGATGGTTTCGAAGTCACGGTAGGTGATGCATTGTTGCGGCTGGTCGGCTTGATAAACGGTTAATGCACTCATGGCTGTTTCACTCCGTACAGACGTATTTCACAATCAAATAAAAAATCTAGCGCTTCCAGATGTCTTAAAGTGTCAGTCACCGAGTTGCCCCAAGTATAGAGGCCATGACCGGCAATAATATAGGCATGGATAGCGCCGTAGTTATCCAGATAGTCATCTACCGCTGTGGCCAGACGCGGAATATTCTGGTCATTTGCAAAAATTGGGATCACGATGCGGCATTCATGGGTGTCGATGCCGGATAGTGCTTTCAGTAATTCATAATTCTCCAGCACAACTTCTGTCTTAAACAGACGGGAGGCTAGAGTGGCGTTTAGCGAATGCGGATGCAAAATTGACTGCACATCAGGATAACGCCGATAAAGCGCTGTATGCAATAGCGTTTCTGCGGAAGGTTTTTTGCCATCTAAGGACAATCCATCAGCATCGATCAACATAATGTCATCGCACTGTAATTGGCCTTTGTGTCTACCCGATACGGTAATCGCAATATTACCGTCACTCAGGCGGGCAGAAAAATTGCCGCTAGTCGCCGGTACCCAGCCTTTGCTGTCGATAAAGCGCCCAGCGGCGATCAATTCATCGGCCTTGCTATAGAATTCGTCGGTTTTTAAATTCATCTGGAAAGGTTTTGCGAATTGCAAAAAGAATAGAAAGAGTTGGCCTGTAAGCCGGGTTCTGTCGAGAACAGCCATTCATCTAGGCGTTCGGTCACCCGAACGCTCAAGCAATCTACCCAGACACCGCGCGGGCCACGCGTATGTGCCTCTATTTGATCTTGCTCCGGGTGGGGTTTTCCCTGCCACGCCTGTTACCAGTCGCGCGGTGCGCTCTTACCGCACCTTTTCACCCTTACCGGGTTTAATAAAAAACCAGGCGGTATATTCTCTGCGGCACTTTCCGTAGGTTCACACCTCCCAGGCATTACCTGGCACCCTGCCCTATGGAGCCCGGACTTTCCTCCCTTTCATTTACATGAAACGGCGGCTGCTCGGCCAACTCTGGTGGCGATTATACAGAAGTTCTGTGTTTAAAGTGTACCGCAAAGCAAAAACCGGCTTTAGCTATGGCTTTGGCCTTCCGCAATTCGTTTTTCGCGTTCTTCGCGGGCATGTTCCAGTTTAGAGAAGACTCTGAGAATATCAGAGGAAGATATAATGCCAATCAATTTAGCGCCATCTACCACAGGCAATGCGCCAATTCGGTGATCAGCCATCATGGCAGCAGCTTCGGAAACCAGGGTGTCAGAGGTCACTGTATACACGCCACGATGCATGATATGCACAACTTTTTGTGAAACGACATGCAGCTGGGAGTTGTCTTTATTGGTTTCAACGGCATTCGAGTTGCTTTTAGGCCCCAGGGCTTTATACAAATCACGATCGGAAACAATGCCGACCAATTTGCCTTTCTCAACAACCGGCAAATGGCGAATTTTTTCGTAATGAATTAAAAAGAAAACCCGATCGATCAGATCATGAGGTTCAACGGTAAATACTTTGCTGGTCATCAGCTCGGCGACGCGCATGTTGTGCTCCTTATAATAATTAGCTGCACAGAATAAGGAAATAGCGTGCGATTGACAAGAATAGATATGAACTCACTGATCCAAACTCATGATCAAACGGCTTTTTCCTGCATATCCAGCGCTGCTTGATAAAGTAATTTCTTGCGTTGACCGGTGATTTCGGTGGCCAACATCACAGCAGTTTTGATTGAGCATTCCGCTAATAACAAGCGCAGTATTTTAAGTTGCTCCTCGGTGAGTGCATTTTCATCAGATTCGATTTTGCGCCCGGCTACAATCACCACAAACTCGCCTTTGCGCATATATTCATCATTTTGCACTTTTTGCAGCGCTTGTGCCAAGGGTGCCTTTAGGATAGTTTCATGTAATTTAGTGATTTCACGCGCAATGACTATGTCATGCTCGGGCGGAAAAATACTGGCCATGTCTTCCAGTGAGGCTTGAATACGATGACTGGATTCGTAAAAGGCCCAGGTTGAGGCATCACTGAGTTTTTCTTGAAAAAAACTTTTGCGTGCCGAAGATGTGCGCGGTAAAAAACCTTCAAAACTAAAACGGGTGATCGGTAGGCCGGATACCGATAGTGCGGCGATCAATGCACAGGCACCCGGGATCGGCGAAACCTCGATGCCTACCTCTCTTGCCAGTTTGACTAGAGGCATGCCGGGGTCACTTAGCAGGGGTGTGCCGGCGTCGGATACCAGTGCGATGCTGAGTCCGCTACGGATTTTATCCACCAGACCCTGCGAAGCCTTATCTTCGTTATGTTGATGCAACGATACCAGTGGTTTATTGATACCGTAATGTTGCAACAGCATTTTGACATGCCGAGTGTCTTCAGCGGCGATCAAGTCCACCTGTTTCAGCACTTCAAGTGCACGAAAACTAAAATCCGCCAGATTACCTATTGGCGTGGCAACCACGTATAATTTTCCGCACATCTGATTTAAAGCCCTCTGCAGCAATGTCTGATTTTAAAAACATTTTCATTATGCCCCGACACTTAATAACCTGCTGGATTTTTACGCTGGTTTTTCTGACGGCTTGTACCAGTGAGCCTGTTAAAAATAGAGATCAAGCAGAAGTCAAGGCTAGATCGCAACCGCGTAAGCCAACAGCTGCAGCGGTAAAAAGCTATGGTTTGGGAGGCGATCAAGCCACTCAACATTTACTTAGTGCCGATACTTTTTATCAAGCAGGCGATACTCAAGCCGCCGAAAAAGAACTAGATCTGATTAATGAAGCAGAATTGTCGCCCGACCAGCGCACTAAATTCAACTTGTTGGATGCGCAAATCTTGCTCAGCATGGGCGATGCGGAGCAGGCATTACAAAAACTGAAAATTGTACGACCTGTCTTGTTGTCTACTTCAGATAAGATCAATTATTACCAGTCACTCGCATTTGCCAATCTGTTGATGGGCGATGTATTACAAGCGGTTAGTGCCCGCATCAGGATGGGTAACTTGTTGCAAAACCCTGAGCAACAGCAAGCTAATATTGTGGCGATTATCGATATGCTTAGCGTATTGCCTGAAGAGTCATTGAATCAGCACCCGGAAGTAGCCGGCGAATTAAAGGGCTGGATGGTGCTGGCAAAAATACTCAAGCAGCGCGGTCAACCAGACGTGGATATCAACAGTCAAATCCAGCAATGGCAATATGCTTTTCCAGGACATGCCGCCAATGCAGGTTTTTTACAGGCTTATCTGGCTACGCCATTGGGTGAAAACCAAGCGGCAACTGCAGATCAGGCTACCGATTCAGAACAAACGACTGGCATGATAGCTGTGCTATTGCCCACCTCCGGCGCCTATGCTCCGGCTGGCAAGGCGATTAAAGAAGGCCTGCAAGCCGCTTATCGGCTGGCGGCCAGCGCCGCCCAGCAACCTTTGTCACTAAAGTTTTATGACAGTGCGCAGGACGATATTGTGAGTTTATACCAGCAAGCTGTTAATGAGGGTGCCAGGCAGATCATTGGGCCGTTGGTCAAAGAACAGATTCAGACCTTGGCAGCGAATGCCGATCTCAGCGTGCCAGTGCTGGCGCTGAATCATGTGGAAAATTTGTCGCAGAACAACTTATATCAATTTGGCTTAAGCCCTTTGGATGAATCGGATGCGCTGGCAGTGAAAGCCCATCAAGATGGTCGACAAAGTGCGCTGATTTTAGTGCCGAGTACCGCGCAAGGTCAGCGTATTGGTAATTATCTGACCGAGTCATGGCAGGGTAAAGGTGGCATTGTCGCCGGCATGCAATCTTATGACCCCAGGCAACATGACATCAAGCTCAAGTTTGATCAGTTGATCAGCAGCTCTAACTATCCCAGCGGCCAACAGCCACCGCGCGCCTTGTTTTTGAGTGCCAATGAAGAGACGGCACGCGAATTAGCCCCACAATTGAAATATCATCAAAATATAGCTTTGGCTGTGTATGCCATGCCGACAATTTATAGCGGGCGCCCCAACCCAACCAAGGATGCAGAGTTGGGTTTGTTCAGTTTTTGTGACGTGCCTTGGTTGTTTGATGGTTACTACAGTGGGCCATTGAGTCAGGCGGCATTACAAAATAGCTGGCAAACTTTGCCCGATAGCGTTACTCGCTTAGTTGCGTTGGGGGTCGATGCTTATAATTTAATCGGTAAGCTGGATCAACTGTCCAGCACACCCTATTCAGGCGCAACCGGGAAATTGTCGCTGAATGGTGAAAATCGCATCACCCGCAAACTGGTGTGCGCTCAATTTAAAGGTGGCGTGCCGGTCGCGACCGGTTATGCAGAGTAATCATGTTCGGTAAAGCTAAACCCAAGCATTTGGTTAAAGGCGATAGCGCTGAACAACAGGCACTGATTTTTTTACAGCAACAAGGGCTAACGCTAATTTGCAATAATTTTCGCTGCAAAGTCGGGGAACTGGATTTAGTCATGAAAGATGGCTCAGCCATAGTCATCGTGGAAGTACGTTTCCGGCAATCGGAACAATTCGGCGGTGCTTTAGCCAGTATTACCCGACAAAAACAGGCCCGAATCATTGCTGCCACACAGCACTATGTCATAATCAACCGTCTGAGCCACTCGGCTATCCGTTTCGACGTGGTAGCCATATCCGGCGACAACCGTATTAACTGGATCAAAAACGCCTTTCAAACCTGATATTTATGAGCTTACAAGATCGCATCATCAACCATTTTTCTGATAGCATCCAGACCAAGCAGGATGCCATGGCCAGTTTGTGTGAACTGATAGAATTTGCTTCGCAGAAAATTGTCGAGGCCCTGGTTAACGACAAAAAAGTACTGACCTGCGGTAACGGCGGCTCTGCGGGCGATGCGCAGCATTTTTCTTCTGAAATGCTCAATCGATTCGAACGTGAACGCCCCGCTTTGCCAGCTATTGCTCTCAGCACCGATACATCCACCATTACCTCCATTGCCAACGACTATCATTTCGACGAAATCTTCGCCAAACAATTACGTGCTTTGGGGCAGCCTGGTGATATTTTGTTGGTATACACCAGCAGTGGAAATTCGGCCAATCTTATCAAGGCGGTGAACGTTGCGCATGATAAAGAAATGATCGTCATTGCCCTAAGTGGCAAAGATGGTGGTGCATTGGCGGGCGCTCTGAATGAAGCAGATATCGAGATTCGCGTGCCATCCAATTCCACTGCGCGGATTCAGGAGGTGCACTTGTTAATCTCGCATTGTCTGTGCGATTTGATCGATCATCAACTGTTTGGTGGCTAAGGTTTAACCCGAAAGCGGCATTCAATCAGCTGTACAGCATTACCTAGAACGCCCCTGTGCGAGCAAAGATGAGTCAATCACTGACCTTTAAAACTTTTCTATTGGCTGTCATGTTTTAGTGCCTTTAGCTATGTGACAATCTGTCGGATTGGAATGCTAACTCAGCCTGCCTATAATGCTATATTGCTTAGGTATATTGACAGCATTGTGAAACAAATATCTGCGTCAGCAATTTTGGCTATTTCGCTTTGGCGAAATGTTTATGGACTTAACCTTAATTTTTATCCATGGATTCTCAAAAACACATCCGTTTGACCCCATCTAACTCATCGATTTTAGTATTGGCACTCTGGAGCTTGGTCCTTTTACTGCTGGGCCTGGTATTTAATGAAAGCCTGGCCGAAATGAGCGGCATCTGGATGGGTAGCGAGGAATATAGCCATGGCTTTTTTATTCCGGTGATCAGTATTTATTTGATTTGGGTGCAGCGGCATCAGCTCAGCTTTGTCAAAGATTTTAAAGCATCTATTTTAGGCTTGACGATTCTACTGCTGGGATTATTGCTGTTTTTATTGGGTGGCTTAGCCACTATCCGCACTATTCAGCATTACGCCTTTATTGTAGCGGTAACAGGTGTTTTTGCTGCTGCCTTTGGTCGGCAGGGTTTAAAAGTGGCATGGGTACCCTTAGTGTTTCTGTTGTTTATGGTGCCTTTCCCTAATTTTATTTTAAATAACTTGTCTTCCAAATTACAGTTGATTTCATCCTGGTTAGGAGTGGAATTTATTAGAGCCTGCGACATCATGGTTTATTTAGAAGGCAATGTGATAGACCTGGGTGGCTATAAATTACAAGTAGTGGAAGCCTGTAGCGGCTTGCGTTATCTATTCCCGTTGGCCAGCTTGTCATTTTTGTGTGCTTATTTGTTTAAAGGCCCGTTTTGGCAAAAGCTGTTGATCTTCTTGTCTTCCATGCCACTGACTATTTTCATGAATAGTTTTCGCATCGGCGTAATCGGTCTGCTGGTAAACAGCTGGGGCACCGAAATGGCGGAGGGGTTTTTGCACGATTTTGAAGGTTGGGCCGTGTTTTTATTATGCATGGTGTTGCTGTTTATCGAAATGTGGATTTTTTCGCGCTTAAACGGCAAAAAAATCGCATTTTCCGAATTGGTGCAATTGCCGGATGAATGGTTTAGTGGCTCTAAAACCAGCCAAATGGAGTTCAATTTAAACAAGTCGGTATTTGCCGCTCTCGGTTTAATCGTTTTCATCGGTGCTTCCGGACAATTTGTCCGCGGAGGGGAAGATATTATTCCGCAGCGTAAGGCGTTTCTTAATTTTCCACTACACTTAGACGGTTGGCAGGGGCAGCGTGACGTTATCGAGCAAAAATATCTGGACACCTTGAAATTGACGGATTACGCCATCGTGAATTATCTAACCCCGGATGCGAAAAGCTCGGTCAATTTTTATTCGGCGTATTATGACTCGCAACGCAAAGGTGCATCGGTGCATTCGCCGCGTAGCTGCATCCCCGGCGATGGTTGGCAGATTACCAGTTTTGGTCAACTGACATTACCGGATATACAAATGCAGGGTACGCCGCTAGAGGTTAATCGGGCTGTGATTGAAAAGGGTGAATACAAGCAATTGGTGTATTACTGGTTTCAGCAGCGCGGTCGCTCAATTACCAACGAGTATTTAGTGAAATGGTATCTGTTTTACGATGCTATCACTATGCAAAGAACCGATGGCGCGTTGGTGCGTTTGGTAACTTCGTTAGACAAAGGTCAGGATATCGAGGTAGCGGATCAACGTTTGCAGGCCTATATGAAAGATATGGTAAAAGTTTTGCCGGAGTATTTGCCGGGCAAAGATATTGTGCCTGTATCTAGCTCATTATCGGATTAAGTCATCAGCATACAGTAATTAGGAAGGAGGCCAAGCCGATACATCGGCTTGGCCTCCGCTCAACAAGCGATTTAATAAATATACCCATCAATTGCACTTTATCTGCGAATCACCGATGTTAACAATTTTTTTGCTTTATTTTTACAGTTAATTATAAAAAATCACCTGGTATCGTCTTTAACTGGAATTAAAGAATGGAATTATTTTTAAGCTTTACCCTATCCACTTTAATCAGTGTTTTGTTAATGCCGTTTTTGATTAAAAACGCTAAGCATCTTGGTATGCTAGATGAGCCTGATGAACGCAAGGTACATACTAAAACAATTCCACGTTGCGGAGGCCTAGGCTTATCAATTGCTACATTAGTTACTGTTTTAATTTTAGCGCCGTTTGAAGAACCTTTTAGTTGTTTGTTAATTGGCGGATCTATTATTGTATTATTCGGTGTATTGGATGATATTTTTAATCTGCATTATAAATGGAAGTTTTTTGGTCAATTTATTGCGGTCTTTTTCGTTTTATATCATGGCATATATTTAAAATACTTACCTTTTGCCGGCTTGGATAGTGCCTCATTATGGATTAGCTACCCGTTAACTTTTGTTTTTGTAGTGGGCGTAACCAATGCGGTCAATTTGTCAGATGGATTAGATGGATTAGCTGCAGGCATTATGTTAATGACCTTGGCGGCTGTCGCATTTTTTGCTGACTTTGTGGGTGGCAGTAATTTGGCACTGATTGCGCTAGCCTTAATTGGTGGTATTTTGGGGTTTTTGCGTTTTAACAGCCATCCTGCCATTGTATTCATGGGTGACACCGGTAGTCAGTTTATCGGTTTTATGGCGGCCTTTTTATGCATTTATTTGACTGAAAATGTCTACATGACATTAAACCCAGCCTTGCCACTGTTGTTATTAGGCTTGCCAGTGCTGGATACCTTGATGGTTATGAGTCAACGTATCTATATCGGCAAGTCACCTTTTTCGCCGGATAAGCGTCATATTCATCATCGATTATTAGCGCTTGGATTTAGTCATGCCGAATCGGTTTCTTTTATATATGCCCTACAATCAGTTTTTTTATTGGCGGCTTTTGTTTTGCGCTACCAAAGTGATCTGACTGTATTAGGTTGTTACATATTGATTTGCGGCTTGATTTTGACGTTTTTCTTTTGGGCGCAACAAACCGGATGGCATTTTCGCACAGATAATGATGTTGCTGATAGAAGGCGTGGTATTTTAAGACAGTTTGATTGGTTATATTGGGGAGCTCGGTTATATATTGAATTTGCCTTATTGTTGTATTTATGGGCAATGATGTTCGCTATGTTTAAATCATTTTCTATATTTTCAGAGCCGGATCCATTTTTTTTACTAAGCGTGTTTTTATCCGCATTGCTGGTTATTTTATTTAATTGCCCATTATTAAGTTCTTTGATTAAGTTAAGCGTATATATCACCGCTACTTTTTCAGGTTTTATTTTAACCTCTGATCATTTTAATGATCCTTATATCGATATAGCCGTCAATAGTTTTTTAATCGGCTTGATGGTTGTGATTTTTATTGGCATCAGAGTCACTCGTCGTAACATTTTTTCTTTTTCTACGCAGGATCTTTTAATATCTTTATTTGCCGTTGCTGCGGTACTGTTATCGAACACGCCATTTCCGGTCAATTTTTTATTTAAGCTACTGTGTATGGCGTACGCTATTGAATATTTATTTAACTTTAACCTCAGGCCTTACAAACTACTGAAGATTTCTGCGCTTATTGCTGGGATTATGGTGTTTGCTGTTTTGATGCAGGGTTATGATTTGAAGTCAAATTCATTTGCAATTAAAGCAAACTTTCCTTTTTCGTCGCTGTTTGTTGAAACACCTTAAAGTCTGTCTGAGTAAGCAATGCGCTTAGCTGGAATCGTAACTGCTACGCACCGATAGTTTGCTGAAAGCCATTTATTCGCTCAAATTGCAATTCTTCTGCACTTGCTATAACGGCGAAAAAAGTTTTGTTTTTTACTCAACTGAGCGGGACTTGAGGTATAGACATCGTCTAAAATTCAGCCTGTATCTAGTTTTAACTTAACGGAAGCCATTTCATGAGCGATTTATTTATCTCTACTAAGTCCATTCCTGTGCGTGAACGTCTGATTATGGCGCTGGACGTATCGAGTATTTCTGAAGCACAAGCTTTGGTTGAGGAGTTAGGGGATGCGGTAATTTTTTATAAGGTCGGCATGGAATTATTCATGTCCGGCGATTATTTTGCTTTTATCGAGTGGCTAAAGGCGCGCAATAAAAAAGTATTTGTCGATCTAAAATTTTTTGACATTCCAGCTACTGTGGGCCGCGCCATTAAAGCGTTGAGCAGTAAAGGGGTTGATTTGGCAACCATACACGGTAACGATTCGATCATGGAAGCCGCCGCGCAAGCTAAAGGTGACTTGAAAGTGCTGGCGGTAACCGCATTAACCAGTTTGGATCGTGGCGATTTGGATGATTTGGGTTTTCAATGCGATGTAAAGCAATTGGTGCTGTCGCGAGCTAAGCGAGCGTTGCAAATTGGTTGCGATGGTATTGTCTCGTCAGGATTGGAAGTCTCCATGATTCGTGAAGAGTTAGGGCAAAAATTGCTGGTTATCACACCTGGCATTCGGCCGGTAGATAATCGCGAAGATGACGATCAAAAACGTGCTGTCAGCGTCGAGCAAGCCATGCAAAATGGCGCTGATTATATCGTAGTGGGTCGACCGATTCGGGATGCCGCAGATCGAAAAGCCATGGCGGAAAAAATCCAGGCACAAATCGCGGCATTGTTTGTTTAAGGGCAACGTTTGCAGTCGGATTACATTTTATTCATAACAAAAAGTGGGCATAATGCTTGCCTTTGTATGCATTTATCCGCTTTCGATGAAAAAACTGGAGAATATCTATCTGATCGGCCTGATGGGTGTGGGTAAAACCACTATCGGCAAGCAGCTAGCCAAAGCCCTGCAGCGACCATTTTACGATAGCGATAAAGTTATAGAAGATTGCATGGGCGTAGATATTCCGACCATTTTTTCCTACGAAGGCGAAGAAGGCTTTCGGGTGCGGGAGCAAGCTGCAATTGAACAATTAAGCGCAATTCCGGGTATTGTCATGGCCACCGGTGGCGGTGCCGTGATCAAACCTGAAAACCGCGAAGTATTAAAATCAAACGGTTTTGTGGTTTATCTGCATTGCTCTATCGATAAGATTTTATACAGAACCCGCCACGACACTCAGCGTCCATTATTACGTACCGACAATCCACGTCAACGTTTACAGGATTTGTTGGCGCAGCGCGACCCGCTTTATATGGAATGCGCCGATTTTAAAATTGACTCCGGCGCCCTACCCGGCAAGACCGTGGTTAAAACCATTTTGCAGCAATATCAGGCTGCCTTGGAACGACATGAAAGTATTGCAAGTTGAATTAGATCATGCCCGTAGCTACCCGATTTATATCGGTTCCGGCTTACTGGCACAAGCCGAGTTATTGACGCGGCATATACACTCTAAGCAGGTGCTAATCGTTACCAACGAAACCATTGCGCCCTTGTATTTGGCCAAATTGCAAGCAGGTTTATCGGCCTATCAAGTTGCCACGGTGATTTTGCCCGATGGTGAGCAATTTAAAACTCTGCAGTATCTGGACAATATTTTCGATCAGTTATTGGCTAACAAATTTAGCCGCAACGCTACCTTGATTGCCTTGGGTGGTGGTGTGATCGGTGATATGGGCGGTTTTGCAGCGGCGTGTTATCAACGCGGCATCGCCTTTATCCAGATCCCCACCACATTACTGGCGCAAGTCGATTCTTCGGTTGGCGGCAAAACCGGCGTCAATCATGCGCTGGGTAAGAACATGATAGGCGCCTTCTATCAACCGCAATGCGTAATTGCCGATGCCGACGTGCTGGATACACTAGATGACAGGCAATTATCGGCCGGTTTGGCGGAAGTGATTAAATACGGCCTAATACGCGACCTTGAGTTTTTGCACTGGCTGGAAGCCAATATGCCGCTGTTATTGGGCCGTGATAAGACCGCGCTGGCGTATGCCATCGAACGCTCCTGCGCCAATAAGGCTGCAGTAGTTGGCGAAGACGAATTCGAATCCGGCGTGCGCGCCACTTTAAATTTGGGGCATACTTTTGGGCATGCCATCGAAACCGGCTGCGGTTACGGTCATTATCTGCATGGCGAGGCGGTCGCCATCGGCACCTGCTTTGCTGCAGATTTATCCCGCCGTCTGGGCTGGCTGAACGATGCCGATGTTGAGCGTATCGTGGCTATCTTTAAAGCCGCCAATCTCCCCGTTACGCCGCCAGCAGAAATGACCACCGCGCAATATGTGGATTTGATGGCAGTCGACAAGAAAAATATCGACGGCAAAATCCGCGTTATTTTACTGGAAGCAGTCGGCAAAGCCTCTCTGCCGGTCAATGTAGATTTGGCACAGTTGCAAGCCACGCTGAACAGCTATGCTGGATAACGACACTTTCACCTACAGTTACCAGAAAAACCCGACTCATGCAGTGAAAAGCAGACTATCCGAGCGTACACTCATTACGGCAGATAGGTCGCAAAAACTGGATTTGCTAACCCACTTGTTAACTAATCTACAGCAATCTTTAATTGTCTGCGGGCCGGCAGGTATTGGCAAAACCACACTGATTCAAACACTCGAAGAGTGCCAAAAAGAAATCTGGCCTATCTGTATTTTACAAGGCTCATCGGCATTAAGTTTTGAGTCCGTGGTCACCCAATTAAGCCGGTTTTTAAATTTAAGCAACGCCAATGTTAGGTTTGACTTGTCATCGCTACGTGCGTTTTGCGAAAAGCAAAAAGTCATTTTAATCATCGACGATGCCGAAGATTTAGTGCCTGGTTTAATCGGCGAAATCATGGATTTCGCCGATTCGTTAGCCGGTTTACGATTGGTTCTTTCCATGAATAATGACACATTCCAGGACAAAATCAGTACCGATAGCGCTATCAATGATTGTCATGTGATTGAAATACCACCGCTTAGCCAGCGTCAGTGTCTTGAATATTTACAAAATCTATCAGCCCAACCCGACACGCAGTTATCGTTTAATGCGATTACAGACGCTTTGGTTGAAAATTTATATCAGGAAACCCAAGGTATCCCAGGTAAATTATTGGCTCAACTGCCTAAGTTAAATCAAGTTCAAACTGGTCAGAGTCGAAGATATGGCTTATGGATAGGCGTTATCGCCATCATTGCAGCGGCTGGGTTTGCTGCAAAATCCACATTGCCGCCGACTGTTTTGGAAGAATTATTTAGCCAACCAACTATTAAACCCGCTGCAACACCAACGCAACCCATTGCAGAAGTAAAGGATTCTGAAGCTAATCGTTTGTCCTCTGCCAGTGATTTTGTATCGGCCCCATTTTTGACCGAAGCAACGTCAATTCCTGCGGTAATAGCGCCTGCAATGAACTCGGCTAGTATTGAAAATAAAACTGTTCAGGTAGGCGTAACTGAGCCTAAAGTTGTCGATCAGGCAACAGCTGAGGTAGCTGCAATTGAACAGCCAGCAGCAGAGATCGATACACTTAAAGCCGAATCATCAACAGCCGAAGCGCACCTGCCTATACCAGAAGTAAAATCAGCCCCACCGGCGCCGATCAAAACCACCTCCAGCGATGATGATCTGGAATGGATCATGGCCCAGCCTGGCAAAAATTACACGGTACAAATCATGACGCTATCCAGCAAAGCTGCGGCAACCCATTTTATAAAAAAGAATTCAGCCTATAGCGATAGTCTTAAGTATTACGCCATTGGCAAAAGCGGCCAGGAACGATATGTCATTATCTATGGTTCGTTTTTATCTGCCATCGATGCCATGAAGCAAAAATCAACCATGCCGAATGATTTTAACAATGGCTTAATCAAGCGCTTTAATGTCGTGCAAAAACAAAGCCGACGTCCTGCGCAGTAAAAGCCCTCTACCACCTCAAACGAATGACACCATTAAAAAACGACTTATTCCTCCGAGCCCTGTTAAAACAACCCGTTGAGCGTACGCCTGTCTGGATGATGCGGCAGGCAGGGCGTTATTTGCCAGAATACCGTGAAGTGCGTGCCAAAGCTGGCAGCTTTATGCAATTGTGTACCAATCCTGAGCTGGCTTGTGAAGTAACTTTGCAACCCTTGGACAGGTTTAATTTCGATGCGGCCATTTTATTTTCCGACATTCTGACCATTCCTGATGCGATGGGTTTAGGTTTGTCGTTTGCTGAGGGCGAAGGCCCTCAGTTTGCCAACCCCGTCAGAACTGCAGCCGATGTCGCCAAACTGCCAATTCCAGACCCGCATGCTGAGTTGCGTTATGTGATTGATGCGGTAAGTCTGATCAAAACCAATTTGCAAGGGCGAGTGCCTCTGATTGGTTTTTCCGGCAGCCCCTGGACACTGGCAACCTATATGGTGGAAGGCCGCAGCAGCAAAAGCTTTCAAAAAGTTAAAAGCATGATGTTCGAGCAACCAAAGTTGATGCATCAAATGCTGGATAAGTTGGCGCAATCGGTGGCGGCTTATTTAAATGCGCAAATCGCCGCTGGTGCCGATGCAGTGATGGTATTCGATACCTGGGGCGGCATGCTCAGCCATGACGATTATCTGGAGTTTTCGCTACGCTATGCGCAACAAGTGCGGCAATTGCTAAACACCAGCCGAGACGGCCAGCAAATCCCAACCATTTTGTTCACCAAAGGTGGTGGATTGTGGCTGGAGTCTATGGCGGATACCGGCTACGATGCTTTGGGTTTGGATTGGCAAACCGACATCGGCAACGCTCGCGCCCGCGTCGGCGATAAAGTGTCTTTGCAAGGCAATATGGACCCGATCACCTTGTATGCAGGGCCCGAAGTGATACGCGAAAAAGTCGGCAAGGTTTTGCATAGCTTTGGTTCAGGTAGTGGCCATGTATTTAACTTAGGCCATGGCATCTTGCCGGATATCGATCCGGAGCACGTCCGCGCCATGGTGGATGCTGTACAAGAATTGAGCCCGCAATATCATATCTAAGTGAAACAATTTCACGGCCTGGACACACTTTGTCAATCGCGTCAGGGCTGGCTTAAACCCCAGGACATGGCCAGCCTGCTGCTTAAAGATCTTTATGATTGCCAGTGTCAAATATTCGGCTGCATTGAAGATAATGACAAAATCCTGCTAGCCACATTACATCTTTTGCCTGATGACTTAAGCTATGAAATGTTTGATCAGCGCATTGATTTAATCGTCGCCGGACCGATTCTGCGCAACGATTGCGTGCCGCTAACCTATCGTCTGCAAGGGAAAGCATTCGGCATTAGTGGCCGCTGCTCTGTAATTGCTAAAGTTTGCGGTGTCGACTTATACCTGCAACGTAGTTATACCTGTGAAATCGGCGACATTGCTCGCCAAAAGTTTTCCATAGACATCAAGTCTTTGTTAAAAATGAAAAACTTTATCCAAGGCTAAAAAATAGTTGTGACAATTTTTTCTGCAATTCGATAGAATGAGCGTTCTTGGGGGCGACCTGGCTTCGACGTGGGTAGCAAAACCTCAGGTGCATGCCGAGCACAGTACAGCTCGTAAAACCTACTGAAAAAAAGTATTCGCAAATGACGAAAACTACTCAGTGGCTTTAGCAGCGTAAGACCTGCACCACTTCTCTGACCAGGTGTACTTATGCGCCTGGAGTTTCTGCGGACCCTTCGGGGGACAAAGGGACGCTCAGGGATCATATTACATAAGATCGCGCCAGGGCTTAGTTCGGAGCCTAAAGCGCTAAATCCAATCGAAATCGCTGTTAATCCTCTTGGCCCGACGGGTAGTTAACAGTTAAATCAAAAGCGCGGGATAAGCATGTAGAGCTTGTGGCGGAGTGCTTGCGGACGCGGGTTCAATTCCCGCCGCCTCCACCAATAAATCGTTCAACCAAGAACAAAGAAGTACAGAAAACCCGCAAGTCGAAAGGCTTAGCGGGTTTTTTTTGTTCAACGAAGTTCAAAGAAATTCATTGCGAATCATTGCGGATTGCTGGTAAATTTGCTGGTAGTTCATTTACCAGCAATGCATTTACCAGCAATGGTGTACCTATGGCAAGATTACTTAACAAGCTTTCATCACCATTCATCAAAGCCACGCAGACAAAATCTATTAAAAATGGAAATGTTGGCAAACTTGCCGATGGTGGAGGGCTTTACTTTGTCGCCGAACCATTGCGTTCATCTTGGTGGAGATTTGATTACCGAATCGACGGCAAGCAGAAAACATTATCAATCGGACTTTATCCGGATGTATCTTTGGCAGAAGCCAGAAACCAGAGAGAAGAACTACGTCGAAAAATTGCCAACGGCATAGACCCTGGAAGCCAGCGCAAAGCAGAAAAGGCAGCGGCGGCGAATGCTGACAGCTTCGAGGCTATTGCTTATGAATGGTGGCATCACAAAAAGGATACCTGGACAGAAGGCCATGCAAAAAGGACTTTAACGCGATTGGTTAATGATGTTTTCCCTTATCTTGGAGACAAGCCCATTAACAGCATTAACGCCATAACCTTGCTTGAGGTCATTCGCCGGATAGAATCCCGCGGCGCGATAGAAACCGCACACCGTACCAACCAAGCATGTGAGGGTGTTTTTGCTTTTGCGATAGGCACCGGACGTTGTGAAAATAACCCGGCTACAGCAATTAGAGCCGTACTGAAGCCAGCACCCACACAAGAAAACTTTGCAAGGCTAACAGATCCTAGCGATATATCAGCACTGCTGCATGACATTCAAGAATACAAGGGTTCACCGATTGTCAGATCGGCATTGCAATTGCTGCCGCTGACATTTGTCAGGCCGGGGGAGCTGGCAAAAGCAGAATGGAAATATATCGATTTTGACGCGGCATTGTGGACAGTACCGGCACACATTAAAAAACAACGAATATCACTCAAGAATGATAGTAATCGAGTACATCTTGTTCCACTATCAAGGCAAGCAATCGCCATACTAAAAGATATTTACCCGCTCACAGGATCAGGTCGTTATGTATTTACAGGACTGAGAACCACATCAGGCAGCGCCAACGAGCGCCATATGACAACCGAGTCGATGCTTGCCGCATTGCGTCGCATGGGGTACAGCAAAGAAGAAATGACCTCGCACGGGTTTAGGGGCATAGCATCCACAAAAATCCGTGAAAACCACAAAAACAAATTTCAGGAGGTTGTTATAGAAACACAGCTAGCGCACACCGTAGGCACAAAAACCCAAAGAGCCTACGACCATGCTATCTATTTGCCTGAAAGAATTGAGCTAATGCAGTGGTGGGCAGACTATTTGGACGAACTAAAAACAGGTGCAAAAATAATACCGTTCCAACGCCAGATATAAACCAGCGATTGGGCACCCACCCC
>NZ_LUUI01000143.1 GCF_001644015.1 Methylomonas lenta
CTGTGCCCAATAAAATCACAGTTGTATTGGCGATGGGAATATTCCAATACTGGTTTTCATCCTTGGATTCTGTCAGATAGAGTACGCGACCATCTTTTTGCATCACTCGGCACTTTTCCAGGTAATAAATATTGGCCCGTTTGGAATGTAATATGGCTTTTAAATCGGTTAATTGATCCATGATCCTTTGGACTGTGATGTTTGCTGAGAGATTGGAAATAGTTAAGTTAGTTGATGCCCGTTAAGAATACAAATTCAAGTCTGATTGGGTGATAACGCTGACGGCCAGGTTTGTCGGCCCAGTCGTCCGCAAAGTTTGTGTAATAGCTGGATTACCTTTATAGAATTCAATCAAAATATGCATGCCGCACAGGATCAAAAATAGATACTAAAAAAATAGAAAATCATCAACTTAGGATTTCGCCAAATTTAACTTCCGCTTATGATTCCCATGCTTTGCGTCAATGCCATTAAGTTAAGAAAAAGCTCCCTCTCCTGCTGGAGAGGGTTGGGGAGAGGAGATTTATAATAAGGCAAAAAAGCTTTATTTAATCCCCTCATCCTAACCTTCTCCCGGAGGGAGAAGGGATTGTTCTTCCTTAACTTAATGGCAGTGACGCGAAGCGTAGGAACGATGCGAAATCATCAACTTAGTCGGCTATAGCGGATCTTACTTGAAATCTTTGGGATTAACATTAGCCCCACTCATGGGCTATAATTAACAATGATAAAAACATTTTAAATTTTAACAAGTTATCTCTTTGCGGGTATTTTTTGTAAGATTGAAAAAGTAACTTACAGCTATAAAATTTGCTCGGCAATTTGAGTGATCTGAGCAGATGCTGTTTTGTGTTTCACTTTTGCCGAAATAAGCTTGAATTTTGAATAAATTAGCCGATCTTGTCGCAAACTTGAAAAAAGATAACTATGAAGAAAGACAAGCCAGAAAAAAGAATGCAATCATTGGCTTAGGATATGGTTGGAAATAACATCCCGAAATCCAAGCGCATCGTTCCCACGCGGAGCATGGGAACCATAAGCGGAAGTTAATTTTGGCGAAATCCTTATTTATATTTAATGCAACTGAAATACATTTTTCCTAAGGTTTTGTAGAAACCTGTGCAACCCACAATCCGTTAGCGGTGCTTGGTTAATAGGTATCGCTGCAAAATAAACACACTTCATTTCAGGCCATGCTACAGACAATCTTACAACAATCACCGACTTTACTTATTTGCCTGGTTTCTATTCTGGGTTTGTTGGTAGGCAGTTTTTTGAATGTGGTCATCTACCGTTTGCCGGTGATGATGCAAACCGGTTGGCGGCGGGATTGTTTGGAATTTTTACAGCTGCCGGCTGAACAGCCGGGGGAGCGGTTTGATCTTATATTGCCCGGTTCGCGTTGCCCTAGCTGCCAAACCGAAATCAAAGCGTATCAAAATATCCCTGTGTTCAGTTATCTTTGGTTGCGTGGCAAGTGCGGGCATTGTGCTGCAGCTATTTCAATGCGATATCCTTTGATTGAAACCTTTACCGGAGTATGTTCGGCTGTGGTGGCATGGCATTTTGGTTATGGTCCTGCCATGTTATTTGGCTTATTACTGACCTGGAGTCTGATCGCTTTAAGTTTTATCGACATTGATCATCAATTATTACCAGATTCTATTACCTTGCCGATGTTATGGCTGGGTTTGTTTTTAAGTCTGTTTTCGATTTATACCGATAGTCATGCCAGTATTATCGGGGCAGTTGCAGGCTACTTAAGTCTTTGGGGTGTATATCACTTATTTAAAATACTAACCGGTAAGGAAGGTATGGGTTACGGGGACTTCAAATTACTGGCTTTGTTGGGCGCATGGTTAGGCTGGCAGTATTTGCCACTAATTATTTTGTTGTCGTCTTTAGTTGGGGCGGTAATAGGTGTGCTGATGATCGTATTTCGTCAGCATGATGCAGCTAAACCCATTCCATTCGGGCCTTATTTGGCCGCAGCTGGCTGGCTGGCATTGATATGGGGTAATGATATTAATGATTTTTACCTGAATTTTGTCGGGCTTTAATTCATGTTAAGAGTAGGCCTGACAGGTGGCATTGGCAGCGGAAAGTCGACAGTTTGCGATTTGTTCGCTGAATTAGGCATGCCCATAGTCGATGCCGATGTGATTGCCCGCCAATTGGTGGCGCCAGGTCAACCCGCTTTAACTAAACTGGCCGAGGTTTTTGGTCTATCTATCATTGAGCAAGATGGCTCGTTGAATCGCGCTCTACTCAGGCAGCTGGCTTTCAGCGATTTGCTCAATAAGCAAAAGCTGGATGCGATTATGCACCCGCTGATTTATGCCGAAATCGAAACACAGATAGCGAATTTGCAAACAGCTTATTGCATTATGGCAATTCCTTTATTGTTAGAAACGCAAAAAAAACATGCGGTGGACAGGGTGTTGGTGGTGGATTGTCCACCATTTATTCAGTTAAAGCGTGTGATAGCCAGAGACAATGTCAGCACTGAGCAAGCCGAAGCTATTATCGCTTTGCAAGCCGCTAGAGAGACCCGTTTGGCTGCCGCAGATGATGTAATCGATAATTCAGCCAGCCAGACCGGCCTTGCAGAACAGGTCAAAAGTCTGCACAATTCTTATCTTTTATTAGCCACCTCAGGGATAACTTCGGCTTGAATACGCAAACGATTTACGAATTCCCACTTAACGAACGAATTCGGGTGTTTATGCGCCTGGAGCAATTATTCCAACAGCTTAGTCATTTCATGACAGGCAGCTCAATTTTTGACAAGCGAGCGGCCATTAACACGTTGTTGGATATTCTGACCATATTTGGTCGTAGTGATCTTAAGTCTGAATTGATTAAGGAACTGGAGCGACACGCCAAGGTGCTGGGTCATTTGAGTAGCAGCCAAGACGTTGATAACCAGAAACTACAAAGCATTCTCGCCGAACTTGGTCAAGCCAGCCGCAATTTGTATAACACCACCGGCAAGGTGGGGGCTAGTGTATTGGAGAGTGGTTTGTTTCAAAGTATTTCCCAGCGTAGCGCCATTCCAGGTGGTAGTTGTTCGTTCGATTTGCCGGCATTTCATTACTGGTTGGAACAGAGTCAAGAGGAGCAGCAAAAAGATTTAGATCAGTGGATGCAACCTTTTGTCGATATCCGTATTGCGATTGACCTTGTTTTGGGATTCATTCGTCAAAGCAGTATGCCAAAACAGGAAATTGCCCAAGCAGGTTTTTTTCAATTGGCATTGGACCAAGCCCATCCGGTACAATTATTGCGCGTGGGTATACCGGTTTCGGTGCATAGTTTTGCGGAAATCAGTGGTGGCAAACATCGGTTTAGCATACGGTTTCTTAAGCCGTCTAATGATGAAAACCGGCCCGTTCAAACTAAGGATGATATTTCCTTTACCTTGTCACGGTGTGCAGTTTAATGACTGATCAGCAAGTTTTTTCGGTAGCTTGTCCGACCTGTAAAACCCCAGTACCGTGGGTGGCAGAGCAGCAATTTAAGCCATTTTGCAGTTATCGTTGCAAACTAATCGATTTAGGCGACTGGGCTACCGAAGCGCATAAAGTGCCTGGAGAACCAGCTTTGCCGGACTTCGATGCAGATCAGCCGGATTCTGAGTATTGATTAAGCGTTAGCTCAAAAAGGCGCTAATGCCGGCGATGCCTTGGCCGCCGGCGTGCAAAATCTGATTAACATCCTGCATATTCAAGCCACCTAAGGCGAACACCGGCAGATTCACTTGCTCGATTAATGCCGTCATGTTCTTCCAACCTAATGACATGGCATCGGGATGCGTTGACGTAGGCAATATCGGCGCCAGCACCACAAAATCCACACCAATATTTTCCGCATGTTTCAGCTCTGGCAAATTATGGCAGGAGGCTGCCACCCATTCATGAGCTTTTGGGCGGGTTTGACGGGCAAGCAGTGCCCGGCTGCTAAGATGAATGCCATCGGCTGTTGCATGAGAAAGCGGCAGATCGGAATTGATCAACAAACGTATGCTGTGTTGCCGGCATTTAGCCCACACGGCACGGTATACCGTTTCGATTTCAGCATGCGGCAGGGATTTGATTCGCAATTGCAGCAAGCTCACCTGGTTTCGAATTATTTTATCCAGATGGCCTAAAACCTGTTGTGTAGTATGGCCTTCCAGGATGGCATAACGATCAGGTAGGCGAGAGGCGGTAATAATGGGCAGATTGGCCGCCGGAAAATCGAATTCAGATAATTGCTGCGGCGTAACCCATTGCATGGCTTGGCCCTCAAGAGCCGAAGCAAGACCGGAAAACCGCTTAACTTGCCAAACATCCAGTAATACAGCTAGATCGGGATACTGGTGGTTGATTTTAATCAACGGCTGGGCGTCGAGTACATCAATGCCGACTTCTTCCTGTAATTCTCGCTGTAAAGCCTGAAATACGCTCTCACCCGGGTCCAGTTTGCCGCCAGGAAATTCCCATAACCCACCCTGATGCACATGCTTGGCGCGCTGAGTTAGTAAAATTCTACCATCGTCATCCCGCACGACGCCGACGGCGACATGTAAGGCCCTGCAGTTTGTCATTTAGGTGCGGTATTCAGCGTTGATACGTACGTAATCATAAGAAAAGTCACAAGTCAGTACTTCTTCGCGTGCCTCGCCGCGACCAAGACGAACCGTAACGGTTATCTCCTCCTGATTCATTACGCGTTGGCCATCTTGTTCGGTATAACCTGGTGAGCGGCCACCGTTTTCAACGATGCAAACCGTGCCTAGATAAATTTCGATTTTATCCAAGTCCATGTCTTCTAGGCCTGACCGGCCTACTGCAGCCAAAATTCGGCCCCAATTAGGATCGCTGGCGAAAAAAGCCGTTTTTACCAGCGGTGAATGGGCGATAGTTTTGGCAACTTGTACCGCCTCGGCACTGGTTTGCGCTTGTTCAACGACAATCTTGATTAGTTTGGTCGCGCCTTCACCATCGCGAATGATTAATTCTGCCAGGCGCTTGCAAACCGTGGTTATGGCGGCCGCAAACTTGGCATATTCCGGGGTGTCGGCCAAAATCTCAGCCGCGTCGCTGCAGCCGCTGGCTAATAATACACAGGCGTCATTAGTTGAAGTGTCGCCATCCACGGTGATACGGTTGAACGAGGTCTCGGCAGCAGCCGATAAGCATTGTTGCAAAAGGGCGGGCTCGATTTTGGCATCGGTAGCGATAAAACCCAGCATGGTGGCCATATTAGGCTGGATCATACCGGCACCTTTGGAAATGCCGGTGATAGTGACCGGACAGCCTGCGATTTCGATAACCAGCGATGCGCCTTTGGCAAAGGTATCTGTGGTCATGATGGCGCGGGCTGCCCTGTCCCAATGGGTTTCATGTAGATTTTCGACTGCTGCAGGAAGCGCTGCAGTCAGTTTTGACACTGGAAGCGGCTCGCCAATCACGCCGGTGGAAAAAGGCAAAATCTGTTGAGCAATACCTTCCACTTCGCCGGCCAGTGATGCGCAGCTGGCAAAAGCGTCTTGTAAACCTTGCTTGCCGGTGCCGGCATTGGCATTGCCTGAGTTAATCAGTAACCAACGAGGTTCTTGCGTCAGATGGTCGCGGGCGATTAAAACTGGTGCTGCACAAAATGCGTTTTGGGTAAACACTGCAGCACAACAGCCTGTGTCTGCCATTTCGATGACTAAAATATCATCACGCTGAGTTTGTTTAATGCCGGCATTGCTGGTACCCAGTTTGATACCTTTGACGGCATGCATGATGGGGAAATCACATTGTCCTACTGCCATGTCTTCACCTAAAACTAAAATTAAACTACTTCTAAAACAATGATATATTCGCCGTCGTCGGCCTTTGTTTCCAGTACTTTGTGGCCGTTTATACGGCACCAGGCTGGAATATCCTGCATCACGCCAGGGTCTGTGCACTCGACTGTCAGAATGTCACCGTTTTGCAGTGTTTTGACTTTATCTTGTGTGCGAATCACCGGTAACGGGCACAGCAAGCGGCGAGCATTTAAGGTTTCATGACTCATACAAACCACGCTGCGGGGATTTGCTCTGCCGTTAAAGGCTTGACTTGTATATTGCGCTCTTCACCCTGTTGGTTGCGTAGGGTGACTTCAACCATTTCAGCCTCGCGACCCTGTCCGTAACGGGCAGTAATTTGCCCGGCTAGGTACAGGTCTTCTTCTGTCGGCGTACCATCAATTAAGGCTAGCGGCCCACGGTGGCTAGCGCAGTTCATGCTGATAAACTCTTTTTTATAGCCACTCAGAAAGCGTGCCTCGCCATCTTCACGGGCAATAATAACTTTGAAATGCGGTTTAGGGCGAATATGTCGGCCCACTTTCAATAACATCACATCGTCTAGCTCATAGTCGCGATTGCCGCGCGCTTGCCATAAATCCACCAGTTTTTTGGAATAAGCTGCATCGGTCAAAAAACAGCAACCGCCAGCCGGTTGAGCGTAATCGGTGAAATTATATTCTTTGGCCAATGCCATTTGCGGCTTACGGGAGCGACCGCTGAAATCGAACATTTTTTCACGGCTGATCCAGTCTTCCCTCTCAGGTAGTGTAGCTGGAAGGTTTTGCGCAGACAACGGTCTGACCAGTAAATCGTTAGCACCGGATTCGGCAGAGACTATCGGCATAGTTTGTTTGCGCTGCGACATCGGGCGTTGACCGACTACTTCGCCGGTGATGATAAAATCGAAGCCATTTTCCGCCATCCATTGTTTGGCTTTGTTGACCATGAAAATCTTGCAATCCAGGCAAGGATTCATGTTGGCACCGTAGCCATGCTTAGGATTAAGTAATACCTGTTTGTACTCTTCAATCACATCGATGATGTGCAGCTTTATGCCGAGTTGTTCCGCTACCCAAAGTGAATTATTGCGCTTGGGTTTGTCGGCATCCTGTTTGCGAATAGCGTGAGTGTGGCCCTCTACGCAAAACCCGGTAAAAAAGTTGATACCTTCGACATGGATGCCTTGTTCCAGGATAGATTGAGTGGCTAACATGGAGTCCAGGCCGCCGGAAATTAGCGCCACGGCTTTTCGTTGTTGATTCATAACTGCAATAACACGTGTTTCAAAAAAAACCTATTATACGCGATAGCTGTTCGGCTTCACTTGCTTCAACCTACCTTAACTTACGCCGCGATTAATCTACACTTAATTGCATTCTTACAAACACCAGAGCTGATTATGGAATTTAAAGATTATTTGAAAATATTGGTGCAGCACGACGGCTCCGATTTATATCTGACAGTCGGCGCTCCGGCGGCTGCGAAATTTCAGGGGGTGCTGAAGCCGATAGAAAACGTCAAGCTTAATAATGAACGCCTGAAAGAAATAGCCGACAGCATTATGGATGCCGATCAGCGCGCCAGTTTCGAACATGTGCCGGAAATGAATCTCGCCATCAGCGAAACCGGTATCGGTCGCTTCAGGGTGAATATCTTTAAACAGCGCAATTGTTATGCCTTGGTGATACGCAATATCAAAGTGGATATTCCTAATGCCGATTCCCTGGGTTTACCGCAGATTTTGAAAAGCAAAATCATGGAAAAGCGCGGTTTGATTTTATTTGTCGGCGGTACCGGCTCCGGAAAATCGACTTCTTTGGCCGCTTTAATCGATCACCGTAACAGTAACGCCTCCGGGCATATCATCACGATAGAAGACCCCATCGAGTTCATCCATCCGCATAAAAAATCCCTGGTTAATCAGCGGGAAGTGGGGGTGGACACCTTAAGTTATGAAGATGCGCTGAAAAATACTCTCCGACAAGCGCCGGATGTAATTTTGATCGGCGAAATTCGTAGCCAGGAAACCATGGAACATGCATTGGCTTTTGCCGAAACCGGTCATTTATGTTTGTCCACCCTACACGCGAATAATGCTAACCAAGCATTGGATAGAATTATCAATTTTTTCCCGGAAGAGCGCCGTCCTCAACTGTTAATGGATTTGTCTTTAAATTTACAGGCCTTTATTTCCCAGCGCTTGGTGCCAACCGTTGAAGGTAAACGCGTGGCAGCTATCGAAATTCTGCTGGGTACCAAACTGGTCAGTGACTTAATTCACAAAGGCGATGTTCACGGCATCAAAGAGGCGATGGAAAAATCAGAGAACATCGGCATGCAAACTTTCGATAGTCATTTAATGAGGCTATACAAAAGCGGCGTGATTTCGTTGGAAGAAGCTTTAAGTAACTCGGATTCGCCGAATAACCTCAAATTAAAAATCAACCTCAGCGAGGGCTTAGGTTCTGCGACCGCACCCAAAGTCGAGGGCGCAAAAAGCACTCAGGCCTCGTTATCTCTGGAGTCGATCACAAAAGAGGAGGATGAACCAGAATAAAGCTAGTTAACCAGGCGATTTCCTGCGAAAACATAGCGAGTCATTTGGCTATATTGACACTTGGAAATCGCCCAGGCTGCACATTATTCCTTTGCTGGTTGGCAATTAAATGTAAATTTTTCAACTTCACCGCCAGCAGAGAGTGTAAAAATAATCGTATCCCCCGCTTTAATATCATCTGCAAAACCGATCTTTAGAATACCTGAATAACTTGCCTCGGGTTCAAGGGTATGCTGTCTCAAATAAGTTGAATTTAACTGCGTATAAGTCAGCTTATCAATATTTTCTTCATGTGATGCTGCACTTTGGCTGCCTACAGAATAAAACAATCTCCCAATAGAATAAGCAATACTACCAAAAGGGATGAAGCCAGTGCCAATGCTGGCTGCGGTACTGCCGACTTGAGCTGCCGTCTCATATCCTCCATCAGCGGCTTCCTTGGCTAATTGGTCAAAAGTATAAACAGTGCCTACTTCTGATGTATCTGAAGCTACTAAATCAACTGTTAGATTTTTCTCCGAAAATAAAATGCTTTCATTCGTTGTATTGGTTACAGTAAGGCTAATAAGAATTTCATCCAAAGAGTAATCGAGAATAGTCAATTCGGGTTTTAAAACCGTTTGAGAATTTAATTTAATGTTACCCCTGGCATAAGTAACGGCTTGATTATTAGTAACTATAGGATCGACCTGAACTCTGCTGGCTGAACATCCTGTTAACAAAATAGCTAATAATAAAAAAGTTATTTTCATTCTGATATTGGAAAGTTTGACTGCGGTTTATGGATTCAAAAAATCCATTTTGTCATGATATTAACAGCATACTAGCATCTATTCCCAGTATTGTTGGCTATCCTTGGCTTTAATAAAAATAGACAAGTTCCAAAGCGATGATAACAGGTGTCAGTTAGCTGATTAGTCCTTTTCCATTGACTGACACAGACATAACAGATTGATTTTATGAAAATTCTGCTGATGGCATTACAAGTCATCAGCAGTCAAGATTTTATAAGTTGCGTAGGCGGGTCGTTGATAAGGATGAGCCGCTAATAAGGCAGCAATAGCAGGCTTGATATGCTGATCCAGACAAATCATTTCCACTTTGTATTCAGCCACGGTTTCTAGCTGGTCTATTTTTCCCTGGTAGGGCTGGCTGGTAGTTAACGGCCTAAATTGACCTTGCCCTAGTGTTTGCCAGGCACTCTGGTCATAATCTTTATATTGCCCAGCACCTGCGGCGAATAAGGCGTTTTTGACTAGTTCCAGATGGCTGGCGGGGACGTAAAAACTTAGCTGATACATGCGTGTAAGCTTAGCTGGCGCTGGTTAGTAAATACAGACCCCATAATACAACCAGCACAGTCACATCCTCCAGCATGTTAATTGCAGATTGTCTAAATTGACGGCTGCGCATGGCTATTTGATTGGATTTTTGGTCTCGCATATGAACGTATTGTTTCATCATGATGTTGTCTCCTGATGGAATCGCTTAGTTAAGCAACGGTTATGTTGCGGGCTTAGGCTTTTAACGGACTTAGCTTGAGATCGTTGGGTAGGTTCAAGCTGGCGCTAAAATGTTCTCAATTTGTTTTTGATAAGTATAGACAGAAACAAAAAAAGAACAAATAGTTTTTTTATCCGTTTTTTTTTGTAGACTCAAAAGCAGGCTTAAGCTGAGTAACTGATTTCCGGCAGCACGACTTCCCAAAAATTGCAGCGCAGGTTTTTAGAATCGGTGGGGGATTTATGTCTAGCGAGGATAGCAGCAACCTTTACAGCGCTGATTTTACCGGCTGGTGGCGAAAAAGCCTGGGCCATGCGAGTGACGGTTATTCCCTTAACTGTTGCCAGTTCCCAGCCAGTTTTACCGTCTGATCTGGCTTGTAAAATCAATTCACTACCGACATCCAGTTCGGCAATGGCAGCATGAATGGCTTTATCCGCGGCGAAATAGCCGGGCCAGGATAATACGACTTGCTTAGGATTCGCCATCCAGCAGCGTTGCCCTAGTGCTTGATGCGGTTGAGTGGGCGTAGGCTGCGATTTTAGGCAAAGTTCTTCACAGTCGCGGATAAAGCCGTGCGGACTGTCTTGTCTGGCACATAGGGTTAAGGTTAGGCGGGCCCGGGTCATGGCCACGTAATACAAGCGCCGTTCTTCGTCGTTAGTGATTTCCCAGCCGCCAGCGTCCATGATCAGCACATGATCGAACTCCAATCCCTTGGCGCGATGGGCGGTCAGCAGTTGCAGCGGCGCATGCTGTCTGTGGCTGGCCGCAGATTGGCTGCCGGAACGGAATTCATAAATCGCATCAATGACATCGGTTACTCGAAGCTGACAACCCGGCGTGGTGGATTCGCACTCAATAATGAATTGAGCCAGCATTGCCCGATAGGGATGTTCGATAAGATCATTCACCTGTAGTCGATAACGGCGACTGAACCAACGTGACAGTAAGCCGTAACGTAGCAGCAAGCGAGGTTTTCGTTGGCGTGTCTGCGGGTTGTTCAATAGCGATAGCAAGCTAAAGCCTTCACGAGTGCTGTGCAAGTCAAGCAAGTAGTCGTCTTTCAGCAATTGCACAGGGATGTTTTTTAGACGACACAAGGCCGCCATCGGCTCCAGCGCCTGCCAATTTCTGGCGATTACCGCGTAGCGACCCCAGTGGCTCATCTGGCCAGCGTTTTTCAGTTTATTCAATCGTATCAATTCGGCCAGTGCCAGCTCGACCTCAACAAATAACTGCGGCGGCGTTGCTATGATATGCACCCGGCCTTGAGTCAGGCTATCCAGTGCCGCAAACTCACCGCCGTCCGGCGCGTCGCGGCGAGCGTAATCGACATGGATATTCTGCCGGGTTTTCATGCGCTCTCGGGCGGGAGCGATAACCCGATTGGCGCAATGAATAATCTGCGCCGTGGAGCGGTAATTCTCTAGCAGATAATAGGTCTGGGCTTGATAGTCGCTGGCGAATTGTTTAATGAAAGTTACATTGGAACCGCTGAAGGCGTAAATATTTTGATCGTCGTCGCCGACTGCCAGCAACCAAAGCTTATCATCCTCACCAGCTAGCGAACGTCCGGCCAGCGCGCTGATCAGCGCGTAATGTTCGGCATTGATGTCTTGATATTCGTCAACCAACAAATATCGCAAGCCCGCTAGTAAACGGTCGCGATGAGTTGATAATGCTATCTCATCGCTAGCGGCTGCTTTGGTTAGTTGTGCCGTGGCGGTTTTAATCGCAGCAGGAAAATCGATAGCTTCCCCGCGTTCGGCTGCTACGGCATAACTAATCCCGGTCAAACGCATGGCCAAACCGTGCAAGGTTTGTATGCATACGCCTGCCGCATCGGCACCGACCAGCGCCCACAAGCGTTGGCGAATTTCAACCGCTGCCGAACGGTTGTAGCTCAACACTATGATCTCTTCCGGTAAAACCATGCATTCGCGCAGCAACCAGGCGACCCTATGCACAATGACTTTGGTTTTGCCTGAACCGGGACCGGCCAACACCAAATGATTGCCTTCCATAGGCGCTGCTACGATGGCTTGTTGTTGCGGATTTTTGAGGTCGATCAGGATGCGTCTATGCGAGGCTTCGGTGGTGGCTATTTCCAGAATATCCTGCCGACCGGCAAAGTAGCGGCGCACAAACAGGTCTCTATCCATGCCAAAATAGTCGACAATAAACGTCATTGCGGCTTGAATTTTACCCATTGCCAATCGGGCATATTCGGCCATCACATGTACCTGGATGATTTTGTCTTTGTAATGCAATGCCAGCTCGGCGTAATCCGATTTTTTAAACTGTCGCCGTCTGGCCTCGGCATTCAGTTGTATGTTCATCGCTGCACGAAATATCGCTTTGCCGCGAGCCAGATGCAGCACTTCGTTGCTATCCAGATAGATCAAGGTAGCTGCCAAGGCCAGATTCCAGTCGTGCACATCCAAATCCTGCAAGGTCAGGTCAGTCTGTAAAGCGGCTTCCAGGTCGCCCTGTTTGCAGGTGACTAGCAGATTGTTACCTTGCCGTTTAGCGATAAAGTAGCTGACTAAGGCTTGCGCCAAACGCATACGCTTCTGCCGGATAATGTCGATATCCTGCCAACTGCGCAGTAGCTTCACACGCCGACTATCCAACCCAGCTGGACGCAAGGCGAAAAAACCCCGTTGACCGGCACCGCTACCAAAAGCTTCGGCAAATGATTTCATCAGCCGCGACAGTTTATCCGGTTCCAATTCAACGCCGGCGTCGCGTCGCAAGCTATCGCATAAATACCGCATATTCAGGATTTGCCATTCCTCTTGATCGGCATCAGGCGCGGCTTCGCGTAAACTGGCAATCAGGGCGTCTTCCAGCTTACGTAAGGCTTCGAGACGGTCAACGCTATCGGGGTCGCGGTACAGCAAGACACCCAGTTCGGTATCATTCGACAGCAGTTTCAGTCTATCCAGATCACGCAGCATTTGCTGCACCTGATGTGAATCACGGCCGGTGGTCAGCATTAAATCATCGGTACTGATGCCTTCGTCGTCTTCGCTATAAAACAACTGGGACAGTATGTTGATGTAAGGCTCGATGTCGGTATTCGGCCCCAACTTTTTCTCCAGCAAGGTCCGGGCTTCATCCAGTGTAGCGACTTGCAAACTGCCGGGAAAAACACGGATATGATTTTCCTGTCGCTGCAATAATCTAGCTTCTTCCAGCCAGGATACCGCGATGCGGACTTTGGTGTCGGCATCGGCGGCATCAGGATCGATGCCGTGTTTGTCCGGAATTTCCAACAGGATTTCACCGCTGGTCACTACTACCGAGCCTTCGCTACGGTCTTTCTTTTCTATGCTTCTAAGGGCTTTCAGTATCGCGTAAATATCGTGTTGAGTGAGGCGGGAATTGCGCAGCAGCCGAAACTGTACATCCAGGTCGGTATCGTCAAACAGCAATATGCAGCGCGCCGGTGACTGGTCGCGACCGGCGCGACCGGCTTCCTGCAGATAATTTTCCAATGAACCCGGCGTATCCAGATGTATCACCAGCCTAACGTCGGCCTTGTCTACGCCCATGCCAAATGCATTGGTGGCGGCAATCACGCGGAGTTCACCGGCGATAAAGGCTTCCTGTACCTGGCGTTTTTGTTCCGGCAGCATGCCGCCATGAAAATAACCGCAATCCAGCTCGGCCTGTTTTAGAAATTCGGCCATTTCTTCGACGGTTTTCTGCCGCGCACAAAAGACGATGGCGCCACCGTCGTCACGTAAGGACTCTTGCAGCAAGCGTAACACTTCCGGGTATTTGGCTTGCGCGGGCACCGCATGCACTTCGTACAGTAGATTGTCTCTACTGACGCCACCGGTCAGTGTTATCAATTTAATGCCCAGCCGATTATGAAAATGCTCGACGATATCGTGCACCACATCCGGCTTGGCGGTGGCGGTAAAACAAAAAACCGGCGACGGCGTGTCTTTTTGCCGGGTTTTGATGAAACGGGAGACGTACAGGTAATCCGGCCGAAAGTCATGTCCCCACTTGGATAGACAGTGGGCTTCATCGAATACCCAGGCACCCACTTCTCTATGCATGAGTGCCTTGGTAAAGGTTGTGCTGCGGAATTGTTCCGGGGCGACGAAAATCAAGCCCAAATCACCCAGTCGCAACTTATCCAGCATCATGCGGCGTTCCAATGGATTGAGCAGGCTGTTGAGGTAACCGGCGCAAGTGATGCCGTGTGCTTCCAGATTATCGACCTGGTCTTTCATTAAAGACTGCAAAGGCGAAATTACCACGGTCAGACTACCGTTACGATAAAACCTGGCCAGGGCCGGTAATTGAAAACACAATGATTTACCGCCGCCCGTCGGCAGAATAGCCAAAGTTGGAGTGCCGGCAAAGCCATGTTCGACAATCACTTGTTGCAACGATAAGCCATCCGGGGTGGTGGGGGTGGCTCTAAACTGAGTCATGCCGGGAAAATAACGCGGCAGTAGTTGGTGCAAATCATGCTGTTCCCGGCACCAGGCACATGCCGGGTCGATGCAACGCGTGTCACGTAACAGCGCGATTAGACTGCGGGTTTTCGGAAACGCCAGGCTAACCCAGGGCGGTAATACGGAATTAGCACCGGCAACCCGCAACCAAGTCAACACATAAGCCAGTGGTTTATGCCAACTTGGATCGGACAGGTATTGATTTATCAGCTGCTGTTGGCCGGTGATACAAACCTTGCCATCAGTTGCACGCTGCCAGGCGGCTTGGGTTTCCGTCAACGTTGGACGCAAAGCTGCGCGTAAGGTAGCAAAGAAATTCGCCTGGCCTTTACCGTTTTCCGCTGTCAATAGAAAGTGAAGGCACAGAACTTCTTCAGGATGATCCAACACACGTTGCCGCAAGGCTTGATCTTGATCCATAAACAGTTCGTAGGCCAGCTCGGCGTCACGTACCGGGTCGTTACGGGTGGTGGTGCACAGCTTGTAGTCTTTTACCAGGCGATGATAAGGATTCTGCGGAAACGCGATCGGCGATAATTCCAGCGTATCCACCAATGGCAAGCCATGTAATGCCAAGTCAGGATGGAGTAATGCCAATGCGGGCTGGTCAAAGGCAATCACATTATGGCCCAGCACAAAAGCCGCGCCGTCAGTCATACGATCCAGTTTGCTAACAAAATCAGTAGCTTTGCCGGATAACCGCAAGCGAACATCGGTATCGGGCCGATAAGCGCCGATTTCGCGTAACTGTAAGCGGTCTTGGCGGGCGGTTTCAATGTCTATACACAGGCACTTGGCTCTGAGTTTGCCCGGGAAGTCAGCCATTATGTGGGGTAAAGGGAATGTTTAGTGAGTGTTTTGGTTTTTGCCGGAATGCGGGTTAACTATAGTCAAGCTGCCTGGACATGACAAATCAAAGGCTGTAAATGGAGAGCAGGCCAGGGTTTGTAACCCCGGCCCGCTAAGGTTTATGAAGCCTGACCTGCGTTATGCTTAATGTAGCTACGAACGATTTTGCGTAAACCGTTGGCTGAGATCTCCAAGCCAAACGGCGAGCCTATGGATTCGACTTCGTACATCAAATCAGTCGCGGCAATCAAGGTTAAATAACGCAAACTCTCCGCACCGGGTAGCTGTTGGGATACGCTGCGTAACAAGGGGGCCAGTTGATCCCAGGATTCGTTGATAAATTGACGGACGGGATCATGGTCTTTTTCGTGGTCAACGGTTAAGCCTTGTTCAAAAGCTGTGCCGGCATTTTGTAAAACATTGTGCAGGGTGTCGCGGTTGGCAGCCATTTCATTCGTCAGCGGCAATTGATCTATACCTTTTTCTAAAGAGGCTTGCCAGTCTTGCCAAATGGTTTGCCATTGCAGTAATTCATCAGCACTGAGGGCGTCTACCGGATGGGTGTCAGCAGGTTTTACATTGGCCTTGAAGCCCAGGTTAAGCAAGATATTTTTGTCATCGACTTTAACACCGTTAAAACGCAGGCTGTTGACCGCGTCATGCAGTTGTTCGCTGTCTTCTGCCGGCACATAGGGCAGCAGGGTTTTGATGATGTCGTCACGCGATTTGTTCAGGTCTATTTTTAAATCGGCTAGTTTAGGCGCTACCACTTGCTGCAACAGATCCTGCAGCTGAGCAATATCAAGTTTTTGGCCTTTGCTGTCGAATGCGTTAGTGCTGGTGACTGGAAAGCTGAGTACGGTGCCGGTTTTATCCAGCGTGGGTTTTTGCAGGGTTTCTAAAATGCCATTCCACTTCACCAGCGTCATGCATTTGCCACCCATTTTGGCGCCGAATTTAGCATGCACATCGTTATCAATTTTGATTTGTCCGTTTTGTCCTGCAATTTGCGGATTAGATAAATCCAGGAAACTACACTCTTTGCCGTCTTTCCATAAGCGTGCGGATTGCCCTTCACCGGTGAACAATTGGCTGATCAGCACATTGCGAATCAGACCATAATCCAGCGGCACGGTTACGTTGACTTCGCGGGCCAGTGTATTGGCAGAGATTAACAGGCCAAGGCTGATTAATAATGGACGAAATATGAACATGATTTACTCCTGATTGAGGCTGGCAGTGCCGCGGTATGCCGATGATATCGGATACCGGCGGTCGCGGCCGAAAGCTCTGGGTGTGATGCGGATGCCGGGTGGCGATTGGCGACGTTTGTATTCGTTGCGATCCACCAGGCTGATGGCGCGTTGCACCGCATCCAGTGGGTAACCGAGTGCAACGATGTCAGCGGCGGATTTATCCTGTTCGATGTACAAGGCCAAAATCGGATCCAGCACCACATACGGCGGCAAAGAGTCTTCGTCTTTTTGATCGGGCGCAAGTTCCGCAGACGGTGCACGAGTGATAACGCGTTCCGGAATCACCGGCGAAATCGTGTTGCGATATTCGGCTATTTGGTACACCAATAATTTGGAGACGTCTTTTAGCGGCGCAAAACCGCCGGCCATATCGCCGTAAAGGGTGGCGTAGCCAACACTCATCTCGCTTTTGTTGCCGGTGGTCAGTAATAATTTACCTTGTTTATTAGACAAGGCCATCAGTAATACACCCCGGCAGCGGGCTTGGATATTTTCTTCGGTGGTGTCTTTTTTACTGCCGGCAAACAGCGGGGCCAGCATGTCGTTAAACGCATTCACCGCCGGCTCGATCGGAATGGTGTGATGCTGGATGCCGAGTGCATCGGCTTCTAAAATGGCATCTTCGTTACTCATATCCTGAGTATAACGAGAGGGCATTAAAACTGCTTCGACTTTATCCGCCCCCAGTGCATCTACCGCCAAAGCTAGTACCAGTGCCGAATCAATGCCGCCGGACAACCCCAATAAGGCGCCCTGAAAGCCGTTTTTACGCACGTAATCCTTAATGCCCAATACCAGTGCTTTGTATTCGCTGACTACCGGTTGATAGAGCGGTGCAATCGTGTTGGCTTGGGGTTGCTGGTCGACAAATTCGACGATACTGAGTTGTTCGACAAATTCCTCAGCGTGAAACACAATTTCTCCCTGACCGTTGGCGACAAAGGACGCGCCATCAAAAATCAGCTCATCCTGACCACCAATTTGGTTGACGTAAACCAGAGGCACGCCGGCAGCTTTGATTTGTGCGCAAATAACGTCTTCGCGTTGCTGCATTTTGCCGGCATGAAACGGCGAGGCGTTTAAGGTGAGGATGAGGTCGGCACCGGCATTGCGATTGTTGGCAATGATGCCGGTTTGCCAGATGTCTTCGCAAATTGTCAACGCCAAGCGGGTGTCTTTAATAGTGAACAAACAAGTTTGCTGCCCGGCTTTAAAGTATCGCTGTTCGTCAAAAACGCCGTAATTGGGTAGGGCATTCTTATGGTATTCGGCGATGATCTGACCGTTACGCAGTACCACCGCAGTATTGTAGAGATCGCTGCCTTTTCGCTGCGGATAGCCAATGACCAGATCTATGTCTTGTACTTGAGCGGCAATAGCGTCAACAGCGTGTTGGGCGTGTTGAATAAAATCATCACGCAGTAATAAGTCTTCCGGTGGATAGCCGCTGACGCATAGCTCCGGAAAAACAATGACGTCGGCATGTTGTTGTTTAGCCTGTTCCGCAGCCGAGATGATCTTTGCGCTATTGGCCTTGAGGTCAGCGACCGTGAAATTGAGTTGGGCGAGGGCGATTTTTAATGTCATTACAGGGTATTAGTAAGCTTTTTTCTGATCCATGCGGGGCTGCGACGACAATCCAGAACGGCATAAATTAGAATTGTTTGATTCTCTAGACGGTAATAAAGCGCAAAAGGAAAGCGTTTGGACAGCAAACGGTAAAATCTATCAAAGTAAACGGCATGTACGCCAGCATGAATCAATAAAGACTCGATATCGGAGAATAAGCTGTCGAGAAAATAATCGCCGATGGCTGGGGATTGTTGTTGGTAAAATCGCCTGCCATCAGCTAAGTCTTGTCGTGCAGACTTAAGTATCCTTATTTTCATTCAACGTGATTGCGTAGAGCTGCTTTTGCCGTCTCCCAGTCTTCAAAGCCATCATTGCCGTTGCGAATGGCTTCCTCTCGTTCAGCCAAAATGTCGCCATGCCAGCTAGGTGAAACTATTGAGCCAGTTTTGGCACACAAACTGTCCCATAGTGACTCCATCATCGCCAGCTTTTCTTCGGTACTGAGTTGGTCTAATGCAATACTTACCATGTTGTTCTCCCATTTTGGGCGGTCAGTGAGTGTAGATAATCCGTTATGTAAATTCCAAGACTCAGCTAGAAACAATCCCGCATCGCGATGCCGATGTCCGATGGCGAACTAACCATGTGAACGCCGGCTGCTTGCATGGCAGTAATCTTACCGGCTGCTGTGCCAGTGCCGCCGGTGACAATGGCGCCGGCATGGCCCATGCGTTTGCCCGGCGGAGCGGTTTGTCCTGCGATGTAACCGACCACCGGTTTGCTGACATGGGCTTTGATAAATTCCGCCGCTTGCTCTTCATCACTGCCGCCGATTTCGCCGACCATCACAATACCTTCGGTTTGTGGGTCGTCTTGAAAGCGACTGAGTACGTCGATGAATGTCATGCCGTGAATCGGATCGCCGCCTATGCCGACACAAGTGCTTTGCCCCAAGCCTTGACGAGTCGTCTGATGGACTGCTTCGTAGGTCAAAGTGCCGGAACGGGAGACGATACCGATTTTGCCGGGGGTATGGATATGGCCGGGCATGATGCCGATTTTGCATTGGCCGGGCGTGATGACGCCAGGGCAGTTAGGGCCGACGAGTAAGGCGTTAGTGCCTTTCATGGCGGCTTTGACGCGCAGCATTTGCAACACCGGAATGCCTTCAGTGATGCAGACGATTAATTCGATGCCGGCATCGACCGCTTCTAAAATGGCATCGGCGGCAAAAAACGGCGGTACATAAATCATGCTGGCGGTGGCGCCGGTAGCTTGCACGGCTTGTTGCACAGTATCGAATACTGGCAGATCTAGATGCTTTGAACCGCCGCGGCCGGGCGTGACGCCGCCGACCAGTTTTGTGCCGTAAGCCAGTGCTTGCTCGGAATGAAAAGTACCTTGTTTGCCGGTAAAACCCTGGCAAATGACTTGGGTGTTTTGATCGATCAGAATGCTCATGCGCCGACCTCCATGGATGGGGGAAGTGCGGTAGGGGGTAGGGAACCCCCTACGCCCTCTGCTAGTTTTACAACCATCTCGGCTGCACTGTTTAAATCTTCCGCTGTATGTAAACCTAAACCGGATTGCGCCAGCATGGATAAACCCAGTTCGACATTGGTGCCTTCCAAACGCACTACCACCGGTATGGTTAAATGCATTTCTTCCACGGCGGCCAGGATGCCGGCGGCAATTACATCGCATTTGACGATGCCGCCAAAAATATTAACCAATACCGCTTTGGTGGTGCCGTCGGACAATATCAACTTAAAGGCGGCTTTGACCTTGTCTTTATTGGTGCCGCCGCCGACGTCGAGAAAATTGGCCGGTGCGCCGCCCTTTAATTTGACCATGTCCATGGTCGCCATAGCCAAACCAGCGCCATTGACCATGCAGCCGATGTTGCCGTCCAGGGTGATGTAATTAAGGTCAAACTGTTTGGCTTCCGCTTCCTTGGTGTCTTCCTGCGAGGCATCGCGCATGGCGGCGATATCCGCATGGGCTGGCACGGCGTTGTCGTCGAAATTCATTTTCGCATCCAGCGCCACCAGCTTGCCGTCTTCGGTTTCGATCAGTGGGTTGATTTCGATCTGGCTGCAATCTTTAGCTAAAAACAACTCATACATGCCGGTCATGATTTTTTGCAACTGTCCTTGTTGTTCTTTGCCTAGCCCCAAAATAGCGCCCACCTGGCGGCATTGATAGGCTTGCAGGCCCGCCGCGGGATGTACCGAGACATGAATGATTTTTTCCGGGGTTTCGGCGGCGACTGCTTCAATGTCCATGCCGCCGGCTGCAGAGGCGATGAAAATCAGGCGTTCGCTGTCGCGATCGACCAGCAGGCTGAGGTAAAACTCGTTTTTAATGGCCGAGGCCTCTTCCACCCAGACGCTGTTGACCGGCAATCCATGGGCATCGGTTTGATGCGTCACCATTTGGCTGCCGAGCATGCTGCTGGCGAAATCAGCGGCTTCTTGTGCGCTATGGGCGACCTTGACGCCGCCGGCTTTGCCACGGGCACCGGCATGGATTTGTGCTTTCACTACCCACGCCGAACCCGGCAATTGTTGGGTAATTTGCTGGGCTTGATCAGCTGTAGTAGCCACAGCACCTTGCGGTACTGGAATCGCAAAATCACGAAACAGTTGTTTAGCCTGGTACTCATGGATATTCATTAATGCGCTCCGCTGTAATGACTTAGTAATCGTTTAAATAGAGTTTGCTATTATCTTTAAGTCTTAGCCAACTCGAAAAAATCGCCTTATGCCGTCCCATCAAGTTGATACCATCTATCCCTGTCCTTTTTCCAAAGGCTATGGCATCCCCGCAGGACAAGCCTGGTTGATGCTAAAGATATTTTTCATCTATCGGTTCATTAGCGCCACTTTGTTTGTGATGCTGTTTTTTTTAAGATTCGGATCATCTTCATTGGGTTCGCACGATGCCCAATTGTATCAGGTCACCAGCTTGACTTATCTAGGGATTTCACTCCTGAATGCGCCTTTTATTTTCAGGCGTTTGGTAGCTTACAATCAACTGGCGCAGTTATTTATTTTTACCGACATTGTATTCATCACAATGTTGATGCACACCAGTGGTGGCGTGACTAGCGGTGTCGGAAGCTTGTTGGCCATCTCTATAGCTGCCGCCGGATTATTGATTGGTGGCAGGTGCGCGTTATTGTTTGCGGCGTTGGCCAGTTTAGCGGTACTGACCGAGCAATTCTATGCCATGCAAACGCATGCTTTTGACATGGGCTCATTGAATTATTCCGGGTTATTGGGGGTGACATTTTTTGCTATCGCTTTGATATCCTTGATATTGGCGCAGCGCGTAGAGCAATCGGCCAGTCTGGCCAGGCGACATGCGCAGACCATTGTGCGATTGGAGGAGCTCAATCGCTATGTTATTCAGCATTTGCAATCGGGCATCATGATAGTCGATGTTCAGCAATTTATAGTACTGAATAACCATTCAGCGTTACGACTTTTGGGAATAGGCGAATCACCCACGCATTTGGCGGATGTTTCGCCGATGTTGCAGCAGGCATTTTTATTATGGAAAGAAAGTCCTGAGCAGGATTTTGCCATTATTCAGTTACAGAGTGGAGAAGAAGTTCAGGTACGTTTTTCTTTATTATCAGTCGAAGGCGAACAGCTATCTCTGTTGCTTTTCGAAGATATCAGTCTGCACAATCAACGTTTGCAGCAAAGTAAATTGGCATCATTAGGTAGGCTGACTGCCAGTATTGCGCATGAAATTCGTAATCCACTGAGCGCGATTAGTCACGCTGGACAATTGTTATCAGAAGCGCCGGAATTAAAACCGGAAGATTTACGATTGACCGGCATTATTCAAAATCATTGTCAGCGAGTGAATAACATCATTGAAGACATTCTTAAATTATCCAGACGTAATCCCTCGCAAAAACAACGAATTGCATTGGATCAATGGTTGCCAGCCTATGTACAGGAACAAAATAGCTACAATAAGGATGCGTTTATATTAGCGTTTAAGCAGACCGGCTTGAACGCCTATGTTGATGCCGGCCATCTTAAACAGATTCTGGATAATCTCTGCGCCAATGCCCTCAAATACGGTAAACCCGAGTCAGGACAGATCGGTATCGAAGCCGATCGTTTAGCCAATGGTTTGTGTATTCGGGTGATTGACAATGGTCCCGGTATAAACTCAGAGGGCTTGATGCATTTGTTTGAACCATTTTTTACCACCTCTAGGCAAGGAACTGGGCTTGGGCTTTATATTTCCCGTGAATTAGCCGAACTCAATCAAGCTGAATTAAGCTATGCTAAATATCAAAATAAAGCCTGTTTTACTCTGTCGTTGGCTGATGCTGAAAATGTTGTGATTGAAATATGAAGATGCCTGTCACTTTAGTAGTTGATGATGAGCCTGATATCAGGGAATTGTTGGAAATTACCTTAAATCGGATGAATATCCGCACCTGTTGCGCCGAAAATATTAGTCAGGCCAAACAACTATTGGCCAGTGAGTCATTTGATTTGTGCTTGACCGATATGCGATTACCGGATGGTGATGGTTTGGATTTGGTCGATTATATTCAAGAACGCGGCTTACTATTGCCGGTGGCTGTCATTACTGCGCATGGCAGCATGGATATTGCCATTAAGGCCATGAAAAAAGGTGCGTTCGACTTTTTGAGTAAGCCTGTGGATTTAGCGGCCTTGCGGCAATTGGTCGGTAATGCGCTGCAAACTTCACAAGCCAAATTGGTGGAAAAAGACAGGCGTACTCGGGATACTTTGCTGGGCGAGTCGGCACTGATGTGCGAAATTCGCTCTAAAATCGAAAAAGTGGCACGAAATCAGGCGCCGATCTACATCAGTGGTGAATCGGGTTCCGGCAAGGAATTAGTCGCCAAATTGATTCATCAGCAAGGTCCGCGTTCAAATAAACAGTTTGTGGCCATCAACTGTGGCGCTATTCCGCATGAATTAATGGAAAGCGAGTTTTTTGGACACAAAAAAGGCAGTTTTAGCGGTGCGATTGCTGATAAACAGGGGTTTTTTCAGGCTGCCGATGGCGGTACTTTGTTTTTGGATGAGGTGGCCGATTTACCATTGAGTTTGCAGGTCAAATTGTTGCGGGCAATCCAGGAGAAAAAAATCCGCCCTGTAGGTGAGCAACATGAAATTGCGGTGGATGTGCGCATATTGAGTGCGACACACAAAGATCTGGCAAAAATGGTGCAGGAAGGTAGTTTTCGCCAGGACTTGTATTATCGGATCAATGTCATCGAATTGAATCTGCCGCCGTTAAGAGCTAGGGTCGATGACATTCCGCAAATTGTGGCTCATTTGTTGGCGCGCCTGGCAAAAGCAAACGCTGTACCGGTGCCGCATTTTAACGATGCCGCACTGACTGTTCTGAAGCGATATGCCTTTCCTGGCAATGTGCGTGAGTTAGAGAATATTTTGGAGCGCGCTTTAGCTTTGCATGAAGGTGATTGTATCGAAGTCGATGATTTGAACTTGCCGCCATCAAATTCGGGGTCAATTTCAGAGGCAAGTCAGGTAAGAGCGGAAAAAATTTCGTTGGAAAGCTATCTGGAAGATGTGGAGAGAAAGGCCTTAACGGCTGCGTTGGAAGAAAATCACTGGAATCAATCAACCGCTGCCCAGCAATTGGGCATGACGTTTCGATCTTTGCAATATCGGCTAAAGAAATTGGGTTTGGAAAAATGAGGGGCCGGTGTTTGGGCGTCGATTTTTGTTAAAAATATTTTAACTGGGTAGGGTCTAAACTGTTCGACCCTACCGCATTGGATTTTTTCAAAGCACGGGTTTACTGGTATTTATCCATGGCTTTCAATTGCTGTAAGGCAGCCTGGATTTTTGCCGTGGCATCGGTGTCCAGTTCATTATTTTTATAAACTTTATCCAGTAAGCCTTCTTCTACCAAGGCTTCCTTGATCCAGCGCTTGGCAAACGCGTAATTGCCTGGGAGTTTTGCTGTTTCACCGGTTTTCGGGTTTTTCAAGCTATCAGCAGAACTGCTGGCTGTGGTTTTTTTGGTCGCGGCAGGCTTGGCTTTGGGTTTACTGCTAGTCGCTTTACTGACGGGTTTAGTAGCTTTTGGCGGCTCGGGAGCTTTTTCGGCGACGGGTGGCTGCGGCGCTTCTACGCTGGCCACTGATGTTTCGGGTTGGCTGGGTTCCGGTTTTTTTTTCTTACCTATGGCTTCATACACCACATAGGCAACATAAATTGTTGTAACTATAAACAGCAGCTCTGCCATATCGCTTCCCCTTGGTTTGTTTTAGTTTTTAAGTTTAAGTTATAGAACACTATGATGGCTTATATTGACACCGAGTTCGAATATACCAGAGCCTGTCAGGGCGGTAAACCAATATACTATTTGAAACTATTTTGCATAATCCCTAAAAACTGATATTACTCCGTCGGCTTATTTAAAAACATTGGCCTCGAGCGGCTTTTATCGGCAGCCTGACTTTCCTGTGAGTTTAGCAAAATGGCTAACGAAACTTGGTGACTTTCCAATAAATTGCGTTCTGGTTTGCCAAATGCGTAACCTTGCCCAAGATTAACCCCTAGTTGTTTCAGTTTTAAGGCAATGTTGGGTGTTTCTACGAATTCGGCAATGGTTTGCTTGCCCAATTTCCCGGCAATTTCAACCATAGATCTGACTAAAATGCTGTCAGTTTCATTGATATCCAATTGCCTAATAAACTGACCGTCTATTTTTACATAATCAACCGGGAAGGTTTTTAAGTAATTAAAGGAACAAAAACCGGCACCAAAATCATCCAATGCAAATTTGCATCCCAGATCACGGATCTTATGAATCATGTCGCGTGTGCGTTCAAAATTATCCACGGCTGCAGTTTCGGTTATTTCAAAAGTCAGACGACCGGCGTCAACCCAGGTTAGCTCGAGTTTATCGCGGATGACCTGGAGCAAATCAGGATACTGAAAAGCACTGCCGGACAAATTGATGGCCAGTGCTATATGCGACAGATAAGAAGGCAGCGCTGCTAGAAAATCGATAGCATTTTCGACCACCCATAAATCGATGGCATGAATTAAACCCATGCGCTCGGCAACCGGAATGAATTGATCGGGCGTGATGGTTTGGCCTTCGTCGCCACGCATCCTAATCAGAACTTCATAATGTGAAATATCGCAGGTATTCAGTTCGACTACAGGCTGAAAGACTAAAAATAAATCGTTGTCGCGTAAGGCTTTGCGTATGATCGGAACCCAATATATATCCCGGCGACGTTCTTTGATGCTGACGTCTTCATGGTTGTATATGCGTATTTTGTCGCGACCGTTTATTTTGGCAAAATTGCAGGCTTGGCGGGCATGCAAAATCATTTCGCCGGGGTGTTTTGCAGGGGATGAGTTGTCCAGCGAGGTAATGCCAATGGATACACTGGCGCTGTAACAAATTTCGCCGGTAAAAAAACGGAAATTTTCCACCGTTGTACGGATGGTTTCGGCGATGATGTGCGCTTGTTTTTTAGTTTTGTTTTCCAAAAACAGGCAGAATTCGTCAGCACCTATCCGGGCAAAAAGACAACTAGGTGGCACCAATTTACGTATCAGGATCGTCAACTCTACTAATAAACGATCGCCGACATCGAACCCTTCCAGTTCATTAATCATGCTGAAACGGTCGACATCGATAAAAAGCAGCGCCCCCTCCTTTTTGAGTTTGTTGCTTAAATTCATGATCAATCTTAGCTGGCGTTCAAAGCTGTTACGGTTGAACAAGCCCGTGAGTTCATCGTGAGCAACCAGAAACTTTAGTTTGGCTTCAATAACACTTTTGGATGCCAGTTCATTAATCAGTTGTTCTTCTTGTTGATGGCGTATAAGACGCTCTTGTTTCAGCTGCATTAAAAAATTAATCGATAGCGCTAAAACCTGCGGTTCGACGGGAGAGCTGATTTGGAATATCAGGCAATTAGTCGTTGAGGCCAAATATTGATCAATTGCACTGGTGCTCTGGCTCGAATCTGATGGTCTTAATATTACAAAGGGTATGACTAAGCCATCGGTTGAGTTACATAAACTTTGGCTTAACTCGATCAAATTACAATTAGGCAGGTTTTGGTTTACTACGATTAAGCCAATTTTTTCTGGTTGTTCATGAAAAGGTCGCAGAATGTCATAGATTTTCTGGCCGCTACTGGCGTGGCGGATATCTAAAAAGCCGCTTTCTTCAAGGATGGAGGCGATATGCTGAGCTGAAATACTATCGTGCTCGGCAACAATAATGATCAAATCTTTAAGTGAGTCACAAACAATCATCGTTTAATGGTAAGGTGTTTTGCGGCATAATAAAAATAGCGTATTTCAGGTTAAAAGTTAAATGTAATCAAAAGCCTACACGAAACTTGTAATTCTAGTGAAACCCGTTAGGCTTAAACGGTATACAGCCCCCGAACTGTCAAACCTCAAACCAGTATAGGCATAAATTTAAAGAATGTAATATTGATGATAATTTCAACACCGACTTTAACGATTAACGACTTGCTAAAAGGTGATATCAAACTTGCCTCGCCGCCTACTGTTTATTTAGCTTTAAAAAAGGTAGTTGATAATCCTAGGACGACTGCGAGGGATGCCGCCTTTGTTATCGAGAGCGATGCTGCATTAGCATTACGCTTGCTTAAAATCGTCAATAGCGCATTTTACGGATTTCCATCAAAAATAAGTTCAATTACAACAGCAATCACCCTGATTGGGGTGCGTGAATTACAGAATCTGACCTTGGCCACCACCGTGATCGAACGGTTTTCCGATTTGCCTGGACAACTATTTTCCATTCACGATTTTTGGTCGAAAAACCTGCGTTGTGCATTGTTTGCCAAACAGCTGGATGCCGTGATGGGCAAAAAATACGCTGACACGGCTTTTTTATGCGGTTTGATTCATAACATTGGTCAATTGGTGATGTATAGACGTATTCCGGTATTGGCTCGAGAAGTGGATTTACTGACGCAGGCCCGAATGCCAACCGAAGTTGATGCGGCCTATATTGAACAGCAAGTCATTGGTTTTGATCATTTCCAGTTAGGTGCCGAGTTATGCCGATGCTGGAAGTTGCCCGAAGTAGTTGTCGAGTCCATCCGTTTGGAGCTGTTTCCGGATCATGTGGGCAATTATGCTGACTTAGCCACAATAGTGCGTATCGCCAATCACTTCAGCAAGCTTGATACGCCGCATGATGCCATTGTCGCCAACGGTTTTGAATTATCGCCGGAACAAATCAGTGAAATTTTGGATAAAACCCACGACGAGTTTGAAGCAATTTTTAAATTGTTTTTTCCGACTAAATAAAATTAGTCTCATCAGTTCTTGCCGGAAGGTTTACTTTTAATCCAGAAAGGGGGTTGATTTTGCTTGCAGAAATGAGGGTTTACGCCTATTCCGAATAGCATAGGTAATAAAGCACCGATTCACATGTGTAAATCTCTATAATTGCCGGCAATGGCATTATTGATCAAGAGGCTGGCATGATTTCCGAAACCGTTGTCGAATTATCGCGCTGGCAGTTTGCGATAACCGCGATACTGCATTTTTTATTTATCCCATTAACCCTTGGGTTGGCACTATTACTGGCATTAATGGAGTCTGCTTATGTCTTGACTGGCCGCTCGGTTTACCAGGCCATGGCACATTTATGGGGGCGTTTATTCGCAATTAATTTCACCCTGGCAATGGCTACCCGATTGCTAGTGGTCTGTCAGTTTGGAATGAATGGTTCGTATTTTTCGCATTATGCTGGCGATATATTTGCTTTGCCGTTAGCCATAGAAGCTTTAACCAGTTTTTTTCTGGCGGCAGTCTTGTTTGGGCCGTATTGGTTCGGTTGGGAGCGACTGGGTAAATATCAGCATTTGATAGTGACCTGGGTCATTGTATTGGCAGTCAATGCTTCTACTTATTGGATTTTGCTGGCTAATGGCTGGATGCAAAATCCGGTAGCCGCAAGCTTTAATTATCAATCTTATCGTATCGAACTCACCGATTTTGCTGCGTTTCTAAGCAATCCGGCAACTATCGAAAAATATCTGCATACCGTTGCTGCCAGTTATGTTACTGCTGCTGCGACCTTAATGGGGATTAGCGCATTCTGGCTGCTGAAAAAACAAGACGATGAATTGGCTAGCAAGAGCTTCAAGTTGGCCGCTGTCGTAGGTATGCTGGCGATTGTGATTACCGTTGGGCTGGGTGATGATACACCTTATCTAAATAATTCAGCACAACTGGCAAAACGGGCCGCCATTCACGGGCAAGTGAATCAAAACTTGCTGCCGGACATCGAAACGCGGATTCGCAGCGGTATTAAAGCCTATGTCCTGCTACAGGATTTACGTGATGATAATAAAGACCCGCAACTATTGGCAGAGTTCGATCAGCACAAAGCCAATTTGGGCTATGCCTGGCTGTTAACGCCGTGGCATAAAGACATTATTGATGCTAAAGACAAGCAGATTGCATTGGCTGCGCAATCTGCTTTGCCGGCATATCCAACTTTATTATTCTGGGTTTACCGTTTGATGATTGCTTGCGGTTTAGTGAGCTTGGCGTTGTTTACGCTGGCAGCTTGGCACAGTGTTATCAACAAGCCCCTGAGCGTCTTTTTGCTGCGCTGGAGTTTATACCTTGTGCCCTTGCCCTGGCTGGCATGTATTGCGGGTTGGTTTGTTGCTGAGGCGGGTAAGCAACCTTGGGCGATTGCCGGTTTATTGCCCACTTTTTGGGGTGTGTCATCGCTGACGGTGCCTCAATTATTAATTAGTAGCATAGGCTATATGATTGCTTATTTGGCATTACTGGTTGCAGGAGGGTATTTAATGCGACAAACCATACTTGATCGCGGTTTAAATAAGTCGGGAGTTCAGCGATGACAATTGATTTGGAATCTCTGCGTCTTATTTGGTGGGCTCTATTGGGACTGGTAATGGTGAGCTTTGTGTTATGCGAAGGTCTGACCTTAGGCGTATGTCTATTGCTGCCGATGATAGGGAAATCCGAAAGCCAGCGGTTAACACTGATCAGTAATATTGTACCTACCAGCATGGGTAATTTGGCATGGTTCATTGCTATGCTGACCATTGTATTTGCAGCCTGGCCGATAGCTTATGCGGTAACTATGGCTAGTGTTTATCCATTATTGTTGCTGGTATTGCTGGCTATTTTATTGCGGCCGTTAGCGATGTATTTCCAGCATGCGAGTAATCAACCGCTTTGGCAGCAATATAGTGCTAAAGTGCTGGTGGTCGGTGGCGTGGTGCCCGCTACGCTTTTGGGGTTGTTGGCAGGGAATATGTTAAAGGGCATTCCTTTTCATCTGGATAGTGATATGCGTATCCTGTTTTTAGGTGATTTTGCCGGACTGTTTAATTTGTTTTCCATACTGGCAGCGGCATGCAGCGTTGCCTTACTGGCCTTGCATGGTGCGGTATTCATACAGCTTAAAACTAACGGCGAACTGCAGCAAAATGCCAAAGCTTTGACCTTACAAGCAGGAGTGGCCTTTTTGCTATTATTTGCTACGGCAGGGTTATGGATTATGCATCTGGAGGGTTATCACATTGATTCCGATATTTTGCCTGATGCGGCGTCTAATCCGTTGGCAAAGTTTGTTAAACGTGGCGAAGGGTTGTGGCTGGATAATTACGAACATTTGCCCTTGCTGTGGGCGTTACCGGTATTAGCTTTTATGGGCGGACTGGCCGCGATATTGTTCGCAAAATGGGATAAAACCTATTTTGCCATGATCGCCAGTTCGCTATGTGTCAGTATGGTGGTTTTGACTTTTGGTGTATCGATGTTCCCCTTCTTGCTGCCATCCAATATCTCTCTCAATAGCTCGATGACAATTTGGGATAGTAGTGCCAGTCACATGACCTTGCAGAGTTTATTGTGGCTGGCGGTTTTTGCGCTGCCGATGATGGTTATTTCCACGCGCTGGGTGTTTTGTCTGTTTGCCAAAGATAATCACCGGCGAGAGATGGTCTGGGGCGATGATTGACAACAATTTGTAGGGCATTTGTAATAAGTCTAAATGAACAGTTTTCATGTTGCTGTCAAATGGCTAGTCTAAAATGGACTCAGAATAACTTAACTTGTAATTGATTGATTTTTTTCTAATAAAAGGATGGCTTATGACACTCTCTACTCAAGAAACAGAATCTATTAATGCCTATTGGCGGGCCTGTAATTATTTGGCAGCGGGTATGATTTATCTGCGGGATAACCCCTTGCTTAAAGAGCCGTTAAAACCTGAGCATATCAAGAAACGTTTACTCGGTCATTGGGGCGCTAGCCCTGGACTCAGCTTTAGCTATATTCATCTCAATCGCCTCATCAATAAATATGATCTAAATGCCATATTTCTGGCTGGCCCGGGCCATGGGGCGCCAGGTGTGTTGGCGCCAGTGTATCTGGAAGGTACTTACAGCGAAATCTATCCTAACAAAAGCGAAGATGAAGAAGGTCTGCTGAACTTTTTCAAAGAATTTTCCTTTCCTGGCGGCATTGGTAGTCATTGCACCCCGGAAACACCAGGTTCGATTCATGAAGGTGGAGAATTAGGATACAGCGTTTCGCATGCATTTGGTGCTGCCTACGATAACCCGGATCTACTGGTCGCGGTCGTAGTAGGCGATGGTGAATCCGAAACCGGACCCTTGGCGACATCCTGGCATTCCAATAAATTTTTAAACCCTATCCGGGATGGCGCGGTATTGCCGATTTTGCATTTGAATGGCTACAAAATTAACAATCCCTCTTTGTTGTCGCGGATTAGTCATGAAGAGCTAGAAAATTTGTTTAAAGGTTACGGCTGGCAGCCGTATTTTGTCGAAGGCAGTGAGCCTATGGATATGCACGGCAAAATGGCGGCGACTATGGAGGCGTGTGTGTTGGAAATTCGCCGGATTCAAGAGCAGGCCCGTAGTAGCGGTAAAGCTGAACGTCCGCGTTGGCCGATGATAATACTACGCTCACCTAAAGGCTGGACCGGCCCAAAAGAAGTCGACGGTCATAAAGTCGAAGGTTTTTGGCGCGCGCATCAAGTGCCTTTGAGTGGCGTGCAGGAAAAGCCGGCACATTTGGCGCAATTGGAAGCTTGGTTGCGCAGTTATAAGACAGATGAATTATTTGATGAGAATGGCACGTTGCTGCCGGAGCTGAAAGCCTTGGCGCCAAAAGGATTGCGGAGAATGAGTGCCAATTTACATGCCAACGGCGGCCGTTTACGTAAGGCGCTGCGCATGCCGGATTTTCGCGATTACCGGATTGAAGTAAGTAAACCAGGCACGATTTCGGCCGAAAATACTCGACCTTTAGGCAAGTTTTTGCGCGACATTATGCAAGAAAATATGCAAAATTTTCGCGTATTCGGTCCGGATGAAAATACCTCCAATAAATTAGACGATATCTATGAGGTGAGTAAAAAAACCTGGATGGCGGATTATTTACCGGAAGACGCCGACGGCGGGCAGTTGGCGGTAGATGGTCGCGTGATGGAAATACTGTCCGAGCATACCCTCGAGGGTTGGTTGGAAGGCTACCTACTGACTGGCCGACATGGCTTTTTTTCAACATATGAAGCTTTTGTACATGTGATCGACTCCATGTTCAATCAACATGCTAAATGGTTGGAAATGTCAAAAGCCGTACCATGGCGCGCACCGATTTCGTCTTTGAATCTGCTGATTACCTCCACCGTTTGGCGGCAGGATCACAATGGATTTACTCATCAGGACCCGGGTTTTCTGGATGTGGTGGTGAATAAAAGTCCGGCCGTGACACGAATTTATCTGCCACCGGATGTAAACACTTTGCTGGCTATCAGCAATCACTGTTTGAATAGTACCGATTACATCAACGTGATCGTATGCGACAAGCAAAAACACTTGCAATTTCTGGATATGGATTCAGCCATCAAGCATTGCACCAAAGGCATAGGTATCTGGAAATGGGCCAGCAGTGATAATGGTGCCGAGCCTGATTTGGTGATGGCTTGTGCCGGTGATATTCCAACTAAGGAAGCATTGGCAGCCACTGTGATTTTGCGCGAGCATTTTCCGGCTTTGAAAGTGCGATTTGTGAATGTGGTCGACTTGTATAAACTCTCGCCGGCATCGGAGCATCCGCACGGGTTGTCAGATAAAGATTTCGATAGTTTGTTTACTTTGGATAAGCCGATTCTGTTTAACTTTCATGGCTATCCCTGGTTGATTCATCGCTTGGCCTATCGTCGTAACAATCACAAAAATATGCATGTGCGCGGTTACAAGGAAAAAGGTAGCATCAATACACCTCTGGAGCTGGCGATTCAGAATGAAATCGACCGCTTTAGTTTGGTTATCGATGCTATAGATCGGATACCGACATTACGGGTGGCAGGTGCCCACGTGAAAGAAAAAATGCGGGATATGCAGATTGAGTGCCGTAATTATGCTTACGAATACGGTGCGGATTTACCGGCGGCAGATAACTGGGTTTGGCCTTATTAAATTAAGCATTTGGGGTTGGCGTTTTTGCTAGCCCCTAAAGAACACCCTGCATTTTTTGATTAATTTTTCGGTCAATTGGTAGCGCGTCTTAGCGACTGTTTTTTTTACTTCCATCAACAATAACTAAAAAGGGAAACAGCATGAAAACATTACTGAACTACACCCTAATCGGCATCTTGGCTCTGATACCTGTGGTGGTTATTTTGCAAATTATTTTGTTTGTAAAAGATCGATTTTCTGATTTGTTTCAGTTTGTCTATGGTTATTCGGATAATTACTTTGTGACTTTTTTGCTGTTTGGCTTTAGTTTTGGGCTGATAACCTATGTCGGTCATCGTGTTAGTTTAGGTCGATTTTCTATGATTGCGGCTTTTGAGCAGGTCGTTGAGCGTGTTCCTCTGCTTAGTACTATTTATCGGGTGACCAAAAAGCTGGTTTCCATGATTGCCGGACACGAGCTAAAACAGCCTCGCGAGGTGGTATACATTGAATATCCAAAAGAGGGGCTTTGGGTGCCGGCTTATGTCACTAACAAAGTTGGAGATCGTTACGTATTGTTTGTGCCGACTTCGCCTAACCCAACCTCCGGCTTTGCCATTATCGTCCACGAAACGAAAGTTATTAAATCAGCAATGAGTATCGAGCAAGTCACCAGTTTTATTATCAGCGTTGGTGCCGATTATGAAAAAATGGCTGAAGCAAGCTTGCTGCCGAAGTAACCTGCAAATGAATGGGTTTTAATTCCGTAGTAGGTATTGCAATGCCACAGGATATTTATCAACTAGCCAAAGCAGTAGGGCAGCAACTTCAAGCCAGGCATTGGCAATTGGCTTTGGCGGAATCTTGCACGGGCGGTGGTATCGCGCAAGCCGTGACCGATGTGGCAGGCAGTTCTGCCTGGTTTGATCGTGGCTTTGTGACCTACAGCAATGCGGCTAAAGTTGAAATGCTGGGGGTTAAACAACACACGCTAAACCAGTTTGGCGCAGTGAGTGCAGAAACCGTGCTGGAAATGGTGGCTGGCGCTCTGCAGCATAGTCATGCCGATTTAGCTTTTGCAGTTACCGGGATTGCCGGACCGGATGGCGGAACGCTGGATAAACCGATAGGTACGGTATTCATCGCCTGGCAGTTTCGCGGTCGGGCGGCTTGTTATGTTAAGCAGCTTTTTTCCGGTGATAGGCTGGCAGTGAGACAGCAGGTGATAGTCTTTTGCCTGCAACAGGCTTATGCGCTGATGGCTGGAGAAAGCTAAAAGCAATCCAGCTATGCTTGAAAAAGGGTTGAGCCCCACTGCGCCAATTACGCTAAAATGACCCATTGTAATCAGTTTGCGGACGTTGACGAAATGTTGAAAAAAATTTTCCTGACAGTTTCTGCATCGCTATTTTTAAGTGCCTGCGCGACTAGCCCGACCGGTAGGAGTCAGTTTATCTATATGCCGGATAATCAAGTCAATCAAATGGGTTTGCAGGCTTTTGATAGCATGAAAAGCAAAAATCCGATTAGCACGAATGCCCGATATAACCAGTTTGCTCAGTGCGTTGCTTACGGAATTACTCAAGAAGTGGGCGGGCAATGGGAAGTAGTGGTGTTTGAAGATGATACCTTGAACGCGTTTGCTTTACCCGGCAATAAAATCGGTGTGCATTCCGGCTTGATCGATTTAGTCGATAATCAAGATCAGCTGGCAGCTGTTATTGGGCATGAAATTGGGCACGTCTTGTCCAGGCACAGTAACGAACGCTTGTCGCAGGAAACTGCGGTCAGCACAGGTCTAAGTATGGTTCAAGCCGTTACTCAGCCGCAAACCGCAATGGGGCAGACTGCCTTAGGCATGCTTGGTGTCGGTGCGCAGTACGGGGTGATTTTGCCTTATAGCCGTATCCATGAAACTGAAGCCGATACTATCGGTTTGGATTTAATGGCCAAGGCAGGTTTCGATCCGCGCCAAAGTATCAATCTTTGGTTAAAAATGGATCAAGCTTCCAAAGGCGGCCAGCCGATTGAGTTTATGTCGACCCATCCGGCGCATGCCAGCCGCATCGATAATCTTAATCAACATATGAACCAAGCCCTGCAGCTTCAGCAACAGGCTTTAAGTGCAGGCAAGCGGCCGAATTGCGTTAAATAATGAATCCACATTTACAACTATTACATCCCTATCCGTTCGAAAAGCTGGCCAGCCTTAAACGCGGCATCACACCACCTGCTGATAAAGCGCATATCGCATTATCGATCGGTGAGCCCAAGCATGCGACGCCGCATTTTATTCAGGAAGCTTTGTTGCAGCATTTGCACGGTTTGACGCAGTATCCGACCACCAAAGGATTGCCTGTTTTACGTGAGGCTATTGCCGAGTGGCTGAGTCGGCGATTTGCTATTCCTGGGCAATACATCGATGCAGAAACTCAGGTTTTGCCGGTTAACGGTACCCGCGAAGCGTTGTTTTCTTTTGTGCAGGCTGTGATAGATCCGCGCGACAAACCAATTGTCATTATGCCCAATCCGTTTTATCAGATTTACGAAGGGGCGGCACTGTTGGCTGGCGCTGATCCGTATTATCTGAACACGGTAGAGGCCAATAACTATTTGCCTGATTTTGATAGTGTGCCGGAAGAAATTTGGCGCCGCTGCCAATTAATATTTATATGTTCACCTGGCAATCCAACCGGTAGTGTCATGTCGCTGGCGGAGCATGAAAAATTATTAAAACTGGCCGAGCAATACGATTTTGTCATCGCCTCTGATGAATGTTATACCGAGTTATATGATGATGAGGCAAATCCGCCGCAGGGTTTGTTACAAAGTGCTTGTCAGGTGGGTAATGCCAGCTTTAAGCGCTGTGTGATTTTTCAAAGTTTATCCAAGCGTTCCAATGCACCAGGCTTGCGCTCGGGATTTGTTGCCGGTGATGCGGCAATCGTGCAGCAATATCTGAAATATCGCACCTATCACGGCTGCCCAATGCCGGTGCCGACTCAGTATGCCAGTATCGCTGCTTGGCAGGATGAAGAGCACGTGCGACAAAATCGCCAGTTGTATCGGGAAAAGTTTACCGCCTTCATCAATATTTTGCAGGGTGTTTGCGAAATCAGCCGCCCACCTGCCAGCTTTTATATCTGGTTAAAAACGCCTGTTTCCGATACCGATTTTGCCCAAAAATTATTTGCCCAACAAAATCTCACGCTATTGCCCGGCAGCTTTCTATCTCGCGATAGTGAGGGCATTAACCCTGGCCTCAATCATGTCCGCATCGCCTTGGTGGCGCCGTTGGAAGAATGCATCGAAGCGGCAGAACGTATTAAAACCTTTATTTTAGGCGAAAGGTAAAAGCCGAAAGCGAAAGTTAAAAATTACCCCTCTTTCGCCTTGAGACCTTTTCCTGGAACCTTTCAACTTAACCTTGAACCCAAGAGAATCTATGTCAAATCTGGAAGCCATTATTAACGACGCCTTTGAAAATCGGGCAGACATCAGTCCTGCCAGTGTATCAGCTGAAATCCGCGCTGCGGTCAATGATACATTGGATATGCTAGACAAAGGGCAAGTGCGGGTAGCTGAGAAAAAAGACGGCGATTGGATCACCAATCAATGGCTGAAAAAAGCCGTTTTACTGTCATTTCGGATTAATGAAAACAAAGTCATTGAAAGTGGCGATGTGCGTTATTACGACAAAGTACCGACTAAATTTGGTCAATATAGCGAAGATGACTTTGCAAAAGCCGGGGTTCGGGTTGTTCCCAATGCCGTCGCTCGTTTTGGTTCGTATATCGCGCCTGGCGCAATCTTGATGCCGTCTTATGTCAATATTGGCGCTTATGTAGATAGCGGTACCATGGTCGACACCTGGGTAACCGTGGGCTCTTGTGCGCAAATCGGTAAAAATGTGCATTTGTCAGGTGGCGTAGGCATTGGTGGTGTTTTGGAGCCTTTGCAAGCTAACCCGACCATTATTGGTGACAATTGCTTTATCGGTGCTCGTTCAGAGGTTGTTGAGGGTGTGATTGTGGAAGATAACTGCGTGATATCGATGGGCGTTTATATTGGGCAAAGCACAAAAATCTTTAACCGTATGACGGGTGAAGTCAGTTATGGCCGAATTCCTGCAGGATCTGTTGTTGTGTCAGGTAATTTGCCGTCTAAAGACGGCAGTCACAGTCTGTATTGTGCGGTGATTATCAAACAAGTTGATGAAAAAACCCGTAGTAAAACAGGCATCAATGAATTGTTGCGGGATTAATTGGCGAGCGTGACTTTCAATGCCAAGTCGGGCCTGTTTTAGCTTGCCCGGCTTGGCTTTTCTATCAAAATAATCAATAGTTCGTTGTTATCTGCAAAAAAATAGCGAGTGCAGTTAAAATTAAGTTGACAGGTTTGGATTTGTTGATTAATATGTGCGTCTCAATACGGGGCAGCACAACTGCCTTAGATTAGAAGGTCAAATTCGGGGTATAGCGCAGTCTGGTAGCGCGCCTGCTTTGGGAGCAGGATGTCGGGAGTTCGAATCTCTCTACCCCGACCAAGATTTTGCGCTTGTAGCTCAGTTGGATAGAGCATCGGCCTTCTAAGCCGAGGGTCGCAGGTTCGAATCCTGCCAAGCGTGCCACTCCTCGAAAAAATCATTATGGTGAGCGTAGCTCAGTTGGTAGAGTCCCGGATTGTGATTCCGGTTGTCGTGGGTTCGAGCCCCATCGTTCACCCCACCATCTTATCTTAAAATCAATTGTTTAGCTAAATCAGCAGGACTTGATTTCTCCTCAAAATAGCAAAAATTAGCTTGTCTAAGTTCCTCATAGCACATCAGTTTTGTATTAAGCCTTGTCCCACGCTCTTAGCTTTTTGATCAACTTGCAGCGTCATTTTGCTAACTCAAAGGAGCGCTATACCCGACGCAGTCAGGTTTGCGGATTTTTAAAATTGGCCATCCATTGATATACCTGAATTCTAGTGTTTTCATTTTCCGCAATTGTGACCGCGCGCAGTATCTGTAGCAAGGTTGTGCTGCAATCGCGGTGATCTTTTGAGAAAACAGCCACAAGCTGGCGCGCTTTGGCGAATGTTGGGTTTCCAACTTTTAATCTTGCCAGCGAGATGCGGTTTTGTGATATCTCGATCAGCCTTGATGATGTGGTATCAAGGCTGTCCTTAGTGGCTGTAATGAATGTATTGAAGTCGCAAACTAGGCGGCAATGCCGGTATGCCGTAATAAGGCATCGATATTGGGCTCTCTTCCGCGGAAGTTTTTGAATAGGTTCATCGCATTGTCACTGCCGCCTTGTTCCAGAACGTTGTGCAAAAAGGACTCGCCGGTAGCACGGTCGAAAATGCCTTTTTCCTCGAATAAAGAAAATGCGTCTGCCGATAGCACTTCCGCCCATTTATAGCTGTAATAACCAGCGGCATAACCACCGGCGAAGATATGTGAAAAACTATGGGCAAAACGATTGAACTCAGGCACTTTTACCACCGCAACCTGATCGCGCACTTGTTGCAGGATTTGATAAATCCGACCACCTTTGCTGGGATCGTAATGTTGGTGAATTTTGAAATCGAACAGGCTGAATTCCAGTTGTCGCACCATTAGCATGCCCGCTTGGAAGTTTTTGGCGGCCAGCATTTTTTCGAATAATGCATCCGGTAATGTTTCGCCGGTTTGATAATGAGCGGAAATTAAGCTGAGCGCTTCTTTTTCCCAGCACCAGTTTTCCATGAACTGACTGGGTAGCTCTACCGCATCCCATTCCACACCATTGATGCCCGATACGCCCAGGTGGTCGATTTGGGTCAGCATGTGATGCAGGCCGTGACCGAATTCATGAAACAGGGTTTGCACTTCATCGTGAGTGAGTAGTGCCGGAGCTGCGCCGGTAGGTGGCGTAAAGTTGCAGGTTAGGTAAGCTACTGGCGTTTGTAGGCCAGCAGAGCTGAGTTTGCGGCAAACGCAGTCGTCCATCCAGGCGCCGCCGCGTTTTTTGGCGCGGGCGTATAAATCCAGATAAAAGCGGCCACGTAATTGACCGGTCTTATCGAGAATTTGATAAAAATGTACGTCTGGATGCCAGCTGTCGAAGGTTTTGATTTCGCTGATTTGCAAGCCATAGAGTTTTTCGACGATGCTGAATAAACCGGGAATAACACGAGTGGCTGGAAAATAGGTTTTAACTTCTTCTTGTGATAATTGATAAAAATGCTGACGCATTTTTTCTGAGTAATAACCGATATCCCAGGCTTGCAGATCGTGTAGCTTGTGTTCTGTTGCGGCAAATTCTTTTAACTCGGCCAGATCTCGGCGAGCTTGGCGCCAGGATTTGTCGGCCAGATCTTCTAGAAATTGCACCACATCGTCAGTGGTTTTGGCCATTTTGGTGGCCAGTGAGTATTCTGCGTAGTTGTTAAAGTCTAATAATTGGGCTTTTTCATGGCGTAAAGCCAGAATTTGTTCCATCACTTTTGTGTTGTCCCATTGTCCGGCGTGCGGGCCCTGATCCGATGCGCGGGTGGAGAATGCCTGATAATGTTCGTGGCGTAAGTCGCGGTTGTCGGCATACGTCATAATCGCCAAGTAGGATGGGAATTGCAGATTTATCAGCCAGCCCTCTTTACCCTCGGCTTCAGCCGCTTGTTTGGCTTGCGCTAAAGCGGATTCCGGCAGTCCGGCTAGATCGTCGATATGCGTAATGTGTTTATGCCAGGCGTTGGTGGCATCTAATAGGTGCTCTTCGTATTGACTGGCCAGCTTGGATAATTGCTGGCTTATTTCTTTATAGCGTGCTTGTTTGTCAGCGGGTAAATCAACGCCGGATAAATGAAAGTCGCGTAAGGCGTTGTTGATGATTTTTTGCTGGGCGCGATCGAGTTGGGCAAATTCGGCGCTGTCATGAATGCTGAGATAGGCTGCATATAAGTCACGGTTTTGGCCTACTTCGGTGGAGTATTCACTGAGTTTGCCCAGGCAGGCGTTGTAGGCATCACGCATGGCATCGCTGTTGACGACTGAATTCATGTGACTGACAGGAGACCAGGCTTTGTTGAGACGGTCTTCCTTGTCTTCTATAGGTTCAATTAGATTGTGCCAGCTATAGGGTCCGCCGGATTGAAGTTTATCGGCTATGGTTTGTCTAGCCTCTACTAATAATTGAGTTATAGCTGGCTCTACATGTTCAGGCAAAATTTTAGAAAATTGCGGTAGTTCAGTGTTTTCAAGCAAGGGGTTATTCATAGCGGTAATTTTTGAGTCAGTAAAGTGGATCAGGTTAATAGTTGCAGGATTGCTTGGATGCGGTTTTGAGCTTTGTGCAGAATAGTAAACGAAAAATCCGCATCCAGTTTGCCTTGGGGGATTTTGCTATAGGCTGGAATTGTGTTGATGTAAGGTAGGCCCTTGGCTTTCTTGCTACCAAAGTAGCTATGTAACTTGGCCAGGATAACAATGTCGGTAATGGTTAGTTGTTCGCCGCTATCATAAAACCAGTTTTCTGCTTGATACGGAATGTTGCTGAGTTCTGCTGAAAATCCCAGCGTATGTAGAACCAGTGATCCGACCGGGCCTTTAAAAAAAGGCAGCGATGCTTCTAGTTCAGCTAGGTTTGGATACTGTTCAGGAAACTGCTCGGCAAAATGCAGCAGTGGAATGGCACCGATGTCGCATATTAAGCCGGCTAGTAAGGCGTCTTCAGGGTTGATGTTGCTAAATTCCTCAGCCAAAACAAAACACAGGCTGGAGAGGTAAAGGCTGTTTCTCCAAAGTTTTTGCATGCCTTGCATCAGCATCCGGTCCTTGGTATTAAAAAGCTGCTTTAGACTGATGCCTAATACCAGATTCCGGGTGGCATTTAAGCCGATACGGGTGATGGCATCATGGCAGTTATTTATCGGTGTCGTAGCTGCGTATATCGGACTGTTAGCAACTTGAATCAGTTTGGTGACGATGGGTGGGTCGATCTGAATAATCTCTACTGCTTCAGGGATGCCAATCTCTTGCTGCATGGCTTGCTTAAGTTTTAATGCAACATTGGGTAAAGACGGCAGGTGTAAGGTGTTTTTCTGGTAGGCCTGAGCAAAGCTATTAAAAAACCGGTTGTCGCTGAGTTCTGCCGGTAATTCAATATCCAATAGTTCAACACAGGTTAATTCTTCCTGGCATTGGTTCGCCCAAATGCGGGAAATTGAATCAGATACTTTTAAGATGTTGACATTATTGGTAAGCGCAGTGGCGGTAGCGCCATAATGTGTGCCGCAATTTAAGGGTAAGGTGGCTAAGGTGTTGCCGGCAACTACTTCATAACTATTGACGCTGTCAGGTTGCATGACAATTCGACCTGTTAGCAGGTAATAAATATGGTCAGAAGTTTGGTTGCGCTCAAAAATGATGGCGTTTTTGGGATAGTGCATAACGTTGTGCGGTAGGGTCGCAACAATTTCATCATCCAGGTTTCTTAAGGGAACGAATTTTTTTAGTTGTTCAATACTCAGTTTTACTTCTTGCCCGGTAAAGCTGTTACTGGATTCGAAAACATGAGGTGAGCTATGCTCTGCTGTGAGGTTTTCGTTTGCTGGAGATGTTTTTGAGTCAAATAATCCGTTGAGCCATTTCATGGTTAAGTCCTGAAAAAACTGAGGGCTTCTGCAATTTGTTGCTTGGCTTCTTGTAGGGCGAGAAGCGACATGTCGGGTGTTAGTGTGTTATCACCAAGCTTTAAGAATGCCGGTAAGGTGTTGAGTGGTGGTAGTTTTTCGGTTGTAGTTTGGCCTAATTGGGCGTGAAACTTGGCTAACAAAACAATATCACTCATTTCTAACTGAGGATAGTCATCGTGATACCAATTGCAGGCTTGTTTAGGCAGCTGTAACAGGTTTTTCGGGAAATGCCATTTTTCTAAGATAGCAACTCCTACTAAGCCTTGTAAAACCGAAAGGGTTTGATCCAGCTCTTCTGCCGTGTATGTATCATCCTTCAGCGTTCCGGCATAGGTAATAATGGGCAAAGCGCCAATACTGTGTATTAGTCCGGCTAATAGAGCTTCATCGGGATTGATGGTTTTCGTCAGGCTTGCCAGTGTATAGCTCAAGCTGGCAATTTGGATGCTGCTCTTCCACAATTGTTGAGCGCGGGCATTCAAGAGTTTGTTGCTGCTGCGAAACAGGTTGCGTAAGCTAATGCTGGTGGCCAGGTTTTGCGTGGTTTTTAAGCCTAACCGGGTGATGGCATCGTGACTGTTGTTGATAGGATTGATGCTTCTATAGAACGGGCTGTTAACCATTTGGATCAATTTAGAGGCAATGACTGGATCCAGATTGATGATTTTTACCGCATCTGCAACGCAGATAGACTCTTTTTGTAGGGCGCTACGTAATCTGATTGCAACATCCGGCAGGCTGGGTACTTGTAAATCATCCCGCTGAAAAGCGTCACAAAAACCTTTAAAAAATTTACTATTGACCAGGTTGGCTGGAATGTTTTTGGCGTTGATCAGCTGGTTGTTGGTTTCAACGGTTTGAGAGCACTGTTGTAATGTAGAGAGGGGCAAATAGGCGATTTTTGTGGCAGATTTGGCTATGGCATTGAATTGATGTTCGGTGTGGGTAGATAAGGGGTAATTTGCTTTGAAAGTTGCTTCGTCTACCATGTAACCATTGCCGTTAGCCGCCTCCATAAAGACATTGCCTGCATACAGATACAGCAAAGAATCTGCACTTTCACCACGATTAAAAATGATCTGACCAGGACTGAAACTGCGCAGACTGGTATTTAGTAATTGTAGGTCTGCATCGGTTAATTCACCCAGTGGAATGAGTCTTTGCAAAAAATCCAGTGGCAGTTTAGCTTTCGGGCCATCTATGCCAGCTTTGGGAATCCCTGCTTTTTCATCTTGTTTTTTTAAAAATTTCCAGAACATGGGCTTATCGGCTAAATATGGCTAAGGCTTCATTAATTTGGTTTTTAGCATCATGAAGTATAGCCAGGGTATTTTCGGGTGATAGAGCCATGCCTTTGAGCTTGCTGGCAGCTGGTATGGCGGTGATGGCGGGTAGTTCGGTGTTGTTTTTTTGTCCAATTAAGCTATGTAAGCGCGATAACACCACGATATCGGTTAATGAAAGCTGTTTACTGCCATTTTCGTACCAATTTGAGGAGTTTAAAGCTACATCGACGAATTCGTCTGCAAATTGCCATTCTTTGAGTACGGTGGCGCCAATTCTGCCAATAACTATGGGTAGCGCTTGATTGATTTCAGCTTCATTGATAAATTCATCGGGCAAGTTGGCGACGAAGCTAAGAAAGGGAATGACACCAATGTCGCAAACTAATCCAGCTAATAATGCATCTTCCGGGTTTGCTTGTTGACAGGAAGTCGCTAATACATGGCATAGCGCTGACATATATAGGCTATTTTTCCATAGTTTTTCCAGTCGCACTTTTATGTGCGGTGACTTAGTTTTAAAAATTTGTTTAAGGCTGATGGCTACCACCAGATTGCGGGTGGCGTTTAGGCCTATGCGGTTGACAGCGTCCAGACAGTTTGTGGCTGGGTTGACAGTTAAATACAATGGGCAATTGGCAACTTCAATCAGCTTGGCAGAGATGGCAGGATCTAATTGAATGATTTTGACAGCATCTTTAATATCGACGTCTTTTTGAATGGCATGTCGCAGTTTGATAGCTACTTCAGGTAGAGAAGGAATTTCCATCTCATGGTTTTGGAAATGATCGGCAAATAAGGCTAACAACTGATTGCTTTTTAACGCATCTGGAATTTCCAACGATTTATGTTGAAAGCGATTGCGGGTGGACATTATTTTCAACGAGACGCGCAAGATGCTAAGTGCCGTTTGGGCGACGGCTGTAGTGGTATGTTTATCTCCGCTGCAAATTGGGAATTTGGCTTGGTCGCTGCCGGATTCAATGATATAGCCACGGCCGTTTTGATCGGTGAGTTTAATGTTGCCTGAAATCAGGTAAATAGCGCAGTCGGCTGGGGTATCTGCTGTGAATAATGTGGTACCGGCATTGATCAGTTCGACATGATTTTCGGAGGCGAAGCTTTGCCGAATCTCTTCGCTGAGGTTTCTAATCGGGAAAAGTTGTTCAAGCTTTTCCAGCGAAATTTTATCGCCAAATTGCGGTTCGGTTGATGTTGATGTTGACGATTGTAGTTTTTCAAAGAAAGCTTTTATTGAGGCCATATTTTTCCTGCGCCAAGTCGCATTGAATCTTGATACTAGTATGGGTGATTTTCTCTGCTACCGGTACCTCAGATCAATAATTATGCGGATGAAGGCGGTAAATGACGTTCACTATTAAGCAACGCAATGACCGGAGAGGTTGCTGGTTGAATGCCGCGCCAAAGTTTAAAGGCCGCTGCGGCCTGTTCTACCAACATGCCTAAACCGTCCAGGCTAAAGCGAGCGTGCTGTGAAATGCCCCAGCGGACAAAGGCCGTAGGTTCATTAGCATAGGCTAGGTCATAGCAGCAGGCGTCAGCGCTCAAGAGGTTAGCTGGCAACGGTGGTAATTGGTTGCTGAGACTGGCCGAGGTGGCATTAATAATCAAATCAAATTGCATCTGAGCCAAATTTGCGAAGTCGCTACTTCGCAGGTTGCCGAGTTGGGCAAATTCTGTGGCTAGCGTGTCTGCCTTACTGCGTGTGCGATTAGCAATCACGATTTGACTGGGTTGCTGTGCGAGTATCGGCGCCAGAATGCCGCGTGTAGCACCACCAGCGCCGAGGATTAAAATACGTTGGTTTGACAGTGTAATAGCGTGATTGAGGGTTAAGTCGTTGACTAGGCCTATGCCATCGGTGTTGTCACCCAAAATGCGCCCGTCAGGTTGGCGAGCCAGCGTATTTACCGCTTTACTCAGTCGGGCACGATCGCTGAGATGGTCAGCGTAACTCCAAGCGAGTTCTTTTAAGGGAACTGTGCAATTGAGGCCATTGCCTCCATGGCTAAAAAAGTTATCTGCGCTTGTTTTGAAGTTTTTGCTGGGCACGTCTTGTGCTGTATAGGTTAGATCTTGTCGAGTTTGTTCGGCAAATAGCCGATGAATGCGTGGCGACTTGCTGTGGTTGATGGGGTGGCCAAAAACGGCGTAGCTATCAATCATTGTTGAGGGCATTTTGTTTGCGGATCCAGTAAGTCCAGAAAAAAGTACCACCAACAATCAGCACGCCAAGGCCGCTGCAGGCCCAAATATAATGTTCGATGTAGGCAACAATGATGGAACAGGAGGCCAGAAAAAATCCGAGCAATCTAAATTGCCAGCCTATGCGGTAGCCGTCAAGCATGGTAGATAAGGCCAGAATTAACAAAATGACCAAGCTGGCGCCAGTATCTGTCAGTTGTCCAGATTTGTTCAGTAAAAATGCGGCGCCAACAATAATAAGCGTATGTAACCAATGCATGGCTTGGGCTTTGACGATTTCGCTAAAGTCTTGCTCGCCATTTTTGGCTTGCAGCCAGGAAACGAAAATCGATAAAGCGCCGAATACGAATACCATGAGCAACCAATAGCCATAGCCATCGTGTGGTGAGTAATCGGTAACGGCAATACCTAATAAAGACAGTATCACCAATAAAATGAACACTATCTCTTCAAGGCCGAAATGGCGTTTGCCGGCTAAAAGTTCGTCGATTGGGGTGTTTTCTTGCATGCGAGGATTTCCTTGGTTAGATTTATTATTGTTTTAACCACTGTGCTGCAGATTTGGCAAAATAAGTCAGTATGGCGTCACTGCCTGCGCGTTTGAATGCCAGCAGTGATTCCATGACCACTTGCTTTTCATCCAGCCAGCCATTTTGCGCGGCGGCTTTCAACATGGCATATTCACCGCTGACTTGATAAGCAAAAGTCGGTACCCCAAACTCATCTTTGGCGCGGCGGATGATGTCTAAATACGGCATGCCGGGCTTGACCATGATCATGTCGGCGCCTTCCTGTAAATCCAGCGCAATTTCACGCATAGCCTCATCGGAGTTAGCCGGATCCATTTGATAGCTGTACTTGTTGCCAGTGCCGAGATTGCCCGCCGACCCTACCGCGTCACGAAAGGGGCCATAAAAGCTGGATGCATATTTAGCTGAGTAGGCCAGAATGCGCGTATTAATGTGGCGGTTGTTTTCTAAAGTGTGGCGGATGGCGCCAATTCTGCCATCCATCATGTCTGATGGCGCAACGATGTCCGCGCCTGCTTCTGCATGCGACAGAGCTTGTTTGCACAACACGGCAACTGTTTCATCATTGATGACATAACCTTGTGCGTTCAGCAAGCCATCCTGTCCGTGGGAGGTAAATGGGTCAAGAGCTATATCTGTGATTACACCCAGTTCCGGAAATGATTGCTTTAGGGCTCTAACTGCACGTTGCGCCAGGCCTTCAGGGTTAAACGCTTCGCCAGCGTCCAGAGACTTCTGTGCTGGGTTTATTATAGGGAATAAGGCAATCGCCGGGATACCAAGATTGAGTAGCTGATCGGCTTCTTGTAATAGCAGGTCTATAGATAGGCGGCATACGCCCGGCATGGATGATATTTTTTGCTTTTGATTATGGCCTTCAATGACAAACATGGGGCAAATCAAGTCATCGACGCTTAAATGATTTTCACGCATTAATCGGCGGGAAAAAGCTTGATAGCGCATTCGGCGTAGGCGAGTAGAGGGGAAAAAGTCTTTAGGGAGGGACATGTTTTCCATAGTAAAATGATGGGGTAAGTAGTTAGCCTGGTAAGGTTGGTCAATTTCATCGGATTGACGAAATTAATGAATATTATTGTAACAGTGTATCAGTGGTTGGACGGTTGAATTAATCATTGATACCTCATTTTAAGTGGTAACAAAAATCATGAATCGTTATATAAAAGTTTTAGTAGTTTTGACTTTTGGTATTTTTATGAGTGCGCTGTCTGCAAATGTCAATGCTGCAGATCTACTCGCACCTGAAAAAGTAATTGAAGATGCATCAGAACAATTAAAGCAGAGAATGCAGGATCCTAGTTTTACCAAGGATTTTCGTAAGATTACGGAGTTTGTTCAAACAGTGTTGTACCCGCGGGCTGATTTCGATCTAATTTCTTCGTTGGTGCTGGGTAAGCTTTGGAAGCAGGCGTCGCCGGCTGAAAAAGATGCGTTTACAAAAGAATTTCAGACTTTATTGGTCAGAACTTATTCCAGGGCTTTTGTTGAGTTTAAAGATTGGTCGGTTAGATTTTTACCGATTAATGCAGAGGATGATCAGCGAAAAGTAATGGTCAAAACCGAAGTTCTGCAGCCTGGTTTGCAGCCAATCAGTGTGAATTACCGTATGCTGAATAGGGGCGGAGAGTGGAAGGTTTACGACATCCTGATCGAGGGCGTGAGTTTGGTGACTAATTACCGGACCAGCTTTAAAAATGAAGTGGAGCGAACAGGATCTTTGCAAGAAGTCATCAATCAATTGGCTAAACGGAACACCGAAGCCTTGTCCGCAAATCAGTCCTAAACATGTATCTGTTCCCCGGCTTCGTTGTCGGGGAGTCTTGGGTGTAGTAATTTTTTACTTGACCTCATTCAGGCCGCCGATCAGGTGAAGTGGCGGTAATTTTTATTCTGTTTCGCATCAACGGATTGCTTTGAAGTGATAGATTATACGCCTCTATATCGAGCCCTAGAAGATGCTGGTGCTACTAGCTGGGTTGAGCAGTTGCCTGGGCAAATTCAAGCCGTATTGAATCAGCAGTCGCATGGCGATTGGGATAGGTGGCAAAGCGTGGTTGACAAATTGCCGAGCGTGATCCCAAGTAGTAATGAATTAATTGATTCGGTGCGGATTGGCAGTGCTGGAGATTTATCTACTGAGTTGCAGCAGAAGTTGTTTGATGAATTGCAAGCGCTGCATCCTTGGCGTAAAGGACCTTATCAAGTATTTGGTATTGATATCGATACCGAGTGGCGATCGGATTGGAAATGGGAACGTTTGAAAAATCATATTACTTCGTTGAAAAATCGCTTGGTGCTGGATGTCGGTTGTGGAAATGGTTATCACGGCTGGCGTATGTTGGGGGCCGGGGCAAGAATGGTTCTGGGTGTTGATCCTACCTTGTTGAGTATCATGCAGTTTCAGGCTTTGCATAAGCTTTATGGCGAGGCCGCTTTATATGTGTTGCCGCTAGGTATAGAGGACTTGCCGGCAGATTTGAAGTTGTTTGATACGGTATTTTCTATGGGGGTTTTGTATCATCGGCGTTCGCCTATCGATCATTTGCTGGAGTTGAAAGGATTTTTGCGGTCTGGGGGGGAGTTGGTGCTTGAGACTATTGTGGTAGACGGTGGCGTAGATACCGTATTACTGCCTGAACAACGTTATGCTCAAATGCGGAACGTTTGGTTTTTGCCCAGTTGTGACGCTCTAATAGTATGGATGCAGCGTTGTGGCTTTAAAAATATTAAGCTGCGAGATGTCAGTAAAACAACGATCGAAGAACAGCGCAGCACGGCATGGATGCGGTTTAATTCGTTGCAGGATTTTTTGCATCCAGAAGACGATAGTTTGACGTGTGAAGGGTTGCCGGCACCGTTACGGGCCATTGTGACAGCAAATATAGATTGAAAACTTGAAATCAATTTTTTATGGGCTATGCTAGCAGTCAGCATCAGGCGATTAAGTGAGGGGGTTAGTGCAGGATGCTGAACATGTAAACTAAATTCAAGGAGTAAGAAATGATAAAAATATTTATTTTTTTAAGTTTACTGTCAGCGAGTGTTTTTGCTGATCCAGTCAATATTAACACAGAAGATGCGGAAACAATTTCCAATGCTTTGACGGGTGTCGGGCCCAAAAAAGCGGATGCAATTGTTCAGTACCGTAAAGAGCACGGCTTGTTTAAATCATTGGAAGAGTTGGAGAATGTCCCTGGTATAGGTGAAAAAATCATCAAAGCTAATGAGAAAGATATCTTGATTACCGGTGAGTCGGCAGTTAAAAGTGATACGGCTGAAAAAGATGTCGCAAAGTCCAAACAAGAAAAAATTGAAAAGAAAGCAGATTAATAGGTATTAAGTCGATAGGGTGGTGTCATGGATGTTTATCACCCTATCCTTTGAAAGCTTCATTGCAAAAGCCGGATGTTGAAGCGGCTGAAAAGTTCAAAAAATGAAGTTTAACACCCAATAAGATATGTTGCAGGCATTGACATATATCCTATTTCTATCTTACAGTTGCCAACGCATCACGAGTATGTGATAAGCCTAGCAGATTGTGGCAGTAGGCAAATCAGCTATTACAACTATAAATTAAAACTTTCGGAGCACTTCACATGGCAAGACCCTTAATTCAAATGGCGTTGGACTCACTGGATTTCGACCAAACCGTAGCATTGGCCGATCAAGTAGCGCCTTATGTTGATATTTTTGAAATCGGTACCCCTTGCATCAAATACAACGGTATCAATCTGGTTAAAGAGTTGAGACAACGTTTTCCAGATAAATTGTTGTTGGTTGACCTGAAAACTATGGATGCTGGCGAATACGAAGCTGGTGCATTCTACGCAGCTGGTGCGGATATCTGCACCGTATTGGGTGTATCTGGCCTGGCTACTATTGCTGGTGTTATCAAAGCAGCCAAAAAATATGGCGCTGAAACTCAAATCGATTTGATCAATGTTGATGACAAATCTTATTGTGCAAGAGAATCGGTTAAATTGGGTGCGCAAATCATGGGTATCCACACTGGTTTGGATGCACAAGCAGCAGGTCATACCCCTTTTGGTGATTTGAATGAAATCGCTGGTTTAGGCTTAGGCGTTCGCATTTCTGTAGCTGGCGGCATCAAGCCTGCTACTGTGCAACAAGTTGTTGAAGCCGGTGCAAACATCATCGTTGTTGGTGCGGCTATTTATGGTGCGCCATCTCCAGCAGAAGCGGCCAGTGAAATTCGTGAATTGGTAGACGCAGCGGCGGTATAAGTTATGCATCAGCAATTAATTATCGATAAAATTTCAGGTATTCTAGAAGCAACACCTGATGGAAATGATAAGGCGCTGGTCGACATGTTGGATCAGGCCAAAAGAATTTTCATATCGGGTGCGGGGCGTTCTAAACTGGTCGGTAACTTTTTCGCTATGCGTTTAATGCACGGCGGATACGATGTCAGTGTTGTAGGTGAAATTGTTACGCCGAGTATTAAAAATGGTGATTTATTGATCATCATTTCAGGTTCGGGTGAGACAGAGCAATTGGTTGCATTCACTAAGAAAGCTAAAGAAATCGGCGCAAAAATTTTATTGATTTCTGCGCAAAGTGACTCAACCATTGGTGACTTGGCTGATATTACTCTGCAAATTGGTAGATCCGAACAATATGGTAAAGTCAAAGGCATGCCCATGGGTACAGTTTTTGAATTATCTACATTGTTTTTCTTGGAAGCGACCATTTCTCATGTAATTCATGAAAAAGGGATCGAAGAAGAAATTATGAGATCCAGACACGCTAACTTAGAGTAATAGCTAAAGACCTGTGGCCTTAAAGGGCTACAGGTCTTTTATACTTTAGGTGTCAAGGCGTTACCGATTCCAGCAGTCTAAAATACAGGGTGTTGTGTTGGTTGTCCTTGCAATTCACCGAGCCTCAGCCTAGCGATGTTTGAAGAAGCAAACGTCGAACCTAAAAACAAATTATAAGGAGACAAACATGCCTTCGCGCCGAGACTTAGCGAACGCCATCCGCGCACTCAGCATGGACGCCGTACAAAAAGCCAACTCAGGACATCCTGGAGCCCCGATGGGGATGGCTGACATTGCAGAAGTATTGTGGAACGATTTTCTGCAACACAACCCTGCCAATCCAAAATGGCCTAACCGCGACCGCTTCGTGTTGTCCAACGGTCATGGCTCCATGTTGATTTATTCCTTGTTGCACCTGGCGGGCTACAATTTGCCGATTGAGCAATTGCAACAGTTCCGTCAACTGCACTCACAAACCCCCGGTCACCCTGAATACGGCTACACCGACGGTGTTGAAACCACCACAGGCCCGCTGGGACAAGGCATCACCAATGCCGTGGGCTTTGCGTTGGCAGAACGTACGCTGGCCGGCCAATTCAACCGTCCAGGCCACGATATCGTCGACCACCACACCTACGCATTTCTGGGTGACGGCTGTTTGATGGAAGGTATCTCCCACGAAGCCTGCTCACTGGCCGGCTCCATGGGCCTGGGTAAACTGATCGCCTTCTACGACGACAACAACATCTCCATCGACGGCGAAGTGCGCGGTCACGGCAATGTTCACGGCTGGTTCCTGGACAACACCCCACAACGTTTCGAAGCTTACGGCTGGCACGTGATTCCTAAAGTCGACGGTCACGACGCCGACGCGATTAAAAAAGCCATCGAAGCCGCGAAAAAAGTCACCGACAAGCCGACCATCATCTGCTGCCAAACCGTCATCGGTTTTGGCTCGCCTAACAAACAAGGCAAAGAAGAATGTCACGGTGCTGCATTAGGTGAAGCTGAAATTGCCCTGACTCGCGAACAACTGGGCTGGCCGCATGCGCCGTTCGAAATTCCCGCCGACATCAAAGCCGGTTGGGATGCTCATGCCAAAGGCGCTGAACTGGAAGCCGGTTGGAATGCCAAATTCGCCGCTTACAAAGCTGCGCATCCTGAACTGGCGGCTGAATTCGAACGTCGCATGGCCGGTGAACTGCCAGCAGACTGGGCTGAAAAATCCAATGCCTACATCGCTGCGGTAGACGCCAAAGGCGAAACCATCGCCAGCCGCAAAGCCTCACAAAACACCCTGAACGGTTTCGGTCCCTTACTGCCTGAACTGCTGGGCGGCTCTGCCGACTTGGCCGGCTCCAACCTGACCCTATGGTCCGGTTGCAAAGACGTCAATGTCGACGGACACGACGGCAACTACGTCTACTACGGCGTGCGTGAATTCGGCATGTCTGCCATCATGAACGGCATCATGCTGCACGGCGGCTTCAAGCCTTACGGCGCCACCTTCCTGATGTTCAGCGAATATGCCCGTAACGCTCTGCGTATGGCCGCGCTAATGAAAGCACCGACCATCTTCGTTTACACCCACGACTCCATCGGTCTGGGCGAAGACGGCCCGACCCATCAACCGGTCGAGCAAACCGCTACGCTACGCATGATACCCAACATGCAAGTCTGGCGTCCGTGCGACGCAGTTGAATCGGCCGTATGCTGGAAAGCCGCGATCGAACGCAACGATGGTCCAAGCACGTTGATCTTTTCCCGTCAAAACCTGGCGC
>NZ_LUUI01000144.1 GCF_001644015.1 Methylomonas lenta
CTTAATGGCAGTGATGCTCTGCGTGGAAACCTAGAGAAAGACGCTCTAGCGTCTCGAACCGCGGAGCGCGAGAACGATACCCCTGGGTTATGGAAAGTTATTTACGACCTTATCCTAAGCTCAACTTGAGCCCAATGATGCGACGGCTTCATTATCCAGCTAATTGGACAGGCTCTGTTAGCTAGATTTATCCAAATTTATTCAACTGGCAAGGGGAATTTAACAGTAATGCCAGTACCCTGCTTGACCGTACTGTTGACCGTCACTCTACCGCCATGCAACTCCATGATGGATTTAACGATAGCCAAGCCCAAGCCGGTGCCATGCATGCTGCGCGCCGAATCGACCTGATAAAAGCGGTCAAACAGCTTGGGTAAATGTTCGGCGGCGATGCCGCACCCCGAATCTTGCACACAAATTTCCGCCGCACCGTCTTTAGCCTGTTCAATCGATAATTGGATGCGGCCGCCAATCGGGGTATGGGCAATGGCATTCAATAACAGATTGCTTAACACCCGCTTCACCAATTGCGCGTCAGCATGCAAAATACCCTCCCCCTGGCAAAGCAGTTGAATGTTTTTTTCCTCCGCCAAGCCTTCATGATAACTGCAGGCTGCTTCCAATTCCGCTCTGCCGTCCAGCTGTTTGGTGCAAAGGGAAATTTCGGTGTTCTCGGCACGGGCTAAAAACAGCAAGGTTTCCACGATGCGTGACAGCCTTAGATATTCCTCCAGATTAGAGGCCAAAATCTCCTGATACTCCTCGCCGCTACGTGGTTTGGCCAGTGCGACTTCGGTTTCTCCCATCAAGTTATTGATCGGTGTGCGCAATTCATGCGCCAAATCAGCGGAAAATTGATTGAGTTGATTAAAGGATTTAGCCAAGCGCTGCAACATTTCGTTAAATGCTGCGGCGACGCTGGATAATTCCGCCGGCCATCGCCTCGGCTCAAGTTGCTCATCCAGCTGCGTAGCGGTGATGCCCCGCATGTGCCGGGTCATGTCAGCCAGTGGCTGTAAGCCGCGTCGAGCAACCAATAATCCCGCCACGCTGGAAAACAATAAGCCTATCAACAATGCGGCCAGCAAGTTGCGGCCATGGGCCATCAACAGCGTGGTTTCATGGCTGGTATCCAAGGCAATCTGAATGACATATCGCGAGGGGGCGGTCGTATACACACTCATCAGCATCAAGCTGCGTCCATCAGGCAAGGTTTGTTTGCTCAGCTTTGCTTTTGCTACTTCTGCTGGCGCGGGGAATTGCGCATTCGCCAACAACGCCGATGCACCCGTTGTTTCGCTTAGCGGCTGGCTGTTTTCGCTGAATATTCTTGAGTAATAACGTCCCACCGGTAAATCAACGCCCTCGTTTTGTTCGGCGCTTAATTGCTCGCTATTCAGCGGCTGCTGTTGCAATACCGTTTGCAGCAGCTGGATTTCTTTTAGCAGAAACTGCTGGTTGTCTTGCGCAAAAGTATCGACCAGGGATTGGTGTAAATACCAGCCAATCGAACATAAAATTAGTGCTGCGGATAACACATATAAAAATGTCAACCTGGCCGTGATTGACCAGGGTTTAGCGCTGTTCCAGGACATAGCCCATCCCACGCACGGTATGCAGCAGTTTCTCGGCGAACGGGTCATCTATTTTTTGCCGCAGCCGGCGGATGGACACATCGATGATGTTAGTATCGCTATCGAAATGAATATCCCAAATCTGTTCGGCAATCAAAGTGCGCGACAAGACCTCGCCCTGCCTTTGCAGGAACAGTAATAACAAGGCAAATTCCTTAGGCGATAAATCCAGCCGTTGCTCTTGCCGATAAGCCTTGTGACGTATCGGATCAAGAGTCAGATCAGCCAGACTCAGTTGTGCGGAAGGTCGCGCCGGACCGCGCCGCAGGATCGAACGTATCCGGGCCAGTAATTCCACAAAGGCAAACGGTTTGACCAGATAATCGTCCGCGCCCAGCTCCAGGCCTTTGACTCTATCCTCCAGACTGTCTTTCGCGGTCAGAAACAGCACCGGCGTTTGCTTGCCCTCGGCTCGTAGCGCCCGCAATACCGACCAACCATCCCGTAGCGGCATCATCACATCCAGTAAAATCAAGTCAAACGCTATGTCGTTGGCTAACAGCAAGCCCTCTTCACCATCATGGCAAACATCGACAATAAAGCCTTGTTCGCTCAAGCCTTTTTGCAGGTAAGCGGCGGTTTTTTTCTGGTCTTCTATGATCAGGATGCGCATGGCTTTTGCTTAAATCGATGGGAAAGGCCGCGCAACACAAAATACGCGGTCGGGGTGGCGACCAATGACAGCAATACCGACAATGTCAGCGCGCCGATCACGGCAATCGCCAGCGGCTTCAACATGTCGGAACCGGCGCCGATGCCATAGGCCAGCGGTAACAAGCCCAGGGCGGCAGCCAATGAGGTCATCAACACCGGTCGCAAGCGACGCATGCCCGATTCGGCCAGCGCCTCGGGCAAGCCTATACCCTGAGATTCAAATTTATGCACCGAATCCAGCATCAAAATACCGTTTTTCGCCACCACGCCTATGCCTATGATGGCGCCCAGAATGGAAATAATATTCACCGAGGTGCCGGTCAGATACCAGGCCAGTACCGTGCCGCACAGGGCCAACAACGAGCCAAACACAATGGCAATCGGCTCGTAAAAACTGCGAAATTCAATCAACATCACGCTAAACACCAAAAACACCGCCGCCAACAATACCACCATTAAATTATGAAAAGACTCCTGCTGTTGCTGGTACAGGCCGCCGTATTCCACCACACCGCCGGGTAAGTCGGGGTCCTGGCTGAGTTTGGCCTTGATTTCGGCGATGGCGCTGCCGAGATCGCGGTTTTCCAGGCGGGCGGACACTGCTACCAGTTGCCGCAAATCTTCCCGATGCAATTCCAGTTGTCCCGGCTCGGTGATGATATCGGCGACTTGGGATAGCTTGACGGTTCTACCATCCAACGAGCGTAACGGCAATTCGCGTAAATCGGCAATCTGCGCGCTGGCTGCGTTATCCATTCTGACCCGGATATTAATAATACGATCGCCCTCCAACACATACGATGTTTTTTGACCGAGCATGGCGGTGCTGGCGGCCAGCGCTACGTCATTCACAGTTAAACCGAAGCGCTGTGCATCGGCATAGCGCACCCGTATGCTCAAGGATGGGCCGGTGGTTTCCAGGCCATCGGCGGTATCCACCACCCCGCTAATTTTGCCCAACTCCGCTTCGATTTGTGGGGCTTTGTGTTTCAGCCACTCGATGTCGGTAGAAAACAGTTTGACCTCGATGGGACGTGGCGACCAGGTCAAATCGCCGATCAAGTCGCCCAGAATGCCGGCGAATTCCCAATGCAGGCCAGGCACCGTGGCATTCAGTTGCTGGCGCAGGTCGGCGATGACTTCATCGGTTTTGCGTGGCCGTTTGGCTTTTAATTTCACTAAAAAATCACCACTGTGCGCTTGCGAAATACCCAAGGCCAATCTGGCGCCGGTGCGGCGTGAATAACCATCCAGTTCCGGTACGCTACGCAAAATTTCTTCAGCCTGCTTTAGTTGGCGGTCAGTCTCACTCAAACTGGTGCCCCACGGCGCGTGATAATCCAATACAAAGCCGCCTTCGTCCATAAAAGGCAGAAAATCGCTGTCCAAACGATCGTATAGCACGACACCCATGACCAAAATTAACACACAACCTATTAGTACTTTACCAGCCTGTTGCAGCGCAAACTGTAACAGCTGCCGATAGCCTTTGCTCAAGCGTTGCAACCAAACCATTGCCGGCTGATGTTGAGCACCGGGATTTGTGACTTCCGGCATCCACCATCCGGCTAATAAAGGAATCAGGGTGATGGCCAGCAGCAAGGATGTCAACAACGACACCACCATGGTTAATGCCAGGGCACGGAAAAAGCTGCCGGCCACCCCGTCCAGAAAAGCCAACGGGATAAACACCACCACTGGTGTCAGTGTGGACGCCAGCAAGGGTCGAAAAATATCCGCAACCGCTTCCTGCACGGCGGTCAGACGTTTGAGGCCGGCGCTGATTTTTGTATGCACCGCTTCCACCACCACGATGGCGTCGTCGATAATCAAACCAATCGCGGCAGCAATACCGCCCAGTGTCATCAAATTAAATCCCAAGCCCATCACCCGCAGGGCAAGCAGGGTCATCAATACCGTGGTTGGAATCACCACGGCGGCAATCAGGGTGGCGCCCCAGTTTTTCAGGAAAACGTACAAAATGGCGATAGACAGCAACAAACCTAAAATGATGGCTTCCCAGACGCTCTGTATGGAGTCGCCAACCAACAAGGACTGATCGTAAAACACCTGGGCTTGTACATCCGCCGGCAAACTTTTTTTCAGTTCAGCCAGCTCCTGGTGCAATTGCTTGGCAATGTCCAGCGTGCTGCCGTCCGGTTGACTGTATATGTTCAGCAAAACCGCATTCACCCCATCGGCGGTGACGATGTTAAATACCGGCTGTTCACCCCGTTCCACCTTGGCAAAGTCTTTGATTCTGATCGGATGCGCGGCAGGCGCGGTTGTGGTCATCCCAGGTATCGGGGGGGTATTTCCCACCACGGCAACGATCATGTTTTCAATGTCAACCACCGAGTGCAGCCGGCCATCCACGACGGTCAGAAACAGCTTGTAGTCTTCTTCCAGCATGCCGGTCGGGGCAATTTGATTGTTTTTGATTAAGGCATCGCTGACCTGGCTCAGACTTAGATTTAAGGCTTGCAAGCGCAACGGATCGACGACCACCTGATATTCCGGCACCCGACCACCGACCAGACCGATACGAGCCACGCCGGGAATACGCAACAAACGCGGCTGCAAGTCATAGCGGGCGGTTTCCCACAATTGCGTCAGAGAGTGACTGGGGCCGGTCAAACTCAAACCCAGCACCGGAAAAGCCGCAAAGGTCAAGCGCCAAACCGCCGTGCTGGCCGTGTTGGGCAGTGATTTCTGCACCACCCCCAAACGGCCTTGCACATAAAGTTCCGCCTGTACCATATCGGTTTGCCAGTTAAAAAACACATTAATTTCCGCCGAACCGCGGCCGGTTTTCGAGCGTATGATCTGCACGCCGGGAATGTCTTTCATGGCCTCTTCCAGCGGGCGGCTGATGGTCGCCATCATCTCGTTGGCGGGCATCACACCGTTATCGACCAGGATCACCACGCGCGGAAAATCGGTTTGCGGAAAAATGGCCGAAGGCATGCCCAGCGCCGCATAGGCCCCGGCCACACATAAAGCCACACACAGAAACGCAATGGCCAGACCGTTTTCAGTAGCGAACGTACCTATCGTGAAGTTACGCATTATTTCAGTACCCGAATCCGGGTGTCCGCCGGTAAGCCATATGCGCCCGAGGTGACGACAGTCATGCCTTCCTGCAAACCCTCAGCGGCTATTTCGACTAAATTACCGTCGCGCAATCCCGGTTTGATCGGAACTTGTCTGGCATGATCGCCTTCGACCACGGCAATGAGGCTGGAATCGATGCTATTGACCACGCTTGCGATAGGTACCGCCAAGCGATCGGGTAGCTCTTCCACCAGAATACGGGCAGAGACGAATTGTCCTGGTCTAAGCCCGGAGTCTGCCGCAACCGAGACCCGCACCACTAGCGTATCGGTCAAAGGATCGACCTGGCTGCCGACGAAGGTAACCCTACCCGAAAATGGCTGGGCCTGCGATTGATCCGCTGCAGCGGTGATAGTTTGCACAGTTTGATTTAGTCGAATGCTGTCGGCTTCCGGGCTGGGTACCTTTAGGGTAATGCTCAGACGCTGTAAATCTGTTAAATCCGCCAACAGCGTATTGGGGTTGACCACCTCGCCGACTTTAAAATAAATAGCCGAAAGGGTGCCGCTCAAAGGCGCCCTGATTTGCAACAATTCCCGCTGGGTTTGCGCATTCAGCAAATCCTTGCGAGCATTTTGCAGCAATTGTTGGGCTTCATCATACAGTTTGCGTGAGACATTATCCGTAGCATCCAGCGCCTGTTTGCGGGCAAAATTCTTCTGAGCAAAATCGACTGCCACTTCGGCTTTGGCAATCAAGGCATCGCTGTTACGCGTGTCCAGCTGAAATAATAAATCGCCTTTTTTAACCACCTGGCCTTCCACGCAAAACACTTGCGCCAGCAATCCGCCGATGGGCGTAGCGATTTTCGAACTGGCAGCTGCTTTGCCCGGCATGGCGGGTGCCGGCTCCACCATACCGTAAGCCGATACGTAACGATGCAAAGTGGTCTTGCTGATCTGGCCAACCTTAACCGCCACCTCGGTGATAACTTGCGGCTCGTCGGTTTGCGTGGCGCTATCGCAGCCGCTGATGCCGATCAGGCTTATAGTCAAGACAAGGCTAAGTTGTGTTTTCATTCGGGCTTTTTCCATAACGCAGTATCGACTATCGACTTTGCTGTCAGTGTGGAAGCCAGCGGATATCGCAAAGTATCTTCCAATACATTGAGCGCCTGCTGAGTCTCTATCAGCACATTCAAGCGTGCTGTTTCCGACACAATGCCTTCCAGTTCAGCGCCGAGCAACGCCAAGCTGTCTGTTTCGCCGGCTTGAAATAAAGCTTGGGTAGATTGCAGATTATCCTGTTGTAGTCGGGTTTGCTTTTCCGCATCCTGCCATTTGGCATTCACGGCCGATAATCCGGCCTGAGCGCGATCGATATCGCCTAAGATGCGAAGTTGCAAGGCTTCAAAGCGCACGGCCATTTCTTGTCGTTTGGCTTCTGCTTCGGCGATAGATCCCTGGTTTTGATGAAACACCGGCAGCTGCAATGCGCTGGCGGCAAAGGTCCAATAATGCGCGCCTATATCCCAGGTATAACCCGGATTGGCCTGAATGTTGGGGTATTGATTGGCAATTTCGATCTGCAGCGCCGCTTGCGCCGCATTGTAATCAGCCAAGGCGGCTAAAAGATCCGCACGCTGTTTTAACGCAATATCCCGTAAAACCGGCACCGGCACGCCAGTCAAATCGGCGGGTGTATCCAGAGCGGCAAAATCCAGTTCAATAGCCGCTAAGGCCGATACCGGCACACCCATGGCATTGGCCAATAGCACCCGACTTTCGTTGTACCTTTTTTCAGCAGCACTGACATTCAGTTGCAATGCATTCGAAGCCATTCGAGCCCGCATAACATCCAGCCGGGATAATTCACCCGCCGCTAATTGTTGCTGCAGTCGTTGCGTCATGGCTAGTTGAATGTCGAGTTGCTGTTTAAACAGCTGTTCGGATTGCCGGGCGGCAAACACTTCCAGCATGGCTAGGCGTATCCGCCCGCGTACCAACCAGATACTATCAACACTGCGCAAATGGGCCGCATCGCTTAAGGCTTGGGCTTTTTGAATACGGTAATCGCGTTTGCCGGCCGTTTCGATCGGAATACTGAGTGAGCTGCCGATAATCCAGGGCTGCGAAGCCGCCACAGCGTTGCTAATCCAGGTTGGCGACACGTTCAGAGTGGGATTAGGCCGTTGCCCGGCTGTGATGATAGCCGCATCGGCTGTATCCGCCATGGCTCGAATCAACGCCATATCCGGATGGTAATAAATCGCCGCTAGCGTCAGTTGATCGATATTCCAGCGTTTAAACGGCCAAAGAACTGCTGAACCCGATACGCTCTGCATAAACGACTGCAGTTCATGACTGGTTAGGCTGCGTGCTTCGAGGCGCGTTTGGGATACTTCCGGCTGCAATGGGCGATCCTGAAATTCGGCGCAACCATTCAACGCCAAACCTAGCAAAATCAACGGGCACAATAAGAGAATTAATCGCTGCATGACAAACAGGATAAGCTGTCGATCTAAACAACAGCATGACAGCAAGATTACAATGTTGTCAGATTTAATCTGCAGCAAGAAGACTAACTTTGATACTGAGCATCTATGTTGCGGCTTTAATCAGCTAAAGGTTCAACCAGTATTAACACCCCAAATCATCCCTAGCCGAATGCATTTAGCATGAATTTACCCCGCCTCAACTCAAATTAATCGACACCATAAATCAGTTTCAAAAGCCATATTAACCAATTTGTCATGTTCGACATCGATAAAGTCTATATGATGGTGCTGGGCTGGAACTTAAATTTCTTGTTTCACCCCTACTTTTTTCATCCTTAACATTCAAGACTTATAAAATTATGAATATGATTAAAATTACTTTACTGGCTTTTTTTATGGCAATTTCCATTGGCGCAACCAGCAGTTTAGCCTTTGCCGAAGAAGCGACTAATTCTAAAACTTATATTGACGAAACGATTTCACACGTAGAAAAAGCCTTAGCCGAAGCCCAAAAAAGTGATTTCAACAACGCTCAGGTACACATTAAAGCTGCCCGCGCCTCTGCTGAGAACGTTACAGGCCATGCAGACGTGGTAAAAAAAGCTAATGCTTTCGTTATTCAGGCCCAAATGGGTGCCAAAAAAGGTGATGTTGAAAAAACCACTGCCGATTTAACTAAAGCCTTAGAACTTTACAAAACACTTTAAAAACCGTGGGTGCTTAAGCGCATCCTGTCATGTTTTATCGGCTGAGTTAGGGTCACGTGACTCAACCGGTAAGACCCAACACCCCTCCTCGTGCTACCATTTCGCAAATTTTTCCCGCATCAAACTGTATTATTCGAAGGAATACGCCATGTCCGGCAACACTAACCGTTTACCCTACATTTTATTTTGGGCTTGTATCGCCCTGATCGGTGCCGGTGCCGTTGGCGGTATTGCGCTGCAACGTGGCGAAAGCATTAATAGCATGTGGCTGGTAGTAGCTGCGATTTGCGTTTATGCCCTGGGCTATCGTTTTTACAGCGCCTTTATAGCCAGCAAAGTCTTGATGCTGGATGCCACACGTGCGACCCCTGCAGAACGTTTTAATGATGGCCGCGACTTTATGCCGACGCATAAATGGGTGGTATTCGGTCACCATTTTGCTGCGATTGCCGGCCCCGGCCCGCTTATCGGGCCCACCCTGGCTGCACAGTTTGGTTATTTGCCCGGCACCTTATGGATTTTGATCGGCGCTGTACTGGGTGGCTGCGTGCAGGATTTTGTCACCTTGTTTTTCTCGGTACGGCGTGACGCCCGCTCACTGGGGCAAATGGCTAAAGATGAGCTCGGCGTTATCGGCGGCTCAGCTGCTATGCTGGGCGTGATGATGATTATGATCATCCTGATCGCAGTACTCGGCTTAGTGGTGGTCAATGCCATGAAACATAGCCCCTGGGCAACTTCGACAGTGGCGGCGACCATACCGATTGCGGTTTTAATGGGGATTTATTTACATCATCTCCGACCTGGCCGCGTACTGGAAGCAACGCTGATCGGCGTATCACTACTCATTTTTGCCGTGATCGGCGGCGGCTGGATCGATGAAAATCCAGTCATTCGTAACTGGTTTGATTACGATGCCCAGCAACTGGCAGTAATGGTTATATTTTATGGCTTTGCGGCTGCCGTGCTACCCGTGTGGCTGCTACTGGCACCGCGCGATTATTTGTCAACTTTTATGAAACTGGGCACTATCCTGGCATTAGCCATTGCCATTATTCTGCTGCGCCCGGAATTGAAAATGCCCGCCCTGACCCAGTTTATTGATGGCAGTGGCCCTATCTTCGGCGGCAAACTATTTCCCTTCGTGTTTATTACCATCGCTTGTGGGGCTATTTCCGGCTTTCACGCCCTAATCTCGTCCGGCACCACACCCAAACTACTGGCTAACGAAATGGATGCGCGTTTCATAGGCTATGGAGCGATGATGATGGAATCGTTTGTGGCTATCATGGCCATGATAGCCGCCACTGTCTTGGAACCTGGAGTCTATTTTGCAATTAACAGCCCTGCCGGCATTGTTGGTCAAGACCCTGCAGTAGCGGTTGCAACCATCAGCAGTTGGGGGTTTCCGGTTAGCGTCGAGCAAATGCAAACCCTGGCACAAACCATGGGCGAATCAACCCTGTTTGCTCGCACCGGTGGCGCACCCTCGCTGGCAGTTGGTATGGCCAGTTTGTTTGCCCAAGTATTCGGACAGAATCTATTGGCAGCCTGGTATCACTTTGCCATCATGTTTGAGGCATTGTTTATTTTGACCACGCTGGACGCCGGCACCCGGGTTGCCCGTTTCATGCTGCAGGATATGCTGGGTAACTTCAATATTGGAAAAGGCAAAACCAGCAGTTATCCCAGCGCGATACTGACCAGCGGTATAGTGGTCGGTGCCTGGGGTTATTTTTTGTACATGGGCACCATCGATCCTTTGGGCGGCATCAATAGCCTCTGGCCCTTATTTGGTATTGCCAATCAAATGCTGGCGGCAATTGCCTTGTGCGTAGGCACCACGATTTTAGTGAAATCGGACAAGTTAAAATACATTTGGGTGACAGCCCTGCCCTTGTCGTGGCTGATCATCATTACCACTAGCGCCGCTTGGGAGAAACTGTTCTCCACGGATATTCGGGTAGGCTTTCTATCCCATGCCAGTGATTTATCGGACAAACTGGCAAATGGCACACTGAGTGCGGATATGATGCACAAAGCTCCACATCTGATTTTTAACGATTATCTCAATGCCAGTCTGACCGGTTTGTTTATGCTGATCACCTGGCTGCTACTGGCCGACACCCTGCGAATTATTTACTGTGTCATCAACGGCAAAAGCTATCCGCAATCCAGCGAGGTGTTTTAACTCATTGACTGCTGCTTAATTTATTAGGCAAACGTTGTCCTTAACCCATCAAGCCTCGGTAGTGACTCGCATGACTTCCTCCAAGGTTGTAATGCCTTGTAATGCCTTGACGACACCATCGTCGTACATAGTCATCATGCCTTCCTGTATGGCTTGCTGTTGAATCACATAAGCTTCTTCGTGCTTCATGATCTGCTTGCGAATGTTTTCAGTCATCGTTAAAAACTCGATAATCGCTAACCGGCCTTTGTAGCCAATATTATTGCAAGCCGGACAGCCAACGGGTTTGTGCAGCATGATTTCGCCTTCGGGCTGCCAGCGACGCAAATACATTTCTTCGATCAAGGTATCCGAGGCCGGATGTGCCTGCTTGCAGACTGGGCAAAGCCTTCTGACCAAGCGCTGCGCCAGAATGCCGTTGATAGTGGAACTGAGCAGATATTCTTCCAGCCCCATATCCTGTAAGCGGGTAATACCGGCAGCCGCATCGTTGGTATGTAGGGTGGATAATACTAAATGGCCGGTCAATGCCGATTGCACGGCAATTTTGGCGGTTTCAAGATCGCGCATCTCGCCGATCATGATGACATCGGGATCTTGCCTGACGATGGAGCGCAAAGCCGAGGCAAAGGTCAAACCAATTTGAGGTTTTGCCTGAATCTGGTTAATACCTTCCAGTTGATATTCGACCGGATCTTCCACCGTGATGATTTTGCGTTCAGAGGTGTTAAGTTGTTTCAATGCCGCATACAAACTGGTGGATTTACCACTACCAGTGGGGCCGGTGATCAACATGATGCCGTGCGGCTGCGCTAAAACCTGCATGAAATTTTCGGCTTGTTTGCCTACGAAGCCCAGCGTTGCAAAATCCAGTACCGCATTTTCCTTATCCAGCAAACGGATCACCACACTTTCACCGTGTAAAGTCGGAATGGTCGATACCCGTAAATCCAGTTCCTTACCTATCATTTGCAGTTTAATGCGGCCATCCTGCGGTAATCGGCGTTCAGCGATATTCATTTTCGCCATAATCTTGATACGTGACAATACTGCAGCAGTCGACGCTACTGGCGGCGAATCAATGTCCTGCAACACACCGTCGATACGCAAGCGTACTTTTAGACTTTGTTCAAACGGTTCGATATGCACGTCGGAAGCTCGACTTTCCACGGCTTTTTGCAAGATAAAATTCACCATCCGAATAATGGGGGCTTCGCTGGCCAAATCTTTCAAGTGCTCCAGATCTTCGTTGCCCTCCTCTTCTACCGTCAAACCATCAACCAATTTGTCCATTTGCGATTTGCCGTCGCCATACTGGATTTCCAGGGCCGCATCGATATCCGATAACTGCCCAACATGTAGCCGAATTTGCTTACCGGTCGCCAGTTGCAAAGCCTGCGGCAAATAGCTGTCTTCCGGGTCCATGACAGCCACATCAATCACATTATCATCTGCCTGTAAACCAACCACATGGTGGTACTTCAAAAAGCGTAAGGACACTTTGTCTTGTAATGGGGATTGTGGCGGGTAGTTTTCCGGCCGCAAACGGTCAATGGATTGAGTCTGAGCAAAAATTTCCGCCACATCGGCATCGGAACACAAACCCAGTTTGATCAACATTTGCGGCAACGAATCATCTTGCGAGGATTTCTGCATGCGGCGAGCTTTGGTTAAATCGCTGTCGGACAGTTTGCCGTTACGTTTTAACACACTCAAAAACTCGGCATATTTTAAGGGGGGAGTAACGGTTTCCATTTGGGGGGTTCTCGCAGTTTAATCCTGAATATTCTGACTGGGCCTTTTCAGCAAAACCAGTCGCTTGTATAAATCGGCGATTCGTTAGAGATAAGATTATAGCCATAGTCGGATTATCCTAAGTAAAAATTGCCTATTCCCATCAAAAAAGCCGTAGTGAATGTGCATTTAGATGTGTGTTAGTGTTGCCAAGACCTAAGTATGTGCTGGCAAGCATCGTTCTGTAGCTGGATACCTAATATTTATTGTAAGGTTTCATGTTCTTCTGACGACTTATGCTCAATAGTCAATTCGATCAAGGAGAGTTTAATGCTCGCGAGCATCTTATTCATCAGCGTGTGCTTCCTGGCCTATGCCAACGGTGCCAATGACAATTTCAAAGGCGTAGCAAGCTTGTTTGGCAGCGGTACGCTGAATTATCGACTGGCTTTGACTTGGGCAACCGTCACGACATTGGCGGGTTCAATAGCCGCGTTGTTTTTAGCCCAGACATTGCTGGTCAAATTTTCCGGCAAAGGCTTGGCGCCGGACGCTTTGATACACACGTTGCCATTCATGATTGCAGTTGCCGGCAGCGCCGGCTTGACGGTGATATTGGCGACGCGGTACGGCTTTCCAGTTTCCACCACCCATGCCTTATTGGGCGCCATGGCCGGCAGCACCTTGTTAGCGACATCCGGTGACATCAGTTTTGCACCTTTGCTGAATAACTTTGTGCTGCCCCTGCTATTGAGCCCATTAGTAGCGTTGGTGTTGGCGGCATTGGTCTATCGCGTTCTAATCATGGGTTTTAAGCGTCAGCGAATCGAGAGCGACTTGTGCCTGTGCGTTGAAAACCCGGACAGTCTTAGCCTCGCTGGTAACGCGAATATGAGCATGGCAATCGATTCGGCAACTGTTCCGGTTTTAAGTGTTGATAGTCAAAATGTTTGTGCAGAGCGACAAGCTAGCTTGATTTTGGGTATTAATCTTCAGCGCCTGCGCGATGGGCTGCATTTTTGCAGTGCCGGTGCAGTCTGTTTTGCCCGCGGTTTAAACGACACACCAAAAATTGCCGCCTTATTATTACTGGCTCCAGGCTTTGATTTGCAATGGATCATTATTCTGGTGGCCACCGCCATGCTACTGGGTGGCGTATTCAACGCCCGACGAGTTGCGGAAACCATGAGTCATAAAATCACACCCATCACCCATGACCAGGGTTTATCGGCCAATCTGGTGACAGCATTTTTGGTGATTTTTGCCAGCAAGTTCGGGATGCCGGTCTCCACTACCCATGTTTCGGTGGGATCTTTATTCGGTATCGGCCTGGTCAGTGGTAAGGCCAATACTGGCGTGATTGCGTCCATTGCCTTATCCTGGCTGTTGACGTTGCCATGCTCGGCTATTTGTTCCGCTGTAATCTCACACTACCTTAGCAGCAACCTTTAATAATAAAAAACGAGGCATTACATGACTACCAGTATCGAAATCAGCGAATCCGTGCAACATTATTATGGTCAGGTTTTGCAATCCAGCGACGATCTTAAAACCAGTGCCTGTTGCAGTATCGACGCCATGCCCAGCTATTTAAAAGCCCTGCTGGCCGGCTTGCATCCGGAAGTGCTGGAACGATTTTACGGTTGCGGTTCGCCCTTACCGCCGGCGCTGGAAGGCAAGACAGTGCTGGATTTGGGTTGCGGTACGGGTCGCGACTGTTATCTGTTGTCGAAACTAGTCGGACCGACAGGTCGGGTTATCGGTGTCGACATGACGCCGGAGCAATTGGAAGTCGCCGTGCGGCATCGCGAATGGCACGCAGAGCGATTTGGTTACGCCAACGTTGAATTTCTGCACGGCCATATCGAAAACTTGCACACGGTTGGCATTGCCGACAATAGCATCGACGTGGTGGTGTCCAATTGCGTGATCAATTTATCGCCGGAAAAACCTAAAGTGCTGGCGGAAATTTTCCGGGTGTTAAAGCCGGGTGGTGAGCTGTATTTTTCCGACGTTTTTGCCGACCGCCGTATTCCTGCTGGCTTACGCCAGGATCCAGTATTGCTGGGCGAATGCCTGGGTGGGGCTTTGTATTGGGAAGACTTTCGTCGTATTTTGCAGGATCTGGGCTGCCCGGATGTGCGTGCGGTCAAACAAAACCCCATCAGCCTCGACGACCCCGAGGTGTTTGCCAAAATCGGCATGGTCAATTTCCAGTCGGTGACGGTGCGGGCTTTCAAAATGCCGCTGGAAGACCGCTGTGAAGACTTCGGTCAAGTCGCCGTTTATTTAGGAACTATCGATCAACATCCACATAGTTTTGATTTGGACGATCATCATCATTTCGAAACCGGCCGCCCATTGCGGGTCTGCGGCAATACCGCAGATATGCTGGCTCTGAGTCGCTATGGTGATCATTTCCAGGTGCTGGGTGAAAAATCGCGCCACTTCGGCTTATTCGATTGCTCACCCGGCCCCAGTAGTGATGCTGCCCAATCCAATGGCGCCTGCTGCTAAGCGTCATGCCGAACAAGCCTGATCAATTAAGTGAAACTTTGCTGGCCGAACATCGGCCGGTGTTATTTCGCTATGCCTTGCTGCAACTGCGCGATAACGAACTGGCCGATGACGCTGTGCAGGAAACCTTGCTGGCAGCCTGGCAATCGGCTGCAAATTTTGCTGGCAAGGCCGGTTTACGCACCTGGCTAATCGGCATTTTGAAACACAAGATTGCCGATCACTGGCGACGCAGCAATCGCGAAGTAGTCACCACTGATTTCGATCAAATCGATAACCAGGATGGCGAAGCTGACGAAGAAGCGTTTTTCATGAACAACGGTCACTGGAACGCTGGCCCGACGACCTGGAACGATCCCGAAGCAGCGCTCAAACAGCAGGAATTCTGGACCATTTACGAAACCTGCCAAAACAATCTGCCGCCGAAAATGGCCAAGGTATTCATGTTACGTGAACTGGTGGGCCTGGAAGCCGAGGAAGTCTGCCGAGAAACTGGCCTTAGCGAAGCCAATTACTGGGTGACCATGCACAGAGCCCGCTTGCGGCTACGCGAATGCCTGGAAATCCGTTGGTTCAATCAATCAAAGGCAAAAAAGGAGAAGCGTCATGCGTAGTTGTCGCGACATTACCGCCTTGGTGTCACAAGGCTTGGATAAAAAACTCAGCTTTAGCGAACGACTGGCCATTAAAGTGCATGTAATGATGTGTTCCCGTTGCCGAAACTTTCAAAGCCAGAGCCAGTTCATCCGCAAAGCGGCGCAAGGCTATAGCGAGCAATTGCGGAATCGTTTGGATAAAAAATCGTAGGGCTAGTACCGATGAGCAATGAAATCGTTTTGGAGTCTACCTTAACCTGTCCGGTATGTGGACATAGCAAAAACGAAATCATGCCAACCGATGCCTGCCAGTGGTTTTACGAATGTCAGCATTGCCATACGCTGTTAAAACCAAAACCCGGCGATTGTTGTGTGTTCTGTTCCTATGGCAGCGTCGCCTGCCCCCCGATACAGTTGCATAGCAAAGAATCCGGCTGTTGCGGCTAGTTTCGTAAACCTCTTAGCCAGCGCTTTGCGTTCCGCAGACAAGGCGGCCCGTGGGAGGCATTGGAGTACAAACCTAGGTTTGTATTCCGGTATTCGGTAGGGCCGAGGCCTAAGCACATCCTCAATCTTCTTCCAAACGCAGATTCTTGTACTCTGAATACTGCGTAAACTGCTTTGCCAAAGCGTTTCGCCCTAACGTTTCCAGGGTGGAGTGAAAACTGGAATGAGGGTAATCAGCCAAATTAGTCACATAGCCATGCTTAAGCGGATTGTTCAGCAAGTAATTCAGGCGGATGAAATAGTCTTTTTCGTCGCGCGGACAATAATCCCAGTAATTCCACCAAACCGGTAATTCGCAAGGCCCTTGAGCTTGAATGAAGCGCGCCGATAAGCCATGGATTTTACGAAAAATGCCCGGCATATCGTCACCCTTTTTACTCGTCAGCATCAGGTGGTAGTGGTTATCCAAAATCACCCAATGATCGAGCTGCCAGTTTTTTTCGGTCATACAGGTTTGAATCGTATCCAATAAATGCTGTTTGACGGTTTCGGGTTTTAACAAAGGCCGCTTTTGGTAAATCGCGCTGGTGATGAAATAGACCGCCTGATCAAGCAACAAATGTGCAGGGGAATGTGGGCTTTTTTTCAGCATTAATTTATCCATTTCTTTATTTGGAGTACAAACCTAGGTTTGTACTCCCGAAGGGATAGGACAGTACTGGCGTTACTTCTTTTGACTGCTGGATTTTTTAGTAGTCGTTTTTTTAGTGGTTTTTTTCTTGCTTTTGGATTTTTTACTGGTTTTGCCAGCCGTTTTTTTCTTGCTGCTAGATTTTTTTTTGCTATTGGTTTTCTTTGATTGTGTTGTCTTTTTCACTGGCGCAGGCTCTGCATCCATCTGCTCTGACTCTGCATCCATCTGCCCCGACTCAACCGGCATAGCCTCTTCCAACTGCTTCTCGGGCTTTGCAATAGTTTCGATATCGTAAACTGGTTGCTCGCAATCCGGTAAAGCTTCTCCTGCCGGATCACATATCACTCGATAGATAATGCGTCTGTCATTAGCTGGCGGATTGGCCGGCTCCACAACAGCGGGCTCGGTTTCATCGGAAATATGTCCCAAAACCTCGCCAGCTTGTACTTGCATGGCAATAACAGTGATAGCTGCCAAGATTAGTTTCTGAAAAAAAAACTTCATGGGTTGTTTGGGTGAGTATTTTTTTGCACACGCTTGGCTTCATTCCACAAACCATCCAATTCTTCCAGCTGACAATCACGTAATTGTCGGCCTGTGGCTTCCACTTGCTTTTCGATGTAATTGAAACGACGGCTGAATTTTTTGGTGGCTTCTTTCAAGGCAATTTCCGGATTGACTTTTAAGTGCCGGGCCAGATTTACCGCAACCAGTAATAAATCACCCACTTCTTCCTGAATATGCGCCTGATCGCCAGACTGCCAGGCTTCGTGCACTTCGGCCAGCTCTTCTTTGACTTTCTCAAATACCGGCTCAACTTCCGGCCAGTCAAAACCATGACTGGCGGCGCGATTTTGGATTTTTTCGCAGGCAACTAGCGCGGGTAAGCTTTTTGCTACTCCGGACAACACACTTTGTGGTTTGTCATCTGTATGCTTCTGCTGCCTTTCTTCGGCTTTGGCCGCTTCCCAGGCTTGCTGGCGTTGTTCATCACTAGTAAAGGTAACCCCGGCAAACACATGCGGATGACGACTGACCAGCTTTTCGCCGATGCCGGCTGCGACTTGCTCAAAATCGAATAAGCCACGTTCTTCGGCAATACGGGAATGAAACACCACTTGTAGCAACAAATCGCCAAGCTCTGCGCGCAAATCCTGAATATCATTGCGTTCGATAGCATCGGCGACTTCATAGGCTTCTTCGATGGTGTAAGGAATCAGGCTGTAAAAGTCCTGCTTCTGATCCCAGGCGCAACCCGTTTCCGGATTGCGCAAACGAGCCATCAAATCCAGTAATGCCTGGGTTTTGCTTAAACTCAAAATGAACTACCAAAGGTTGCTTGATAACGCTCTTTGAACTCAGCCATGGTAAACAGGTGGTTTTGGGTACCATTGTGTTCGATTTTAATCGCCCCCAACAAAGAGGCAATACGGCCAGTCACTGACCAATCAAAATCGTTCATCAAGCCGTACAACAAACCTGCCCGATACGCATCGCCACAACCGGTTGGATCTTTCAATTGTTTGGGGTTAGCCGCTGGTATATCGATACATTCACCGCGGGTATAGATTTTTGAACCTTTGCTACCTAGCGTAATGATCAAAGCATCGACTTTTTCGGCAATTTGTTCCAAAGTCAATCCGGTACTTTGCTGCATTAATTCAGATTCATAATCGTTAAAAGTAGCGTAATTGGCCAGATCAAGCATTTTCAGCAACTCTTCACCATCAAACATCGGCATGCCTTGGCCGGGATCGAAAATAAACGGTATACCTAATTCGGCAAATTGTTCGGCGTGTTGTTGCATGCCAAGTTTGCCGTCCGGTGATACGATGCCGATGTTAATTTCTGCAGTAGCTGGCACCTCATTGAGATGAGAAAAATTCATGGCACCCGGATGGAACGCGGTAATCTGGTTATCGTCTTCATCAGTGGTGATATAGGCTTGACCGGTATATTGGTCCTCAAGGTTTTTGATATACCGTGTGCTGATACCGCACTGACTAAGCCACTGGGCATAGGGTTCGAAATCATGACCCACTGTAGCCATAATCAAAGGTTCTTCTTTTAACAATTGCAGGTTATATGCAATGTTACCCGCACAGCCCCCAAACTCACGCCGCATGACCGGCACCAAAAATGACACATTTAGAATATGCACTTTCTCTGGCAGTATGTGATGTTTAAATTTGTCATGGAACACCATAATGGTGTCGTATGCCATTGACCCACAGATTAAAGCACTCATTGTTTTCCTTGTTTAACTAGTTCAGTGTGGATTTAAGGTAACGGATGTTTGAATCAGGCACAAGGCCAAAGATAAAACACGCAAGAATTTTAACCTTTAGCCTTTAGCCTTT
>NZ_LUUI01000145.1 GCF_001644015.1 Methylomonas lenta
AACTGTTCAATTGCTGTTACAAATCTACGAACAATCGCTGTTTTGTACTTTAGATATAGAGATAAATAATGGTTTTACCGGGTTATAGATATTTTGTGATCGCTGCAATTTTACTGCAGACAACCGCTTGTTCCAGCCTTCCACCCGCGGCTGATGAATACGACAACTTTGCCGAGTATGCCGAGTCGGTCTTTAGGCAGCAGAACCTTTTAACCAGTCGTATCATGATGAGCGATAACGAAGCGATTAAGAACAATGCTGCACTGGAACAGGCTGAGCAAACCATGAACAATGCTTGTCATCTCTTAAATGAATATGCCGAACATGAAAACTCGGGTGAGTCCATGGGCATATTTTTTAAACGGGAGGTGAAAGCCAGTATCGAAAACTGTGAACGTAAAGTAAAAGTGTTGGAGGCGATGCTGGCAGACCTGAATAAATAAACCCCCTATAATTCAGTGCGATTGATAGACAATTCAGCTGCACCAACAAGGATTAATTCACTTATATTGCTGGCTTAATGCATGCCCACTAGCTCCAAAACCTCACTGGATACCGGCGTTGCCGTGATTCATTCTAATCAACTAGAAGCCCTGCGGGATGTCGTGGAATACTGGTTACGCCAGCATCCATTACTGCCACTGGAAAATGAAGTGTTTTTGGTGCAAAGCAATGGTATGGGCCAATGGCTCAAACAGAGCCTGGCGCTAAACAGCGCATTAGGCATTGCTGCAGCCATACAGACTCAATTGCCCTCCTTGTTTATCTGGAGTGTTTACCGCGCAGTATTAGGTCAGCAGATTCCTAAAGAACAGCCATTAGCAAAAGCGCCGCTGACTTGGCGCTTGTATCGCTTGTTGCCCAAGGTCATTAGCCAAACAGGCTTTGAAACCCTGGCAAATTTTTTGCAGCATGATGCTAACCGTCGCAAGCATTTCCAGCTAGCCGAACAGTTGGCCGATTTGTTCGACCAATATCAAGTGTATCGTTCCGACTGGATCAGTGACTGGGCTGCAAACCAAAACAGCTTACGCAATGCGCAAGGCGAAATACAACCCCTGCCCGCACAGCAACTGTGGCAAGCCGCATTATGGCGCGAGGTTCTCGAAGATCTGGGTGAAGAATTAAATCCATTTGCCAGTCGAGCTTCGGTGCATGCGCAGTTTATGGCAACTATCGACCAGCTTGAACAACGCCCCGCAGGCATCCCGCGCCGCATCGTGATCTTTGGTTTGTCATCGCTGCCGCAACAATCCTTGGAAGTTCTGGCCAAACTGGGCAAGTTTTGCCAAATCGTCTTATTTGTTCACAATCCTTGTCAGCATTATTGGGCAGACATTATCGAAGACAAGGAATTATTAAAAGCTCAGCGTCGCCGGCAGCAATACAAAACCGGCATGGCTGCCAGTTTAAGTCCGGAAGAACTGCATCTGCACGCCAACCCGCTACTGGCTGCTTGGGGCAAGCAAGGTCGTGATTATATTCGCTTACTCGATCAATTCGATGAAACCCAAGCCTATGCAGACTGGAACTGGCCGGATCATAAAATCGATTTATTCAAAGATTACGTTACAGAGGATCAAGGCAGTTTATTGCAAAAGTTGCAGCAAACTATTCTGGACCTTGAACCCGTCCCTGAACAACCGAATTTAATCGACAAAACTGACGATACATTGGCATTTCATATTGCCCACAGTCCACAGCGGGAAGTGGAAATTCTGCATGACCAATTACTGGCGCGATTTAATACCGCCGCACAAACTGGCAAGGCTTTATCACCGCGCGATGTGATTGTGATGGTGCCGGACATCAATCAATATGCACCACATATTCGCGCCGTGTTTGGACAAGTACAAGCCGATGATCCGCGTTACATTCCCTTTAGCTTGGCGGACCAACAACAACGGGGTGAAAATCCGTTACTGGTGGCGGTAGAAACACTATTAAATCTACCGGACTCACGCTTCACCGTCAGCGAATTTCTCGGACTGCTGGAAGTACCTGCATTAAGGCAGCGTTTTGATATTGCCGAAACCGCGACACCCAAGCTTCATCAATGGCTGGAACAAGCCGGCATTCGTTGGGGCTTGAATGCCGAGCAACGTAGCCACAGCGTCGGTATGCCAGCCAATTTCTCTGCCAACACCTGGCAATTCGGTTTAAGACGAATGCTGCTGGGTTATGCGGTAGGTGCCGGCGAGGCTTTTAACGGTATCGAACCTTATACAGAAATTGGTGGTTTGGATGCACAGTGGCTGGGTCATTTGTGCCATATGTTGGATACGCTGGAACGCTATGCTGAAAGCCTTAGCCACGATCAAAACCCACAAGTCTGGCTACAAACACTTAACCAGCTATTAGAGGACTTTTTTAGCGCCGATAATGACCGCGACCAAAAAACCCTGGAAACACTTAGTCGTTGTTTGACAAGCTGGCAGCAAGCCTGTGAACAAGGTGGCTTTGGAGACAACGACCTATTGCCGTTAAATGTGGTGCGCGAAGCCTGGCTAGCGGCAGTAGACGAACCCAGCCTGCAACAACGCTTTCTGGGCGGGCGGGTAAATTTTTGCACCCTGATGCCGATGCGGGCAATTCCATTTCGTTTGATTTGTTTGCTGGGCATGAACGATGGCGATTACCCGCGTACTCAGTACGCGCATGGTTTCGATTTAATGAATCAACGCGGCCAATATCGCCCCGGTGACCGCTCACGGCGACAAGATGATCAATATCTGTTTTTAGAAGCCCTGCTTTCAGCCCGGCAGCAACTTTATATCAGCTGGGTTGGCCGTAGTATCCGTGATAACAGCGAGCGGCCACCCTCTGTTCTGATCGCTCAATTACGCGATTTCCTACAGCAAAGCTGGTGTTTATCGGGCAATGAAAAACTACTGGACGCGCTAACAGTGGCGCACCCACTGCAACCCTTTAGCCTTGAATACGTCAGTAACAACCGCGACCGGCGTTTATTTACCTACGCACGGGAATGGTTTGAAACAACGTCAGTCGAGTATCCATCGGCTGAATTGACCCCACAAACAGAAGAAAAAACCTACAGCCTTAATTTGCAGACACTGGCCCGTTTTCTGAAAGCCCCCGTCAAAGCCTATTGCCAACATACGCTCAAATTCAGTTTTGACAATGTCGATGTCACCAGTGAAGACAACGAACCCTTCGACTTCGATCCTCTGCAAGCCCATATCCATAGTCACGAACTATTAGATGGTTTACGAAACCAACTGCCTGTCGATGTCGAGACGTTTTTACAGCAGCAGATGGCCGCACTCAGTGGTCAGGGCAAATTGCCTTTAGCCAGCTTTGCCCAAACTGTCTTTGCCGGCATTGCTAAGCCAGCTACACGCGCCTGGCGCAATTATGAAACGCTGCTGACGCAATGGCCTGTCGAATCGGCAGCACGACCCATAGCATTGGTTTTCAAGGTCGCAGAAGACATCAGTGTGCAACTCAGTGCCGGGCTAAGCCATTTGCGTCTGGCCAATGATAAGGATGCTGCCGGTTTACTGGATACCGTTTGTCCTCAGCTTGTCGAAGGGCTAGTAACAACCAATGCCGACGAATCTGGGCCAAGTGGAATCAAACCAGCTGGCCTAATCACCCTCAGCGCCCAAACCCTGTTTAAAAAAGACGCCATTCAACATTACAAACTGCTATTACCCTGGCTGGAACATCTTGCAGCCTGTGCCGATGGCTTGCTGATAAGTAGTTATATTGTCGGGGCCGATGGCATAGTAGAAATCGAACCGCTGCCCCAGGCTGAAGCGCTTATCCATCTGCAAAGTTTGGTTGAAGCCTGGTATCTGGGATTACAAGCCCCGCTACCTCTAGCCTGCCGCTCGGCGTTTGCCTGGCTAAATGCTAAAGAAGAAAAGGCGCTGGAAGCCGCTCAAGTGCAATACGAGGGCGATGACTGGAATAACGGTGAAGTTGATTATGACGCCTATTTGGCAAGGTTTTTCCCTAGCTTTGCCAGTCTGTATCAAACAGGACAAACTGATTTTGTAAGCTGGGTGGATAAACTTTACCGCCCGATATATCTCAATCTCAAACCCAAAATATAGGCATTTTTAATTGCAGTACCGAGCTGCAGCCCTTGGGCTATTTTCGGGAGTTTTTTAACTAGCCAATTTTAAGCACACATTTAAAAGTAATCATGTCGACCAGCCCTTTTACTCAACACACATCCCGTTGGCCTCGTAATATCAAACTCTGGCATTTACTTTTATTGATTGCGACAGTTTTACTGATTATTTCACCACCCTGGTTTATCGTGCAACCTTCGGAAATGGCAGGCGTGCGCCGATTGGGGCGAGTGATAACGCCATCGCCATTGGCTGAGGGCTTTTATTTCAAACTACCCTTGCTAGACATCAACGATAATCTGCAAGTCTCTTTAACGGCTTTTCAAGTCAATGACTTGCCGATATTTACTGTGGACCAACAATGGATAAATGTATCGGTCGGCATTTCTTTCACGGTGCCGGAATCGTCAGTACTGAAACTTTTGTATATGGTAGGGCGTAGCGGTAATTTTGATATCGATCAGAGCTTACGCCCGGTGATTTGCGAAAGCGTGATGTTGGTTTTTTCCCACCATCCGGCAGAAACATTAACCGAAAATCGAGCGGAAATTGTTAAGGAGCTGGAGATAGCGTTAAGCGCCACTTTGCAACGGGTTTTTGGCTTGGATGTTCATGATGTACAAATCACCAACATCCTTTATCTGTCTGCACGTGCCGCTTTGCTTTGCGATCAACTTAAGTCGCTGAATGAAAGGCAAAATTCAACTAGAGGAAACTGATGAAGTTTAAGGATTTTATTCCTGGATTGTTGAACTGGATTTAAAATTCACAGTACTACACTGACCCTGTGTGATGGCCATTAACAATGCCTGTCGACGTTGATTTAACTGCTGGAAACCATGGTTTATATCTTCGATTTGTGCCTGCAGTTTTTTTTCATCAAATCCTATCTCAGTCAAAGTTTCTGCGGTTGTCTCCAATAACAAATCACTTTGCCCCTGATAGGGCCGTTTAAATCGATCTTGAAAAGCCTGGTTCAAAGCATTTAACAAGTGCTGAAAATCTTCTTCGCTAAAACTGTCTTTCCGAATACTGTTTAATACTTCCTGACGGGCATCAAACGCATCGACTTGAAACGACTGCCGATAAGCACCCCGTAACTGTGTCAACAATTCCTGCATTTGCGTTTCTGAACCCTGGCATTGTGCAATCAGACGCGCCAGACTATTTTCAAGGCTATGTAAGGGCTTTTGGTGCTTTGCCATGTAGAGCATTTCCAGTGTGCCAGCCAGTTCCTGTAACTGATGAGCTGCATAGTTTGAAGATTCCAGCCAGCGAAATAACAATTGACGAAAACTCAACGGAAAGTCGCCAAACTGCGTCAGAAAAGTTTCAATATAATCAGTCAAAAACGCTTCAGAGCTTGCTCTGTCGGGTGATTGATTTTTAACTGCAGACAATAATTGATTGGCTATATCGTCAAAATGCAGCGTACTGGCGACCGATGGGTTCTGATCTATTTGCACTGGTTTTGTTTCCATGCACTTTTGGCTATCAAGATCTTGTTTATCTGTAGCATGATCCTGCAAAATAGTACTCCAGTAATCAGCCAAGCCAGCATTAGTTTCAACACTGCCTATGTGTTTCAGCAGATTATCTGCCAAGGCAAACAAGCAGCGACTGGCAGGCGCATTAGCAATTAAATCAACAACCGGTATCTGTTTTAAAACCGAGGCTGGCACGCTTTCGTCGCGGGCGACAAAGCCACCATACTCGACCTGAATATCCAAATATTTCTCTGCTGCAGCGGCAAAGCGGCGAAATGTGTCGGTCGCATTGGCATAATCTTCCGCCATGTTTACTATCACACGCAAACGACCGGGATATTTACGCGCATTCAATAGCTTTAAAAGCGAAAAAGCATCCGTCAACGACGTTGGCTCAGGCGTGATCAATATAAAGGCATAAGGTGCTGACTCAATGAATTGCAGTACGCTATCGGCCACGCCAGCGGCAGTGTCTATCAAAAAATAATCATAGTCAGCTTCAAGCTCAGTCAAGGCGCTGCAAAGTCTATTAATCTGGTCGCTATTTAGATTAGCAATATCTGCAACCCCACTCGCACCGGGCACTACGGCCACCCCTTGCGAGGTTTTGATGAGAATCTCTTGTATGGATTTTTCACCACTTAATAAGTGTTCCAAGCTGAATTCAGGCTGTAATTTCAACAATATATTGATATTAGCCAGTCCGGTATCAGCATCAAAAATACAGACTCTTGCCCCCCTATGCGCCATAGCCGTAGCTACATTCGTGGTAATACAGGTCTTGCCGACGCCTCCTTTACCACTGGTAAACACCACGACATGCGAGCTTCGTGCTTTGGTAACTATTGGCTGTTGGGTAAAATTTTGATTTTCCATTTTCAAGCTGAATATTTAGCGAGGAATTAAAATGTTAAAGGGATTAATTTTGCTCGGCGGCGGCTTGCAAAAATGCCTGCATGTCATCGTTGACTACACGGGCGTAAAGCGTTTCGACGGGTATATATAAATCCACCGCAGCCAAATAGACTTGATCGCCTAAATAGTAATGCTCCGATTGCCAATGTTTACTGCGTCGGCAGACTTCTATATCGACAAAATCTTGTTCGATCAACACATATTCCTGCAAGCTGGCTAAAGCCTGATATGACAAGCGTTTCAAGGTTTGGTCGATCTTTCGGGTGGATTTTGACAATACTTCGACAATGATCAACGGCGATTCGGTGAAATAGCTGTCTGCATTTTTAGGTTCGCAATCGACAATCACATCGGGATAAAAAAAGTTGTGTTGGGCTTTAACTTTCATATCAGCGGCAAATACATCACAGGGTGTATTTGCTAAATGCGTATGTAGACTTGCTAATACGCTGCTTACCAAGCGATTATGGTTAACGCTGGCGCCAGTCATGGCATACACGTCACCATCAATGTATTCGTGCTTTATGTCGCTGACGAGTTCGGCGTCCAAATAATCTTCCGGACTTAGCCAATGCTGCCTGGGCTGTAGTGCCATCGTTCCTCTCCACCGATTGTCGAGCCGGCTCGGTTATAATGCCAAATCTTTTGCTCAACGTTTAAAATCATGAAACCACCGCGTCTAGCCTGGGCCATCACAGGCTCGGGACATTATATCGAAGAATGTCTTGAATTCATGTTCAGTCTGGATAACATCGATTGTTATCTAAGCCAGGCTGGCGAAGAGGTGTTGAAAATGTATGGCGTCAATATTAACGACATCAAAGCCAAAATGCCGGTCTATCGCGACAAAGCCGCTTCGGCACCGCCGGTAGGCTTGTTTTACAAAGGTTATTACCACACCTTTGTGATGGCGCCGACCACATCCAATACCGTCGCCAAATGTGTACTGGGTATTGCCGATTCCCTGGCCACTAATCTGTATTCCCAAGCCGGTAAATGTCGCATAGAAAGTATTGTCTACCCCTGCGATATCGCCCCGGAAATGGAAACCACCGCGCCCGGCAATAAAAAAGTCATGGTTTACCCGCGACCTATCGATCTGGAAGCCACCGATAAAATGCGTAGCTTTCCCTATACCCAAGTCGTAGAAAGCGTTGACGATTTGAAAACTGCGGTGATACGCCGTCTGGCATCATTATCATGAGTGAAGAGCGCATACTGTTTTTGACCGGCAAATTGGCCGAAAAACAACTCCGGCAGATTCTGGCCGCCATGCAGCCGGATTTTTATTACAAGGTCAAGGAAATGGGGGTCAAAGTCGCGGCTTTGATGACCACCGAAATGATAGGTCGACGTTTGAAAGACACGGAAGATGCTACCCGCGTCGTCATCCCCGGCCGCTGTCGCGGCGATATCCAAGCCTTGTCACAACAACTGGGCGTGCCTGTGGAGCGCGGTCCGGAAGAAGTCAAAGATCTGCCGCAGTATTTTGGTAAAAACGCCCATCAATACGACCTCAGTCAATACCAAACCAAAATCTTCGCCGAAATCGTCGATGCACCGAATATCAGCGTCGATGAAGTGATACAGCGTGCGTATTACTATAAAGCCCAAGGTGCTGATGTGATTGATATTGGCTGTCTGCCCGGTACGCTGTTTCCGCATTTGCAAGATTGTATCAGCAGCCTGAAACAGGAAGGCTTCACGGTCAGTATCGATTCGTTGGAAGATAGCGACTTGCTGGCCGGAGGCAAAGCCGGTGCCGATTACATGCTCAGTCTGACTAATAGTAGTTTATGGATAGTTGACGAAGTTGAGACCACGCCGATCATCATTCCGCAGGTACATGGCGATTTAAGCTGCCTGGATACGGTGATTGCAACCTTGCAACGAAAAAACCGGGCTTTTATTGTCGACCCGATTCTGGATCCGATACATTTCGGTTTTACTGAATCCATTGTGCGCAATTATCAGTTCCGCCAGCGTTATCCTGAGGTGGAAATGATGTTAGGTGTCGGTAACATTACCGAACTGACTCACGCCGATACCTCGGGTATGAATGCGCTATTGCTGGGGATATGTTCCGAGCTGAATATCAATCATATTCTGGCGACCGAAGTCAGCAAACATGCCTGCCGTGCCATCAAGGAAGCCGACCGCGCCCGTCGCATCATGTATGCCGCCAAACAGCACGACAGCCTGCCCAAGCACATCGCGCCCGATTTAATGACGGTACACGATAACGCGCCGTTTCCCTATCGTCGCGATGAAATCGAAGCCATCGCCGCCGAGATTCGCGACCCCAGCTATCGGATACAAACCAGTAGCCAGGGTTTGCATGTATTCAATCGCGACGGTTTTCATACCGCGCAAGACCCGTTTGATTTATATCCGAAGCTGGGTGTGGAAACCGACGGCGGCCATGCGTTTTATTTGGGTGTAGAACTGGCGCGCGCTCAAATTGCCTGGCAACTGGGCAAGCGTTTTACCCAGGATCAGCAATTAAACTGGGGTTGCGCGGCACAGGGCGCGGAGACTGAAGCCGATTTACATACTTTTAAACCGGCTGGCACTACCCTTAAAAAGCATCACGACGAATAGTTTTGTGATTAACGTGGGCTAACTCGAAGCCAAGCGCTGTTGCCAAACTGCTGCGCGCTCCCGCAAATCATTTAAATCCAAAGTTGTTAGCTGGCGTTTGTTTAATAAGCGTTTACCGGCCACCCAGACATCGCTGACTTGATTGCGGCTGGCGGCATAGACAATTTGTGTCAGCGGATTGAACACCGGTTGAGTTTCTACTTCACTTAAATCAATCGCCACCACATCGGCTGCTTTACCTATCGTTAACGAGCCAATCTTATGATCTAATCCTAGCGCTTTAGCACCGTTAATAGTCGCCATTTGCAAAGCTTGCATGGCCGGCACGGCATTCGCTCGACCAGAAACACCCTTGGCCAACAGTGCGGCAACCCGCATTTCAGCTAACATATCCTGATCGTTGTTACTGGCGGCACCATCGGTACCCAATGCGACATTAATACCCGCATCCAGACAGGCGGCTACCGGACAAAATCCACTGGCTAGCTTTAAGTTGGATTCTGGGCAGTGGATGATATGAGCACCTGTTCCAGCGTAAAACTCAATCTCCTGCTTGGATAATTGCGTCATATGTACGCCCATAAATGCTGGGCTCAACAAACCCAAATCGTGCATACGCTGCAAAGGCGTTTGGGCAGTTTTTTGCTTTTGTTCATCGACTTCATGTTGAGTTTCGTGCAAATGCATGTGTATGGATAAATCCAGCTCGTTAGCAAATGTCAGCATCTTGGCTAAAGGTTCGTCGGAAACGGTATAGGGTGCATGTGGTGCAAACGAGGTGGTAATCAAGCTTTCATGCCGTAAGCGTTCGTGCAGCGCCAAGCCTTTGGTCAAATAAACATCGGCGTTTTCCGCCCATACAGTAGGAAAATCAAACACAATCAGGCCGATATTGGCACGTATGCCATGTGCTATGGCCTGTTGTGCAGCAACTTCCGGGAAGAAATACATATCATTCAAGCAGGTGGTACCGCCGCGTATCATTTCTGCAATCGCCAAGTCGGTACCGTCGCGCACGAAAGCTTCGCTAACCCATTTTTGTTCTGCCGGCCAAATGTGGTTTTGCAGCCAGTCCATTAACGGTAAATCATCGGCAATACCGGATAACAATGACATGGCTGCATGGGTATGACAATTGATCAAGCCGGGAATCAAAACATGCTGCTCTAGTCTTTCTAAGGTTTGCGGTTGATATTTTTGCAGTGCTTCTGCGTTATCCAGCAAATCGATGATTTTGCCATCGTCGATCACCAGACTATAGTTTTCATAGATTACCGATGCCGGTTCAACGGGTATAATCCAGCGTGCTTGAATAAGATGATCGACTTGCATGTACATCTCCAATTAAAAATCCGATTATACCTATCTATCCTTATCAATCCTTAACAGCGTTTTTTACCATGAGTAACTTGAGCCAATTAAACGTACAAGCCCTGCAGTGGAGCGGGCACAGCCTGAAAGTTCTGGACCAGCGCCTGCTGCCAGACAGTATTGCTTACGATGACTATCAGGATGCAGCCGGGGTTACCGATGCTATTGCATCCATGCGAGTTCGCGGTGCGCCTGCCATAGGCATAGCCGCTGCATATGGGGTTGTGTTGTCAGCCATGCAACATTATCCCAATGCCGATTGGCAAGCAGCCGTTGAACAAGATATTAAGCAGTTAGCCGCTTCCAGACCGACCGCGGTGAATCTATTTTGGGCGCTGAATAAAATGCAGCAACAACTAGTGACGCCCAGTGCCAATCCAATTGCAGCATTAACCCAACTGGCGCAAAAGATTCATGCTGATGATATAGCTGCCAATCACGCCATGGGCGAACGGGGTGCTGATATTTTGGGGAATGCCAAGGCGGTGTTAACCCACTGTAATGCAGGCGCTTTAGCTACCGGCGGTTATGGGACTGCACTTGGCGTGATTCGTAGCGCGCATAAACGCGGCCATTTACAACATGTTTATGCCGATGAAACCAGACCTTGGCTGCAAGGGGCTAGATTAACTGTGTGGGAGTTGGCACAAGATGGTATCCCGGCAACCTTGATCGCTGACTCCGCAGCCGCCTGGTTGATGAAATCCGGTAAAATCGACTGGATTGTAGTGGGTGCCGACCGTATCACGGCCAATGGCGATGTGGCCAATAAAATCGGCACTTATTCTTTGGCGGTACTGGCCAAACAGCATGGTGTCAAAGTCATGGTGGCTGCGCCCTCCTCTACTTTTGACTTTAGTCTTGAAACTGGCGATGAGATTGAAATTGAAGAACGGAATCCCAAAGAATTATTGGCTGACTGTTATCTTACCGACGGCTCTTTGGTGAGCGCCTGGAATCCGGTATTTGATGTGACGCCAGCAGAATTGATTAGCGCTATTGTCACCGAGCGCGGCATTGTTATCGACCCTGGCAAACATGGGGTCAGGAGCTTAGAGGCATGTTAAATTTAAAGAATGGCAATAATCCGTTGTTTGCGCTGAGTTGTTTGTTGCAAGGCGTCAAAATGCTGAGTCATCCGCAGTTACGCAAATATCTGCTGATTCCACTAATTATCAATGTTGTGTTGTATAGCGGGGCGTTTGTACTCGGGTATCACTCAGTGTTGGCATTGATTCATGACTTTATTCCCGATTGGCTGTCATGGTTAAACTGGATTTTATGGCCGCTGTTTTTTATCAGCTTTCTGATTATCGGTTTTTTTACCTTTACTTTGTTCGCCAACTTGATAGCCGCGCCTTATTATAGTGTGCTGTCGGCAAAAGTTTTGCAAATCATTACCGATCAGGATATGCCGATAGAGGAACAATCCTGGCTTAAAGTATTTGTCGGCGAGCTGAAACGATTAAGTTATTTGTTACTGCGGATCCTGCCGTTACTGCTGTTATTTTTGATACCGGTAGTCAATTTAGTTGCCCCGATACTATGGGCGATATTTGCCGCCTGGGGTATTGCAATGGAATTTATGGCTTATCCCTTAGAAAGCCGCGGTCTGACGTTTCCAGCACAAAAACAATTTCTGCAAAAAACCCGCTTGGGTGCGCTTAGTTTTGGCGGTGTTACCAGTGTCTGCCTGGCTTTGCCTCTGGTGAATTTGTTTATCGGTCAGGCTGCCGTAATTGGAGCCACTATCTACGTGCATCGTCTGTCAGAAACCCTTGTTGCCGAAACTTCCACAGAGAAATTAGTATGAAATTTTCCCCCTGCAACGACCAATGTTCCAAAGAAGGCACTCATTGCACAGGCTGCGGCCGCTTACATAGTGAAATCGCCAGCACCAAACAAATCGTGCAATCGGCAGTGGCGCATATTAAACTGCACGAATATGACAATCCAGAAGAGTTTGTCGCCGCTATCAGTAAAAGTATTTTGAAAAAACTGCAGAAACCAGCTTAGGGTTTGCATTATGCGGGTTCCCCTGTTTGAAAGTGGGAACCCGGTTCTTACATGGATTGAATGACGTTTATCATCCCCGCGATGTAATCCATGATTTCACCGATAAAGACGTCGAAAGCATCGAGCTTGCTCTTGACTAAGCTTAAAAAGGTACTGTGCCTGAAATCTTCATCCAAATAAAAGCTCAAGCCCTTATGAATGGTATTCAACCCCATGAACATCATGATGAAAGCCGCCGATTTCAACATAAAACCGCGCAATTTTGCGCTCATTTTGCCAAAGGCTACGCTGATAAATAACATCATAGGCAAAGTACCCGCCCCAAAGGCCAGCATCAAAGCACCACCCTCTATTAAGCTGGTGGCACTGGTGGCTTTAACCGCCATGGCAAAAGTCAGTGGGCAAGGCATTAGACCATTTAAAAACCCCGCTATCATAGCCCCCAAAACGGGGCCTTTCTGACTAGCCGTGGCATAGCCTTTTCTCAAGACTTGCATCGGTATTAATCGCACCGTGCCTTGAAAAGGTATCCAGCCCAAAATACCCAAGGCTAAAATAATCACCACGCAGCCGATCAGCATTTGCAGGATGCTTTGAAGTTTACCGAATATGCCGCTGGAAACCAGCACCACACCCAAGGCCGCAGCCAATACCCCAACCACGGTATACACACTAATGCGGGTGAATTGATAAGCAAAATAGGGTAAATAACTGCGGTTATTGCCTGCTTTCATGAAATAACCGGACACCAGAGCTCCGCACATGCCCAGGCAATGACCACTACCTAAAAAACCCGCCACAAACGCCAGAGAATAATCAAAGCCTGTTGCGGAAGCAATTTCCGCCATGCCATGCATGGCATGCGCAGAATGATCCATGCCTTCCATCGAGTGTTCCATTTATTTGTTCAACCTTAATGAATTGACGATCACAGATACTGAACTCAAGGCCATCGCTGCCGAAGCAATCATGGGATTAAGTTTACCCAGGGCTGCTACAGGAATAGCAATGGTATTGTAGCCAAAAGCCCAAAATAAATTTTGTTTGATGACGCGTATGGTGAAAGCGCTAAGTTCTATGGTTTCTGTCACTTTAGAAATATCGCCCTGTACCAGGGTTAAATCGGCCGACTCTATCGCCACATCGGTACCACTACCAATAGCAAAACCAACATTGGCTGCCGCTAGTGCTGGTGCATCATTAATGCCATCGCCAATCATGCCGACTTGATAACCTTCGGCTTGTAATTGCTGAATAATCTGTAACTTTTCATCGGGTTTGGCATTCGCCACCACATCAGCAATACCCACCCGATCGGCAATGTAGTAAGCAGTCTTTTCCGTATCCCCGGTTACCATCCAGGTTTTAATACCCATCAGGTGTAAACGACTAATCGCTGCAGCGGCTTCCAGGCGAGGATTGTCGGCAATAGCAAAAATTGCCGCCGCCTCACCATTAATGGCCATGAAAACCGGTGTTTTCCCCTGGCTGGCAAATACATCAGCCTGTTGGTCCAGCGTAGTAATGTCGATCTGCTGACTTTCCAGCCAATTGCGGTTACCCAGTAATATTTTGTAAGTATCCACTTCGGCACGAATACCTAAGCCGGTTTCACTGTAAAAATAACTGCAATCTTGAAATTGAATTTTCTGCTCTCTAGCAAACTCGACGATGGCTTTGCCCAGGAAGTGCTCAGAACCATACTCCGCAGAGGCTGCCAAACTGAGTAATATTGCGTGATCAAATCCGGATTGATTAAAAACTTCGCTGACTTTGGGTTTGCCTTCGGTGATGGTGCCGGTTTTATCGAACACGATGGCGTTGAGTTTACTGGCTACTTCCAAACTCTCACCATTGCGAATGTAGACGCCTTTTTTGGCAGCTTGGCCGGTCCCAACCATAATGGCAGCCGGCGTTGCCAAACCCAGCGCACAAGGACAGGCTATCAGCAACACGGTAATGGCATTACCAAAAGCAAAAGCAAATGGCGCCCCCGCCAACATCCAGCCAAATAGCGTCAACCCGGAAACCGCCATCACCGAAGGCACAAATACCGCCGAAATTTTATCAACCTGTTTTTGAATCGGTAATTTGGCAGCCTGAGCTTGATCGACCATATGCACGATACCGGCCAAGACCGTATCCATACCCACGGCAGTGGTTTCTACATGCAGTACACCGTTACCGTTGACGCAGCCACCAATCACACTATGGCCGACGTTTTTCACCACCGGCATGCTTTCACCGGTGACCATGGCTTCATCCACGGTAGATAAACCAAACACCACCCGGCCATCGGTAGGGATGCGTTCGCCTGGGCGAACCAACACGATATCGCCAACAATCACCTCATCGACATCCACCACATGCTCTTGACCATCTTTCAGCAAGATAGCCGTTTGTGGTTGTAAATCCACCAATTTACGGATAGCTTCGCCGGCTTTGCCTTTAGCGCGTTCTTCCAGGTAACGCCCTAACAAAACAAAAGTAATGATGGCTGCTGCCGCCTCAAAATAAATATGTCCGCGCTTGCGAAATAATGCCGGCACACTGTAGCCATAGGCTGATCCGACGCCTAAGGCAATAAGGGTGTCCATATTGGCGGCGCGCTGTTTTGCCAGACGATAGGCTTTAGAGAAAAATTGGCTGCCGGTGCCAAACACCACTGGCGTCGTCAAAATAAATTGTAGCCAGTGTATCCAGCGCGATGTTCTCATGGCCATCGCTACGCCAACCACGGGTATGGTCAAAAGCCCTGCCCATACAAATCGTCGCCGGGCTGCGTCAATTCGATGATGCTCCTTTTCTATCAGTCTCTTTCTTTGCGATAAGGTGTCGACCATTAGCGCGTTGTAACCCAATTTTTCAATCTGCTCGACTACATCGATTTTGCTTAACTGACCCTGCACACTAACGGTCTGAGTAGCAAAATTGACACTTGCTGTTTTAATGCGCTCATCGCGATTCAATACCATCTCAATTAGCAAAGCACAGGAAGCACAACTCATACCCTCGACAGCCAAGTCGATATCCTGCACCGGTCCTTCGAATTGTTTTTTCTTATGATTTTTAACAACGGGCTTTTTTTGGGCAATATTACCCAAAACTGCATCCAGCAAAATTAACAAATTCTTTTTAGGTAAACGACTGGAATCAAATTCTATGGTTACCGAACCGATGTCAAATACCGAACGTACTAGCGTAATTTCAGGGCGTTTTTTTAGCAGAATTTCGAAGATATAGCCGCGTTCAGGATCGTTTTTTAATATCCCGGTTATGATACGGATACGATTTTTTAACTCATGCTGAAGATGAAAGTGTTTGTATTCGGGATTATCGGATGTCATAGAGTCCTCTGAATAGCGATTGGCCAAGCTGGCAGCAAATGAATAAGCCTGTCAGCCTGGAAAAACTATTTGGGTTTACGTGAACGTACTAACAAAAAGAACAGATAAAACATTGCCAACCATTCATAACGATGTACAAAAGGCTTTACCAGCCATTGCTGAGTGATACGCGTCCAATGAGTTTTAATCAGATAAAGCACCAAGATATCGTTTAAAAAATCAATAATGGCTTTTTCAGGATTATTGATTAAGGCTTTAGGGCCTTTGCTACTTAATTTTCCGAGGATTTTAGCGGCTTGTGCTGTTTCTTTAGCACTGGTGATTTTGTTATCTAGCCAACGATTAATTTTGCTGGTTTTAAGTTTGTGTTTGAGGCCAAACGATGGTTTTTTGCTAATTTCTACCACTGACTGTGGCGCAAACCAGCCTTGTTGCTCCAATGTAGCCAAAACAGCATGCATTTTTTTAGCCAGACTAATGAAACTACAATCACTTTCATGATAGCGAATGACCAGCTTTCGTGAACGGCGAAACAAATTGACAGAAATAACACCATCAATTTCAGCAATATTATCGCTAATTAAGCGGGCAACTTGCACTGGGGTTGCGCGTGACGGAATCTTAAAGCGAACATGCCCATCGCCCCGATACCGCACTACAAATTCTTTTTGAATAGCCATAATAATTACAATACATAAACAAAACGGGCGAACCCGACAAGCAGGTGCGCCCGTTTAAAATTTAAACTGCTAGCAGTCAATCAATCAATGCATCAATCAGGCGCTGAATTACTTGTCTTCTTTTGCTTCAGCAACGATGTCTTCCAGGTTTTCCTTTTGGTGCAGGACAAAGTCTTTACCCGCATCTATAGTTTTGCTGGCGCTAGCAATAATGTCTTTTCTGTATTTGTAAACAAAGTAACCAGCAAGCATACCCAGGCCGAAAACCGCTACCGGATGCTTTGCCGCTTTACTCATAAGTTTACTTCCTGTATTCACTGTTGCAGTTGCTAATGTGCCTGCCATGACTTGTTTCCCCATAGACATACTTTTGGAATTGTGCTCGTGTGCCATTGTTTAAAATATCCTTGAAAGTGGTTTCAGTCGTTACTTTCGCTATCGCCTGTTTCTGATAGGGCTTGCTCTTCATGCAACATTTGATAAATACCTTTGCAGCCTTCACAACAAAATTTTTTATCGCCTTCAAGGGTTTTAAGTTCAAAACCATCAACTTCGACAGCCAAGCCACAAAGATCACATTGTTTTTTATTATCACTCATTGCCAATACAGACCAAACTCATCAATTAAATTCAATTTTCCGACACCACATTATAACGGTCTAAAATATGAAAACAACAAACAACTACAACAAAGCTGAGCTTATCTAAAGAAAACAGTCCAATCCATAGTAGAAAATCTTTGAAGTGACTGTCACCGCAACAATTTTTGTTGATTATTTACCAAAGCGGGTTTAGCAGCAGCTCGACTGGAAGCTTTCATCAACGCAATACGTAATGCACCCGTCAAGCTGGCATTCAAACCCAAGCGCATGGCTAATGCCGGCACCAAAATCATCGAAGTCAATGCCAAACCTGCACCTAGCATTAGTGCGCCTGTATTGATTTGCTCAGCTGTTGCAGCGTAATTAGTAGCTATTAATTCTTGAGCCATCTTTTTTTACCTCACATTGAGAAAGTGAAACACTCAATTAGTGAGGCATAATTGATGCCAAATTCTATGTGATTGTTATTTAACATAAAATAACCACCACCCCATTAATACACCACAAAAACAGTGTATTTGACCTAAATATTACGAGCCATTTAACATAGATTAATTATTAGCACACTCCTTTGAACGCTATTTAAGATTCAAAACTGCCAACATTAAGATTTTGGTATAGACTTTAGGCCATTACCGCTGTCACCTGTTTACTATCGTGCGCTTTCTGCAGAATATTTTTAACAAAACACCGCAAATCCTAGAAGGCATAGTTGCCATTAGTTTTCTGACTGCAGGCTTCAGCATTGCAGTCACGCGCTATAACGAAAACAATCGCCCACACTTATTGTTTTGTGCCTTCATAGACCTACCTCAACAGCAATGGTCAACCACGCTAAAAGAGATTATCGCCAATTACCGACTGGAAAATTACGCTTGCCATGTTTTATTGAATCCAGATCAATACCGCAGCTTTGGCACTGAGGCGTTAAAAGTTGACCAACATGAAATGAGGCAGGCTGTGCGTTGGCGCATTGCTGATATACTGGATTATCCAGTCGAACAAGCATTTATCGATTATTACCCACTACCAAAATCTAATCGGGCTAACAGTACACCCATGATAGAGGTTATTAGCGGTAATCAATCAGTGATTAATCCTTTTGTGCAAATCTGTCAGCAAGCTGGCCTCAAGGTCGCTGTGGTGGAAATCCAGGAAATGGCTTTACGCAATCTCGCCACTCTATTACCGGAAAGCGAACGTGGCGTTGCAGTACTCAATTTACAACCCACTAGTGGACACATCATCATTCAACAAGCCGGCATCCTATATTTATCGCGGCGGTTTGACATGGGCTATAACCGCTTGATCGACAATAGCTTTGATAGCGAGCCCCAAATTTTGATGGAACAGGACACGTTGGCACTGGAAATTCAACGTTCGCTGGATTATGTGGAAAACTATTATGGCATTCCGCCCATCAGCAGTCTGGCGGTACTTTTAGTGCCCCATCGTACTGAGTCCATTGTCAGTAACCTGATGACCCGTCACGGCATCACCGCCAGAGCCCTGGATTTATCAGCGATTGTCGAAGGCGAGATGATACTTACTGATGCTTTGCAAAATGCCTGCGCCCCAGTTATTGGCGCTAGCCTGCGGCGTTTGATCGAGGGTGTCGTATGATTCAGCAAATCAATCTGTATCATGACAATATCGATACGAGGTCACAATCAAACCTCAATCATTATTTACTAGTGCTTATCGCCAGCGTCATGCTTTTACTCATCAGCAGCGGATTAAGCTGGTATCAGATTGCTACGCAGCAATCTAATCGTCAGCTACTGCAAAATCAACTGCAACAGGCCACTACAGAATTATTAACGCTACAATCGCAGCTTCCTAATCCACAAAACGACGCTCTGCTTGATCAGGAAATTCAGCAAGCGCAAACTCGCTACCAAAATTTGTCACGTATTATGGAATTGCTTACAGACACGCAACAAGACCAGACCCGGGGGTTTTCTCATTACCTCAGTGCTTTGGCCGAACAAGCCGACAGCTCAGCTTGGTTAAGCCGGATTAAAATCAACACTATCAGCAACGACATCAGTTTATACGGCAGCAGCTTTCAACCCCAGCCTATCCCATTGTTGCTGCAACGCTTGCAAACCACTTCCGCTTTCAAGAGCAGAAGCTTTGCCCGACTTAACATGCAACAATCAGATAATGCCCCGGAGCAGATTGATTTTAGTGTCAGTTCCAGTCTTAAGCCCGATACCGAGGATAAAGATGACAATTAGCCTTGAGCAATTGCAGCAGCGTTTTGACGACTTAAATCCACGCGAAAAACTGATGACGGTTGCTGCCGTTATCGTTTTGCTGTGGGCGCTGTGGGACAATCTTATCAATCAATCCTTGCAAAGCACCCAGACCGGCCTAAAAACAGAGATTACAACACTGGAAAACAATTTGTTAAATCAACAGCAATTGATACAACAGTTGGCCGACAGCAACGATCCACAAAAAAGCAAACAGCAAAAATTGTCAGCATTACAGGCGTCAATCAGCAATATGCAAACGCAATTGGGAGCCGGCGAGAAAAAATTTGTGCCACCGCAATTCATGAGTAACGCCCTGCGTGACATGTTAAAACAGCAAGGCAACTTAAAACTGATAGCATTGGAGACTTTGCCTGCCAGCCCTTTTGGTGACCTCGCTCAGCCAGATCAGCAGACTATCTGGGTTTATAAACATGCTATGAAATTGACCGTACAGGGCGACTTTTTTAGTACCGTAGCTTACCTAAAATCGCTGGAAAACCTGCCCTGGCTCATTCATTGGGACAGCATAGACTATCAGGTCAAGGCCTATCCACAGGCAGAAACCCGTATCCAGGTCTATACCTTAAGTTTCGAAAAGGACTTGCTTGGTGCATAAACTTAAATGGCTAATCTTTTGCGCACTACCGGCTGCATTTAATGTGGATGCCGGATACCGCGATCCGACGCTACCCGGTAATCTGCCAGCTGCGCAAGCAAGCTCGGTGCCGCAACAAAACCCTGACCTGGCATTAGATTTAACCGCTATCTTAATTTCCGATTCAGGCAGGCATGCCATCATCAATGGTGTCACAGTCAAGACCGGACAACAATTTAATAACGACACGCGTATACTCAGCATTCAGCCACGGTATGTTCTGATCAGACAGCGCAACGTCAACAAAAAACTTTACCTGGTTCCCTCTTTAAAAACCCGCTGATATGAAACCAATCCATCAATTTATACTTTCACTCAGTATCAGTTTGCTTTTTTTGCTCGCAGCCTGCGATACAATGCCGCCGCGCGCGCCCATGACGGATACTATTTATCCGCCTAATTCTGCGCTTTCGTCATCAGTACCCGAACCGAACCCGCCTGCAGTCGTAACGGATGCATTGATCCCCAGCTTTAACCCCAACTTGCTAAACGAATCCTACCCCAGCGGACCTGCTACGTTTAATATTTCCGTGCATGAACTGGATGCCCGCGAGTTTTTTATGAGTCTGGTGATCGATAGCCAGGAAAATATGGTGGTTCACCCTGAAGTCAGCGGGCCGATTTCTCTGGAATTAAAAAATGTCACTGTGGACCAAGTACTCAGCGCCGTACAAAAGGTTTATGGTTACGATTACAACAAAACCGACATCGGTTACATTATTTACCCGGCCAGCCTGCAAACCAAAATATTTAAAATCGACCGTATCGATTTACAACGCGAAGGCCATTCCAATACCCGCGTATCATCCGGTCAAATCAGCAACGGTAGCAACAATTCAAACCAGTCAGGTCAAAACAACCAATATCAAAACCAAAATCAAAGCCAGAACAGCAACGCCAGCAACAATACCTCTTCCGGCAGTTGGATAACTACCACCTCCAAAACCGATTTTTGGGATGAATTACAGCAATCGCTGGCGGCGATTGTTGATGTTAACCCCGGCAATGACAGTGAATTAAGCAATCCCCAAACCGGCAGCAAAGTCGTTATCAATAAACAGACCGGTATTGTGGTGGTTAGCGCCAACCCTACTCAAATGCGGGAAGCGGAAAAACTCATCGCCAGCACACAAAGCCAGATTGGTCGCCAAGTCATTATTGAAGCTAAAATTCTGGAAATCATCCTGAATGATGAGCATCAAGATGGTGTCAATTGGGCCAGCGTTGTCCGTCAAGGCGGCGAGGCCTTCTTAACCGCTAGCAACCCTTTGCCTGCTGCCGTAAGACAAACCATGGATATCTTCACGATTGGCGTCAGCTCCGGTGATTTTTATGCCTTCATTCAATTGATGGAAGGTCAAGGTAAAACCAACATTCTGTCCAGTCCACGCATCTCGACTTTAAACAACCAAAAAGCCGTCATCAAAGTCGGTCAGGATGAATATTTCATCACCGATGTTTCATCCAATAACAACTCGTCAGCCGCCACCACTACAATTACCCAAGACATTACCTGGACGCCATTTTTCTCCGGTATTGCTCTGGATGTAACGCCGCAAATTGCCGATGACAAAAACATCACACTGCATATTCACCCGTCCATTACCCGGGTAGAAAATCAAACTAAAGATTTTGCCATTAACGGCCAGGAGAACAGTATTCCGATGGCACTCAACACCATGCGCGAATCCGACAGCATCGTGCATGCCGAGAATGGGCAGATTATTGTCATTGGTGGCTTGATGCAGGAAACCCGTGATGAAAATCAAAAAGGTGTTTCCCTATTTTCCCGTATCCCTTATTTGGGTCATGCATTTCGTGAAGACGAAGGCAATGGCACAAAAACAGAACTGGTGATTTTATTGAAACCCACTGTTATTACTGACAATAACGATTGGCAAGCGCCCATCAAAGACAGTCGTCAGCGAATGGAACAATTAGAAAAACATCAGTTGTGGAAATAATCCGGATAGTTTTGCCATGTATCTGCAACATTTCGGCTTAAGCCAGCTTCCTTTTAATCTAACGCCGGACACCGAGTTTTTTTGCGACCTGCCGACACACCGGGAAGCATTGAACGTATTATTGATTGCACTGCAAAGTGGCGAAGGTTTTATCAAAATCACTGGGCCTGTGGGAGCCGGCAAGACATTGTTATGCCGCAAACTGCTCAATGAATTACCCTCGCCTTTTGTTACCGCCTATATTGCCAACCCGCATTTATCACCCGCGGCTTTGTTTAAGGCTATAGCGGATGAACTAGGGATAAAATACAACCGGAGCAGCGGACAAAGTCGCATTCTGACGCATCTCAACGACTATCTAATTCATGCGGCGACTCAGGCGCAACGCATAGTTTTAATCATCGATGAGGCACAAGCCATGCCGCTGGAAACGCTGGAAGCGCTTCGCTTGCTGACCAATCTGGAAACCGAAAAACAAAAACTATTGCAGATTGTGTTATTCGGACAAGCTGAACTGGATCAGGTCTTACAAAAAAAATCGATTCGCCAATTACGCCAGCGCATTACCTTCAGTTACACACTTAAATCGCTGAACCATGCACAGGTCAAAGATTATCTGCTGCATCGATTGCAGATTGCCGGTAACAGCCATACCGATCTATTACCGCCCTTGAGTGTCGCCGGGCTTTATTTTTTCAGTCGCGGCATTCCCCGTCTGTTGAATATCCTCACCAATAAAGCCATGTTGGCAGCCTATGGCAAAGGCCTCAGCAAAATCGGCTGGCAACAAGTGCAATTAGCCGCCCAGGATACCGATGCCACCCGCATGCGTTGGCGGCTATTAGGTTTTCGTCCGGCACTTTTAGGAATTTTGCTGCTGATAGGCGGCATTGTTTTTTATCTGTCGCTCACCTTATCGTTATGAGTTTAATCAACCAGATGTTGCGTGATCTGGAACAACGCAAACCCAACAAACTCAATGCCGGCCAACCGCTAAATATACAATTACCGCTGTCCCCTAAAACCGGCAAAAATACAAAGTTTCTATGGATAGCGTTAGTAGCTTTAGCCGTTGTTTTTTTTGCTTATCAAGCCATCAAACAGCCTTCAACGTCCATCATTGTCAAAAGTACTGAAGTCCCTGTAAAACAACAACCCGATAATATCGAGCTGACTAAGCCTGATGACGATATTCAAATCAGCCCTGCTCCGACTGAAGATAGGACAAATTCAGACGCTGAGCTGGTACCTGTGCAGCAGCCAACCGGCCTTGCCGAAATCACTCAGGCGCCGACTACAACCCACGACATGCAAACAAGTGACGCTGTTGAAACTGCCCAAGCGTTAACGCCAATAGCCGCTAACAAGCCAGCTAAACCGGCGAAAGATCCTGTTTTTGCTAATAAAACCCAAAAGCAAAAAAGACAAACACCATTAACTATAAAGAGCCCCGAATCTAATACCCAAGCACTTTACCGTCAAGCGCAAAACAGCAACTCGTTACTGATGCGCAAAGAAATTCTAAAAGACTTGCTGGCTATTGATCCACAAGATTTATCGGCCCGAAATTTATTGTTGCAAACGCTATTGAAATCCAACTCCTCAGCGGAACTGGATATTTTTTTACAAGAAAGCCTGCAACTGTTTCCCAATCATTTGGCGTTCATCACCACTCAAGCCCATAGTCAGATTCAACGTAAACAGATTGCCGCAGCCATCGCCACGCTGGAACGGGTGGATAGCAGTCAAATTAACGAACCGACTTATTTATCCCTGTTAGCCGCCGCTTACCAGCAACAACAGCAATATCAAAAAGCAGCGGCGATTTACCAAAAGTTGACTCAAATTCAGCCGGATAAGGCTGAGCACTGGCTGGGCCTGGGGATTTGTGCGGAAAACTTACATCACAATCAAACTGCGATTATGTCTTACCGGCAAGCATTAAATATAAATACCTTAAACAGCCAAGTTGTCGACTATATTAAACAGCGTCTCACCAGCCTGAATTAAATATCCCATGGAACCGCAAAAAAGAATTCGAATCGGCGACCTGTTGGTCCAACACCGCATCATTACCCACGAACAACTGATGACGGCATTGGCAGAACAGAAAAAAACCGGCCGAAAACTCGGTCGCACCCTAATTGATCTTAACTACATCAACGAAACCGATTTACTGAATTTTCTTTCCCGCCAACTGCAAATTCCATTTTTGGATATTGCCCAGTACAAACGCAAACCGGAGATTTGCCGAGAGCTGCCGGAAAATTTAGCTCGCCGCTTTCGGGTCATGTTGTTGGAAAGTAGCGATAACGATGTGCTGCTAGCAATGGCTGACCCCACTGATCTGATGAGTCTGGATGAAATCAGTCGAGCACTAAAAAAACGTATCCGTCAGGCTGTGGTGCGGGAAGCTGATCTACTCAACGCTATCGACCAAGCTTATCGCCGCACTGAGGAAATCAGCAATCTGGCTGATCAATTAAGCGATGAGTTATCCGAGCATAATTTTGATTTCACTAGCCTGCTAGCCAGTAGTGAAGTTAACGATGCCCCGGTAGTCAAGTTGCTGCAATCGATTTTTGAAGATGCAGTACAAGCTAACGCCTCTGACATTCATATAGAACCTGACGAAAAAGTATTACGTATCCGGCTACGTGTGGACGGCGTTTTAAACGAGCAGGTACTCGACAATATCAATATTGCCCCCGCCCTGGTAGTACGTTTAAAGTTAATGAGCGGCTTGAATATCTCTGAAAAACGCTTACCGCAAGATGGCCGGTTCAGTATTCGGGTCAAAAATAAAGCACTGGATATTCGACTTTCCACATTGCCGATTAAAAACGGCGAATCGCTGGTAATGCGGCTGCTGGATCAATCACAAGGTTTGATGGATCTGAACCATCTGGGTATGCCGGCTGAGTTACTGCAGCATTTCAAAACCCATATTCTTAATCCGCATGGCTTGATTTTAGTTACCGGTCCAACCGGCAGTGGAAAAACCACCACTCTGTATGCAGCCTTGTCGGCTGTCAACGAACCGCATACTAAAATCATTACTGCCGAAGACCCTGTTGAGTACACCCTGCCCCGCGTCAATCAGGTACAAGTCAATGAAAAAGTTGGTCTGACGTTTGCCGGCGTGTTGCGCTCTGCTTTACGGCAAGATCCGGATGTTATATTAGTCGGCGAGATACGCGACCGCGAAACTGCCGATATCGCCGTACGAGCCGCCATCACCGGCCATTTGGTATTTTCCACATTACACACGAATGGCTCGGTAGAAACCGCTACCCGACTTTTGGACATGGGGATAGAAGGTTATATTTTGGCCAGCGCCTTGAAAGTCATCATCGCGCAACGTTTAGTCAGAAAAATCTGCGACCGCTGTACCGATACCACCCAACTGGATGAAGGCCAGCTGATCTGGCTGGAAAAGACCTTTAATCTTAAAGCGGCAAGCCTGGCTTTTAAACAGGGTATGGGTTGCCAATACTGTAATCACACCGGTTATAAAGGTCGCATAGGTGTCTACGAATTACTGGAAATGCGCCATGAAACCCTGGATGCCTTACGCCGAAGCGATACCGCTGTCTTCACCGCTGCCGCTTATGCTACGCCAGGCTTTAAATCCTTTGCCGAACAAGCCTTAGCCCTAGTCAAACAAGGGGTTACCACGCTGGATGAATTGATTCGGATTTCCGGAGCCTAAATGCCAAACTTTAGCTATAAGGCCCGCGACAGTAACGGTAAACTCATCGACGGCAGACTGGATGCGCAAAGCATGCAAATGGCCGCACAAACTCTCAACAACCGTGGCTTAATTCCAATCAGTATTCAGCCAGCTGCCAATAAAATTGATCTATTGCAACAGTTTGCCTCCTGGAATGCCCTACGCGAACTGAATATTAACGACTTAATGCTATTCAGTCGGCAAATGTACAGTCTGACCAAAGCCGGTGTGCCTTTAAGTCGGGCCATCAACAGCCTAACCGAATCTTGTCGCAACATGGCGTTAAAACAGGCTTTGACGAATATCAGTCGGCAGCTGGAATCGGGCCAATCGTTATCGCAAGCCATGTCGCAACATGACAAGATTTTTCCCTTGCTCCTGATTAGCATCATCAATGTGGGTGAAACCACTGGAGGACTGGAGCAGGCGTTTTTCCAAATAAGTCATTACCTGGAGCGGGAAAAAGAAACCCAAACCCGCATAAAATCGGCCTTACGCTATCCAACGATGGTCATTTTTGCTATCACTATTGCCATGATCATCGTCAACATTTATGTCATCCCGGCTTTTAAGGGTGTTTTCGACAAAATGGGCGCTCAACTTCCCTGGCAAACCCAATTACTGATGGGTATTTCTGACTTTACTGTGCATTACTGGCCGCACATATTGGCTGGTTTGTTTGCTATGGGCTTAGTGGTTTCAAAATATCTGCAAACAGCCAGCGGACTGCAACATTGGCATAAATTACAGCTCAAAATTCCGGTGATAGGCAGCATCATCCAACGCGGCACCATGGAACGTTTTTCGCGTTCATTTGCCATGACGCTTAGTGCAGGTGTGCCGTTAATTCAGGGAATTGCCGTCGTCGCCAAAGCTGTTGGCAACGAATACATCGGCGCTAAATTGCAAAAAATGCGCATCGGCATCGAAAAAGGCGACAGTATCAGCCGCATGGCTAAAAGTATCGGCTTATTCCCACCGCTGGTGATTCAGATGATTATGGTCGGCGAGGAATCCGGTAACATCGCTGAAATGTTGGAGGAAGTAGCGGATTTTTACGAAGGCGAAGTGGGTATGGAATTAAAAAACCTCTCCAGCGCCATCGAACCTTTTTTGATCATCATTATTGGTGTGATGGTACTAGGGCTGGCATTAGGCATTTTTCTACCGATGTGGGATTTGTCGACCAATGTGCATCGTTAACAACAACTCGGCGCGACGGGATTTATAACCCCGTTGCTTACATTTGATGTCTGAAGCAGGGCTTGGGTGACACAAAACGTTACGGACGGGTTTACAAAACCCATCCGGCTTAAAGTCTGCTTGATCAAAAATTCAGACTAATACACTTCCCGCCAATAAATTTGTTTACTGTTGCCTTTGTAGATACCAAAATTAGCCCTGGCAGCAGGTGAATTATTTTGGTTGCCGTCATGATCCCAATCAAACAGTAACCAAGGTAAACTACTAAAATTGGCATTGATATCGATATAGCCGGTGTTGCCGCTGCCGGGCGCACTAAAACTCAAACCTGCATCACCGGCAACCAATGTTGAATGGGTTAAAGTTGCTTGTGATGTTCCTGAAGGCGTAATCGTCATTACTGTATTTCCCGGCTTGGCCGCTCCATTAGCAGTAACAGGATTACTGAGCATCAACTGACTGCTCAAAGTCAGGGTAGTGCAATTATCGACATTATTAAGTAAAAAACTGCTGCCGTTGAAATATTCGCTGAACAAAGGCAGCGCTAATGGCAAGAGCTCCGAACCAAAACTATTCTGCATGGACATCCGACCCCAGCGTATACCTTTATTACCACTACTAAAACCGATGCCATTTCCGACACTAGTCGTACCAAAACGGACTGGATTAGTGGCTGCAAAACCATTGATATTGGCCACCGTCACAGCATCGGTATCTTGCAAGTTAAAGCTCATGGCAATTTCGGCATTAAATGGCACAATAGGATTGGAGCGCGTTACGGCCAAAATATTGCTAGTGGTATCGGCAAAACTCAGTGTGCCGCTGCCATTGCCATTATCGACCAATACTGGCGAATTAGTATTTAATACTGTCAATGGCTGAGTGGCTTCACTATAACTGGGTGTAATACCGTAAGTAACATGTGTCGGATTAATTTTCCATAAGTCGCTCTTATAATTTTGGGTGATGACATTGTCTGAGTTTTTTGCAGTGACGGAGACAACAGGTCTGGTCGCATATTTGATGGGTTGTCCTATATAGCTAAACGTCCCACAACTGGATGTAAATAACGGAGAATTCAAATTAACATCAAAATGATCTGGCACGAAACGGCCCACATTAGATGCTGCTGAAGTAATCGTGCGATTACTGGCCGATGTACCATCAGACGCATCAATCTGCGCAAAAGTGCTATCGGTCACGGTCACACTAACTGCGCCCACTTCGTTATAACTAGCTGTATTGGATGTCGAAACACCACCGCTGCTGCTGAAGGTTCCGACATTAAAGGTTCCAGATATGCAATTAGACACCGGCAGAACGCAGGTCACTGCGAGGATAGGTGAGCCATTATATTGGTTGGTTACCGCCCCCAGACTATTGTAAGGCTTGATAGTCAAAGTCAGTGGCTGTCCGGCTTTATGGGTTGGAGTTGCACTGACTGTAACAGCATTCAAATTTCTAGCGACTCCAGCGGTCGACCAATCATTATCGCTAGCCACAAATCCAAAATAACTGGGACGTATGGCGAATTGGTCAGTAGAACAAGTATAACTTGTTGGGTTAGTGGCGGGGTAGGCAATGCGGACTTGCAGATTTGGATAGCTATTGGCTTGATTAATTGCTGAGAAAGTATGCCTGCCATTATCGGTTGATTTAAAAGTATAACTTGAGGTTATAGTTTGAATAACAGTCATTGCAGAACAGGAAGCAGCGCTATTGGTATCGACTATTTCAACTTTAACAGCACCGGTAAAGGTCGTTAACACAGACGGTATGGCGTTTAAGGCTACTACATCCAGCGTAAAGGGTGTACCTGCAACTTTAGTCTGTATAACCCCGACGGTCGAACCGCTCCAGGTTGAGGTATCAAAAGCATTGAATGCACCTGGTTTCATGGAACCACTGTTTGGGATATAAAACAAAAGCGCACTTTGATCTGCCGGAAACCCCGTGCCGGCAACCGCATAGTCAGTTGTATCGACCTCCCAACCGATTTGGCCCAGCTTTGCACTGGGACCAGGGGAACTATTACCATATTGATAAAGAAACTCACCGTTTTCATACACTATGAGCTGTAGGTTATAACTGCCAGTGGCTGAACTGGCGGCTGCCCATTCGGGTACATTGTTCCAAGTTACAATAAAGCGTCTATTTGGGGAACTACCATCACTGCTGTAACTGACATAACAACTACTTCGACTAGTGCAGTTAGTGGAATAGCCACTCGCCTCGGATTTCATGGTCGGATCCATGTCATTACCATAGATTCTCATGCTGTATTGCAAGCTAGAAACAGGGTAAGGGAGTTGGGTCACAGGACTACCAAAACCGCAGGTGTTGTTGTCAAATTGTAATCGACCATTACTCATCACTCTGACGCTGGTGAAGCTTTTACTGCCATATTTGAAAGTAAAACCCAGTGGAATTGGATCACTAATGGTGTCATCGAGAATTGGCGGACTAGTGCCGCAATCACCACTATTTGTAAACTTATATATGGAAGAATACACTCCCCCAGTCGTAGGACCAATTTTGATGTGGGCTGTAGCATCGACCCAATTGAACGGATAGGGAATAACCGAATAGGTGGTTGCAATTAATGGAGCTGAATAAATGGCAACAAAGCAAAATGTTAGTCGACACCACATTATTTTTAGTTGAACGGACGGCGAAACAGTCACCTATTGCCTCCAATTTCAATCGATAGATTTAGCCGTATCCTGACAGACTGGACAAACATGTTGCCCATCAGAGGTACAAATCCACCCGGCCTTGATTGCAACCCCTAGCTCACCTTCAAACCAAGCCCGACCATCACTCAGCCGCCGACCATTACGTTCACTAGTGCGTGGCGCCCGACGAAATTCGATAGATCTAAGGGCTTGTGGATTGCAAATATCGCAAAATATAAATTTTCTAATACTCATGTTAAGTGTCTGAGGTAGTTCGCAATAGGCTGTAAATTAGGGCTTTCAAATGAATATTTTCAATCAGAAATGACTAAAAACACAGTATAGTCTAAACTCACTCTCGGTTTCTCACCGAGGCCACTTTCTCGTTACTAACTCAAGCTATAGGTGAAACAAGTGAACACTCAAAATCAAAAGGGTTTTACGATGATCGAATTGGTCATGGTAATTGTGATTTTAGGGATTTTGGCCGCAACCGCGTTGCCAAAATTTGTAGATTTAGGCAAAGATGCAAGAGTTGCCAGTCTTTCAGGATTAGAAGGTTCTGTCAGAAGTGCTGTTGCAATTGTTAAGTCTGCTTATTTGGTTAGGCAAGCTTCACCTGTTACGCTAAGCGACGGCACAACGGTTACAGTTAGTACAGACACAACCATTGCAGGCTTGCCAACCGCAGACAAGGCAGGCATTGGACAGGCTATCGAACTTAGCGCAGACTTTAAGCCTACTTACAGTGACTCAATTGTTACTTTCGAACTTCGGGAAAAGTGTTATGTAAGTTACGATTCCAAAGGCAATATCTCCAAGGTCATAGATGGCTGTTAATTTTTATTAATACATTGGGGTCAAGCCACCCACTTAAATCCAATAATTAATAGCAGTGAATCGATGTTATAGGCAATCCCCAGGTTTTACCTTAATCGAATTAGTCATGGTGATTGTGGTGTTGGGTATTCTATCTGCCACCGCTCTGCCGCGTTTTTTTGATGCATCCACTTATCAACAACGTGGCTTTTTTGACGACACCTTAAACGCAATCCGCTACGCGCAAAAACTGGCGGTAGCAACCAGTTGCAATGTGCAGTTCACTATTACTGGCAATCAGTTTGAATTAAAACGTCCTAGTGCCAGTGATCGCAGTTTATGCAACTCAACTAACGCTAAAAATTTCACACTAGCGGTCACACGACCCGGTACCGGCGAAGCTAATTATCAAGGTAGCCAGTCCGGTGTTGCTACAAGTGACACCACGGTTTATTTCAATGCAAGAGGCACGGCTTCAAGCGGGGCAACTATAGCGGTCGGCAACGGACAAATCACTGTAGTGCAAAACACTGGTTTTGTGTATGACAGTTCGCCTTAAAAAACAACACGGCGTCACCTTGGTTGAATTGATTTTGACTATGGTGATAATCAGCGTAGCCCTGGTCGGCATTTTAGCGGTGATTAATCTGACCGTCAGCCATAGTGCCGACCCGCTGGTAAACCAACAAGCCATTGCGATTGCCGAGTCTTATCTGGAAGAAATACTGCTACAAAATTACAGTGGCAACACGAGTACCAATCGAGCCGATTTTGACGATGTCGATGACTATAATAATTTGCTCGACAACGGTGCGCATGATCAACAAGGCACTGCCATCACGAATTTAAACCAATACACTGTATCAGTTTCAGTAGCAGCACCAACTGTCTTGGCGGGTAGCGTTAATGCCAAACAAATTACCGTCAGTGTATCCGGTCTCGGCGTGAGTAATTTAAGCTTGGTTGGCTACAAGGCAGACTATTAACATGTACCAACGTCAGCAAGGTTTTACTTTAATTGAACTGATTAGCGTAATTGTGATTGTCGGCATTCTGGCATCAATGACCACAGACATCATTACTCTACCCATTCGTAGCTATCTGGATTTACAGCGCCGCACCACCTTGGTCGACAATGCCGAATCGGCCATGCGTTTGATGCAACGCGACATTCGCCGCGCCTTACCCAACAGCATACGCATCACCGGCGGCGGCACAGTGCTGGAACTTTTACACACCAATGATGGCGGGCGTTATCGAGCCAAGCTGGCCAGTAATGGCAGCGGCAATATTCTGGACTTTACCAGCAGCGACAATAGCTTTGATGTAATTGGCAACCTGAGCAACAAACCGACAGGCAGTATAGTCATTTACAATCTGGGCCAACCCTCGGCCGATGCCTATGTCGGTGATAATCGCGCAATGGTTAGCAATACCTCAACGACCAGTTCGATTACTTTATCGGCCAGTAAAAAATTTCCTTTGCAATCACCGCAGCAACGGTTTTTTATCGTCGACACCCCGATCACCTATCGCTGCGACTTAAGCAGCGGACAATTGCTACGCTATGATGGTTACAACATTACCAGCACACAATCCAATCCACCCAGCGGTGCTAACGGCCAACTACAAGTCAATCAAGTTAGCGCCTGTGTATTCTCTTACACATCAGCCACCGCCAACCGCTCAGGTATGGTTACGTTACAAATAACCTTAACCGATAGCGCCGGCGAATCGAATCGCTTGATCCAGCAAGTGCATGTGGATAATGCGCCATGAAAACACAACGGGGATTTTCCATTGTCATGGCCATTTTTGTGCTGGTAGTGCTGGGCTTGTTAGGTAGTTATATGGTGCGTATGGCTGGCGTGCAACTCAGCACGTTTAATCAGACCTTGTTGGGTGCAAGGGCTTATCAGGCGGCACATGCAGGTATCGAATGGGGTATTGCGCGTATCAGCAATGGCGGTAATTGTGCGGATATTAACGCACAAACTGCTATGAGTTTTAACGGTTTGAATGGTTTTAGCGTGCGCTTAAGCTGCAGCAGTCAAAGTTACTCAGAAGCCGATCAAAATCCAACGGTGTATCGGATCAATGCGCTCAGTCAGTTTGGTAGCTACAGCAGCAGCGAATATGTGGCAAGAGAACTTGAGGTATCCATCACTCAGTAAGGATTGCGCTTTATTAGCATCGTATTTTGATATGACATAAAAAAGCCCACATAGTGTGGGCTTCGTCCTGTTGTTATTATTGATTTTTTTTATTATTGGTTGGACGCCCGTCCTTTATCAAAATGGCGGGTTAATTTTTTGCAATTATTGTTATTGTTTTACCGTGTTAACGGTCGCTTTCCTTCCTCTCCTCATTTAGAAAGATATGACTCTTTCCACTCTTATCTACCTTATTCAAGGTGTGTCCATTGTAACAACATAAATTTGCCACGTCCAGAAAAGATGCGACAATTTGTCGCATATCAGGCCAAAACAAGAAAGCAAATTAAACAATCTCAGCCGCTTGTAGATCGGCATGATAAGACGAGCGCACGAGTGGTGCACTGGCAACTTGTTGAAAGCCCAATGCTTGGGCAATTTCGGCATAGCGCTTGAATTGATCCGGATGGATATATTCTTTTACCGCCAAATGCTCCTTACTGGGCTGCAGATATTGACCCAAGGTCAGCATGCTGCAACCGTGAGCCAGTAAATCCTTCAACACCTGCACGACCTCGGACTCGGTTTCGCCTATGCCGAGCATTAAACCTGATTTTGTCGGCACTTTGGGCAGTAATTGTTTGTGATGCTGCAATAATTGCAATGAAGTTTGATAATCTGCGCCCGGTCGCGCTTCCAGATACAACCGTGGCACAGTTTCTAAATTGTGATTAAACACATCACAAGGTTGATTTTGCAAAATCTTGAGCGCCGTATCCATCCGGCCACGAAAATCCGGCGTCAAAATTTCGATGGTCGTACTCGGAGACTGCTGCCGAATCGCGGCTATACAGGCGGCAAAGTGCCCTGCCCCGCCATCACGCAAGTCGTCACGATTGACCGATGTCACCACGACATATTTCAAAGCCATCGCTGCAATAGTGCTGGCTAGGTTATTGGGTTCTTCTGCATCCAAAGCTTGCGGTTTGCCATGAGCCACATCGCAGAACGGGCAGCGACGGGTACATAAATCACCCATGATCATAAAAGTGGCTGTACCATGACTAAAACATTCGCCCAGATTCGGGCAGGCGGCTTCTTCACAGACGGTATGTAAGCGATTTTCCCGCAATGATTGCTTAATCTGATTAACCTTGTCGCCTGATGGTAGCCTGATTCTTATCCAGTCGGGCTTACGTAGGATGGTTTCCGGTTTTTCGACTTTGACAGGAATCCGCGACAATTTGTCGGCATTACGTTGATGCGTCTCAGGCGTAGTGCGTGACGGTGCATTTAGCTTCATGATTCAATGGCCTTGATAAGGTGATGAACCAGCGGAACCGCCAGTTCAGGTGTATGTATGTTGATGCCAAAATCGGCCAATTGGGTCACCTGCAAACCGGCATAACCGCAGGGATTGATGTGCTGAAAAGGCGTCAGGTCCATGTCATTATTCAGGCTTAAGCCATGATAACTGCAACCGCGCTTGATCCTAAGCCCCAGCGCACCGATTTTTTTGCCTTCGACATAAACACCAGGCGCATCGGCTCTGGCCTGAGCACTAACCCCATATTGACTCAGGGTATTTACCATGGCGTTTTCCAGCAATGTCACTGCTTGTCTGGGCCCCATAGCCAAGCGACGTAAATCCATTAAAAAATACACCACCAATTGTCCGGGGCCGTGATAGGTCACCTGCCCACCACGGTCGGTTTCCAGCACTGGAATATCGCCAGCGTGTAACACATGTTCGTGTTTGCCGTTTAAACCCAGCGTGTAAACCGGTGAATGTTCAGTAATCCAGATTTCATCGATCGTTTCAGGCGTTCGCTCAGCAGTAAATTGTTGCATGCTGTGCCAGACAGTTTGGTAATCCTGCAAACCCAATTGCCTGAGCACAGTTTGCCCGCTCATGGTTTTTACAACGCCATTAAGACATCAGGGTGATCCGTTAAACCCTGATAAATGGCGTCAAGCTGTGCGCGACTGGTCGCTTCTATCATTACGGTAACCGACGTATAAGTGCCGGCTTTACTGGGGCGAGAAGTGACTGCGCCTTCGAGGATATCGCCTGCATGCCGACGCACGATTTCCACTACAACGGCATCGAAATCAGCGCTGGTTTTACCCATCGCTTTAATCGCAAACTGACAGGGAAATTCTAAAAGACTTTCTGTTTCGCTCATGCTAAGGATTGTTTATAGGCTTGAAATACTTGGTCCATTTTTTGATAAACCGGTCCGGGCTTACCGATGCCAACCATTTTGCCATCCAATTCGATTACCGGCACTATTTCACGGGTAGAACTGGTCACCCAGATCTCGCTGGCGTTTTCCAGGGCTTCCAGAGCAATCACATCTTCCCGGTACGGTATTTGATTGGTTTTCGCCAGCTCCAAAATCACATCGCGGGTAATGCCCGGCAATATTTCGTTACTTTTGGACGGGGTAATCAATTCATCGTCAATCACCACAAACAAATTACTGGCAGCGCCTTCAGTGACGTAACCGTTTTTGACCAATATGGCTTCGGCGCAATCCTGATCCAAAGCTTCCTGGCGTAACAACAAATGAGCCAGCAAAGCCGTGGCTTTGATATGGCACATCTGCCAGCGAGTATCATCCAGTGTGACGGCTTTGACGCCGCTAACTCTGCCGGCAAATGGCTTGATGTCCGAGCACATGGCAAATACAGTGGGCACTATTGGCTCAGGAAACCCATGATCGCGTTTGGGCGCGTAGCCACGGGTGATCTGCAAATAGATGTATTGATCCTTGCTGCTATCCAGCATGGGCTGAAATATGGCCTGCCATTCCGCCGCAGACTTAATTAAGTCCAGTCGAATGCCGCTCAAGCTGTTGTTGAGACGCACGACATGATCTTCAAAGCGAAACAAACGTCCTGCATAAACTGGTATCACTTCATAGACACCATCACCAAACAAAAAACCGCGATCTAAAACCGATACTTTGGCATCTGCTAGTGGCAAATATTCGCCGTTTAAATACACAGTGTCAGACATTACTTCTCCAGGAAAACAAGTACTGCATCATACAAGCGTCGAAAGATGCCGCCTTCAGCCACGTCATTCATGGCGACCAAAGGTTTAGTCAGCACAATTTCATCGGCCAAACTGACATTCAAACTGCCAACGGTATCGCCTTTAGCAATAGGGGCAACGATGGCTTTATCCAATTGGGTTTCAGCTTTGAGTTCATTGTAGTGTTTACGAGCTACAGTAACATATACATCTTCCGCAACACCAACAGACAATTTTGAGGTTTCCCCTTTTCTGACCTGTGCTTCTGTGAGTGCAGTGCCAGCGTCATATAATTTATGGGTTTCAAAGAAACGGAAACCATAATTTAATAAAGACTGACTTTCGTTGGCTCGCGCGTTCGGACTGGCAGTACCCATGACGACCGAAATCAGACGCATATCCTCACGTTTGGCAGAAGCCACCATGCAGTATCCGGCATCGTCGGTATAACCGGTTTTTACGCCATCGACGGTATCATCGCGCCATAACAACTGGTTGCGATTTTTCTGGGTAATATTGTTATAAGTAAACTCTTTTTCTTTATCCCAACGGTAGTATTCAGGAAATTCTTTGATCAAAGCCTGAGTCAGCAAAGCCAGGTCGCGTGCGCTGCTGTAATGGTTGGGATTGGGTAAGCCGGTGCTGTTTTCGAAATGGCTGTTTGCCATGCCTATCCTAGACGCCTGTTCATTCATCATGTGAGCAAAAGTCTGTTCACTGCCCGCGACATGCTCGGCTAACGCCACGCTGGCATCATTGCCGGACTGAATAATGACACCCTGAAGTAAATCTTCAACAGCCACTTGTTTGTTGACTTCGACAAACATTTTGGAACCACCGGTTTGCCAGGCGTTTTGGCTGATGGTGACTTTTTCATCCAGAGTCAGATTGCCTGATTTAAGTTCACGGAAAATCACATAGACCGTCATAATTTTGGTCAAGCTGGCCGGTGAAACCCGTTTATCTGGATCTTTTTCAGCCAGAATGCGACTACTGTCAAAATCCATCAAGTAAAAACTGGTGCCAGCAATACTAGGTGCAGCGGGAATGAAAATGGGGCCGGCAGCTTGTAGACTCTGTACGGCCAAAAACAAAAACAACCCAATAAATAGGCTGATTGTCGAACGGAGAGATAACATCATGATTACAATTCGAAAGTCGTTCTGGAAGCCGTCATTGTAACACTGTACCGGGCAGCTAAGAAAAGCCACTTGAAACTCCTACATTGGCTGCTGATTTAAATAGCAGCCAATGTAGCCAATAAGCTGGGCTTGGGCTCAAGCCGATACATGGACTTTTACACTTTGTCGCACATATTCTCGAATCGGCGTATTGTGTTTCAAATAGTCTTTAAACATCACATGAATATCGAATGGATTTAAAAAAACGTACGCGCCACAACCGGTACGGGCAATAAATTCACCACTCAAGGCATCCAAAAATGCCGCATGCACCAACTTTGTTTCTTCTTGATATGAGGTTTTCATGATCTTGTCTCCTACGCAATATATTTACTGCTAAGCATATATTGTGCGCAAGTCTTAATTTAAGATAAAAAACATAGACTTATGCTATTCCATAAAGCTGGCGGCAAAATAACGTCATCAAGAATTGCCGCTGACTTATGAAATCAGAGCTTAGTTGTGGAATTGTAGCGTTTTGGCAATTGTGTTGAGATTACTTATCCAGCGTGCCGTAAAACAGAGAAATAAATTGTGCGATGAAAATCAATATGTTGAAGGGTTTTGTTAAAAAAATGGTATCAGATAGGGCAAAGGTGTTGAAATTTGAAATTTGGCGCAAAATTTACTGTATAAAAAACAACATTGGGATCTTGTCTACTTCGATAATATCATTATTTTTTAGCAAAAGTGTTTGATCGTCTAATGGTTGTTTATTGACACTCAAACCATCGTGACCTTGTAGCGCAGAGACGTAATAGCCATCTTTGCGCCTGGCGATCACCACCACACCAGCACCATCACGCCCCAAGCGAGTCATAGCCTTTTTTAGAGGCAATATGCGACCTATATGTAGGCCATCCATCACCTGTAAATTAGCTTCGGGTTGTTTTTCCACCTGATCCAACATTGCATTAAGAGCAATAACATCAACATCTTGGGAGATGTTTGGCAGAACAGATTGAGGCGTGTCTATAAATGATTCTGTCTTAGTGTAAACAATATAATGCTTACCAACATTGATGACATCATTATTCTGTAAATTATGTTCCTTGGTAGCTTGATTATTAACCAATAAGGGAAACTTTTCATTCAATTGCTTGATGATGCAACCAGCTTCTTTAACCACCACTACCGCATGTGCCGGGGCTACAGCTAGGCTATCAACTACTAATTCGTTGCTATCGTCTCGTCCAATATGAACCGCACCAGCATCATAAATAGCTGACTGGATAGGTTTATCTTTAAAGTAAACAGTAAATTTTGCCATTGATATAATCTAAAAGTCCCTGCGACCGGATTGTAGTATAGACGTTATGAAGAAGCTTGCTGATTAATCAAAAACTATTTGCCATTTCTCAAAATTGAGCAGCATTTTAATCTAATTCCACTTGATTTTTGTTGCCCGTTATTATCCTGTAAAAATTTGAATACCACTATTATCGAAATGCATTTAAAGTAAAATCAGCCCCATCAAAATAGACAATAGACAAATATGAATTCTCCAGTCGACAGCAAACAAGCATCGTTAATCTCGCAAAACATCTATATTACCGGCACCGACCGCAACAGCGGTAAATCCATCATTATGTTGGCGATGATGGAAATGCTGATTGGTCATGCCGGTAAAATTGGTTTTCTTCGACCTATTATTCAAGCCGGCGATAAAAAAGATGACTTAATTGAATTTGTTACTCATCGCTACCAATTGGAACTGCCTTACGAAGCCATGTATGGCTGTAAAAGCGATCAAGCCAAAGAATTGCTGGCTAGTGAACAATATGACGAATTACATAAAATCATCCTGGCGAAATATCGCGCCCTAAAAGCCCAGTGCGACTATGTGTTGTGTATGGGTTCCGATTATCGGCATGGCGACTCCATGTTTGAATTTGATTTTAACGCCGATGTTGCCAACAACCTGAATTGTCTGATGATGCCGATCATGCAAGGCGCAGACCAAGACAACTTGCAAATTCTAAACAACCTTGCCCGCTTAAAGCATGATTTGCACGAACACGATAACGATGTACTGGCTGTGATTATAAATAGTGTAAATCCTAAACAAATTGAAGCACTAAGAGAAATCTTAAACCACCAGACTGATTTTCCGGTTTATACAATACCGGCCGTACCCTCTCTGGAAAAGCCCACCATCGGCAACATCGCTCTTGCCTTAGGGGCAAAAATGTTTACCAGCGATCTCAATGCACTTGGGCGTGAGGTTTACCACTACAAAGTTGCAGCCATGCTAGTACCGGATTTTTTGGATTACGTACAGAGTGGTGACCTGATCATCACTCCGGGTGATCGTGCCGACATCATTCTCGCAAGCTTGCTAACCTATCATTCAACCAACTACCCACAAATTTCCGGCTTGTTACTGACAGGCCACCAAGAACCTGGCCCACAGGTTAAATCTCTTATTGATGGGCTTGGCGACTTGCCCTTTGCTGTCATGGGTGTAGATTCAGACACCTTTACCACCGCCCTGCAGGTAAGCCAAATCACTGCCCGTTTACATTCGCAAGATGACAGAAAGATTGCCAAAGCATTAGGATTGGTAGAAAGCAATATTAATATGAACGAGCTTCGCCAATCCCTGATGAACAAGCTTACGCACAAAATGACGCCGTTGATGTTCGAATACGATTTATTACAACGCGCCAAGGCAAAAAAACAACACATCGTATTACCGGAAGGCTCTGAGGATCGCATTTTGAGGGCGGCAGAAATTCTTTTGCTACGCGATGTGGTGAAAATCACCTTATTGGGTAACGAAGCCGAAATACGCCAAAAGATCCAGTCCATGGCCCTGAAATTAAAGGATGTTGATATCATCGACCCAATTACATCCGAACTACGCCCACTGTTTGCCCAAGCATATTACGAAGCTCGCAAACATAAAAACATTATTTACGACACGGCCTTTGATTTGATGGCGGATGTCAGCTATTTCGGCACGCTAATGATACATCTGGGCTTTGCCGATGGCATGGTTTCCGGTGCAGTACATTCAACCCAGCACACCATACGTCCAGCATTTGAAATTATTAAAACCAAACCTGGCGCATCCATCGTATCCAGCGTGTTTTTTATGTGTATGGAAGATCGGGTTCTGGTATATGGCGACTGCGCGGTCAACCCCAACCCGAACGCACAGGAATTGGCCGATATTGCCATCAGTGCCGCTGATACGGCAAGAATGTTCAATATAGAACCACGGGTAGCCATGTTGTCCTATTCAACAGGCGATTCAGGCAAGGGCGAGGCGGTAGACAAAGTTCGCAAAGCTGTGAAGATTGCGCATAGCCAACGGCCGGATTTAATTTTGGAAGGCCCCATGCAATACGATGCGGCGGTTGATTCTGGTGTCGCCAAAACCAAATTACCCGGTAGCAAAGTAGCCGGCCAAGCCAGTGTATTTATCTTCCCTGACCTTAATACGGGCAATAACACCTACAAAGCGGTACAACGTTCGTCAGGCGCTATTGCGGTCGGTCCCGTACTCCAAGGCCTGAATAAACCTGTCAATGATTTGAGTCGTGGCTGCAGCGTGCCTGATATTGTGAATACCGTCATCATTACCGCTATACAGGCGCAAGAAAGCGAAAAATAATGAAAAATCGAACTCTTATACTTATATTTTTACTGAGCTTGGCAAGCTTTAGCCTGTATGCTGCGCCCCGCCTGGCTATTTTGGATTTCGAACTAAAAGATTTAACTCTAAAGCCTGGCGTAGCCGCCGAGATTCAACGCACAGCCTCCATAAAACCCTTGCTGGCTGGCGAATTAGCCTCTGCAGGTTATCAGATTGTCGATATTCCAACCCAGGCACAACAATCAGCCAACAGCGGTGTGGGTTATTTATTTGATCATGCCGATGTGGCTGCACAGCTGGGTGAAAAATTTGATGCCGACTACGTTTTAGTGGGGCGATTACACAAACCCAGCTTTTTATTTGCTTACGTTATGGGCAATTTGGTGCGGGTTAGTGATCAAAAGCTGGTAGGCAAATTTATTACAGAATCCAAAGGCCCTAACGCAGAGCTGGTAATTAAAGCCATAGAAAGCCTGGCGGATAAAATCGATAATAGTTTGGATAATCGCTACACACCGCCACCACCAGGCAAATTAAAAGTCGTAAAACCTTAATCACTTTTTATCATGAAAACTATGAAGACATGATGAAATGGCTGCCGGAGGGTTCCGATCCGGAATTCTTTGACATCAATGAAGTAAACCAAATTTCTCACCAATAAACCCTCACACTATGAAAATCCTGGTTTTAAACGCTGGCAGCTCTTCGATAAAATACAGTTTGTTTGCCATGAGCGATCAGCGCACCTTGCTGACCGGTATCATTGAACGCATTGGTGAATCTCTAGCACTACATCGCTATCGAGTTACCGGCAACGAAGCTCAAATCGACGAAAGCCCTATCAACAACCACAAACTAGCCTTGCAGGAAATATTTTCTGTTTTAAAGGCCAGCGGGGCGAGTAACAACGCTGAGCTGGCTTGCATCGGTCACAGAGTGGTGCATGGTGGTGAATTATTCAAACAACCGGTTTTAATTAACGCACAAGTTACTCAGCAGATTGCCAGCATGATCCCCTTGGCACCCTTACATAATCCTGCCAACTTACTGGGCATTCAAGAAGCCTTGCAACAAATGGGTGATATTCCGCAAGTCGCCGTGTTCGATACGGCTTTTCACCATAGCTTGCCTAATTATGCCTATCGCTATGGCTTGCCCAGCTCACTGTATAAAGAGCAAGGTGTTCGCCGTTACGGCTTCCATGGCACCTCGCATAATTATGTTGCCAAGCAAGCAGCGCAATACCTGGGTAAGCCATTAGCCGAGCTTAATCTAATTACCTTGCATCTGGGTAATGGCGCCAGTGTCACAGCAATAGAAAACGGCCGTAGTGTTGATACCTCGATGGGGATGACACCCTTAGAAGGCCTGATGATGGGGACCCGTTGCGGCGATATCGATCCGGCGATACATTTTTATCTCAGTCGCACTTTAGACATGTCAATGGACGACATCGAAAATCTGTTAAACAAAAACAGTGGCTGTAAAGGTGTTTGTGGTGAAAACGACATGCGCAGCATTCATCAAATGGCTGAGGCAGGTGACGAAAACGCCCAACTGGCTTTAGCAATGTATGCCTACCGCATCAAAAAATATATCGGCGCTTATTTTGCCGTGCTAGGTCATGTTGACGCATTGGTATTTACCGGGGGTATTGGCGAACATGACGTATGGTTACGCCAGCAATGCTGTGCGGGCCTAACCGCGTTTGGCATTCAGATTGATAGCGATAAAAACCAAAATCCAACTCATCCTTGTGGCGAAATCAGTTCAAGTTCAGCAACGGTCAAAGTATTAGTCACCGTCACTCAGGAAGAACTGGAAATAGCCATCCAGGCTGAAGCTTGTTTAATGGGAACTAATAAGACTCCTTTTTAAAACAGTGTTAATCGGACATAAAAAGGTTGGGACAGCTGCATTAAATAGAGCTCTCAAAACCCCTTTTATGCCCTATGAGCCGGATGCTGGTTTTGGCCTTGTGATAGGGTTCAGAATAATTAACAAATTTCGTATCCCCTATTAATAAAACTAAGGTTAACATAAAGGGTTTATTTAGCCGCCGATTCAACATGCTTTCTCATATCCTGCCCAAAGCCGAAATTTCCATCCGTGAAAATTTACATTGGCTGTATATCCTCAGAAACTTACTGCTATTTGGGGTGGTTATTTCTGTTTTTATTGCTGTACACGGATTGGGCATAAAATTGCCCATGAATCAGATCTGGCTAGCTATTTTTTCTATTTCCATTCTGAATTTATACACTTGGTTGCGCTTACGCACACAAGAGCCAGTAACCGAACACGAAATTTTCTCGCAAATATGCATGGATGTATTGGCGCTGGCCTATTTACTCTATCTGACCGGCGGCGCGTCCAATCCGATTATCTGGATATTTTTATTGCCTTTGATCGTCACGGCTATCATGCTGCCGCAATCCTATGCCTGGAATATGGTCATCATAACCTCATGTATCTACACGGTATTGATTGCTTATAACGTACCGCTCCCCGCCCTGGCTTCGCATAGCGATCATCATAATATGATGAATTTAACACCGGAGATGAGTTTGCGCATGCAGCTACTGGAAGATAGGCGATATTTTAATTTACATGTTTTTGGCATGTGGTTTGGCTTTGTGTTTAGCGCCGGATTGGTCGCCTTTTTTATTATCGCCCTAGCCAAAACCCTGAAAGAACGCGAACGCAGTCTGGCAGATGCCAGGGAAAGCGCTTTACGCGACGAGCGCGTGGTATCACTTGGAACTTTGGCCGCCAGCGCAGCCCATGACATGGGCACACCATTGGGCACCATTTCAATTGTGACGCATGAATTGGCAGAAGATTATCCGGATCATCGTTATCCGGAACTCAGTGAAAAATTACAGATTCTGATACAGCAATTAGACCGTTGCAAACAGGCATTGTCTGTGATGTCGGCATCTGCCGGTGAAATGCGCGCCGAATCCGGGAAAGTGATGCTGGTCAGTGAGTATATCGATGATGTCCTGAAACAATGGCGCACCCATAAGGCAACCACAAAACTGAATCTGTTCGTTTCCGGTGCGGTAGACCTGCAGGCACGAATAATTGCCGAACGCACACTCACTCACTCATTAATCAATATTTTAAATAACGCTGCCGAAGCAACCAATAAAGATGCTGGGATAGAATTTCATGCTCACTGGGACAAAAACTTGCTTGAATTAAAAATTCGGGATTTCGGTCCCGGACTACCTGCAGAACTCATCGAATCAGTCGGCCAGCAACCGGTAAAAAGTAATAAGCAAGGTATGGGGGTTGGGCTATTTCTAACCTATACCACCATCAAACGCTTAGGCGGTACAATAAGTTTCTATAACATTGAAACTGGCGGCGCCTGCGTCGAAATCAGTTTACCGATATTAAGCTAAGGAGAGTGTATATGACAGATACGTCAACAGATAAACCCAATTTACTTTTAGTCGACGACGACGAGACTTTTTGTTTAGTTTTAAAGCCTGCCCTGGAAAAACGAAATTTTCAGGTAACTGTTGCCAATAATGTCACCACAGCCATGCAGTTAGCTGAGCAGACTGAGCCTGAATACGCCGTGATAGATCTGCGTATAGGTTACGACTCCGGTCTGGAAATGGTAAAAAAACTGATTTCTTTGGACAGTAACACGCAAATCGTCATGTTGACTGGCTTTGCCAGCATTGCAACTGCCGTGGAAGCTATCAAGCTAGGTGCCATCCATTATCTGACCAAACCGGCCAGCCCGGACGAAATTGTCAGAGCACTTTACAAAAACGAAGGCGATGCCAGCGTAGCCATCAACGATAATCCACTTTCGGTAAAACGTTTGGAATGGGAACATTTGCAAAAAGTTTTGATGCAACATGAAGGCAATATATCCGCTGCTGCCCGCGCCTTAAACATGCACAGACGCACCCTGCAACGTAAACTCGAAAAGCGGCCTGTTAGGGAATAATCCTTTTTTCACATACTTACAAAAATTACAATTATTCATGCGTAAAATCCTAGACGGGTTAGCCTTGCTGGCCTATTGCAGTTTGATTTTTTGGCTGTCAGACCAGGAAAGACTGCCCATGCCGGCAGTTTTTGATTTTCAGGACAAGATACTGCATTTTGGCGCCTATTTTGTTATGGCGCTTTTTAGCTGGCGCGCCTTGCGTCATACCCATGTTAAAAACTTGCATCTGGCGTTGGTCTGCTTGTTATTTTGTAGCTTGTACGGGCTATCGGATGAATGGCATCAATCGTTTGTTGCTGGCCGCACTGCCAGCGTGTTCGATTGGCTGGCCGATAGTTTGGGCGCTGCATTGGCCGTCATACTGTTATTCAGATTTAACCAGAAACGCGGAAAACAGCTTTCACTATTTGCCACTGATTAGCACTGAATTTTCCAGTCAAAAAAATTGCTGTAGCTAATAGTTTCAATCTAAGGTTTGGCAATAAATAGATGCTGTTTTGCAGAAAAAACAGCCAGGTTTCTCACTAACAGGCTGCATTTACAAACCCAACAGCCGAAATTCCGTACAAACCCGTGAGCGCTGCCAAACACGCTCAAATTCTTCGCGCAACTGGCGATTTTGTGCAGGCAAACTTGGGCTCCAATGCCCGACGTAGCGATTGCCAAGCAGACGGAATAAATAGCCATCGCAGTCATTGATCACAAATGCCGAAAGATACTGAAGATCTACAGTTTCCACCGGAGTGCGGATAATAAAATTGGATGACACTCTTTGCGCCAACTCTAAAACCGGATGCGCCTGACCTCGAAGACTCGCTGGATCCTGAATGATGATCTGGATACTAGCCTTGAAATCTCGCAGCACAAATTGTTTTAGCGCCTGAACAATTTCATTTTGCCCATAAATTGACAATTCCAGGTCACGACTGTATAGGCAAAGTTGCCGACGAGACTGGCTAATCAGTTGAAGAGTAGCAGCCAAGATAGATTCAACGCTTTCTAGCCGCATGGACGGAATTGAAGCTTGAAGAGGTTTCGGAGCTGGTCGTATTGGTTTCTCGAGCGGTTGACAGGCAAGTTGCATAGCCTGATGAAGAATACCGGCTTCGGTAAATACCTTGCCTGCTTGAGTGAATCCAAATTTTTCGTAGAAACCCAAGGCAGTGAGTTGTACATTTGCAGTGACATTTGTTAGCCCCAGTTTACGCGCCTTTTCAAGCAAAGCCCGCAGTAATGACTCGCCAACATGTTGCCCTCGCCATTCCAGTAATACCGCCATGCGCCCTATTCTGCCTTCCGGTGAAATCCGTCCAGTACCAATGGGTCGGAATTGGTCATCGCGCACGATAAAATGATGGCATTGTCGGTCGAGTTCGTCGAACTCCAATTCCACTGGTATTTGCTGCTCTTCAACGAACACCAGATTTCTCACATAATGCAGATCTTCGAAATCAACCTCATTGCAGGCCGGTTCAAGGTAAAAGTTTGGGATATTCATAGCTCATTACCAATAAGATTGCACCAGTGCTTATGTCCTGTAAAACGCTGACACCCTATCACGTTCAACAGCTAACTTCACCTGCCGACAACAGCGACAATCTCCATCCGCACAAGGATTTTTGTTTGATGCTGCTGTTTCTCCTGAATGGATACAGGCAACTATCGACCAATGCTTACGGTCACGGTTACAATCGAGACCATCAAGTGCCGGCTAACTATCGGGACAGCTCATAAAAGGCTATCAAGAAACCAATTAGATGACAAATAAGCAGTTGTTAAATATTCAGTTCAGTAGGTGGATTGTTAACCCCAGATAGTGGCAGCGACACATGTTTGGGTCTCGATGTACTGACACAGAGCGCAGCCATCAGGCTGTCGGTAGCATACTGCCTTTGACACATTTCCTGATCTTGGTACGAGGTATACTCCTGAAAGGCAACGACTTGTCGTTACTTTGGGAATATATTTGGCCCATCATGGTTTTTATGCTGACCGTTCTAGCCCTAGGATTAAAAACGTTTAGAAAAACCCTGGATTGATGGCGCGATCAGGTATCGTATAGTTTTCAGGATAGGCTGGTTTTTATTTTCGCAAGATAGTGAAAACGGTTTGTCAGACATCATAGTAACCAGTATCTTGTTGTGAATCACGACATAGTCAGGTATGAGCCTTGGACGTAAAAATTATTACCCGTTTAGCCGAGATTGATCAAAACCAGTGGAATGCGCTGACCGGTGTTGATTACCCCTTTTTGCGCCACGAATTTTTATCAGCGTTAGAGCACAGTGGTTCTGTATCTGAGCAAACCGGCTGGCAACCTCAGCATATCCTGATACTGGATGACAATCAGTTATTAGCAATAATGCCCATGTATCTGAAATCACATTCCCGGGGTGAATATGTATTCGATCAAACTTGGGCGCAAGCTTATCAGTCACACGGATTAGCCTATTATCCCAAATACGTTACCTCTATCCCGTATACGCCTTGCCAGGGTGTGCGCTTAGCCATCCAGCCAGATGTCGAGCCGCTGCAGATTATTGACCTGTTACTGAAATTCATCCAGCAAAATGCTGACCATCAATCGGCGTCCTCATGGCATTGCCTGTTTCCCGATACGTTATTACAAGACACGCTGCAATCTAAGGGCTTAATTATTCGCGAAGATGTGCAGTTTCAATGGTTCAATCGAGGCTATCGAACGCTGGATGACTTTTTACAAACCCTCACTGCCAGCAAGCGAAAAATGATCAAACGCGAGCGTCGAAAAGTCAGCGAGCAAGGCATTCACTTACAACGACTAGAGGGTAAAGCTATCAATGACACGCACTGGCAAACGTTTTATCGATTTTACGCTTTGACCTATCTGAAGCGTAACGGTCAACCTTATCTGAATCTAGCCTTTTTTCGCCGGCTGGCTGAGACAATGCCGGAAGCATTACAGTTGATTCTGGCGATTAAGCAGCAAACACCAGTCGCAGCATCTTTATTTTTTGTCGGCGCAGATACACTTTACGGACGCTACTGGGGTTGCGCAGAAAACTATGACGCACTGCATTTCGAAACCTGTTATTACCAGGGCATCGAATACTGCATCGAACAAGGCTTACGACGCTTCGACTCGGGTGCGCAAGGTGAACATAAAATTGCCAGAGGCTTTGAACCGGTATCTGTTTATTCAGCTCATTGGATAAAGGATGCTAGGTTTTCTCAGGCAATTGCCGACTTTGTCAATCGTGAGCGTATCCATGTAAACCGCTACAAATCAGGTGCCTCAGATTATTTGCCATTCAAGCAAAACGTTCTTTAATGGCATAATTATCTGCGAACATATAGATAATGATATCTCGGAACCAGGTATCAGCATGATGCCAGCCAAGGGCACTCCCCCTATTGCGTTACCAGCTGGGCTGTTCTGATATGCCATTTGTAAGCCATGAAGGCGGCAGGACTTATTTAAGGCCTGTTACCATCCCATAAACATATAGAGAGAATTAACCAATGAGCCATTTTTATAGTGAACAGCATAGGCAGTTGCAGGATCAAAATGACACTCGCAAACTTGCTGATAAACTCGAACAAATTATTATAGAAAACCAAATTAACGAGCAACACCAGCCTTTCATTGAAAGCAGGGATTTTTTCTTCCTTACCACCATAGACCATCGCGGATATCCCACCTGTTCTTATAAAGGCGGAAACCCAGGTATCGTTCGCGTCATAGACCCACAGACTTTATGTTTCCCTAGCTATGATGGAAATGGCATGTTTCTATCCATGGGTAATATCCTGGCCAACACCAAGATCGGCATGTTATTCATCGATTTTGAAACCCCACATCGTGTCCGTGTGCAGGGCGATGCCGTTATTCAGTCTGACGACCCGCTGTTATCTGAATATCCAGGCGCCGAGATGATTGTGAGGGTAAAAATAAGTGAAATATTTATCAACTGCCCCCGTTATGTTCACCGTATGCAGCGCATCGAATCTTCGAAATATGTGCCGCAAGCAGAAATGGAGACGCCCGCAACCCAATGGAAGCGCATTGATGCCCTGCAAGATGTTTTGCCTAGCTGCGACCGAGGCCTTACTGAAAAGCTTGGCGGCACTATTACTCCAGAAGAATACGGCGCTATGATTATGAATGGAAAGGGTTGATTTGCATGCTTTTCAATGATAAGGATTAACGTCGTGATGAACCTACCCAGCTCAACTATTCAGTGTCCGTACTGTGGGGAAGATATCGAAGTTTTGGTTGATTATTCGATTAGCCAGCAGGAGTATATTGAAGACTGTAGCGTCTGCTGTAGACCCATCATGATTTCGGTTGAATCTGAGGATGGCGAAGTGGTCAGCATTGAAGGCCGCACTGAAGATGAGTGATTATAAATCAGGCCAGATTTCAATAGAATCTCTAAGGTCTGAAATTTAAGCCCACATGGCAATCGCTTAAGTAGCAATCAAACACACCCACAGCTGATCAGGCATCAAATTGTAAACTGGCAAGCCTGGCATACAAACCATTCTGTTTACGCAAATCGTCTGGCGAACCGGTTTCGACGATACGACCGTGGTTAAACACGATGACACGGTTGACCTTCTTCACGGTGGCCAGGCGGTGAGCAATGATGAGGGTGGTCCGACCCTGCATGGCTGCATGCAAACCCTCTTGCACCAGGATTTCGGATTCTGCGTCCAGGGCACTGGTGGCTTCGTCCAGCAGTAACAGGTGCGCATTTTTCAGAATCGCCCGTGCAATGGCTATCCGCTGTCGCTGCCCACCGGACAAGCGGGTGCCGCGCTCCCCCAGGAAGGTCTGATAGCCCTCCGGCAGGCGATGAATAAATTCTTCCACTTGCGCCGATTTGGCGGCGGCCATGACTTCTTCATCGCTGGCGGTGGGGCGGCCGTAACGAATGTTTTCCAGAGCGTTCGCGGAAAAGATCACCGGATCTTGCGGCACAACGGCTATCTTGTTACGCAATTCATGTAATGCCAGTTGCCGAATATCTTGGCCGTTGAAGTGTATGCTGCCATGAGTTGTATCGTAGAAACGCAATAGCAACTGAAACAAGGTCGTCTTGCCGGCACCGGATGGACCGACCAGCGCCACGATTTCGCCTGCTGTAATAGTGAAGCTAACGTCGTCCAATGCAGCAGTTTGCAATCTCGATGGATAACGAAAGCTGACCTGATCGAATTGAATCTCGGCTTTATCGGATTGCGGCAATCGTTGCGGTATTTCGGTTTCGATAATGGCGGGTTTGGCATGCAGTAATTCCAGCAAGCGCTCGGATGCGCCTGCCGCGCGCATGACATCGCCCCACACTTCCGCCATCGTGCTGACACCGCCCGCCACCAGCATGGCATACAGCACAAAAGACGCCAGTTGTCCGCCCGTCATGCTGCCTGCCCGCACCTGATTGGTGCCTATCCACAGTACGAAAACAATGGTGCCCATTACTGCCATGATAATCAGCGCCGTCAACGCCGCTCGAAAACGGCTACGTCGGATAGCGGTTATAAAACTGATTTCCGCCCTGTCGGCAAAGCGTTTGGCTTCTTGTTGTTCCTGTGTATTAGCCTGAACTGTTGGCACCGCGTTGAGGATCTCGCCAGCCAGTGCGGATGCGTCGGCAATTTTGTCCTGTGATTCTCGCGAGAGTTTTTTCACCTGTCGACCGATAGCCAAAATGGGGATAACGAGTAATGCCATCAGGCCTAAGTTCAGCGAGAATAGATAAAAACTGGTCACGGCCAGCATCACCATTCCGCCGATAAACTGAAACAGGCTGCGCAAGCCCATGGAGATGGAACTGCCGATCACAGTCTGAATCAGTGTCGTGTCGCCGGTCAAGCGCGACAGCACTTCACCCGTTTGTAAAGTCTCGAAAAATTCAGGGGACTGTGCCAGTACGCGGCTATACACAGCCGTGCGCAAATCCGCCGTTACCCGCTCGCCCACCCAGGACACCGTGTAAAACCTGGCCGCTATGGCCAAAGCCCAAATACTTGCCAAGCCGAATAATGCCAGGAAATGCTGGTTCAAACTTAAGCTACCTAAAAATCCATCCCTTGTGTCTTGTGTTTCCCCAAACCCATAATCGAGCAGGTCGCGAAAGGCTAACGGCACCAGCAGGATAGTCCCCGAACCCAGGCATAGCAGGAAAAAAGCCAGCACTATTTTCCTGCGATAGGGGCGTACAAATGGCCACAGTGCCTTAAGTGAAAAGAAACGCTGATTGGGATTTGATGGGCTTGATTTTGAAATAGGCATGTCTGATTGTACTAGCTTATCGATTTAACTGTCCGGCACTTAGGATAAGCTGCAATAAGCAGTGTTCAGTATCTGCTACAACTGTTCCCATTTCATTACCAATAGAATGGCACTACATTGAGCGCAAAAAAGAGCCATTGATTTTAAAGAATTTTTTTAACGAAATATCACCAAAAAAACTTAATATCAATGACTTAGAGGGGCTTGGATGACGAAGTTGGGTTAACTCTAAGACTAACAGAGTAATTTTACACTGACGTTCAATAACAGAGTGAGTGACTACCCATGTTTCAAACGCTTGCCGCCCATAAATCTTATATGGGAACAAAGACTTCGCTATGAGAAGTTTTTCTTGGTTACATTGTATGTTGTTGAATTTAAATCGTAATATAGGTTATTAGGCTACTATCTTACAGTTTTAAGGTATCAGCACAAGCAGTAAAAGAAATCATAAGGCATTGATTTATATATATTAATATTATGGCGCGTTAGTTGCTTTATATGTAGTGGCGCCACTCAATCACCTTAGGCCTTTGCTTAAGTATTTATTAAGGATGGAGAAAATCATGACTACATTAAAAAACCAGCTCGAACAGCGGATCAACGATTATGATTTATGGGCGACGCGCCGTCGCTATGGGGCCGAAGGGCATAACGATGCCAGTTTGTGGGTACTGGCCTGCATGGATGAACGTTTACCGATAGACGAAGCACTCGGTATTCGGGTCGATACACCGGTCGGGGGAGGAGATGCGCATTGTTTCCGCAATGCCGGCGGCATCGTAACAGACGATGCCATCCGTTCCGCCATGTTGACTTGTCACTTTTTCGGCACCAAGGAGATTGTTATCGTCCAGCACACTCAGTGCGGCATGTTATCTGCAAATGCCAACGACTTGGAAAGCGTACTGAAAGAACGCGGCGTCGACACCGATAACCTAACCTTAGACCCTACTTTGCCCGAGTTGAAACTGAATAAAGGTTCTTTCGCCAAGTGGATAGGCATGATGGATGATGTTGACGTTACTTGCATGAAAACCATCGAAACCTTCAGAAACCATCCCCTGATTCCGAAGGACATTATCATAAGCGGCTGGGTTTGGGAAGTTGAAACAAGGCGTTTGAGAGCGCCGACCCTCGATCCCGAAAAACGGCTACGTACCGATGTTGTTTCGTCAGCATTCGGCGTGACCAACAAACAACCCGATCGATGGAAATAACAACCAAGCGGTAAATCTGAATTTTGAGAGCGCTGCATCGATTATGAGGCGCTCTCATCCCGTAACAGCTTAACCAAATAATACAAAACAATGCCAACATACGATTATCAATGCCGGCAATGCCAATACAGGTTCGAAGCTAAACATCGCATTAGTGATCCTCAACCATGCTGCACTAAATGCGGAGGAGCTTGTTCCAAGCTTATACTGACTGCCCCGGCAACGCATGGCGTTATGGCCGCAGGCCGCGAACAGGCAATTCACGCGCTACAAGCTCAGCATAGCAATAATGCCCATCGTCACGGACCGAGTTGTAGCTGTTGCCGTCATTAGTATCCGCTGTAAATTTTGCAATGAACAAATCACCGGCATAACGTGTCTAAGTAAAGATGAATAATCGACTACTGTCCCGTTTGACGCCCGTTTCTTTTCTCCAGGCTTTTGTAATCCACAGCGTTAATCTGTGGAAAAAGCATAACGAGCAATTCTCGCACCAAGATAACTCAGTTCAATATCTAGGCTTGTCTGCGTGCAGTTGTTTTGAAGAAACCGTCAGAAAGCAATTGGAGTTTCAAGATGCTTTGACGCGTGATCAGTATACGGATGTAATCATCGAAATTAAGAACCAGATTGGCGGAGAATTCAGCAGGGCATCGAGCGGTGAAGCTGATATTCGGGTTGAAAACACTCGCTGTCCTTTTGGAGCGCAGGTAAAAGAAACACCTGAGCTGTGTCAGATGACCTCGTCGGTTTTTGGCGGCATCGCAGCCCGAAACTTCGGATACGCCCAAGTCGAATTACGAAAGCGCATCGCGGTAGGGGATTCGGTCTGCGACGTTGCAATTTATCTAAACCGGGAAGACCATCAACCTAGACGTGGGGATGAATATTTCTTCCAGGATGGTGAGCTCATCTCCAAATTGAATGATACCGATGCGATAGTCCAGGTTACTGACAAAACAGACCGCTACTGGTGCGGGTGTGGGGATACTGAAACGGCGAGCGTGCAAAAGCCGCAAACTCTGGTCATCGGGGATTCAAAAGCGATACGCGATGTCACGGATGCGATCGAGATCGTCGCTCCAACCATGGCTAATATGTTGTTAGGTGGCGAAACCGGGGTGGGAAAGGAGCTCATCGCACGCGCCATTCATGCTACTAGCGGACGAAACCCGGAAAAATTTATCGCCGTAAACTGCGCGGCAATCGCCGAATCTCTGATAGAAAGTGCTTTGTTCGGCCATGAAAAGGGAGCATTTACCGGCGCTTACAATGTTCACAAGGGCTTTTTCGAAAGAGCTTGCAGCGGAACGCTGTTTTTGGATGAAATTGACGGCCTAAGCCTAACTAGTCAGGCTAAATTGCTGCGGGTACTCCAAGAAGGTGAATTTGAACGAGTTGGCGGCAGACAACTCATTAAAACCGATATCCGTATTATCGTAGCGTCCAATCGCAAACTCAAAGACCTAGTGTCGGCAGGCGAATTCCGCAAAGACCTTTTTTATCGGCTAAATATCGTTACTATAAATATCCCGCCGTTACGGGAACGGCGTGACGATATTGTCGCGTTAGTTGATCATTTCTTAAAAAAATTGTCGGTCAAATACCAAAAACCACCCAAAAGTCTTGGCGAACAGGCGTGGCTAAAAATGATGCATTACGATTGGCCGGGAAATATTCGGGAATTGGAAAACGTCTTGGAGAACGCCTTTCTGTTTGCTAAAACGGAAGTGATTGAGAACATATCTATCGAAGTTTCTGATTCAGAAGTAGACCAAACTCATCACAGCCTTATCCAGTCGACCAAGGAAAAAGTTTCCCGTAATGTCGAAATAAAACTGCTACATGACGCTTTGGCAAGATGTTCTGGAAATGTGAGCGCCGTTGCAAGAGAAATGGGGATTACCCCTCGCGCAATCCATCAAAAACTTAAAAAACATCGTATTGATGCGGACGAATATAGAACCAAATAAGTTATCCATAGCGTGTTTTATACTTGTAAATCAGGAATCCTAAAACAATGGAATCTAATAAAAACAAATAATTAGCTATTCATCACTACTCATGCAAGCTGGCAATTTTGGAATTCAAAGTAAAGTGGATTCCCTCGTCATAGGGTGCGTTTTAAACAAACGACACTAAAGTTCCATAGGTATTTCAGCTTGCAATCGAAAATACAAAAACCAGGAATCAGCGCATTTTTCGAGCAGCATGAGCTACAACTGACGGGCGCTCAAACCGACATTATTTGCAACTGAAACCAATGACTTAGAGGGACTTTTGTGAGAACGTTAGGTTAGGAATGCGCATAAAACAAGTTGGTCAGCTGTGGGTGCGAATTTAT
>NZ_LUUI01000146.1 GCF_001644015.1 Methylomonas lenta
GTCCGCTGCCGCACAGGCAGCTTAGAAATTTAAAATTGGTACGCGATGCGTACCCTTGTATGAGTATCTACGTGGCTTATCTATGCGTCAATCTTTGAAACAAAAAAATACCCAAAGGGTTTCTTCTTTGGGCATTATCTATTGAAACAAAAAATAAAAATCCGCTTCTTAAAGTAAGTTGCAAGCCATTGATTTTATATAATAAAGCTCTTTAATGAAACAAAAATAAGATTTTCTTAGGTTTAACCGACGGCAGCGCCCAATTTGAAAATCGGCAGATACATGGCCACAATCAAACCACCGACCAATACACCCAATACAGCCATGATAATTGGCTCCATTAAACTGCTCAGATTGTCCACCAAGTTATCGACTTCTTCTTCGTAAAAGTCAGCCACTTTATCCAGCATCTTATCTATAGAACCGGATTCTTCGCCAATAGCTACCATCTGCACTACCATATTGGGAAACAAACCCGTCTGTATCATGGAAAATTGCAATTGCTGCCCGGTAGCGACATCGTCGCGCATTTTCATCACACCATCGTAAAACAAAATATTACCGCAAGAACCCGCTACTGAAACCAAGGCCTCCACTAATGGCACACCAGCTGCCGACATGGTAGACAAGGTTCGAGCAAACCGGGCTATGGCGGACTTTTCCAAAATCATGCCCACTACAGGGATTTTCAATAAAGTTCGGTCTAAGAAGTGATTAAAAGCACGCGAGCGTTTTTTGAAATAACTGAAGGTGTAACCCATGATAGCCAGCACACCTACTACGGCCCACCACCATTCTTGCACCCACTCGGACAAGCCGATCACAAATTGAGTGAAGGCTGGTAAATCGGCGCCAAAGCCTTTAAACAAGTCTTCAAACACCGGCACCACAAAAATCAACAAAATGGCAGTTACGATAAAAGCTACTACTAAGACCGCAATCGGATAGGTTAGGGCTTTTTTTACTTTTTTCCGGATAGATTCTGTCTTTTCCTTGTAGGTTGCGATTTTGTCCAGTAAGCCTTCCAATACCCCGGCTTGTTCGCCGGCGTTGACCAAGTTGCAGAATAACTCATCAAAATAAAGACTTTTCTTGCCCAATGCCTGAGCCATCGTATCGCCGCCCTCGATATCGGCTTTTATAGACAGTAACATTTCCGACATACTGGGGTTATCGTGCCCTTTGCCGATAATATCGAACGACTGCACCAAAGGTACGCCAGCCTCCAGCATAGTAGCTAATTGGCGAGCAAAGATTGCAATTTCGCCTGAGGTAATTTTCTGGGCTTTTTTTCCAAAAAGTGGCTTGGGCTTGGGCTTGATTTTGATGACTCTGACACCCATTTTCCTCAATTCAGTACGAGCAATAGTTTCACTTTTATAACTATTCTGTCCGCCGGTTTTTTTACCTTGTTTGTCTACACCTTCCCAAACAAAGTCGATTTGTTCTGTTGGCTTGGCCATGTTTTACTCCTTGGTGACGCGATCTATTTCTTCCAGGGAGGTAATGCCCTGGCGGGCTTTTAGTAGTCCGGAAGCCCTAAGGTCGTTGATGCCCTCTGCTTTCGCTAATTCGGACATCTGCATAGCATTGCCACCACTTAAAATCAGCGCACGCATTTTTTCACTGATAGGCAATACCTGATAAATACCTACTCGCCCTTTGTAGCCATTGGTGCAATGTTCACATCCCACGGCTTCGAATAGCTTGAATGTGCCTAGGTCTTCTTGTTTGAAACCAGCCGATAACAGCACGTTATCCGGCAAATCCGCCTCTTTTTTGCAGTGCTCGCATAAACGACGCGCCAAACGCTGGGCCATAATTAAATTCACCGCAGAGACGATATTAAACGGCTCAATTCCCATCTGCATCAAGCGGTTGATGGTTTGCGGCGCATCATTGGTATGCAAAGTAGATAATACCAAGTGACCGGTTTGGGCGGCTTTAACAGCAATGCTGGCGGTTTCCAAATCCCGAATCTCACCTACCATGATGACATCAGGATCTTGCCGTAAGAAAGCCCGTAAAGCCTCCGCAAAGGTCAAGCCCGCTTTTGGATTGACATTGACCTGATTGATACCTTCAACCGTAATCTCCACCGGATCTTCAGCTGTCGATATATTACGCTCTATGCTATTTAACAGATTAAGGCCTGTGTAAAGCGATACGGTTTTACCGCTACCGGTCGGTCCTGTTACCAACACCATGCCATAAGGCCGGTTGATAGCCGCTAAAAACTGTTGCTGCTGCACGGGTTCAAAGCCCAGCTTTTCAATGCCTAACTGCGCACTGGTGGGATCAAGTATCCGCATCACCACCTTTTCGCCAAACAGGGTCGGACAGGTGTTTACCCGAAAATCAATTGCACGATTTTTGGATAACTGCATTTTGATACGTCCATCCTGTGGCACACGGCGCTCGGCGATGTCCATTTTAGACATGACCTTGATACGGGAAATAATGCGATGAGAAATATTGACAGGCGGACTGGCGATTTCCGACAAAATGCCATCCGCACGAAAACGAATGCGGAATTTTTTTTCAAACGGCTCCAGATGAATATCTGACACACCTTTTTTAATAGAATCCAGCAAAATCTTGTTCACAAAACGCACGATAGGTGCGTCGTCGATATCCGAGGTGCTTTCTTCAATCGGTCTTTCCTCGCCCCCTGAGATATCAATATTATCCAGATCGGCATCCAACAAATTGCCCATCGTAGTATCGACAGCCTCCAATGCCGACTCGATGACTTTGATCAGCTTATCTTCTTCTACCAGAATGTTTTCGGTATTCAGCCGGGTGTGAAATTTAATCTCATCCAGCGCTTGAAAATTTGTCGGATCGGCAGTGGCGATAAATAAACGGTTGCCACGTTTAAATAAAGGCAGTGCATGATGTTGGCGAATCAACTTTTCACTAACCAGTTTGATCGGGATAACACTGAGATCAACGGCATTCAAATCCAGCAATGGCACCCCAAACTCGGTCGATGCCAGCATTGCAACGGTGCGACTATCGACTTGTTTGTTGCTGACCAGATAAGTCACAAATGGCTGTTTGTTTTTTTGCGCCTCCTGCACAGCGGTTGCAGCCGATTCTTCTGTCAGAATACCTTGTTGAATAAGGCATTTAGCCAAACCGCTGAAATGGATGTTGGAGGGTGCTGTTGCCATTTATGCCCCAAAGGGTATGTGAGGTAGATTCTTTTAGTTATGCTGCAACTATAGATGAATTAAGGATTTTGTCCATAGCCGATAGCGGCATAAACCAAGCGTCACCCCCGTTATTAGGTTCAATAACGGGGTAATCGGCTCATTAGGTTCAGCCTGCTATAACGCTTTGATTTTGGCATATTGCTCGTTGAGATTTTTCAACGACGATTGCAAACCGGCTAATTTTTCCCGCTCTTTGTCAATAACCTCAGCCGGTGCTTTATCGACAAACGCTGCATTGCCCAATTTGCCTTCGATACGCGGCAGTTCTTTTTCGATGCGTTGAATTTCTTTTTCCAGCCGGGCCAATTCAGCTTCCTTATCAATCAAGCCCGCCATTGGTATCAGAATTTTTAGCGCCCCCACCAATGCAATGGCCGACTCAGGCGCGTTGTCATGCTCATTCAACCAGGTAATGCTTTCCAGACGGCCAAGTTTTAACAGATAACTTTCTGCGCTGCTCAAGTATTGCCGGTCGATGGGTGTGCCATTTTGCAACAATACCGCCAGAGGCTTACCGGGAGCAATATTCATTTCACCGCGAATACGGCGGATGCCCAGGATGAATTCCATGACCCAACTGATTTCGCTAGCGGCGGCTGAATTGATTTGCGCCTCATCTGCAACCGGATAAGGTTGCAACATAATCGTGGCCGCTGTAATACCCGCTAAAGGTGCAACACGCTGCCAAATTTCTTCGGTAATAAACGGCATGATGGGATGCGCCAGCCGCAAAATATTTTCCAACACCTTCAGCAGAGTCTGCCGGGTACCCCGTTGCAATAGCAAGTCATCACTTTGCAGAGAAATCTTCGCCAGTTCCAAATACCAATCGCAGTATTCATTCCAGGTAAACTCATAAATAGCCTGAGCGGCCAAGTCAAAACGATAATGTTCGATGGCATCGCTAGTGCTGGCAATCACTTCATGCAGGCGTGACAAAATCCATAAATCTGCCTGACTGTATTGGCACTCGGCGCAATCGATACCGTTATCCTGATCCTCGGTGTTCATCAGCACATAACGCGCCGCGTTCCACAGCTTGTTGCAGAAATTGCGATAACCCTCGGTACGTTGCAAATCAAAACGAATATCGCGTCCGGTTGAAGCCAGTGAGGCAAAGGTAAAGCGCAAGGCATCGGTTCCGAACGAGGCGATGCCATCCGGAAATTGCTTGCGGGTGGCTTGCTCGATTTTTTTGGCCAAATGCGGTTGCATCATGCCGGCCACACGTTTTTCCACCAAGGCTTCCAGGTCGATACCGTCGATAATGTCGATCGGATCCAGCACGTTGCCTTTGGACTTGGACATTTTCTGGCCTTCGGCATCACGCACCAAGCCATGAATATAGACTTCTTTAAACGGCACTTCGCCCTGAAATTTCAGCCCCATCATGATCATGCGGGCCACCCAGAAGAAAATGATGTCAAAGCCAGTCACCAGTACGCTGGTCGGATAATGCATCGCTAGTTCTGGCGTTTTTTCCGGCCAACCTAAAGTAGAGAATGGCCACAATGCCGATGAAAACCAGGTATCCAGTACATCTTCATCCTGATACAACGGGTAATCGGCAGCTAAACCGTGTTTCTGGCGAATTTCCGCTTCGGAATGGGCTACATAAATATTGCCTTGATCGTCGTACCAGGCAGGGATGCGGTGACCCCACCATATTTGGCGGGAAATACACCAATCCTGGATGTTGCGCATCCATTCAAAATAAGTGTTTTTCCAGTTGTCCGGCACAAATTTAATCGCACCGCTTTCCACGGCTTCGATGGCCGGCTTCGCCAACGGCGCGATTTTTACGTACCACTGATTGGTCAAAAACGGCTCGATCACAGCGCCGGTACGGTCGCCACGCGGTACCATTAATTTATGATCGGCGATTTTTTCCAACAGACCTTGAGCGTCTAAATCGGCGACGATTTGTTTGCGTGCAACAAACCTATCCAGGCCGACATAGGCTTGCGGAATCAAGCTAAAGCCGTCGTCGTTGTCCCGCACCGCAGCATCAACGGTAAAAATATTAATCAGACCGCCGTGCGGGGAATCGGCGATGGCAGACATTTGTTTATGGCGGGACCAGACCTCATAGTCGTTGAAATCGTGAGCTGGGGTAATTTTAACGCAGCCGGTACCGAATTCAGGGTCGACATATTCGTCGGCAATAATCGGGATGCGGCGACCGGTTAACGGCAGTTCGACAAACTCGCCTAATAAATGCTTGTAGCGTTCGTCTTCGGGGTGAATCGCTACCGCTGCGTCGCCCAACAGGGTTTCCGGGCGGGTAGTTGCCACCAACATATGGCCGGAGCCGTTGGTTAATGGATAGCGCATATACCACATGGAGCCGTTTTCTTCTTCCGATAATACTTCCAGATCGGACACGGCGGTATGTAAAACAGGGTCCCAATTCACCAGACGTTTGCCGCGATAAATCAAACCTTCTTCATACAGTTTGATAAACACTTCCTGCACCGCGTCCGACATGCCATCGTCCATGGTGAAGCGTTCTTTTTCCCAATCCAGTGACGAGCCCATGCGTCGCAACTGACGAGTGATAGTGCCGCCCGATTGTTCTTTCCATTCCCAGATTTTTTCGATGAACGGCGCTCGCCCATAATCATGCCGCGTTTTACCTTCGGCATTAATCAATCGCTCCACCACCATCTGTGTAGCGATCCCGGCATGATCCGTTCCCGGTTGCCACAAGGTGTTATAGCCTTTCATTCGGTGATATCGGGTCAAGGCATCCATAATGGTATCCTGAAACGCATGCCCCATATGCAGGCTACCGGTAACGTTGGGAGGCGGAATCATAATGCAATAGGATTCACCCTCTTGCTGAGCGGCAAAATAACCACTCTGCTCCCAAAGTTGGTACCAGCGTTGTTCGATAGCGTGCGGAGAATAGGTTTTTTCCATGATGATGTCAGGTGAGCTTATGCAAAAACAAAGCGTTTATTTTACCTGCAAAATAGGGTGCCGCGAGATTTTGCAGATTCCGAGGGTAAATGGACAGCTATTTGCCGATCATGGCTTGCTGATTACGAAAATATTTAGCCGTCCTGCTCAATAGATCCAACAAGGGCCCGGCACCTGCAATAGCAACTGCATCGACCAGGCAATACCAGGCTGCTACACCGCTAGGAGGGTTACCTTGCGGCAATTTTGAAGCGGGATCGATAACAGCCCATTCCCAAGTGCCCGCACTGGTCCCAACGATCTCTAACCAGGAGGTAATGAAAAATGCACCCAGATAAACCATGGGGGAGCGGCCTTTAAGCAAATACAGCAAGAACACACCGAACAAGATGGCGCCGATAACATCCTGACGCTGCGACCAGCCGCTGATGCCCCAAAACGCCCATAGCCCACAAATACTGACCACAAATATAGCAATCCGCCGAGCATACTGAATAAATAGCCCGGATCGGCCTAGAGCGACGGCCGTCAGATAAACCAGACCATGCCCAGCCGGCACATACACGGGTACATTTTCGAAACGATAGACATAACCCTTCATGTAAATGGAGGCAAAATATTCACCCACTACGGCAAACAGGATGGCTACGGCCACTTGGGTGCGAACGTATTTACATTCGCCACGTAAAAAAGCGATTAAAAACAGCCAGCCAAAAAATGCCAACACATATTGCATGAACTGGGGCGCAAAGCCATCTGTAGTTAAACAAATGGTAGTAGTGACAAAGGTAAACGCAGCGATAAAATAATCGCGTTGCTTATGCTCGGCGACACTATCGACAGCTGGAAAATGAGGGAGAGCAAACATCGTCATTTTTTGAGTTACTTAAATTATATAAACGCATAAGCCACTGCAATATAACGCAATGCTTTGCCAATAAAAATAGCCAGCAGCGAAGATATTAGCGACAATTTTAACCAACCGCCTGCAAAACATAATCCATCACCCACCACCGGCAACCAGGAGAACAACAACGCCCAACTGCCCCAATGACGCAGAGTATGCAAGGATTTACGCTGCTTTTCTGTCAACAGGTTTTCGGCTGGGTATTTTTTCGCAGCCCACATCCCTAACCACCAAGTGGTCAACGCACCCAAGGTGTTGCCTATGGTTGCAACTAACACCAAATTTGTGACGGCATATTGCTGATTATTGACCAAATAAGCTAATACCGCTTCTGAACCGCCAGGTGCAATCGTTGAAGATATAAAGGCACTGATGAACAATCCCAACATGCCTATCGATTCTAATGCCAATTTCTTTTTCCCATAAAAAAGCCCCTGAAACCTAATGTTTCAGGGGCTTTTATCAACATACTTTATTTATCAGGCAATGGAATTGCTTTTTTGCCAGTCAGCATTTTGATTAACTTCCTGATCCAGTCCACAATAAAGCCTATCGCCTGCGATAACCATTCGAAAACGGTGGCAATGACTTCACCGACACTCATGCCTTTAAATCGTTTAGCCAACAAAGGCCCAATTAGAACTCCGGCGGCCAAACCCACTACTGCAACGCCTGAAATAAATGAATCGCCAGTTGCTGCATTAGCATCGGCGGCTGAGGCTGCGGGTTTAACCGCTGCGGCCAAATCTGCCGCAACTCTGGCCGCTTGCTCTGTCGCTGCAAACTCTTCAGGTGAATAGGGTTTACCGCTATAATCATCCGGAAACATACTGGCAGTCATACCCGGAATACTAGGCAAATCTTCACCACCCTTGCCTACTTTAAACTGGGCTTTCATGCCTTTTTCCATGTGCTGGGCAATATCGCAATGCACCAGATAAGTTTTGTCACCAGGCGGCAAAATCAGCGTACCAGATACACTCCCCGGACCACTCACTTCGAGATGAAACATTCCTTTGGGATATAAATATTTTGGTAATCCATGCATCATCCATTGATGCCTAATTTCATCATCATTGACAAAATGTACAGTTAATTTGGTACAGGGCTCAAATTGATATTCCTGCTGATCAAAAGCCCACATGGTGCCGGGAAATTTCTCTGAATATTTATGCCCAGCATGAACGGTAATTTCTTTAGTGGCGGCGATTTCGTCACATCCGCCCGGCAATACATCGGTGTTTTGCCCCATCACCATGCCACCATCCATATCCATCAAATGGCCGTCTCCATGATCCATCATCTTGTTGTGTTCCTGAAATTCTTTGGCAGAAACACTGGTAACTGATAGCACACAAATCAAAGCGGCAATTGATACTGTTTTGATCATTAGAGTCCTCTATAAAAAGTCGACATTAAAAGTTTTGAGCAAAAGCTTCCGACTGACAAACCAATCACTAAAATAAACAAGCTCATACCCTGCCTCAAAAGAAAGACAGGATATATAGCCCAAAAGTTTAAACTTCTTTCGCTTTGGAAATCATCTCATCAACTTTGCGTTTAAAGTTGGCGTTAGACAGGTAGAAAATATAAAGCGCAGCAAACAACACCAATGCATACAATGCCAAGCTGCCACTGCTGGTAGGTTGACCTTCGCCGGCTTTAAAGCCCATATGCGCATCCAATCGCTCACCGTTATCTTGCATCAAGGTAATATGAATCAGATATTTTCCTATCTCTGGCACACCATTAGGCAAATCTAAAATCACAGTACCCGATTTATGTTTTTTAGGCTCTTCGTAAAAAACCCGGGTGCCTTCCGGCTCTTTAGTCACTTCAAATTCAACTGACATGCCCCGATAACGTTGATCTTGATAATCGAAAACCAACTGAGTTTTCGTATCTATATCCGGCAGATTTCCGCAAAACTCTTCCGCAGGATAAGCTTTAGGCTGGTAAGCGGTGTAATGGATCCAGTGATCTTTTTCTAATTCAAATTTGCACTGGTCGGTATCTGTACCGGCCGCACCGCCATGCGCCCAAAGTACGGAAGAAAAAATCAGCCCCATAAAACCTATGAGACCACTTCTAAAAAGACGAGTTGTTTTCATGTTTACCCTTCCCATTGTTGTAAATTTTATTATTATTCATGCTGTTAAGCACGATTCGATTTCAAGTTACCCGTAAATAAAGACCACGTAACTCTAAAAAATCAACCTTAACTCTAGCACATCACCTTTGGCAAATAAAGGCAATACTTATATTGCTCGGATCATTGCCTAATATTGCTTAATTTTTTGTCATCATCCAAAGACAGTCCTTATAATAAGGGTATTGCTCATTTAATTACCCATAACTCAGAGCCACTCAAGACTTCCCTTTCGGATTTAACCTCATAAAAAATATGTCCAAACTAATCAACTCCGCCGAATGGAACGCTGTCAAGCAGCATCACCTAGATATTGCTGGCAAATTTTGCATGAAAGAAGCTTTTGCTAATGACCCTTTGCGCTTTGAAAAGTTCTCTACAACCTTTAATGACTTATTGTTTGACTATTCAAAAAACCTGATCACTGAGCAAACAATGCCCTTGCTGATCAAGCTGGCAAACCGCGCAGAACTCCGCAAAAAAACCGAGGCGATGTTTTCGGGATCAATCATAAACACCACTGAAAAACGGGCGGTGTTACATACGGCTTTACGCAATCGTAGCAATGAACCGGTATTTTTCCGCGACAAAGATGTCATGCCGGAAATCAACAAAGTCTTGGCCAAAATGCGCGTTTTCACCGAACAGGTCCGCTCCGGCGATTGGACCGGCTATACCGGCAAACCCATCACCGACATTGTTAATATTGGTATCGGTGGCTCCGATTTAGGCCCCAAAATGGTCGACACAGCCTTAACCCCTTACGGCCAAGAAGGCATGAAGGCGCATTTTGTTTCCAACGTCGACCAAACCGACATTGTCGAAACACTGAATCCGCTTAACCCTGAAACTACCTTGTTCCTGATTTCCTCGAAAACATTTACCACTCAGGAAACCATGACCAATGCCCATTCAGCGCGCGATTGGTTTTTAAATGCCGCCAAAGATCCCGCCCTTATTTCTAAACATTTTATTGCCATATCCACCAATGTTGAAAAGGTGAAAGAGTTCGGCATAGATCCCAATAACATGTTCGAATTCTGGGACTGGGTAGGCGGGCGCTATTCATTGTGGTCGGTGATCGGCATGTCGATTGCACTTTATATTGGTCAGGATAATTTTGAAGAATTGCTGATGGGTGCTCACTTGGCCGACGAGCATTTTCGTCATGCGCCGTTCGAGCAAAACATACCCGTTATCATGGGTTTGCTGGGCGTCTGGTACAACAATTTCTTCGAAGCTGAAACCTATGCCATCCTGCCCTACGCACAATCGTTGAAATATTTTGCCGATTACTTCCAGCAAGGCGACATGGAAAGCAACGGTAAAAGCGCCACCATTAACGGCGAAAAAGTCGACTACAACACCGGCCCGATCATCTGGGGCCAACCTGGCACCAATGGTCAACACGCATTCTTCCAACTGATACACCAGGGCACCAAATTAGTCCCTAGCGACTTTCTGGCTGCCGCGCAAAGCCAGTACGACCTGCCTGATCACCATGACATCCTGATATCCAACTTTCTTGCTCAGGCAGAGGCGTTGATGAAAGGTAAAACCGAAGCAGAAGTCAGGCAGGATTTGAGCCACGAACCCAATCTGGACGACGCATTGATTGCATCGAAAATTTTTGATGGCAATAAACCCTCCAACTCATTTCTATTCAAAAAACTCACCCCCAGAACCCTGGGCAGCTTAATTGCGTTTTATGAGCATAAAATTTTCGTGCAAGGCGTGATCTGGAACATCAATTCGTTTGACCAAATGGGCGTGGAGCTGGGCAAAGTGTTGGCCAAAGCCATTTTACCGGAATTGAAAAACGACGAAGTAACCACCAGTCATGACAGTTCGACCAACGGCTTGATTAATACCTATAAGAAGTTGCGCAAGGCATAATTTTTTGACAAAGGCTTATCAAAAAAAACCCCGGCCTTAACCGGGGTTTTTGTTATCCAACTTACGCTGCTTTACGGCGCTTCATAGAGCCCAGCATGCCAACGAAGCCGACTCCGAACATCCATACTGCGGCAGGTAGAGGCACAACTTGCACATGACTATCCAGGTAATTTACATTTAGCCCTGTCACGCCATTCAAAAAGCCGATACTGAAGGAATCATTTCCTAGAGCTAATGCCGTCACATCCCCTGGATTTCCTAATACATTAAAAGTGAAGGAAGCAATTCCAAAATCACTACCAGCATTTGTATTTAGTGCTGTGATACCCACAAAAATAGAATCGATAAGTCCCGACGAAGCGTTTGCCTCGTCTGCTGAAGAAATATTCCAAGGTGGATTAACAAACGACGTCGAAACATGTTGCAACACAGTTGGATCCCAATTCAATGAAAAGCCGGCACCGTCAGGCCCTACAGTAAAATTATCTCCCACAACATCGACGGTCAACATACCGCCACTTACGACAGCAATGTTTTCCCCCTGGCTAAACTTGACGACATTGGTTAACGAAGCTGATGCTTGTGTGCTGCATAATAACAACGCCATGACACTATAAACCAACGCCAAATTGCTTTTGAAAGCCTTACCCATTTTGTTACTCCTGAATTAATGTTTTAGTTACTAAAGTTTTAGATTGGTTAAATGCCCGAAGTTCGAATTGAGAACTTCGGGCATTCGCTATGCATTAAGGCTGCAAACCCGACGGACCAGGGGCCTTACCCCAATAAGATTTAAGAATATTCAAATCCAGTGGATCGACGATGCCATTGCCATTCAAATCATGATTGGGAGAAGCCTTACCGAATTGTGCTTTAAGACTATTTAAATCCAATGGATCAACTATCTTGTTCTGATTAAAATCCGGATCGCAAATATTGCCGTAACCGTCATTATCGGTATCCCTCTGATTGGCATTGGCAACCAGCTTGCAGTTGTCCAGATTATCGGCCACACCGTCGCCGTCGGTATCGACGACCGGCTCAGTCACCGTATCAGCGAATTCAGCACTGGCTATCACTGTGGATTTTTGCGTGGAAGCATCAAACATGGTTTTGAAGTCCACTACTTCCGGTGTTGTAGTGTCGACAAACAAATCCTCTGCAAAAGCATGTGACAGCGTTTGATAGACCAACTCGGCTTTGATCGTATAGTGACCAGCCGGTAACCCGCCGATTTGGTAGCTAATTTGATCGCTACCACCGATAAAGTTACTGTCAGACAAAGCAGCACCTACGACACGCACATCATTTGGCGCACTGGCCTTATTGAAACCAGTGGGCAAAATACGATTATCTTTCAGATACTCTTTGCCACGCAGCAATGTGTAAGTCACTTCGCCTAGGTTATTACCCATAATGGCTTCGTAGACTTGCACCTGATCCGCAGAAGTAATTTGATCGTAATGCGGCTCGAAAGTGACGCCGTTTTCGTCGGCATCCACACCTTCAATACTGCCGTCAGCATTTACCTTGCCGGACTCCCAAACGATTTGATTCTGCGCATTAGTCACCATGACATGCACAATCGCCCGCCTCGATGGATACGAAGTTGGTAGCTTATGCCCTGTCGCACTATTGATTTGCAGGGTAAAATCCAAAGCCCCCGCAGTATCACGTTGCTCGACTACTGTTACTGTAGCCGCGCCTTTCAGCATGCTATCGGTCTTGGCGATGGTTTCCGGGAAGTTGTTCGATAACACGCCCAGTTGAGCTTTATTGTTGTTCAGAATATCCAGCATCAACTTGTTGGCGCCCACCAGATCATGAATCGCGAAATTATTGCGCGGGCCAGACGGTCCCATCGTGGATATTTTCACGCCATCGGTACGACTCATGTGGCAACCCTGACAGCTTTTTTGGCTGACATAGCTGCTTTGCTCCCATTCCATGTAAGGCGTTTGTTCAGGGAACTCGCTTTCCGGTGTGGTGCTCAGCACAGTGCCATTTTCGTCAACATAAGGCGTTTTCAAGTTATGGCAAGATGCGCATAGCTTGGAATCCTTGATCTGCGCGCCATAAGTTGGCGTATAACCGGTATGCATAACCATAGGCATGGTAAACAGCGCGGTATCGCCCGGATCACCATAGGGGCCAAAGATGGTTTTAGTATCGTTGACAGTGTAATTGCCGGACATGGTCGCCAAAGTACCCAACGCTGGCGTGGCCGGAATCTGGTGACACAAAGTACAACTAACACCATCCATCGCTGCGTCATGCTTGGCATGCCCTACATCGAGAATGCCGCCATCAAAAATGGTTTGGCTGGCAATGCTGCCGTCTTTTTTGGCCTGTGTATTCGCCATGGGTGCATGACATTTACTGCACTTGTCGTTAATGACAGTTTGCAGCTCAGGGTGTCTGGCAATTTCACTGCGCACCTTGGCCCGCCAGAAGGGGTCGCGGGTGGCATTAGCCATCATGGTAGAAGACCAGTCGGTAATGATGGACACGTCTTTATTTTGATTATCGACAATACCGTTGTGGCACATCGCGCAGTTTTGCGAACCGGAAAAATGACTGGTAATGAAGGTTGGATCGCCAGGATCAGCCGGATCGCCGACAAAAGGATTAACCGGCACGCTTGGACCGCTGCCTTCTTCAACAACTACTGCATCGATATCATAGGTTTTGTAATCCGGCGTTGGCGAGCTGTTGAAAAACCTGAGTTCCGCAGCAGAATTGGTGGCGCTGGCGGTAAAGGTATAAGTCAACAATTGGAAGCTGCCGGTTATCGTGGTGAACGTGGCATTAAATCCCGCCACCGAGACTTCCAGCGGCGTATAACCGGACGTTGTCCCTTTTTGCGCCTGGAATGACAGGGTATAGGTCACGCCGGCTGTGACCGGAAAAGTGGTTTTAATACCGGAACCCTGGTTGATCGCCATGGCATAAATGCCTTCGACGACCCGGTTAGTATAATTGCCTCCTGGGCGGTTTTTGTTCATCAGATAGGGTCTTTCGCCAACCCCATCGTCTATTACTGTCCAGCCGGTAACGCTGGTAGCGTTGTTGGACAGGAACTGATAGGTGGTGACAGTTCCCGGACTTTCAAAGCCGCCGTTGCTAAGCAAATTGGCAGCCATAGCCGATGGCAACGAAAACACTGTCGTCAACAATAGGATTATAGTTTTTATAGTTCTCATGACAGTTCTCTGTGCGAAGAAACGCTAGACAAGATTTTGCTTGCGCCGACCCATGGTCAGCATGCCCACAAAGCCGGATAAGAACATCCAGACTGCAGCCGGCAATGGCACAGCGGAAACGTTCGCGGTGATTTTGATGTTGTCGATACCGACCCCGCTGTTAGTGGTTGGATTGGTGCCGGTATTTTCGAACAAGCCGAAACTCAACCAATAATTGCCATTGACATCCGCTGCGCCGAGACTGGCAACAGCCAAGGTGACACTGTCCGGGCCGTATACTTTGCCGGCGCTAGCGACTGATTGGTCTAAAATTGTGGCCGATGTGGTTAACGGTGAATTGATATCGAAGCTGGCTCCGCTGATGCCGACCTTGAACTGGTCGGTGCTACCACCAGTCCCCCCCAGCACGAACGCGCTGAAAACCCAATCAAAACTGACGGTAATATCGGTGGTACCGCTAGCCAGAGTAAACGGCTGTGCAAAGCCGAAGGTGCCGTTATCAGGCGAGCCGGCCAATTGGCCGCTGGCATCGCCAAGCACCAAGAATTGGTTGCTAGCGCTGTTATCGAAGAACGTGGTTCCAGAAGCAAGACTAAAACGTTGATTCGGAATGCCCGCGTTATAGGTATTGACTGCATTCGTGCCCGATCTTAGATTGACCGAACTGCCACCCAGGGTCTGCGCCGAACTTGGCATACCGGCATCGAAGTTTTGATCGAGTAGCGTTATCGTCTCGGCTTGCACTGATGATGTTGCCAGACAAAAGCCGCAAACTGCCAGACTTAATTTGATTGCTTGATTTTTCATATTACGCTCTCTGTATTTTCCGTAAAACAGACTGCGGCAACTGCCGCAGTCTGTTGTGCAGATTCGATTAAACTAGATGTTTGCGACGATTCACACCCAGCAGACCCAGCAAGGCGCTACCGAACAGCCAAATAGCCCCTGGTACCGGCACTGGCGCTGCGGCCGCTACGACATTGCCGGTCAGATTCAAAGTCAGTTGATAGTTTCCTCGTGTGCTACTGGCGCCTAAATCGGCGTCAGACAAGTTGAGCAAATATTGCGCACTAAATACGCCGGCATTGGCAGTCAACAGGTTGGCAATGAAAGACTGGCTACCGCTTTGTGCCAAGTCGGCAAATGCAATCAAGCCGGTGTCGAATGCGCCGGTATCACCACTGCCGATCACGCCATCCAAATCCAGACCAATACGGTCGGCGTTGGCCAAATTGAACAAACCGAAATTAAGTGCCGCGGCGCTGTTTTGCGTGACAGCACCAAAATCCAACGTCAATACATTAGAAACCGAACTGCCGTCGAAAGAGGCCAAGGCGTGCAGCAAATAGCTGTAGTCGGCTTGCAAGTCACCTGCCCACTCAACGGTGTAATTGGTGGTTGAACCACTGGATTGACCTTGCGTTCTGCTTAAAGTGGTTGTAGCCTCCAAGCTAGGCAGCGAAAGTGATGCGTCTACAGTGCTACTGCCCACGTAATCGTTCAGGTTTGAATTGTCTACACTTGCCGTCGCATTAGTGGCAACCGTTGAAGAGGAATTGGGTCCCCAACTGCAATCGGTAAATCCGGTCGGCCCGTGCCCCAAGGCACAACTACCTCCGGCCATTGAAATGACTGTTGAAAAATCTGCTGCTGCGCCTATTGCAGCCATAGCGGCGGTACTGCTGCCGCTACCGCTTGCGTCTCTACCAGGGCCATTATTTTTGTAGCCATAACCATCAATGATTTGCTGGCGGCTTGAAGCCAATTGCAGATCAACACCCATCAACACACCGGTTGCCGCATTAAATTGACTCAATGCAACATTGGCAACACTGGCACCGTTGTTATTATTGCCAACAGAGGCTTGTGATATACCAGATGCACTTACGGCAACCGATCCATTGAAACTCACCGGCCCACTGCTAATCGATAAAGCGGCCTGTGATACACCGCTTACAGCCAGTAATGCCGCAACTGCTGTTAATTGAAAATTTATACTCATATATTGTCCCAGGATTGTTGAGTTAACAAAAAACTGTGATATGTGGCATTTGCCACACCCCTATCACATGGGCGCAATCCGGCTGTCTTGTTGTGTACAATAAGACCCGTGACTTTCCGAACCCGCTTCACAGCTGGCTTGGCAATAGACATCCATATTTTTTTACCCGACTTGATTTCCTCTTTTCTTCGCCGTAGTGAACCGCATACAGTCATCTATAACCATATTCCTAATTAGCAATACAGTTATTAATTAATAATCCAAAATTCATGCCAACCTTGTAAACTATTTGTAAGCCATTGATTACAAGATTAAACCCTGCTTAATATGTGTTTTTAGTGCCCATTGGTAAAGACAAGAACTAGGGGATATGCCACACTTCTTAAGGCATTTCACATAAATTAAGCTCGCCAATTAGCTGACGATAGAGCCTGGGTGGCAAGAACTTTGACTAATGGTTGCGAGTTGCTAATGAGCACTTTAGAGATCAGACCAAGGATTTGGTCATCAATAATTTCCGCTATTCAAACACGTCATGCTGGCAGGGATTACCGGCATCTAAGTCACCTGGCTGTGGAAGTCCTTCAGTCATCCATGACTTCTAGGTTCCGCTAATCCCTACCGGAACGACGATGTTTTGCATGGGGATGCCAATTCGAGAAGTTATTCCAAACCAAATCCTAAATCGCTTTATCTGGTTAATTTTGTCCGTACTATTTACCTAACATACCTAGCCTAAAGTTACGTAATACTGGCTGTTTGGACTATAATCCGACTCCGTTTGCATGGCTTATTGCCTTGCCTGCCCATAATCCTTTCTAACAATAACTACCCACATCATGCTGATTTTTCCCTGCACGCCGATTTGGTACGGAGTCTAACAATATGGATATCGAAATATTAATTAAAGCCCTGATCATGGGCGTGGTTGAAGGACTGACCGAGTTCTTACCTATATCCAGCACCGGACATTTAATCCTAGCTGGCGATTTGCTCGACTTTAACGATGACAAGGCCAAGTTGTTTTCCATCGTGATTCAGGTTGGGGCGATTCTGGCGATCTGCTGGGAATATCGCGTTAAAATTGCAAGCGTACTGTCCGGCCTGACCAGCGACAAACAAGCGCAAAAGTTTGTACTGAATCTGGTGATCGCCTTTATCCCATTGGCTAGCCTGGGTTTGCTGTTTGGCAAATACATTAAAGCCTTGTTGTTTAAGCCAATCCCGGTAGCACTAGCGTTCATCATCGGTGCCTTTGTGATTATCTGGGCAGAAAAACGCGAGCACAAAATTCGCGTACACAGCGTCGATGATTTAAGCATGCTGGATGCATTCAAGCTGGGTATCGCTCAGGCTTTTGCCCTAATCCCCGGCACTTCACGTTCCGGCTCGACCATCATTGGCGGCTTGCTGTTTGGCTTGTCGCGCAAGGCGGCTACCGAGTTTTCGTTTTTTCTGGCCATACCTACCTTGATCATCGCCAGCTTGTACGATTTATACAAACACAAGGATTTATTACATGTAGAAGGCGATCTGGAATTATTTGCAGTAGGCTTGATCGCTGCCTTTATCAGTGCTTTGTTTGCAGTTAAAGGCTTGTTGCGCTATATCAGCCATCACGACTTCATTATTTTTGCCTGGTACCGCATCGTGTTTGGCTTAGTGGTAATTGCCAGCGCATACAGTGGGCTGGTGCAATGGACGGTAGATTAAGACGATTTCCGGCGAAAAACACAAAAAACCAATTTTGACTTCAAACTAATTTTTTATAGGACACCTATGGCTTTGCCAATATTAATGATAATTCTGGGCCTGATCATTCTGATCTGGAGCGCCGATTTGTTTGTCGAAGGCGCGGCAGCCATTGCTCGCCATCTAGGCATGCCGCCTTTATTGATCGGCATGGTCGTGGTCGGTTTCGGCACTTCGGCGCCGGAACTGTCGGTTTCGGCACTATCCGCCATGCAAGGTAATTCTGGCATCGCTTTGGGAAATGCTTATGGCTCTAACATTACCAACATTGCTTTGATTCTGGGCATTACCGCCTTGATCAGCCCGATTTCCGTGCATTCGCAAGTGATCAAAAAAGAATTACCCATTCTGTTTTTAGTCACCCTAATGGCATTTGGCCAACTGTATGACGGCGAATTCTCTCGCATGGACGCTGTAGTGACATTGCTGGTTTTCGTCGGCGTGATGACCTGGATGACTATACAAGGCATAAAACAGCACCAGGCTGACAGCTTTGAACAGGAAGTTGAATCAGAACTGGATGAGCATGCCATGTCAGCTTTCAAAGCCTGGGTTTATCTTATTTTTGGCATGTTTTTGCTAGTGGTTAGTTCAAGAATGCTGGTGTGGGGAGCTGTATCCATTGCCACTGACCTGGGCGTTAGCGATTTAATTATCGGTCTGACCGTGGTCGCCATCGGCACCTCGCTGCCTGAACTAGCCTCATCCGTAGCTGCCGCCCGCAAAGGTGAACACGACTTGGCAGTAGGCAATATCATAGGCTCTAACCTATTCAACACCTTGGCAGTGGTCGGTTTGGCTGGCGCCATTCACCCGATGAGCATCCCCGCAGAAGTTATCAACCGCGACTGGCTGTTGATGGCGTTATTGACCCTGGCGCTGTTTGTAATGGGCTACGCGCGCAACGGTAACGGCCGTATCAATCGCCTAAAAGGTGGCTTGTTGATAGCAACTTATACTGGCTACACGCTATATCTGATCAATACCGTGGTGAACGCTTAAGGATGTCACTTGAATTCCATGTACGCAACCTATGTTTTCGCTGGAGCAACTGGCTGCTGATTTCGCCGACCTTAGTCTTGCTGGCAGTGATCGTACTGGCATATTTTGCCGTCGATTACAGCTTGCATCATCTCAGGATCAATACCGATACCGCTGACCTGATTGCACCGGAATCACAATTTCAGCAGAACCGGCGTAACTTTGAAAATGCGTTTGGTCAAGATACGAATACACTGTTGCTGGTACTTGATTCGGCAAGCCCGGAATTGACTAAGGCCGCCGCGGAACGTTTAGGCCGGGAATTACGTGCCGACAGCGAGCATTTCAGCAAAATTTATCGCCCCGATGAAAATGCCTACTTCCATCGCAACGGCCTGCTGTACTTGGATACCGACAAGCTGCAAGCTTTTTCAGGCACGCTGGCTGAGGCTCAACCCTTCATAGGCCGTATTTCGCAGGACCCAAGCCTAACTGGTTTTTTTTCAATTTTTGAGGATGCACTAAACACGGCAAGTAAACCGCGAGAGGTGCCAATCGATTTAATGTCGTTGATCGATAAAGTCTCCTACTCGTTACACAAAACCTTAAATGGCGAAACCGATTTGCTGTCCTGGCAAAAGTTGATCGCAGAAAACAATATCAACAATGCTCAATCCAACAAAGCCTTTATCTTCGTCACCCCCATTTACGATTTTAGCCAGCTTATGCCGGTGGAATCTGCCATTCACGCCATCCGTCGCGCGGCGAATAAAATACAAGATCCCAACCTGCCGGCAGTCAAAGTCTGGATTACCGGCGAGGTAGGACTTGAACACGATGAAATGACCGGTATGAGTAATGGCACTTTTACCGCCAGCATTTTTTCTGTGGTGTTGGTATGCGGCATTTTACTAATTGCTTACCGCTCCTGGCTGCTGATGCTGGCCACATTGTTCACCTTGGCATTGGGTATGATATTTTGCGGCCTATTTGCTGCGCTGGCGGTTAAACAGCTCAACCTGATTTCTGTAGCATTTGCAGTATCCAATATCGGCCTGGGTGTGGAATATGCGATTCATTTTTGCCTGCGCTACCGGGATAATCTGGATATGCATGGCGACGACAAAACCAGAGCCATACATTCTGCAGCACTTGAAACCAGCCCATCGCTGATACTTTGTGCCGGCACCACCTCGATTGGCCTATTTGCCTTTGTACCTACTGATTATCAAGGTATTTCCGAGTTAGGCTTGTTGGCCGGTAGCAGTTTGTTCATCTGCTTATTTATCACACTGACCGTATTGCCGGTGCTGTTAAAGATTCTACCCCTGCCACCGCTGCATCATTTAAAACGTGGCGAACATCCCGGCAAATCCAGATTATCCACCCTGCTGGCTGCATTCACCTTGCAATATGCCAAACCTATCACTTTAGCCTCTGTCATGCTCACTTTGGTTGCCATTTATTTAGCCTTTCAGGTCAAAACCGATTTCAACCCTACCAATTTACGAGACCAAAATACTGAATCGGTCATTGCGTTTAAGGAATTACTCAAAGCCCGTGACACCTCGCCCATGACGCTGACGGTATTAGCGCAAAATGCAGCCGAAGCTCAAACCCTGCAAAAAACTCTGGCAGCCCTAAAAACTGTCGATAAAACCATCAGTTTGTTTAATTTTGTCCCTGAAGATCAAGCAGTCAAGCTGAGTATTATTGATGACATGATGCTAACCTTAGGCCAGCAAGGTTTTACGTTTCCTCAATTAAAAACCGGCACTGACCCCACGCCCAGCATCCTGCGCATGATTTCGGCCATAGATGCTAATCTGCTGCACAATACTGACCCGAAACACATTCAATCCTTACAAACCTTTAAACATGAATTACAAGACGTATTGATTGAACTCGGCAACCGCTTTCAACCCAATCGCAGTCTGTTTATCGAAACTATCCAGACCTCATTACTCGGCACCTTACCGACAGTCATGAACCAATTGCTCACAGGCTTTCAAGCTGAGGAAATTTCCATCTCCAGCATTCCCGCTGACATCAAAGAACGTTGGCTGAGTAAGGAAGGCTTGTATCGTATTCAAATACTCCCGAAACAGGATTTGAACGATTTGCAACAGATGCAGGCTTTTATCACTGAAGTGCAAACCATTGCACCTAACGCCACCGACCTGCCAGTGATGTACTGGGAATCCATGAAAGCGGTTATAGCCGCCTTCCAGCAAGCTATCATCATGGCCCTGGTTTCAATAGCCTTATTATTGCTCATCATTCGCCGCAGTATTATAGATACTCTGCTGGTGATGACGCCGCTCGTGCTGGCCGGTCTGTTTACCATGGCCAGTACGGTAGTTACCGGTACGCCGATCAATTTCGCCAATATCATTGCCTTACCCTTGCTGATGGGCCTGGGTGTGGATAATGGCATTCATATGGTTGAAAAACTGCGTCATTCCTTAGCCGAAGATCAAAACATCTATCAATCCAGCACCGCACGAGGCATGTTTTACGGCGCACTGACCACAATTTCCAGCTTCCTCGGCTTGGCATTCTCTCCGCATCAAGGTGTAGCCAGCATGGGCTTGGTCATTACCATCGGCATATTCTGGATTATGGCTTGCACATTTATACTGTTACCCGCTATTAGTAAATTGGTGCTGAAACCCAAAGCCAATCTCGTCTAGATACCTTCTAGGCAAAAACCGGCTTTAGGCTTACTAAAAACACACTGCACAGCCATAAAAAACGACTAAACTTGCCCTAATCACTTCGAGCGAAAACCGACTAACCGTAAAGTGATATTTACTACCACCCCAAGTTGACAAGCAAAATGTTAAAGTCGACTATTAATCTTTAAAACTTACGAGTAATTAAAAATATGACTACTTTAAAGAAAATTTCAGTTTTAGCCTTGCTATGTCTAATATCAAGCCCAGCTTGGTCTGGGAGCGTAGACTTTTGTAAAGTCAAAATAGTTTATGATGATGTCGATGTAAGCATTCCCCCTGAAACCCTATATGAGGATTGTTCAGGCTACGCTTTTTATGACTATGCCATAAATTATGTAAAAGCCGCCTGTTGGAAGGATGCGAATAACCTGCTTGATGGAAAGTGTGAGATTTATAAAAAGACTAATGCAGCGGGCACTGCTACTGAAAACTCTGAAGAAGGCACACAAGAAACCTTTCTTTTAAATGAATAAGGATTCAAAATCCTTTTCTGATGCTACTGCTTTGATTTCTGCGCTACGGGTATCGCCTTCAAGGTTTCTACATACAGAAGTGCGGCATTCTGGCTGTTTGGGTCTGGTTTATTAGGCCTCATTGGATTACGTAAAAAATCCGTTTAGCCTCTCTAGCAACCTGTAATCCACCCTCAAGCAAAAGCCCCAGTAATTAAACTTACTAGGGCTTTTTATCAAAAATGCGCGAAACAGCTACGCCACATGTTTTAATCAATTGCATCGACAATGCAACTTTGCACCACCGATTGATTCAAAAACGATGTAGCATCGTTCTCCACTCAGTATGAAGCGACCAAGCCCCGCATAAAGACTTTCTATTGCAGAAGGTTGCGGCGCCAGCTGACTCCAATACCACCCTTTCGAAATAAGCCTACCGAATCTCAAATGCTTCGAACATTTCTTGCACAGGATGTTGGGTAGCGATGACTTGACTCACTTTGGCCAGTATAGGCCCTTTGTGGCACCATGCGACCAGTTGAGCCAACGCATCAGCGTCGCCACTGGCAACGATTTCTACCTCGCCATTTGCCAGATTACGCACAAAACCGTTTAAATTCAGTTTAACAGCCTGTTTTTGCGTATAGACCCGGAAATATACCCCCTGTACCCGACCTTTGACGATGATATGTAAACACGAGCTCATCGGCTGATTTTCCAGCAATAATGGATTTTTTGGTCGCGGGCAAAGTCCTCGGGGATGGTCGAGGCGCTGATGTCTTCAATTTTTAAACCTGCCAGGGCTGCGCTATCCATCTTAAAGCGGCGGAAATTAGTGGAAAAATATAATATGCCACCCGGCGCCAGCAGCGATGCGGCGTTTTTCAATAATGGCACATGATCGCTTTGTATATCAAACGCCTCATCCATTTTTTTGGAATTGGAAAAAGTCGGTGGATCCAGAAAAATCAAATCAAATTGCGGGCTGGGTTTGGCAGCGGCCTGTTCGGCCAGCCAGCTTAAACAGTTTGCGCGCAGCAATTTGTGATCGCCAGTAATCCCATTCAAAGCGAAATTACGTTTGGCCCAATCTAAATAGGTATTGGACATATCCACCGTGACGCTGGAACTGGCACCCCCTATTGCGGCATGTACCGAGACGCTGCCGGTATAGGCAAACAGGTTTAAAAAACGTTTGCCTTGGGCTTGTTGCTGAATCAGTAAGCGGATCGGCCGGTGATCCAGAAACAGGCCGGTATCCAGATAATCCTCAAAATTTACCCAGAATTTGCAACCGCCTTCTTCGATGACATGAAAACGTCCGGAATCGCCTTGTTTTTCATACTGATCGGTATTTTTTTGTTTGCGACGGATTTTTAAAAAGACCTGCTCGGGGGCAATGCCTAACACTTTAGGGATTTCCGCCATCGCGCCAGCCAAGCGTTGGTTGGCTTTGGCGGGATCGATGGTTTTAGGGGATTCGTATTCCTGCACATTCACCCAGGTCATATCGCCCTGATACACATCCACCGCAACCGCATATTCGGGTAAGTCGGCATCATAAAGCCTATAACAATGCACCTGATTTTGTTTGACCCATTTGCTGAGTTTTTTTACATTTTTGCGCAAACGGTTGCCGAACATTTCCGCCAGATTATCGGGCTGCTCGGCCAGAACGCGGCGGCTGATTTGGTCGATACGCTCTTGTTGCGATTTGGCTTTGGGCTCGAAAAAAGCCTTGTCTTCGATATTAAAACGCAGCAGTTTACATTCCAGCGCGCCGTTAAATAAGGTAATCGGCTTTTGCGAACGTATGCCCAGTCTAAAACCCAGTTCCGGATTGCTGATAATCATCGCCGCCTGCCAGCCGCCGAAACGGCTTTTGAGCACATCGCCAAAGCGGCGATACAACTCGGCAGTTTCGGCTTCATCTCCCAGACGTTCGCCATATGGCGGGTTGCAGGCAATCAGGCCCTTGGGCCAGCTTTCTGCGGCGGTGGCATCATCGATATCGCGTTTTTCAATATGGATTTTGCCTTGCAAGCCGGCGTTTTCACAGTGTTGTATGGCAGCCGCTACGGTATGTCTATCCTGATCAAAGCCGACGATCACCGGTAATTTCTTCAGGCCGGCGTCGCGACGTTGTTTAGCATCGTCCAGCAGGTTTTGCCACAATGCGGCATCGTGTTTTTTCCAGCCCAGGAAGCCGTAATACTCGCGCTGTAATCCCGGCGCATAATCGGCAGCGATCATGGCACCTTCTAACAGCATGGTGCCGGAGCCGCACATCGGGTCCAGCAACGAGCCACCTTCAGCAGCAATTTTTGGCCAGCCAGTCCGCAATAAAATCGCTGCGGCCAGGTTTTCCTTGATCGGCGCGGCGATGCTGACGTCGCGGTAGCCGCGTTTATGCAAGCTCTCGCCGGATAAATCTATGCTCAGTTGTGCCGTTTCGTTATGTAAATAGACATTAATCCGGATACTGGGCCGGTCGGTGTCGACGTTGGGGCGTTGTTCGAATTTAGCCCGCATCTGATCGACGATGGCATCTTTGACTTTTAACGCGCCGAAATGGGTGTTGTTGATAGCGGGGTTGTTTTTACTGCTGAACGATACTGCCAGACTATCGTTCGGGTTTAAATGTTCGGACCAATCGATTTTACTGACGCCATCATACAAATCCTGCTGCGATGTGACCTCGAAGTTGCTCAGTAAAAGTAAAATCCGGTTAGCGGTACGCGACCACAGACAGGCTTTGTAAGCCATTTCCAGATCGCCCTGAAACGCCACACCGGCCATTTTCTGTTGAACATTTTGTCCACCCAAGGCTTCGATTTCATTGGCAAGTATGCCTTCCATAGCTTTGGGGGTGGTGGCGAAAAGTTGATAGCGGATCATAATGGGCGACTAAAAATTGAGCGGTCGACAAGGATACCAAGATGCGCGCTTATCGAGAGGAAATTTTACCAAACCCTGAATCCGTGAAGTAAAAATCAAAAATATCTCTATCCTAATGCAACTTTGTCATATTTCATTTAGTGCATCTTGAGTGGGATTCCATGGTCTTTTTCTGCTTGACCGGAACAAAGCTCCCAGCATCACCTAGACCATATGATGATGCCAAGGCGTATCCCACCGACGTATTGGATAAACAGTAGTGCGATAGAGCTTCGTGACGCACCAATAAGACTGACAGGTTCCACATAATAACTCTGAATAGACTAACTTAAACCGTTTTTCTTTTTATAATGCCGGATGAGATAATATTAATTAAAACAGCACGGCCTGTTCGATCTAAATTAGTTAGAACTGTAACTTAACTTTAGGAAGTACAAATTCAACAAGGAGACTATTGTGTTGCAAACGATGACGCGAGTATTGAAAATCATGTCAGTTAGTGTATTAATCTTTATTAGGCCAGGTCTGGCGCAGGAAAAGCCCGCTATCAACGAAATCAAAGCCATCGCCGAAGAGGCTTATTTGTATGGTTTTCCTATGATTGTTGGCTATGACGTTATGTACAAGTATTTCATTGATCGTAACTCTGGTCAGTTCAAAGTGCCTATTAACCAGATTCATAATGAGGCGCGAGTGTTCACGCCCAAAGATACAGGGATCAGCACGCCCAACAGCGACACACCCTATTCTATGGCCATGCTCGATCTGCGTGCCGGAAAATTTCAAGCTAG
>NZ_LUUI01000147.1 GCF_001644015.1 Methylomonas lenta
TTCCATGCATATTCCTTAATCAAAACACATGACTTTGCAAATCAGTCTTATAGTACCGGTACTTAACGAAGCCGAACATCTCGCCAGCAGACTAAAGACCTTGCAGGAGCTACGAAATCACTGCCGAATACTGCTGGTCGATGGCGGCAGTCACGATAACAGTCCGGCTATTGCAGAACCTTTGGTGGATAAAGTCATCCTCAGCTCAGCTGGTCGAGCCAGACAGATGAATATCGGTGCGCGGCAAGCCGATGCCGATGTATTGCTGTTTCTGCATGCCGACACCCAATTACCCGAAGATGCCGTTAGTTTAATCAGCCAGGCCGTCGCAGCCGGCTACCTGTGGGGGCGTTTCGATGTCAGGTTCGACTGCCCCAAACCTATCTTCAGATTAATTGCCTGCATGATGAATCAACGCTCACGCCTGACCGGCATTGCCACTGGTGACCAGTGTTTATTCGTGACCCAGCAAGCCTTTGAGGCAGTGAGTGGCTTTCCGAAAATTGCATTGATGGAAGATATTGCTATCAGCAGCAGGCTAAAAAAACTTGGCAAACCCTGTTGTTTAAGGGCTAAAGTTGTTACCTCGGCCAGGCGCTGGCAACAATATGGCATTTTTAAAACCATGCTTTTGATGTGGCGTTTGCGGCTAGCCTATTTTCTGGGTGCTGATCCGAATGATCTGGCTAAGCGTTATTACATAAATCCACCACAGAATTAAAAAGGCAATAGACGGTTAAAACTGCTAAAATTGACTTCTTTTCCGACCCCCTTTGCTATTCGCTAAACAGGGCGCATAAGATTCATGACAAAATTCATATTTATCACCGGCGGTGTGGTGTCATCTTTAGGAAAAGGCATCGCAGCATCCTCGCTTGCGGCCATTCTTGAAGATCGCGGCCTCAAAGTCACCATAACCAAACTCGATCCTTACATCAACGTTGATCCCGGCACCATGAGTCCGTTTCAACATGGCGAGGTTTTTGTTACCGAAGACGGTGCCGAAACCGACCTGGATTTGGGCCATTATGAGCGGTTTTTAAAAACCACCATGGCCAAGAAAAACAACTTCACCACCGGCCAGGTATACGAACAAGTACTGCGTAACGAACGCAAAGGCGATTATCTGGGAGCGACTGTACAGGTCATTCCACACATCACCGACGAAATCAAACGCCGGGTTTATGCCAGCGCCGAAGGCAAGGACGTGGCTTTAATCGAAGTCGGCGGCACCGTGGGTGACATTGAGTCACTGCCATTTTTAGAGTCAATTCGTCAAATGGGTGTTGAACTAGGCCATGACAGAGCTTTGTTTATCCATTTAACCTTAGTGCCCTACATTAAATCGGCTGGCGAATTAAAAACCAAACCGACTCAGCATTCAGTTAAAGAATTGCGCACCATCGGTATTCAGCCGGATATTCTGATCTGCCGTTCAGAGCAACCAATTCCGGCCAGCGAACGTAAAAAAATCGCCTTGTTTACCAACGTCAACGAAAAAGCTGTGATTTCAGCCATCGATGCCGACACTATTTATCGCATTCCTTTATTACTGCGCGAACAAGGTCTGGACGACATCGTGGTGGCGCAATTGCGTCTGGATGTCCCACCCGCGGACTTAACCTCCTGGGAAAAAGTGGTCGATGGTTTGACGCATCCGACGGATGAAGTCAATATCGCCATCGTCGGCAAATATGTCGATCACACCGATGCGTATAAATCACTGAACGAAGCCTTGATTCATGCCGGCATCCATACTCGGCATAAAGTCCAGATTACCTACATCGACTCTGAAACCATCGAAGCCGAAGGCACCGCGCAACTGAAAAATGTTGATGCGATTCTGGTACCGGGCGGTTTTGGTGAACGTGGCGTAGAAGGCAAAATTTCCACTGTGCGTTATGCTCGCGAAAATAAAATTCCTTATCTGGGCATTTGTTTAGGCATGCAATCGGCCGTCATTGAATTTGCCCGTAACGTGGTAGGTTTGGAAGGCGCGCATAGCACCGAATTTTTACCCAAAAGCCCTCACCCTGTGATTGGCCTGATTACAGAATGGATGGACGAAGCAGGTGAGCTGAACATACGCGATGCAGAATCCGACATGGGCGGCACCATGCGGCTAGGCGCGCAAAAATGCCGATTAAAATCGGACTCTTTGGCCTTTGATTTGTATCAAAAAGATGTGATCACTGAACGCCATCGCCATCGTTACGAATTTAACAACCAATACCTGAAACAGCTGCAAGAAGCCGGCATGCGCTTTTCAGGCAAATCATTGGATGGCCGTCTAGTGGAAATCATCGAACTACCGGAACACCCCTGGTTTTTGGCCTGCCAATTTCATCCTGAGTTCACCTCGACGCCCCGCATAGGCCACGCGCTGTTTTCCGGTTTTGTCGAAGCAGCATCCAAACACAAATACCCTGAAGGGCACAAGCAACAAGGTACATCATGAAATTATGCAATTTTGAAGCGGGCCTGAATCAGCCGTTTTTCCTGATCGCTGGCCCCTGCGTGATTGAAAGCGAACAAATGTCGCTGGATACGGCCGGCACCTTAAAAGAAATTACCAGCGCATTGGGAATTCCGTTTATATTCAAATCCAGTTTCGACAAAGCCAACCGTTCGTCGATGAACAGTTTTCGTGGCTTAGGCTTGGAAACCGGCTTGCAAATTCTGGAAAAGGTTAAACAACAAATCGGCGTGCCGGTGCTGACCGATGTACATGAAGATACACCGTTGGCCGAAGTGGCTGCCGTGGTTGATGTGATGCAAACCCCAGCGTTTTTGTGCCGCCAAACCAACTTTATTCAAAGCGTGGCCTCCCATGGCATACCAGTCAACATCAAAAAGGGTCAGTTCATGGCGCCCTGGGATATGGATAATGTGGTCAGCAAAGCCAAAGCCACCGGCAACCAACAGATCATGGTTTGCGAGCGCGGTGTATCGTTTGGTTATAATAATCTAGTTTCCGATATGCGCTCTTTGGCTGTGATGCGTGAAACCGGCTGTCCGGTGGTATTCGATGCCACCCACTCCGTGCAATTACCGGGCGGGCAAGGCAATTGCTCCGGCGGCCAACGTGAACATGTGCCGGTATTGGCTCGCGCGGCCATGGCCGTCGGCATCGCAGGCCTATTTATGGAAACCCACCCCAAACCTGAAGAAGCACTCAGCGACGGCCCCAATTCCTGGCCCTTGCACCGCATAAAAGAATTACTTGAAATGCTGATCAGCATCGATAAAGCGGTAAAATCCGCACCGTTTATCGAAACCACTTTGTAAAGTCATCTGATTGACATGTCCAAAATAACCCAGTTATCGAAGTATTCGCTATAAATTCAGTTTAATTTTAACGTCCCTCATTTTTAATCCTACGGAGTATTTGAACACCATGAGCAGAATTGTTGATGTAAAAGCAAGAGAAGTTTTGGATTCGCGCGGAAACCCAACTGTTGAAGCGGAAGTCTATTTGGATTCCGGCATCGTCGGCAGCGCCATGGTGCCATCCGGCGCCTCTACTGGCGAACGCGAAGCGATTGAATTGCGTGACGGCGACAAATCCCGCTATTTGGGCAAAGGTGTATTGAACGCGGTTAACTTCGTCAACACCGAAATTCGTGAAGCCGTACTTGGTATGGATGCCAACAACCAAGCTGCTCTGGACCAAAAAATGATAGACCTGGATGGCACGCCTAGCAAAAGCCGCATCGGCGCCAATGCTATCCTGGGTGTATCCATGGCTGCTGCCCGCGCTGCTGCTCAAGAAGCCGGTGTACCATTGTACAAATTCCTCAACAAATCCGGTGAATTCATCATGCCGGTACCGATGATGAACATCATCAATGGTGGTTCACACGCGGACAACAGCGTTGACTTGCAAGAATTCATGATTTTGCCTGTAGGCGCCCCGACTTTCCGCGAAGCTATCCGTTACGGCGCAGAAGTATTCCACAACCTGGCTAAAGTATTGAAAGCTCGCGGCCTGGCGACTACTGTGGGCGACGAAGGCGGATTCGCGCCTAACCTGTCTTCCAATGAAGAAGCGATCGAAGTCATCCTGGAAGCCATCGAAAAAGCCGGTTACAAAGCGGGCGTCGATATTTTCTTGGGTATGGATGCGGCGGCTTCCGAGTATTTCAAAGACGGCAAATATGTACTGTCTGCCGAAGGTCGCAGCTTCAACTCAGCTGAAATGATCGACTTCCTGGCGGCTTGGGTGGACAAATACCCTATCATCTCTATTGAAGACGGCCTGGACGAAAACGACTGGGACGGCTGGAAACTGCAAACCGAAAAATTAGGCGACAAAATCCAATTGGTCGGCGACGATTTGTTCGTTACCAACCCGGCGATTTTGAAAGAAGGCATAGACAAAGGTATCGCCAACTCCATCCTGATCAAAGTTAACCAAATCGGCACCTTGACCGAAACTTTGGCAGCTATCGATATGGCTGCTGCTGCGGGTTACAGCGCGGTAGTTTCTCATCGTTCCGGCGAAACCGAAGACACCACTATTGCCGACTTGGTTGTTGCTACCGGCACCGGCCAAATCAAAACCGGTTCTTTGAGCCGTTCCGACCGCGTGGCTAAATACAACCGTCTGATGAAAATTGAAGACGAGTTGGGCGATAATGCCAAATACGCCGGTCGTAGCGCGTTTAAAATGCTGTCTTGATCTAACAATGTAGGCTGGGTTTACCCTTCGGGCATAAAAGCGAAGCGTAACCCAACATTTGGCTAACGTGTTGGGTTACGACTACCGAGCTCGGCAACTGCTCCATGCGTTGCCCTACCTCCTGCATACATGCAGTCGTAACCCAACCTACATATTTTGAGAAGCCGTCATTAAATACATCACCATCCTCATCATTGCACTGATTTTGCACTTCCAATATCGGTTGTGGATTGGTGATGCCAGCGTGTCGCAAATTAGCGCACACCGGCAGCATATCGATGAATTAAACAAAGAACTACAAGAAAAGAAAGACCGCAATGATGCGCTTTATGCTGAAGTACTGGACTTACGTAGCGGCCTGGAAACTATTGAAGAACGTGCCCGTTACGAACTGGGCATGGTCAAGGAACACGAAACTTTCTTTCAAGTGCTTGAGTAGCGCATGAACCATACAAAAAAATGTTGGGCCGTAGTGCCCGCAGCTGGCGTCGGCAAACGCATGCAAGCCGATCGCCCCAAACAATATCTGCCGCTGGCAGGCAAAACCGTCATCGAGCATACTTTAGCGCGATTATTGCAATCCGGTGCCTTTCAGGCCGTCGCTGTAGCGATTTCGATTGAAGACCCCTACTGGCCGGAACTGGACATTTCCCAACATCCCAACGTGATAACCGCCCCTGGCGGCAAGGAACGCGCGGATTCGGTGCTGTCTGCGCTGAAAGCCCTAGAAGGCAAAGCAGACGAAAACGACTGGGTGTTGGTACACGATGCCGCCCGCCCCTGTTTAACTACCGAAGACATTCATCTGCAAATCGACAGCTTAAAAAATGACACGGTGGGCGGGATTTTGGCATTGTCATCGCACGACACATTGAAACATGTCGATGGCAACTGCATCACTACAACTGTTGATCGCAAACACATCTGGCGGGCGCTAACGCCACAGATGTTCAAATACGGCATGCTGCGCGACGCCTTGCAACAAACCGAAGGCAACCCGGCCATCACCGACGAAGCCAGTGCGCTGGAATTGCTAGGCTTTCAGCCCAAAATTGTCGAAGGCCGACCGGATAACATCAAAATCACTCGCCCGGAAGATCTGGCGCTAGCGCAATTTTATATGGAGCAACAAACATGATACGTATTGGACAAGGCTATGATGTACACCGTTTTAATGAAGGTGATCACATCATTCTGGGCGGCGTAAAAATTCCTTACGAAAAAGGCCTGGAAGCCCATTCCGATGGTGACGTGGTGTTACACGCCCTGGCCGACGCAATTCTAGGCGCTGCAGCACTGGGTGACATAGGCAAACACTTCCCGGATACTGATCCGGAATTCAAAGGTGCTGACAGCCGTGTTCTCCTGCGTCATGTGTATAAAATTGTGCAGGAAAAAGGCTATAAGCTGGTGAATGCTGACGTTACCATCATTGCTCAAGCGCCGAAAATGCTGCCACATATTACCGATATGCGCGCCAATATCGCCGCCGATTTGCAGGTCGACATTGACTTCATCAACGTCAAAGCGACCACCACTGAAAAGCTGGGCTTCGAAGGTCGCAAGGAAGGCATTGCCGTGCAAGCAGCTGTGCTGATTGAGAAATAGTTCCCCGACTCTCACAACAATAAACCTCATATGACGGATTATCAAATACCGGAATGGCCTTATGCCTACGGCGGACCTTCAGCTGTTGGCAACATCAAAGTTGAGCCTGACGATTTCATTGTTGAAGAGCAATTGTCCTTCGACCCAGAAGGCAATGGCGAACATGTGTTTTTGTATATCGAAAAAATCGGCGAAAACACCGAATATGTCGCACGTTTAATGGCCCGTCATGCCGGCGTCAGACAGCGAGACATAGGATACGCCGGACTGAAAGACCGCCATGGTCGCACCCGACAGTGGTTTAGCATTTGGTTGCCAGGCCAGGAAGACCCCAACTGGTCGGCATTGGAATCTGATCACCTCAAAATCCTGCAAAGCATACGCCACGCGCGTAAACTCAAACGCGGCGTTTTGGCCGGTAACCGATTCAGTTTGCTGATTCGGAACTGGCAAGCCGACTTTAACATCACCGAACAACAACTTCAGCAAATCAAACACCACGGCTTCCCCAATTACTTCGGCGAACAACGCTTTGGTCATCAAGGCCGTAATATAGAAAAAGCCTTAGCGATATTTGCCGGTGAAAAAGTCAGACGCGAACAGCGCTCGATTTATCTATCGGCTGCACGTTCATATTTGTTTAATTTGGTACTGGCCGAACGGGTAGCATCTAAAACCTGGAATAGCGGTTTGCCCGGCGATGTATTCAACTTAAATCACACTAACAGTCATTTTCAGACTGAAGTGTTAGATCAAACCTTACAAGACCGCTTGAGTCAGGGAGATATTCATCCTACTGGCATGTTGTGGGGGAAAGGCGACAGTGGCGTCAGCGCAGAGGTTCTCAAGCTGGAACTGGCCATTATCGCTGAACACCCATTGTTGGCTGATGGTCTTTTGAAAGAGGGACTGGAACAAGATCGCCGCACCCTTCGCGTGATCCCGGAAAATCTTTTTTGGCAATTAGAAGCTGATAAATTACGCCTGAACTTCGGCTTACCTGCCGGCAGCTACGCCACCAGTTTATTACGCGAAATAGTCAACACTGCTATAACGCAATGACTATCTGGACTAGGGAAACCTTAGTCTAATGATTATAAGCGCCGTTAAAACCCAATTGTTTCCAGGCCTCGTAAAGCACGATAGAGACTGTATTCGATAGATTAAGGCTGCGGCTTTCCTGACGCATAGGTAAATATAATTTCATTGCCTCTGGATGTTGCTTAAGAAAGTCGGCCGGCAAGCCGCGCGATTCCGGGCCAAACAACAAGGCATCACCGGATTGAAACTGGACTTTGCTGTAACTAACCCTTCCTTTGGTGGTTAAAGCGAATAATCGATTAGGATTCGCGTGCTGGATATAATCATCCAGCGTCGCATATTGTTTCAGACTAACCCATTCGTGGTAATCCAAACCCGCGCGGCGTAAACGTTTATCGTCCAACTCAAAGCCCAGCGGCTGAATCAAATGTAACTGTGCACCAGTATTGGCGCACAGTCTTATTATATTGCCTGTATTCGCTGGAATCTCGGGTTCGAATAAGACAATATCCAGCATGGATTATTTACTAGCCACGTCAACAGGAGTCAGTTTCCATATCTCGCGATTGTAATCTGAAATAGTCCGATCGGTGGAGAACTTGCCGCTGGCAGCCGTGTTGAGTATGCTCATTCTGGTCCAGTTTTCCTGGTCTCTCCAGGCCTCATCCACCCGTTTTTGTGCATCCACATAACTACGAAAATCGGCAATCGTCATCCAGGGGTCATGCTGACTTTTCATGGCCCCAATGACATCATCAAAAATACCCTGTTCAAACTGGCTAAAATGACCACATTCCAACAAATGCAATACACCTTGCAAATCAGCATCCTGGTCGATATAAGTTTGCGGGTTGTAGTGAGGCCGCAGGGCTTCCACTTCTTGTTCAGTTAAGCCAAACAAGAAAAAGTTTTCTTCACCGACTTCCTCACGAATCTCTATATTGGCACCATCCAAAGTACCGATGGTTAAGGAACCGTTCATCATAAACTTCATGTTACCGGTACCTGAGGCTTCTTTGCCCGCAGTCGAAATTTGCTCGGACAAATCCGCACCTGGGCAGATTTTTTCCATCGCCGAAACTCGGTAATTAGGCAGAAAAACCAGCTTGAGCTTTTCGCCGACTTCAGGATCGTTATTAATGACGCTAGCGACATTATTAATCAATTTAATGATTTTCTTCGCCATCACATAACCTGGTGCCGCTTTGCCACCGATCAACACACAGCGATCCACCCAGTTTTTGGTATCCCCGCGTTTGATGCGGTCATAAAGATGGATGACATGTAAAACATTCAGCATTTGCCTTTTGTACTCATGAATCCGCTTAACCTGTACATCAAACAATGCATTTACATTGATATCGATTTCCAGTTCTGCTTTTTTAAAATCCACCAAACGTTGCTTGCTGTCCTGATTCAGATCACGCCATATTTTTCTAAATGCCGCATCTTCCGCATAAGGCTTGAGTTTGGCTAATTGTGATAAATCCGTGATCCAGTCGTCACCGATAGTCTTGGTAATCAGTTCTGCCAATTCAGGATTACAGCCTGCCAACCAACGTCTTGGCGTAACACCGTTGGTTTTATTATTGAATTTTTGCGGCCACAGCTCATAAAAATCCTTGAACAGGCCTTCTTGCAATAATTTTGAATGCAACTCAGCAACGCCATTGACCGAATAACTGCCGACGATGGCCAAATAAGCCATGCGGACTTGTTTTTCATGGCCTTCCTCGATGATTGACATTCTCCCTAGACGATCACTATCTCCCGGCCAGTGCGCTGAGACTTCTGCCATGAAATGCGCGTTAATTTCGAAAATGATTTCCATCAAGCGCGGCAACAAATTCTGCATCAAGTTTACCGACCATCTTTCCAGTGCTTCCGGCAACAGGGTATGGTTGGTGTACGCCATGGTACTACGAGCAATATTCCAGGCTTCATTCCATGTCAAACCATGAATATCCATCAATAAACGCATCAATTCAGCAACGGCAATACTTGGATGCGTGTCGTTTAACTGGAAACAGTTTTTCTCGGCAAATTTGGAAAAATTCCTGCCGTGACGACCAACCCAGTTGGCAATAACGTCTTGTAAACTGGCCGAGGCCAATAAATATTGCTGCTGTAGACGCAAAGCTTTGCCATTTTCGTTGGCATCGTTTGGATATAACACCATGGTGATATTTTCAGCGGTGTTCTTTTGCGCAACGGATTCCGCATAATCGCCGGCATTGAACTCTTGCAGATTGAATTCTTCTGTGGCAGTCGCCTTCCATAATCGCAAGGTATTAACCGTGCCGTTTTTAAAACCAGGCACCGGTGTATCGTAAGGCATGGCTAACACATCACGGGTCTCTATCCAGCTAGTGCGCTTGTTGCCATATTCATCAACATGTGATTGTGTGCGGCCACCAAATTTAACCCGGGTCATGTATTCCGGACGCTCAATCTCCCAGACATTTCCGTTGCGTAGCCAGTGATCGGGCTTTTCTACCTGTTCGCCATTAATGATTTCCTGGGCGAACATGCCATATTCATAGCGCAAACCATAGCCGGTTACCGGCAACTGCAAAGTGGCGCAACTGTCAATGAAACAAGCCGCCAGCCTACCCAAACCACCATTACCCAAACCTGCATCAGGTTCGCTTTCCATCAGTTCTTCGGCTTCCAGCCCCATATCGTACAGGGCTTTGTTGACAGCATCATCCAAACCCAGGTTAAGCATGGCATTGCTTAACGAGCGGCCCATCAAAAATTCCATCGATAGATAGTAGGCTTTTTTACAGTCTTCATCGCGATAGACGTTATAGGTTTTTTTCCAGCGCTCGACTAATCGATCACTGATGACCAGTGACAAAGCTTCATAGGCGTAATGGGGTGATCGGCAGTTCTCATCCCGACCTAAACGATTACTGTAATAGTGTTTAAAATCGGCAGTAATGCTTTTTTTTTCCATCCCCAACTTGGGCAGTTTGGTAATGTCGGATTTGGGATTACTTTTTCGGAAGACTTTATGTGGCATCGTTTTACCTTTCTAGGCTGTGGATATTGGAATTTTGGTAACCAACTATCTATACAAACGATAGGTTAGTGAGTCTATAACCGCTCAACTAACCTGCCGCCCGCTGCAAATTTTGCCAAAGTTATCAGCTCAATTTGCCGTGACACTGTTTATATTTTTTTCCTGATCCGCAAGGACAAGCATCATTACGACCAACCTTATGGCCTTCTCTGGTAAAAGGCTGCTCTTTATTGAGTGGATCTCCAGCAGGGAGCTCTGACTCGGCTTCTTGTTGTTCCGCCTCAAACGCGGAATGCGCTTCAGCATGTTCGTAATGCATCTCTATCGGCGCCTGACGTTGCTCGTCTATGGCTTGCACATCTTCTTCGCGGGTAACCTGCACCTTAGCCAGTATCGTTACCACTTCCTGTTTGATGTGAGTCAAAAGATTATTGAACATCTCAAAAGCTTCGCGCTTGTATTCCTGCTTGGGATCTTTTTGACCATAACCACGTAAGTGTATACCCTGACGCAGTTGATCCATTGCGGCTAAATGCTCTTTCCAACCATTATCCAGTACTTGTAGCATGACAGATTTTTCGAAATGCCTGATGACATCGACGCCAATAGAAACCGCTTTGCCATCAGCCTCCTGTTCGGCTTTTTCGATAATCAATTGTCGCAATTTAGGTTCATTCAACGTGCGATCCTGATCCAGTATCTCGGCGATCGGTATCTGCAGATTTAATTCCTCCTGTAGATAGAACTCAAGCCCCTGGATATCCCATTGTTCTTCCATCGTTTTGGGTGGAATGAACCGAGTAATAGCATCGTTGATGACATCGACACGAATCGCCGAAATGATGTCGTTAATTTCTTCAGCCGCCATCAATTCGTTACGCTGCGAATAAACCACTTTACGTTGATCGTTGGCAACATCGTCGTAGGCCAGGATTTCTTTACGAATATCAAAGTTACGGCCTTCGACCTTACGCTGCGCGCTTTCGATAGAACGTGTTACCCAGGGATGCTCAATAGCCTCACCTTCTTCCATGCCCAGCTTTTGCATCAAGCCAGCCACACGCTCGGAAGCAAATATCCGCATCAAATCATCTTGTAACGACAAATAAAAACGTGATGAACCCGGATCACCTTGACGACCGGAACGACCTCTCAGCTGATTATCGATCCGGCGCGACTCATGTCGCTCGGAACCAATAACATGCAGACCGCCACTCTCCAGTACTTTTTGATGTCTATCCAACCAGGCACCACGAGCTCGTTCTTTGTCTGCATCACTAACATCTTCACCCAGTGCAGCCAATTCAGCCGATAAATTGCCACCCAACACGATATCGGTACCGCGACCCGCCATATTGGTGGCAATAGTCACTGCGCCCGGCATACCGGCATTTTCCACGATATGTGCTTCTCGCTCGTGTTGTTTGGCATTCAAGACTTCGTGCGGAATATTTTGCTGGGCCAATAATGCGGCAATTAATTCTGATTTTTCAATGGAGGTGGTTCCCACCAACACCGGCTGACCACGTTTGTAGCAATCTTTAATATCTTCGACGACGGCTTTGTTTTTTTCCTCTGTGGTTAGATAAACCAGGTCACCCATATCTTTACGAATCATCGGCCGGTGTGTAGGTATCACCACCACTTCCAATCCATAGATTTTGTTCAACTCGAAGGCTTCAGTATCGGCAGTACCCGTCATACCGGACAATTTTTGGTACAAACGGAAATAGTTCTGAAAGGTGATAGAGGCCAGAGTCTGGTTCTCATTTTGAATGGTCACCCCTTCTTTGGCTTCAATCGCCTGATGCAAACCTTCGGACCAGCGCCGCCCGGTCATCATCCGACCAGTAAATTCATCGACAATGATGATTTGGTCGTTTCTGACCACGTAATCAACATCTTTCTGGAACAACACATGTCCACGCAAAGAAGCATTTAAATAATGCATCAGGCGAATATTGGCTGGATCGTAAAGAGTAGAACCTTCTTCGATCAAGTCATGCTCAACCAATAATTGTTCGACTTTCTCGTAACCGGACTCGGTTAAATGCACTTGGCGGGATTTTTCGTCAACGAAATAATCGCCCGGCATTTGATCCTGATTTTCCGGATCATCAGCTTTTTCCTGGCGAATCAGATGTGGAATGACTTGATTGGTTCTTAGATAAACTTCGGTACTGCCATCAGCCTGACCGGAAATAATCAACGGCGTTCTGGCTTCGTCAATCAAGATGGAGTCCACCTCATCGATAATGCCGAAAAACAAATCGCGTTGTACTTTCTGCTCCAGGCTAAACGCCATATTGTCGCGCAGATAATCAAAACCAAATTCGTTATTGGTACCATAGGTAATATCAGCAGCATAAGCTTCTTTCCGCTCATCATGCCCCAGATCACTAACAATAACGCCGGTAGTCAAACCTAAAAACCCGTAGAGCTGGCCCATATTTTCCGCATCGCGGCGAGCCAGATAGTCATTGACGGTGACCACATGCACGCCGCGACCAGGCAAAGCATTTAAATATGCCGCTAGCGTCGCCATCAGGGTTTTACCTTCACCGGTTTTCATTTCAGCGATTTTGCCGCTATGAAGCACCATACCGCCAATCAATTGCACATCAAAATGGCGTAAACCGTAAACACGTGTGGAACCTTCACGCACGAGTGCGAAGGCTTCAGGGATCAGATTGTCGAGTTTTTCACCCTCAGCTAAGCGATCACGAAACTCCTGAGTTTTGGCTTTTAAGGCCGCATCCGACAGCTTTTCATATTCTGCGGCCAAGGCATTGACTTTTTTGACCAGCTTGCTTTTTCTCTTGATCAGCCTATCGTTACGGCTACCAACTACCAATTTAACCAGCTTACCCAGCATGATACTTCCAGTGTGTGAGTGAATTCAAAGCGGGCAATTATAAACCCTATAACGCCTTCATCGCCAGAAAACAACCTATGCAATCAGTGAAATAGCTCTTCCCCCCCTTAAAAACAAACTAATACAATCAAGCTTCAGCCGCGAATTTCATTGGATTAATATAAATTATTGAGACACACATACCATCGCAGAAATGACTGATATTTCTGTTAAAGCATGCGCATGCAGGCATACTGCACTGCTAGTTATTCAAAATAAACCTGGCAAAACACTGAATTTTAGACTGCAACCCTACTAATTCCCCTAATCTAAAACCATAAGAGTTCGTTTGACAATTGCACCCGGCATGCTTTGACATAGACACTCCTAGTCATAGGCGTATAATTTGTTTGTAATCCCAAACGAATCTTAAGGCCTTGGCCTGCTATGCAAACAGTTTGAATCCCCCCATCAGCCTTTTGAGTCCCCATGAAAATTGTCATTCTTGGCGCCGGTGTCACCGGCTCTTCAGTTGCCGGCGCCTTAGCCAGTGAAGAAAACGACATTGTCGTCATCGACAAAAAGCCTCATTTACTTTCGGCGCTAAAGTCACGCCTGGACATCGGCACGATTGAAGGCAACGCCGCTCACCCCGGCGTACTGGAACAAGCCGGCGTTGGCACAGCCGACATGGTTATAGCCGTCACTGACCGCGACGAAACCAATATGTTGGCTTGCCAAGTTATCAATACACTGTATGCCAAGCCCAAAACTATCGCCCGGGTTCGCGCCATTGACTTCCTCAACCACCCTGAATTATTTCAACCCGGCGGAATCGACATTGTCATTAGCCCGGAACAAGTCGTCACCGAAGCCATCCATAACCTGATCAAATACCCAGGCGCTTTGCATGTTTCTCAATTTGCCGATGGTTTAGTGCGCTTGGTGTCAATTCGCGTGGTACCCAACGGTTTTTTAACGGGCAAACCGATACAGGCTGTCAAAGAAAAACTGGCTGATGGCATGATCCGCGTGGTGGCCATTTTTCGTGATGGCAAGGCCATAGTGGTCAATGGGGAAGCCTTGATTGCGACAGGGGATGAAGTATTTTTCGTCTGCCCACGCGATAAAGTACGTAAAACCCTAGCTGATTTGCACAAACTGGAAAGCCCGATCAAATCGATTTTACTGGCCGGTGGCGGTCATGTCGGCAAGCGCCTGGCTATAGCTTTAGAAAACAATTTTCACGTCAAGGTAATTGAGCAAGATCTTAACCGTGCCAAAGAAATCTCAAATGACTTACGTAAGACCATGATTTTACATGGTGATTGTACTGATGAAGCGCTGTTGCAGGAAGAACAAATCGAAGACATCGACCTGTTTTGCGCCATCACCAACAACGATGGCATTAATCTGATCTCGGCAGGATTAGCCAAGAAACTCGGCGCCAAAAAATCCATCTGCCTGATTAATAACAATTCCTATCTAAAATTACTGGCAGATACCGATATCGATTTGGTCATACAACCTAAACTTGAAACGCTGGGAGGCATACTTCGACACGTGAGAAAAGGTGACGTGGTCGGGGTCAGTTCCGTCTGTGGCGGCAGCGCCGAAGCCATTGAAGCTATCGCTCATCGCAGCAAAAATTCCGCATCAGGATCGGTCGTTGGACTCAGGGTTGATCAAATCAACCTGCCTGATGGTGTTATTTTAGGCGCACTTATACGTGAACAGGAAATGATTCAGATTCATCATGACACGGTATTTTCAGAGGGTGATCACGTCGTGATGTTTGCGCTGGATAAAAAACTTATTAAGGCTATTGAAGGTTATTTTCAACCCATCTAATTCAAAAATAGTGGCTAGCACGATGAAATCCGTAGCAGAAAATTTTAACGGTCAGTATCAATGAAAGCCAGTGTCTTTTGCGGCATGCCGGCAGAGCCAGTCTGCTGCAAGGAAAACTGACTATCTTCATGCACTGCGGTCATGAACTGAATCAGTTGCATCTCAATTTTGACTCTTTCCTGCGCATCTTGTGTTTCCCACATGCTGTTCAACAACTGTTTGGCATGATGGTGGATAGTAAACGCCACCGCTTCGGGCAAATGAACGTAACTGGAGCGCAACGAATCTTTTAAACCATCCAGCGACTGCAGATATTGCTGATAGTCTTTTAAATCTTGCTTGCATTGAGTTTTTACCATGGCCAATTCATTTTGATTTTTGGTCTGGCTAATCGCTAATTCATGAGCCAACTGCTGCGTCCGCTTTTTTAACTGCGCCACTAAAACTTGCTCAGCCAAGACTTGAGCCTGACGTAAAGCCGCAATATCCGGCTGCCTGGTTAACTGCCAGCGCAGACCCTCATCGCGTTTTTCGCGCCAAAACCCTAGCACCCGACTTAGCCAGTTATAGAGGCTTGGCATAACAAGTTATTGCGTAAAGACAGCATAGCCTGAGGATCAGCTTGTTTTTGATGTTGTTTTAAGGCTTTGTAAGAACTAGGCGTCATTGAATCTGCCAACTCTACTTTGATTGCTTTGAACAGCAATCGACTTTGTTTTTTATTATTAGCCGCCAGCAATCGCTGCTGTTCTAATTGGGTTAAATAATGCAGTTGGCGTTTTTCCAGCAACAACTTTTGCCCTGAGGCATGTTGATAAAACTGCAACATCACAAATCGCCGTAAAATCCTGCTTTCTTGACGAAAATAGCGTTTGATGTCATGAAATGCAACCTGCAGTATCACGCCGGTCACCCAGAAAATCAATAAAGCAAAGGCCAGCAACAATATATTGCCAGCCAAGGCATAACACCAGCCAGCCAGCGACAAAAAGCCCAGCTGCCAGACGCTAAAACCGAGTAGCAACAGTGTCATTGCTAGGCCACAAGCCAGTAGAACAGCATAGAGTGCGACTCTAGCCATACGGATTAAGCAGGCCTCTGAATAAACTCTAAAGCATTGCCGTCTCTATCCCTACAAAATAAGGCTTTGCGACCTGAAAGGCTCATGGTGTAAACGAATCCGGCCTGCTCAAGCGCATCGCGCAAGGCATCCACCGAACTGCAATGCATCGCCACATGCCTATCTCGCCCGCCATGCTCCGGTCGGCCTGCGGTGGGATCAGGATTATCCAGCTCCAGCAAATGAATCTGCTGCGCGCCCAGCTGTAGCCAGGCACCGGGGAATGGCAGATTGGGGCGTTCCGTAGGCTGCATTCCTAATACATCCCTATACAGCTTGAGCGATTGCTCGGTATCGGAGACGATCAGGCTGGCATGATGAATCGTTAAATTGAATTTGGACATGGCAAAAACCAGTGATTTAAGGCATGCGCATTATAACGCAGGCTTGCCGGAAGAGTTTTTCATCCATCCCAAACTATCTGTAGTACTGCCTACGGGCTTATATTCTGCGCCCACCCAACCCTGATAAGGCACGCCAGCAATCAAGTCAAACAAATTGGCAAAATCCACCCGCCCTGTGCCGGGTTGGCCGCGTCCAGGACAGTCGGCAAATTGAAAATGAGCGATTTTATCGATGTGTTGCGTGATGAATGCCGCGCAATCCTCCTGCATCCGACTCATATGATAAATATCGTATTGCAAGCGCAACCTGGGATGACCGACCGCCGCCAACACTGACAACATCTTTAAACTGCTATCAATAATAAACCCCGGCATGTCGTGACTATTCACGGCTTCAAACACGGTGGTGACGCCAATATCGGCAAAAACATCTGCGGCATAAGCCAAGTTGGCTTGAAAAGTTTGTTGATACTCGGCCAGGCGAGACGGATTCAAACATCGCCCTGGCAGAATGTTAATTGCCTCGGGCTTTAATAGCTGAGCATAGTCCAGCGTTTGGGCAACGGCCGCTTTAAACTGAGATTGTTTTTCCGGTACCGCCGCCAAGCCCTCGCCGCCTTGCAGCAAGGTGTCTGCGTCGACGTTAAACAACACCAGTTTTAAATCGTGTGCCCCCAACTCGGCTTGAACGGCTGCGGCGGGCAATTCATAGGGAAACTGAATTTCCACCGCATCGAAACCGTATGCTTTTGCCGCCTGAAAACGTTCAAGCAGCGGCAGTTCGGTAAATAACAGACTCAGATTAGCACTAAAACGCAACATCAGGCCTGCCGATAAAGTTTGATCAAAGTGGATGGATCCTGCTCCAGAAACCCCTGACTGCCGTGCAACTGCATCAATTGCGCTGCCAAGCCGGACATGGGTATGGCACTGCCCTGCTCTACCGCCAGATCAACCGCCATATTCAAGTCCTTCAGCAAGGTTTTGACCCGCCATTTCACGGGTTCGAATTGAGCGGCCGCCATTTCCGGACCGACGATTTGCAAAGGTTTGGAATCGGCGAAACCGCCTGCCAGTGCTTCAGGGATTTTTGCGCTCTCGACCCCGGCTTGCTGAGCCAGCGCCATCATTTCCGCAATCACCAGCACATTACAACTGACGATCATTTGATTGCAAATTTTTGTGGTCTGGCCACTGCCGACGGGTCCCATGTGAGTCAAACGACTGTATAAAGGCCGCAACACTTCGCGCGCGATGGCAATATCCTCAGCATCGCCCCCGGCCATGATCGCCAATGTGCCCAGCTCGGCGCCGGCAGTACCGCCTGAAACCGGCGCGTCCACCCAGCGCATATCGCATTGCTGCTTTAAACTGGCCGCTAACTGTTTGCTATTTTCCGGATGGATGCTGGATAAATCGATCACCAATTTGCCTGGGCTGCCATGCGGCAACACCTGCTGATTGACGATAGTTTCAACCACAGCAGTATCGGCCAGGCACAATAAAATCACCTCGGAATTTGTCACCAGCTCGGCGAGGCTTAGGCAAATTTTTGCACCTGCCTGCTCTACAGCGACTAGCTTATCCGGGCTACGATTCCAGACATTGACCTTAAACCCTGCCGCCAGCAGGCGCAAGGTCATGGGTTTGCCCATTAAGCCTATGCCGACGAATCCTAATGTCTTGTGTTGCAGCGGCATATTTTATTCGTACAAAGCGTCACTTAAATCCGGCGCCGGCGGCAAAGTTTCCTTGGCGATGCGCTGTTTATAATCTCGCCCGGCACTGACACTGCTGCCGGCACTCTGCATTAGATTGTTGTGGACCAGGTTAAAAGCCTTATCAAAATCGGCATTGATAAAACCGCGGGCCAACTGTTCGCAGATGTTGTACAGCGCAGAGTAATGAATGCATTCGCCTGATGCACAGTTATTGATTTTATCCGACAACACCTCCATGACAGGTAATACCGAACCATCCTGCCGCCAGGCTACCGAGGTAGACACTACGTCACCACCGGAACAGGCAATCGCCGCCAGCGAGTTATAGGCCAAATCCACCAGACCGGCCAAAATCTTGGCTAAATCGCCTATCGTAATAGCTTTGAGTGTTTCACTACCGCAATCCATCAATAAAGCCTGACGCATGACGATATCCATATCCGACAAATGCATGGTTTCGGGATAATCGGGCTGATCGATACCAAATTGGTCGTGAAAGTCTCTGACTTGTTGTAAATGTTTGTTCATGTCGTTCTCCTAAAGAGATGCAGTGATGCAGGCATAGTACAAGCCTGCTGCAAAAACCGCAAAAAACTACGCAAACAGCGCTTTAGCTTAGGCGCTTTCTGGCTTGCAGCAAAGAAATAATCACGACGATGATCAGAACAGCCAGCGAAAGTTCCAGGGTAAGAAATGCCGCGATTTTGAAATAGGCAAACCCTGGGTGTACAAATAATACCAGCCAGCCAGCCGCTTCATCAGCAATCGCAGATCCGTACACAATCACGCTCAACCAGACTTTAACCAAGGTAGGCAGGTGAGTCATTAACATTAAATGCGTCAGAGTCAATACCAACATACCCATGGCAAACAAATGAAAATGCGTGACCTCCAATAAGCTTTGGTAGCTTCTAGGCTGGGTAAACTCCTGTTCTGAACCTAGATAATAGGCCAGCACGGAATCGACATTCAGATTCATTTTATGAAAATACATCAATCCATTGCTGATCCATAACAAGGCAACATAGACCAGGAACATCAAGATCAGCGTATTCATTAAAAGTTGGCGATTTTGTTCGCCCGTAACAAAAAATCGCATCAGTTTTTGGCAGGCTTGATCATGACTTGAAATACCGCCATTACCTTACGCGCACTATTCAGAGATGCGCGAGTGCTCAAAGTGGCTCCGGTTACACCTTGAATATCTTTAGAGAAACTCAATTCATCCAATGTATGATTGAGTAGCTGATTAAACCAACGCTCAGGTGGCTGATATTCCGGTGGCTCATGAAAAGCCAGTGTCACGACCTGGCGCAAGTTGCCCTGCGGATCGAGCACCACCATCAGTGTTTCTGGCTTGGTACGGACATTGTGCGACTCGATCGCTGCATAACCAATGATCTGATCTTGCTTTTTGCCGACGTAAAAGCTAAATAACTTAGATTCCATCTTAACTTTAGCCAAACGTTCAATTTCCGTGACTTGCTCAGGGGTAGGAAATAAAGACTGCATTTCAACCTTGGCATCATCGCCAAAAGCCAATTTCATGGCTTCATCTTTGCTGTAATACACGGTTGAAAAACAAGGCGTTACCCCAAAAACTAAAAGTGCCATCAGCAAAATAGGCCGAGCGTGTTTCAATATCAACATAAGAATAAGTTATGGGCCAGTTTAGAAAACAAGCCATTATGATAGAGAGTGGCTGTGGATTTGCCAAACAATTTGCCCATCCGCAGCCAAAAGATCGCGCTCCCTCCAATAGATTATCGAAAACAAGCAGATTTTAAAAAATAAAGCCAAGACCCAAGTTGAAATCATCCGGCACAGTATCATTTGGCGAAGTACCTGCTGGCTGTACGAAATTACGATAATCGGCTTTGATCACCACATTCGGTATCGGCTTGTAATTCATACCTACCTGAAAAATTTGCAGATTTTTCGATGGATTATCACTCCACCCTGTAGGCGCTTTGGCAATGGTATCCATATGTTCATACCGGAAAAAAGGCGCCAAATACTGGGTGGTTTCCGGGAAAATGTGAGGCAAAATGTCGTAACCGGCCTCGGTATACCAGCCGTAGTTTTGCGAACCGATGGTTTGCTTGGCCGCAGCACTCAGGATATCAGCATCACCGATATTACCGAATGAACCCAAAGTGCGGAACTCAAGACCACGATATTTCCATTGCAGATGCGCCTCATATAGCTGAGTAAATGCAGCCGCTTCAACACCGTTATATGTCTGATTCTGTCCCGAATTACCTAAATAAGTAGAGCCACCAATGGTAACACCCGGTAGCGCATTCGGTGCGTAGTCCAATCGGCCTACATAAGCCAAATCTTCCGCCAAGGCTAGACTACCGTCTTGACGACCACCTCGTATGCCATTTGAGCTAAACCCTTTGGCATCCATACCATTAATCACATAAGCGGTATAGGTCAAGCCTGGTGTCAATTCACCGAACAGACCGCCACCGACTTCTCGCCAGGTTGTCGGGATAATACGTCGCTCAACTTCCGGACGATTATTACCAAAGTAGAATGGCGGTTCGTGGATTTGGTTAAGAAAGCCCATAGGTAATAAAACCATACCGGCCCGTACGTTGGCCATAGGGTCAATAAAAAAATCCAATGCAGCAAACTCGACAGATACTTCACCTTTGTTCTCATCACCCGCCCCAGTTGTACCATGTTCAAATTCGATTTCGCTATTAAACAGGATGTTGTCGGTGAATTTATAACCCGCATAAAGCACTAGACGTTCGAAATCGGCATTATCTGAGTTTTTAACCGTCCCATTTGAATTCATCCCGCCTTGGTCATCTACTCGAACCTGGTAGTTAGCCTCGCCATAACCACCAATCGATAACCCTTTGCCCACCTGATAAACCTTGGATGCAGCAGGGCCTAAACCGTAGGCACTTTTGTATTCCGTTGTTTCCGGCACGACCAGTTGCGTACGCAGCTTTTCCACTTCTTCGGTTAATACATCGGTTTTACGCTCAACCTGACTTATATCAGCACTCGGCGGCGCTTTCTCAGCTACGGCTACTGTTTCCAGTTTTTTAGTCATGCTATCGATTTGCTGCTGCTGCGCCTGAATAATCTTCCACATGTCTTCCATCGTTTGCGGCTTTTCAGTCGGCAGATTATTAGCAGCACTTACAACACCATTCGCAGTCAGTGCTGCAATAGCAATGGCCAATTTTGAAATCTTGAGTTTCATATTGCTCTCCAGTAAAAGTTGGGAGCAGTATAAGATAGCATCTATTGCTAATGCAAATGATTCTCATCAATATTAGTTTTTAAATAAATCCGCACTTTTTTACCCTACTCACAGCATTATTTCTCTTCTGTCACCTGCGTGTTTCGAGTCGAAATTAAGCGTGCTTTATCAATACGTTTCATTTTTTTTATTTGCATCTCTAACTGCGCTGCTGAAGAATGGCAATGCCCTGTATCTAGGAAAACGATTTTTTGCGGTTGGCGGCTTCTAAAATATTTAGCCCCTTTGCCTGTCTGATGCTGGTGAAAACGTCGTTCCACATCAGTACTAATGCCCGTGTACAAACTATCATCACTGCATAAAATGATGTAGACCGACCAACTCATTGTGACAGAATCAAACTGAAGGTTTATTCAACCAGAAATTTACCAGCGCAGCTGCAACTAAACCCACACTGATATATGCATATCGAACAATAAAAATCAGCAATCCACTTGAATTATGAATGGCCGCATCTTTGATGACTGGAGTAACGATTAAACTCCACAGTAAAGCGGTTAAAAAATAAACCACTACCCCCGAAACACCCCAGGAAACGGCAGAACGCCCTGAGCGCGCTGCGGTGCTATAAAACCAAATAGCCACCAATGTGGCTGCGATAACTCCAATCATAATGTCTACCTCGACTTGATTATTTCCGACCTAATTGCTCAATCCCCTGGTTAGCCAGGCTATCGGCCCTCTCATTGCCATCAATACCCGCATGTCCTTTCACCCAAATCCATTCTATGCTGTGTCGCTGAATGGCAATATCCAGCCGCCGCCATAAGTCTTCATTTTTTACCGGTTTATTGCTTGCAGTTTTCCAGCCACGTTTTTTCCAGTTAATCATCCACTCGGTAATACCTTGTAACAGGTATTTAGAGTCCGTGTGTAACTTGACTGCACAAGACTTATTTAGTATCTCCAGAGCCTGGATTGCCGCCATCATCTCCATACGATTATTTGTCGTTTCCGACTCTCCGCCACAAAACTCTTTTGCTTTTGCTTTATAGAGCATATAAACACCCCAGCCACCCGGACCAGGATTACCCTTACAAGCCCCATCGGTATATATCGTTACAATCTCAGTCATGTTATTTGCTAGTATTTTGTAGATTCGGCTCCAACTCTATACAGTAGTCGCCAACTTGGATTTGCCTTGAGTAACAGGGGTAAGCGGGATGAATGAATACTGTCTTTTGACTGCTTTAACACCATAAGCCATGGAAAAAAGACTCTTTGCAATGGATGTAAATCCACCCTGCTTAATAACAAAGCTATCCAAACCAAATTCTGCCGTATTAAGCACTTCGAAATTCAGCAATTTAAGCCAATCCGTCACTCTAGACCGTGTCATAAAATGCGACCGCCAAGAATCGCTTAGTTTTATATCCAAAAAAAACTGAAAACGTAGATAAAGACTAATAGAATTAAAATTCAAAATCACCAGTTCACCACCGGGCTTTAACACCCGATGTACTTCACGCATAGCCTGAAAACGATGCGCATCAAATTCCATCATATGCGGAATAATGACCAAATCCATAGACTCGGTTTGGATTGGCAAATTATAGGCCTTAGCATTGATTTTTAAGGCGGCAGCATTGCCGACCCCTTTATCATCCAGAATTACATAATTTTGATATAGCGAACAATCGACGAATTCATCTTCCCAATCCAGCCCACCGATTTGCAGTTGTTTTTGCTTGCAGCTTACCGTTATACAGCGCTTCAAGTACTTAGCCTCCATGGTTTTCAACAACTTGCCGCGAGGCGTTTGATAAAGCGTAAATAAAAATTTTCTCTTCATTGACTACTGCCCTGGCAAAGGATTGTTAGCACTACAAGCTAAGCCATGTTAGCATTTAATCTTTTTATTTTAAGAGTAAAGACAATGCCCCGCTCATTTTCCAAAAAAACGGCCCGACATCTGTCCTATCTGCTACCGATATTACTAGCAACCGGCTGTAGCCAAACAGGCCCTAAAGAGCCGTTGTCACAAACTTCTAGCAGTAAATTTTCAGTTTTCACCCGCAAACATCATGTTGAAAATGAGTCTTCTAAAGATCATGCAACCGTTTGGGATCGCTTACTTTCACTTTACTCTTTACCTGAGATTGATAATGTCAGGATAGATCGCGAAATAAATTTTTATCTAAAAAATCCAAATTATCTGGCCCGTGTGCAGCAGCGGGCAGAACCTTATCTATTTTTTATTCTTAACGAAATCGAAGCCAAAAATATCCCCGGTGAATTAGCGTTGTTACCTGTAGTAGAAAGCGCATTCAGACCAGACGCCGAATCACCTGCCCAAGCATCCGGTCTGTGGCAGTTTATTCCGCCAACGGGTCGCGAATATGGTTTAGAGCAAAATAGTTGGTACGACGGCCGCCGCGACGTCATCGAATCCACCCAAGCCGCTACCACCTTTCTAAAACAACTGAGCTCAGAATTTAACAACGACTGGTTGTTAGCTTTGGCCTCCTATAATGCGGGTGCCGGCAACATCAAGCATGCCATCGACAAAAATATCAGCCGCGGCCAACCTACCGATTACTGGTCGCTAGACTTAAACAGCGAGACCGCTGCCTATGTTCCAAGACTACTGGCAATTGCTAAAATCTTCGCTAACCCGGAAAAATACAACGTCAATCTGCATCACATTGCCAACGAACCCTATTTCGAATTGGTTGATGTTAAATCTCAGATCGACTTGGGCAAGGCAGCCGAAATGGCTCAAACACCAGTGGATGACTTTCTAAAACTTAATCCGGCCTTTAATCGCTGGAGTACCGCGCCAAATGGCCCACATCGCTTATTGATCCCAATTGAAAAAGCCGATCACTTCAAAGAAAAACTGGCTGATTTGGCAAACCACGAATTAATCAAATGGGAACATCATACGGTTGGTAAAAAAGAAACCCTGAAAACCATCGCCCGAAGTCATCACGCAACAATTGAACAAATTTTGCAGGTTAATCATTTAGATAATGACAACGCGGTGGCACAGGGCAAAACCTTGCTGATTCCGGTCTCGTTTCAATCAATCAAAGGCCAACAGGAACCTCAAGTAACTGAGGTGGCTGAAGCAGCAAAACCCAAAGAGCCTGCGAAAGTTCACGTTAGCAAACAAACTTACACTGTCAAAAAAGGCGATACGTTATGGAGCATTTCACAGCACTTTTCCGTTGACAAAGATGACGTCCTAAGCTGGAACAAACTATCCAGTAAATCAGCCTTGAAATCGGGACAAAAACTAACCATCAGAAGCACGGGTGGCAATATCCAAGTGGCATCCACCGCGCCTAGCTTCAAACACATCAACTATACCGTTAAAGCTGGCGACACCTTGTCAGAAATCTCCAGAAAATTCCATGTAGACGTTACTGAGCTGCGCAAATGGAATAAAGTGCCTAAAAACCGTGCAAATATCCAACCGGGTACTAAATTAAAAATCACCATTGAAGCAGGCAACTCTTCTTCATAAGTAACCCCAGATCCTTATTTTTCATATAAAAAGCCGTAGCCATGTTTTCTGACTACGGCTTTTTGTCTGAGCTTAAGCTGTTTTTCTCAAGAAAAACCTCTCAATCCAGTATTTTCTATTTATTAAGCAAAAAGCTCGCTAACTGCTTTTTACTTTAAAGCACGTTTTACTGTTCCTGCTTTACAATTAAGACATGGAAAATAATACCCGCATAGCAAAATCGCTGTTCCCTGCATTATCCGCTGCCGACCTTTTGCAAGTCAGCCATGCCATGTCACTGGTAGAGCTAGCCTGTGAAAACAACCCAGAGCTTAGAGATAGCCCTCGACCTAAAGGCATTGATGTTGCCAGCATCTTGACGACCGTGCATATTGATTTACATTCCATTTTAACCGCTTTACTAAGCGACTCCCGCCTTGAAGGGGTATTGAATGAGGCGGCGATCACCGCGCAATTCGGACCAGTGGTCGCTGCCTTAGTCAAGGATGTGAACTGGCTGAATAAAATTAATATTTACAGCCCGGAGATGGCTAACCAGCCCAACCAGTCTGAAATTTTACGTCGCATGCTGCTGGCAATGACGCATGACGTGCGTGCAGTATTGATCAAGCTGGCATTCCGTATCCAGCGTCTACGGGGTTTAAACCAGGAGAATACAGACATTCGCCGCTTCATTGCCCGCGAAACCCTGGATATTTATGCACCGCTCGCCAATCGTCTGGGTATTAGTCAATTCAAATGGGAACTGGAAGATCTGGCTTTTCGCAGCCTGAAACCCGAGCAATATCTCAGCATTGTTGACTCACTAGCCAGCAAACGCATTCACCGTGAGTCTTGCATCGATACCTTTCTTCAAGACTTACGACTGGCTCTGGACGAACATAGCATAAACGCCAAAGTCTATGGTCGCCCCAAACATATTTACAGCATCTACTGCAAAATGCGCCGTAAAAAGCTAGCCATCGAGGAGCTTTACGACCTGTTAGCCGTCCGCGTGATTGTGGATGACTTGACTGCCTGTTACACCGTACTGGGGCTTGCGCACAGTAAATGGCAATATATCCCTAAAGAATTTGACGATTACATCGCCAACCCTAAAGAAAACGGCTATCAATCGCTGCACACTGTGGTGCTGGATAAGCAAGGCAATCGTATAGAAATCCAGATTCGCACCCAGACCATGCACGAATTTGCCGAACTGGGGGTTGCCGCCCACTGGCTGTATAAAGAAGGTGGCAAACATAATACCGCTTCAGAAAAAAACATTACCTCGCTCCGACTTTTGTTGGAAGATCGCGGCCATGACAATCTGCTGGAAAGCTTTCATACCGAATTATTCTCAGACCGAGTATTTGTATTGACGCCTACCGGCAATCTGGTTGACCTCGTCAAAGGTGCTACGCCGTTGGACTTTGCTTACGCCATTCATACCGAAATTGGTCATGGCTGCCGTGGCGCTAAAATCAACGGTCAAATCAAACCGTTGACTTACGCGTTAAAGTCCGGCGAGCAAGTCGAAATCATCACCACCAAAAATGGCCAACCCAGTCATAACTGGCTGGACCCCAATTTGGGTTACTTAAAAACCCCACGCGCGGTCAGTAAAGTCAAAAGCTGGTTCAAACAACAGCAACTCAGCGATAACATTGCCGCCGGCAAAAGCCTGTTAGACAAGGAATACAAACGCTTAGGGATAAAACACGTCGAATTAAACGACCTGCTGAAACATTTCAAAATGCCCGATGCCGAGCATTTTTATCAAGCACTGGGGCGGGGCGACATCAACAACCGTCAATTGGCCGGCGCATTAAAAATTCCGGAACTGACGCCAATATCATTCAAACTGTCAGCGCCCAAAAACAACAATCAATCCAGCGTCATAGTGGCCGACATGGACAACGTCGTCACCACTTTGGCACATTGCTGCTCACCAGTCAGCGGCGACCACATCATCGGCTATATCTCACATAGACGAGGCATCACAATACATCGCAATGACTGTGAAAATATTTTGCATTTATCGCCAGAGCAGCAAGCCCAACTGATTACTGCCGAGTGGAGCGGTGGCCATCAGGTCCATCATATCGTCCCCATCATTATCCAGGCATTGGATGCGCAAAACCTGCTCAACGATGTATCACAACAATTAACCGCCGCCAAAGTCAACATCACAGACGCGGCATTAAAAACACACGCCGATTCATCCGCTACCCTGAAACTGAGCATTCAAGTCAAAAACACTGAACAACTCAGCCTAGTGCTATCACGCATCAGCCAATTACCCAATATCCTGGAAGTCATACGCAAACATTAAGACCCAACAAAATCACCTGACTGACTGCTCTGACGATGACATTATGAGAGGCCATACACCCTCTGAGTAGTGCAGTCATCCTGCATAATGCTTAAGCTGGCAAACTGAATCTGTCTGAAATTTGCTGTAATCGTTGCGGCGTACCAATATCCAGCCAAAGTCCATCAAAATACTCGCCACTGACTTTGTCTTGCTGAATAGCCTGATTTAATATCGGCCGAAGTTTTAAAGGCCGGTCAGCTGAAACATCGGCAAATAAAACCGGATGATAGACACCAATACCACTAAATGTCAGCTTTTCTGCGCCATGCTGCGACAACCTCCCCTGAGCATCCAAAGCAAAATCACCTTGTGGATGATGCGGTGGATTTTCGATTAACACCAGATGCGCCAAATCGACCGCTTTATGCTGTAAATGCGCTAATGGATAATCGAAAATAATGTCGGCATTAACCACTAAAAACGCATCATTACCCAATAATGGCAAGGCTTTGGCGATGCCACCGGCGGTTTCCAATGCCATATCGCCTTCGTCGGAATAATTAATTTCAACCTGCCAACGTTTACCATCGCCGCAAAAATCTTTAATCTGCTGACCAAGATAGGCCACATTAATCACGATGTCGTTAAAGCCAGCTTTTGCCAGATTTTCCAGGCTGTATTCAATTAAGGCTTTGCCTGCGACCGGCAATAAGGGTTTGGGTGTCACATCAGTCAACGGTCGCATACGTTCGCCGCGACCCGCGGCTAGTATCATGGCTTTCATAATTTTGTTTGATAAACAGGCACTACCTGTTGTTGCAGAAAATTTTTAAAATCCGTCAACTCAGGATAAAGCTCACAGACGTCAAGGACATAGCTCATGGTACGTGGAATATCTGCCAGATAGGTGGATTTTCCGTCACGCAAATGCAAGCGAGCAAAAATACCCATTGCCTTCAAATGACGCTGCAAACCCATAAGATCAAACCAGCGTTTGAATTGCGTAAGCTCGACCGCTAACATACCGGCCTGGACCAGTCGATAATAGTACTGCGTCATCCAGTCATCGACACTTTCCTGCGGCCAGCGAATATAACAGTCGCGCAATAATGACACCAAATCGTAAGTAATAGGACCAATCACCGCATCCTGAAAATCAATGATGCCTGGCACACCACTATCCAGCAGCATCAAATTCCGCGAATGGAAATCTCGATGCACACAAACCAGCGGTTGCTGCAAAGCCGAGTCAACCAATAGTTCGTCAACGCTTTGCCGCACAGATATAGGCAAAACAATGCCTAATAGTTGCTGCAAAAACCAATCATAAAAGATGCTTAACTCCCGTTTCAGCAGCGCTGCATCATATACAGGCAATAAAGCACTTTTAATATCGACATTGCTTTGTAATCCAAATAAACTGGCCATTGCGGATTGATATAAAGTATCGGCATTGTCTGGCTGCAAACCATCCAGATAACTTTTACAGCCAAAATCCTCCAGCAGCAAAAAACCTTGCACTAAATTTTGCTGAAAAACAGCTGGCACATGAACCTGTGCCTGTTTAAACAAAGCGGCCAGGCGAATAAACGGCTCGGTGGCTTCTTTGTCCGGCGGCGCATCCATCACAATTTGACAGCCTTCATTGTGTGTCACACGAAAATAGCGCCTGAAACTGGCGTCGCTAGAGGCAGGTTCGATAGCTTGAACCTGAAGGTTAAGCTCCTCGGTTAGCCATTTTAAAAGCAATTGAGCACGCTGATCTGAACTGGAGTAGTACATTAGTTATTAACTGAGAAGCAACCTAAGGTAAAATGGCAGAGCATTTTATTCGATTTCCATTCCGCTAAGTTAATTTAGCCGCCAGCCTCGATATGAATCTTAGGTTTTATACAGTTTATTTAGCATTATTAACGTTTACGGAAGTCGCCGCTGCAGCTGAAAATGCCGCCTGGAATTGTGAGCAAGGTAAAAATGGTGAATGGACCTGTCTTAATGAAGGTCAAACCAGTCAGGCAACTGCCCAGCCCAAGCTTATCAGCCCAAAACCCGCCACAGCTGTCGTACAACAAATCAAGCCTGATGTTGTACCTCAGGTGCCGGAGGTACAACCAGCCCCGGTTATCACGCAAGCACCAACAGCGCCCATTATGACTCAAGAGCCTGTCGCTCAACATGTCGAAGTCGCACCGCCCTCCACGGAAAAGCTAACCGCACAAGTTGTACCGGAAGCTCAAAAACTACATGTTAGATTCAGTGAAAATGAAAAACCGCTGCTGGAATCTGCGCCCTCTCGCGCCGAGACATCGACCAGAGTCGCCAAGAACCCCGGCTGGAACTGTCAATCTGGCGATGAAAACGCTAACTGGAATTGTAACTTAGTAGGCCCAGACCCCAAAGGTGAAGCCAAAGTTGCAGAAGAATCGCAATCAAATTCTTACTGGTTTACCCCAGCTTACAATAATCAACAAGAACGAACTTTTCAGGCCTTACGTAGCGAATTTGAGCAAGACCCATGGCAAAACTGCTCGTCCTGGTCAGCCAAAAAGACCAAACGCACGACAACCTCTAAAGAAGCGCGTGAAACTGCCAATACTGATGTTACCGCAGACTTTTCCGAAGTGTTCGATGGCGAAATCCTTAACTTTGCAGGCAACGTAGATTTAACCCGGGCTGATCAACATCTGTTGGCCAACAAAGCAAGCTACGATACGGTGGCTGACACCATGGATGCACAAGGCGATGTAATTTACAGCGAAGACACACTGGCTTTTTCCGGCAATACAGCCTCGATGAGCTTAGGTAAGGATGAAGCCCGTCTGAGACAGAGCCAGTTCATCCTGGCTGAAGCGCCTTTCAGAGGCACGGCAGACGTTGTCTACCGTGACAACAAAAGCTTATCGCGTTACCAGGAAGCCACTTTTACCAGTTGCCCCCCAGGCAATCAGGATTGGGTGGCGCATGCCTCACGAATAAAAATCAATCGCGAAACCGGGTTAGGATCGGCCAAAAACGCCTGGTTGGAATTTAAAGGCGTACCCTTTATTTACACCCCTTACATCTCGTTTCCAACAGATAACCGTCGCACCAGCGGACTATTGGCACCTTCCTGGGCTAACACGCAACGTAACGGTTTTGATATTTCTGCGCCTATATACTGGAACATAGCACCCAACTTCGATACAACCTTCACCCCGCGTTACTTGGAAAAACGTGGGGAAATGGTACGTAACAAATTTCGTTATTTAACTGAAATGTCGCAAGGCAGTCTGGCTGGGGAATATTTACCCTACGACCAACTGCAAGACAGAAGCCGCTATTCGGCGTCTTTTAAAGATAACACCCAGTTTACACCTCGCCTAAGTACAGCAACTGACTTGAACTATGTGTCTGACGACGAGTACTTCAATGACTTGAATAATGCGCTGGGTTTTCAAACCAATCGTTTCTTACCCAGCTCGGCATATATCAATTACGGTCGCCCCGATGTAGCTTTTTCCACTAGTGTTCATCACTATCAATCGGTGGATAAATCAGTTACAGACAGCCAAATGCCTTATGACATTTTGCCGCGCGTCAACTTAAACCTGAATCATAGCTTCGACAACATGCCAGTTGTACTAGGCATGGACAACCAATACAGCCATTTTTATCATTCCGACTTAGTTAACGGTCAGCGTTTCAATGTTGCGCCATCCGTAAGTTTACCGCTGGAATCGAGTGCTGGTTTTCTGATCCCCAAAATTACCGGTCAATATACTCAGTATCAATTGAGTAACTTGACCGTGCCCGGTCAAGACAGCAACATCAGCCGCATGCTCCCGATTATTTCACTTGACGGCGGCATGGCATTCGAAAAAGACATTCATATTGGTGATTCGCCTTACACCCATACGTTGGAGCCACGGGCTTTTTATGTATACATTCCGCGTAAAAATCAAACCAATATCCCTATATTTGATACGGCTGCCTACGATACAACTTACTATAGTTTGTTTCGTGAAAACAATTTCAGTGGCATGGACCGAATTCAGGATGCCAACCAGGTTACTCTGGCGGGCACCTCGCGCCTAATCGATTCAAAAACAGGGCTTGAACCGCTAAAGCTCAGCCTGGGCCAGACCATCTATTTTCAAAATCGAACGGTCGACCTGGACTACTTGAACGATACCTTTCCTACCCAAACCAGCACGACTTCGAATTTTATCGGTGAAGTCAGCGGCCAAATTACCCGCAGCCTTTCTTATCTGGCTGGCGCGCAATGGGATCCGGTAAAAAACAGCTTTACCCGTGCACAAGGCGGGCTGAAATTCAGGAATCAACCCGATCAGATCTTTGATATTGGCTATCGTTATCGCGGCAATTCGCCTAACAACCAATACGTTAATCAATCCACGATTTCACAAAGCGACGCCTCCTTTCGCTGGCCGGTGGCCGCTGGCTGGTATGCTTTGGGCAGATGGCAATATTCGTTTAATTTCGCCAAAACCACCGAAAGTTTTATCGGCTTTGAAAAAGAGAATTGTTGCTGGCGGTTTCGTGTGATCGGTCGCCGATATATCAATGGTGCCAACACCACCAACTTCCTTGCCCCTGATGCCAAGCCGGAAAACGCTATCTTTGTGCAACTGGAGTTAAAAGGTCTGACCAGTTTTGGTAACAGTGTTGATCAATTCCTGCAAACAAACCTACCCGGTTTTCATCCCGCCAAGTATTTTGAAGATTAAGCCTGCCATGATTAAAAGACTGCTTCTTGTCGCCTGGTTGTCTGCACTTGCAGCTATCAGCCCAATACAGGCGCAACCTCTGGACCGAATTGTCGCCACCGTCGAGGACGACGTGATTCTGGAACGCGAGCTAAATACCGAAGTTGACATCATCGTCAGCAAATTGCGTAGCAATAACACGCCTATGCCGCCCGAGTATGTCTTGAAAAAACAGGTGCTGGAGCGCATGATCGTTGACAAACTACAACGCCTGCTGGCTGCCCGTTCAGGCATACAAGTCAGCGACGAATCATTAAGAAACTCAATAGCTGAAATTGCCGCTCGCAACAACTTGTCGACAGAAGCTTTTAAGCAAGAACTCGCCAGCCAAGGCATGGATTACAAGGCTTTTGAAGAAAACGTGCGTAACGAGATTATCATCAACCAGCTTAGAGGTCGTGAAATCGGCGCCCGCATCAAAGTAACCGATGCCGAGATCAATCATTACCTGGAAACCCAAAGCAAAGCCGGTTCTAATAACACTAAATACCACTTGGGACACATTTTGATTTCGGTACCTGCAGGCGCCTCTTCCAGCTCAATTCAAAAAGCCAAGGAACGCGCCGCGGGTATTGTGACGGATTTGCGTAACGGCAAAGATTTCGGCGAAGCTGCAATCAGCTATTCAGACGATGACAACGCATTAAAAGGCGGCGATTTAGGTTGGCGCAATCTTAGCCAAATGCCCACATTGTTTACCGATGTCGTCACCACCATGAATCAAGGCGATATATCCGATCCGATACGCAGCCCCAGTGGCTTTCATATCGTCAAAATACTTGAATCCGAAGGTTCGGCTCAGCACATGGTGACCAAAACCAAAGTGCGCCATATCCTGATAAAAACCAACGAACTTATTAATGATGCCGAAGCACAAAACCGCTTAATCGCCTTAAAAGAGCGTATTCGTGATGGCGATGACTTCGCCACTTTAGCCCGCAGCCATTCTGATGATAAAGGCTCCGCCATCAATGGCGGTTCACTAGACTGGGTCACACCCGGCGCACTGGTGCCGCCGTTTGAAGATGCCATGAACAAACTGGATATCAACCAAATCAGTAACCCGATACAAACCCAGTTCGGCTGGCACATCATCCAGGTTTTGGGCAGGGAAAATCAGGATAACAGTGACCAATTCAAGCGAGATAAAGTCAGAGACGAGATTCGCAAACGAAAAATCGAAGAAGAAACCGAATTATGGTTGCGGCGTTTACGTGATGAAGCTTATGTAGAAATTGATTTAAACAGACTGTAACCAGACATTTAAAACATGCCCGTACACCCTCGTAAACTGGAAAAACTCAATAAACGCCTGCAAAATGTACTTAAGCAGGCCAATATTGAGTCACACCGCGCTGTGATTCAGCGTATCAGTGCCAATTTAAACATCGACCTAATTGATTGTGCGGCCGCCCTGCTTTACATCAGTCAACCGCACTTAATACAAAACGCTATCCCTCAGGAGCCACAGAAACCTATCGCGGTTACACCTGTCAATAATCGCAATGTGCGTTATCGTTTGGATGTAGGTTGCCAACACAATATAGACCCTGAACAACTATTAGCCGTCATTATTGAAGAATCCGGCGTAGATAGAAATCGCATTACTCGACTTGAAATACGCGACAACTATACCCTGGTCGATTTACCAGACGGCATGCCGGCGGATATCTTTCAGTTGTTAAGCGAGGCCTATATCGGTGAGTACAAGCTAAATATCAAACGCGTCAAACCCAATCGACGTAAATTAAAGAACTAAATCGAACGCCCGCTTAGCCCATAAACCCGCTTAAGTATGACGATATTTTATGGCATCCAGCTTGTCGCAATCCCTTGCTAACAAGCCAGACCTTTGATGATTACATCGTTAAACGAATACCAATCCAAGCCGCACGCGGCGCGCCCACACCTACAAAGCGAGCATTCTGATCGCCAGGCAAACCTAATCCATCCAATACATCCCCGGTATTATTCCAGGCACCGAAATTGGCATATTCACGATCGAATAGATTATTCACTCGGCCAAATAAGGCCACATGTTGGTTAAAGCGATACTCGCTGCGCAAGTTAAATACTACAAACCCCGGCAGTTTCGCCGTCAGATTGGCTTCGTCACCCCGCAGGTATTGTGATGAGTTGTAATTCATATCAAAGCCTAAGGTCCATTCCGGCAAAATATCAACATCGGTATTAAATTTGAATTGGTGAGCAGGAATACCCGGAATTTTGTCACCGGGTTCCACCTGTGTCACACCATCGACAGCATAGGGGTTAGCGGCATTCGGAGTACCGAAAGCCGTTTGATAAGTTGCATCGATAAAGGTGTAATTGGCTGACCAGCGCCAGCGATTATCAAAGAACAAGCCTGTCAAACCGGCCTCTGCACCTTGCCGCTGGGTTTTCCCCACATTCTCAAAATACCCCATGCCATTAACAGCACCATTACCTTGCCAAAGTATGTCATCGTTATTAATTACATGAAAAAAGCCGGTATTCCAATGCACACGACCATCAAAGGGCAATTGTTTCAAATCACCACGAAAACCAGCTTCCCAAGTATTTGCAACCACTTGCGACAACGGTGGGTCGGCAACAAATGCATTCGGTAATTTGCACGGATTATTAGGGTCGGCACAGCTTAATTCCATAGGCGTCGGCACACGAGACGATTCACTGTAGTTACCGTAAAAAGTCAGCTCCGGCATAAAAGCATAGGTCAACCCCGCAGCCGGATTGATACGATTAAAGGTGTGATAACCACTCAAGGATTTAGCCGGATCTTCATCGGGAAATTGATCTTTTAATTCCAGATGAGTGATGTTGTATCGCCCGGATACCGTCACATCCAGTTTATCGGTTACTGACAAGGTATCCGTCAAAAATATGCCGTAATTATTGGTTTCGGTATTCAGCCTTACTTTCGATTCCAGCAAATAAACTCCTCCTGCCGTAACCCCACGGTCTTCGGTCAAGCTACCCAGTTGGGTATCCGCTTGATAATTCGCATTATTGAAATCATAGCTGGCACCGGCAAGCAGCTGATTTTTCAAGCCAAATACTTTGTGATGGAAGGCATTTTGCAAAGCAAAGCCAAAGGATTGTTGCGTCGTTTGCGAGGTATTGATGGTGCCGCCCTCCAAAGCATCAGTTGCGGAAATATAATTTCCGGCCAAATCTCGTAGCCCTTCGTCATCCAGTTCGCCGTCTTGCTCTTCACATAAAAAGTCATCTTCACCGCCACCCTCATCCTGGCATTCACCTGCTTCACTACCATCACCGTTATAGGTACTGATTTTGTTACGCCGATAATAAGCCGTGCCTGACAGCTGATTCCGCTCGTTCAGCCAAGTATCGCCATCCAAGGACACCATAAAGTAATTGTTTTGGGTAACATCGGGGTGGGTAAACACTTTATCGCGGCCATAATCCAGTAACTCTTCCGGTACAGCACCATTACCCTTTAGATTATTATCAGCACCGGCAACACTCAAATCCAAGCTGGATTCATTACCACGCCAACTCAAGGTACCCAAACCGCGTTTAGCATTAGTACCGGAATTATCACGCCAACCGGCTTCCGAGAAATAATTGAAATCAGCAAAATAGCCCCAGGTACCATTGTTCCAGCCCGTACTAAGCTCTTCCGAATGCCTGTCCCATGAGCCTCCCTGCACTTCCAATACATGCTTGGGCGCAGAAAAGCCGGTTTTAGTCTTAACGTTAATCGAACCACCCAGCGCATTCAAACCAAAAGCTGGATTGGAGGCGGGTTGTAAATTCATGCTTTCGATGGCATTTGGCGGAATCAAATCCCAATTAATCATATCGCCAAACGGTTCGTTAGAACGAACACCGTTGAGGTAAACCGCCATCCCTTGCGGCACGCCCATCAAAGGCGAAGCACTAAAGCCGCGATATTGCACATCCGGTTGCAAGGGATTGTTTTGCGCATCGTTGATATTGACGCTGCCCATATAACGATTCATATAATCAGCTAACGACAGTGCCTGAGACTCCTGTAACTCTTCTGCAGAAACAGTTTGCACGTTGGCAGGAATTTTATTAATGTCTACACCACCAACCTGCAAAGGTGATACAGCAACCACTTCTACACTATCCAAAGCCTCCGTTTCGCTGGCAACTTGCTCTGCAATGGCCTGTGCCAGAGGCAGCATCGTAAACCAGGGCAATAAAGCCAGGGTCATTTTGTTCATAACTTAACCTTTAACATCTTAACGATAAAAACCCTGCATCATAACTATCCATCTCAACACTCACTAGACAACCACAGCAAAAAGGAAATTTTCCCCTTCACCACCCACCCATCCGGTGATGGAATATTTAAACCCCGCCGCAACAGCCAGCGGAGTAAAATACCCCTAATCTCAAAAAAAGTCCCACTCCCTATCAAGCCTCATGACTATTCAATACATTAACCGCCCCGAACAACTACCTCTTTTGTGCGAACAAATCCAACAAGAACCCTGGGTTTCTTTAGATACTGAATTCCTCCGCGAAAAAACCTACTACCCCAAATTTTGTTTACTACAAATTGCCTCGCCTAGCTGGGTAGCCTGTGTCGATCCTTTGGCTATTGCCGATTTAACACCGCTGTTTGACGCTCTATACAACCCCAACATCGTCAAAGTGTTGCATTCCTGCCGCCAGGATCTGGAAATTTTTTATCAAATTACCGGCAAAATTCCAGGACCGATTTTTGATACCCAAATCGCCGCCCCCCTATTGGGTTTTCAGGAAAATCCCGGCTACGCCATGCTGGTATCCAGTTTTTTAAACATCAACCTGAATAAAGCCCACACCCGCACCGACTGGACAACCCGCCCACTGAGTGAAGACCAAATCCAATACGCGGCTGACGATGTTATTTATCTGTGTAAAATCTACACAATAATGTGCGAACAGCTGGATAAACTCGGCCGTTTAAGCTGGCTGGACAGCGATTTTGCCCTGCTTAACGATCCGGAACTCTATCAACTGTCACCGGAAAATGCCTGGCTGAAAGTCCGCGGTAAAAACAAACTGACCGGTAGGCAGTTATCCATTCTGCAGACTTTATGCGAATGGCGCGAGCAAACCGCTCAAGCTGAAAACAAACCCCGTAACTGGCTATTTCCGGACGATATGCTACTGGAACTGGCCAAACTGCAGCCAACCACAACCAGTGACTTGGCTAAAATTAGAAATATCAACGAGCGCAATGTCAACCGCTACGGAAAAGTCTTATGCGAACTGATAGACGCCGCCCGCCAGCGGCCACCCAAACCGCTGAATGAAAAAGATAGAACCAACAAAAAGACCCCGCAGCACGAAGCTGTTATCGACGTATTAAGCGCTGTGGTGCGCATACGCGCAGAAGAAAACTCGCTAAATCCAATCATCCTGGCGACGCGCAAGGAAATTGAACAACTATTATTTGGTGAAGAAAACTGTCCACTATTACATGGCTGGCGCTACAACATGGCCGGCCAGGAATTGCAGGGCTTGTTAAGTGGAAAACTCAGTTTAAGCCTATCCGCAGATACGCTAGCGATCAATCCATCTGTTTAAGATTTAGTCGCCAATCACTTCCCGAATTGGCATACCCAAGCAAAACATTGTCGCTCTGGCAGGGATTGTCGGACCGCAAAAGTCATGGATGACTGAAGGCCGTCAACATTCATTTGACTAGGGTACCGGCATGACGTGCTTGATTGCATTTAATGACCCGCAAGTTGTTTTGTTTAAAAATACCTGCCTAGGAATGCGCGCAAATTAACTCGATCATTTAACCCCCTCTCCCTGAGACTCTCGCAAAAACCCCCTCTCCTCGCGGGAGAGGGGGATAAATAATGTAAGCATCGAATTTATATACCCTCATCCTAACCTTCTCCCGGTGGGAGAAGGAACTGTTTTACCTTTTACGACAGTCTCGCCCGGAGGCAGAGGGACAAGGTGTTGAAGTTATTTCGTAGGC
>NZ_LUUI01000148.1 GCF_001644015.1 Methylomonas lenta
ACAATGGGGTCCACTTTACCCAACGGGAGTTTGAATCCTCCTGTTGGGTTAAATGACAACTTTGGATTCCGTCAAGTAACTTCCCCTTTTGAAAATAGATGAGAGCTAGCCGAAAGGCTGGGATTTATTCTAAGAATATATCCCAGCCCTTATTTAAATGAGGAACCAAGTAACCCTATCCATATTATGAATAGTTAATGATTTCTTTGCTCTAACTCATCACGCAAGATGATGTACAACTTGTTAGTGATGATTTCATTTTTGTGCAATTTATTCAGGGTAACTTCCTGCAGTACCGTTAATGATTGAGTTGCTTCGGCTTCATTAAGCTGATTCAGCAGTTCTTCATCTTTGTGTATCACTGATTGCATTTTAGCCTGGTTATTTGCTTGTAAGGCTTTGTATAAAGTTAGCAATGTTTCCATTGCGGCTTTGTCGTCGAATACGGCTTTCAAGCTGGAATTCTCAACGGCTATCAGTTCTTTAACTACAATGCCGCTGATTTTACTCAAAGCCCGGTAATAGCGATATAGCTCTTCAGCCTTGAAAGAATGGTCGCGCCAGAAAGCCAGCCGGCTGACCATGAGCACGAAGCGTTCCAGGCTGTCGATCGGAAAATGCTCATTAATCGATTTAACCTGTTGTTGTCCACGTTTGATACGCTCGGTTTGGATGCTGAGCATATTGGTGATTTTTTTGTAAGTTTTTTCCTCGATTTCACCGCGTTGAAAAATTTCTTTTAATTCTTCTTTTTCAATACCCAGGGCATAGGTTCGCAGCATGTTTTCTATTAAGGTATCTGAGTCGCCGATGGCATTTTTACATTCCAGACAGGCTATTTGATACAGGCTTTGATAGCGTTGTTTTAGATTTTCGTATTGTTTGGGCGTTAATTGATGTTCGTTTTGCAGATCATTCAATTTCAGCAGTAATTTGTCATAAATCTGCGCCTTACTTTTGTGATAACCCACTTTTTCCATGTCGGTCAAGGCATCAATGCCTAGGGCATGCATGACTTTGCCGATGGTGGTGGCTTTTACCAGCAAGGTAAAATAAATGCTGCCGATAGTGACCGCAGCAACAAAGTCTTTCACACTGAATTTAAAATTCCAGCCGGGTACCGTTAAATCATCCGGAATTAACAGCACCATGATCACAGCCAGCGAGCCACGCAAACTACCCCATGCCATTAAATGCATCCAATTACGTGGGATGGGTCGTTCCTTGCCGGTTTTATTTAACAACCACATCAAAGGATAAACTGATAAGGCACGCCCGATCACCACTGTAACAATCGCCAGCATGATAGGCAGAAAGGCAATATTTAGATCAATGGCCAAGTCGGCGAACAATAGCCCCATTAAAATGAAGACTAGCGAGTTGGTGACAAAGGCAAAATAGCCCCAAAACTTTTCCATGTACTCTTCAACATCGGGCGACATTTTATAGCGCCCGAAGTTGCCAATAACCATGGATGCTACCAAGGTGGCAATGATGGATGATAGGCGGATATGCTGACCGGCAATCACAAAATGTTCGGAAATTACTTCAGTCAATATGAAAGTAAAGTGAGCGACCAATAGGGTCAAGGTAATTTCCAAATGCTCATTGCCACGGACAGCTTCTATGAGTTTGGCGAATATAAAGCCCATCATCAGGCCGAATACGATACCGCCACCCAGCATGGTTACAAAGGAAAACAAGGCCAAAGCTGCAGATTCGTAGCCGTGATAGCCTTCCACTATCATTTCAAGAATAATTAAAAATGCAGCGAAACCGGTGGAGTCATTGAATAAACTCTCACCTTCAAAGATTAAAGTTAAACGCTGCGGTGCGCCGTATTCTTTAAACAAAGCCAGTACCGCAACCGGGTCAGTAGAAGAGATGATGGCGCCAAAAAGCAAAAGCACCAGCATGGGTACATGGAAGCCGACCCATTCAAAGGCATAAAAGCCACCGATACCGATAAATAAAGTTGAAATCAACAGGCCCACAACTGCCAGTAAGCCTATGGAGTAGATATTTTCCGTAACGTACCGGATATTCATGTTATAGGCAGATTCAAATATCAGAATCGGTAAAAACACAAAAAATAGTAATTCCGGTGTTAGATCAAAGCTGGTGATAAACGAAAAAAATTCGATATGTGAAATAGGCACTAATAGTGAGCCGGCAATCACCAGTAATACGGTGTAAGGCAGTTTGAGTTTTTTTGACAGCAAAAATACTGCCAAGGAGATCAGCATCAGGCTGAAGAGCGATAAAAATACGTCGAGATTCATGGGCGATTCTCCAAAATCTGAGTTGCGGCATCAAAGCACTAAGGCAGTTGCGATGATCGATGTCGCAACTGCCTTAGGCAACCATTTAACCCTGATTATTCAGGTTTGCTTAAAATTTAAATTAGCCTTCCATGGCTTAAACAAAGCGTTACGTTAGGCTTGTCTCAGACTTTTTCCAATAAATAAGTCAGCCACAACGAGGATAGTTTTTCCTGTACGGTATTCTGTCGTAAGCGGGCCTGCAAATTAGGGAAGTCGACATGATCTAGCGCCTGATCCTGGTTGTAACAGGAGTACATAAAGCTGGCTTCGCCCGTTTCTGGATCGACATGCTTGCATAAACATTGCGCGCAAACGCCTTTCATCATGCATTGCATGGGCGAGTTTATCGAACCTATGGCTTCATGGTCAGGTTTTAGATAAGGTTTCAGCGCCTCAAAACGAGCTGCTTTGACGGCCGCCATCATGCGATCAGAACCAATTACGATCAGATGATCAACATCCTGCAGCTTGAGGGCCGTTTCGCCCATTTCACCGCTGGCGAATGACACCATGGCTTCGACGATATTGCCGACAAAAGTTTTGTCCTGCGGACGAGTCACTGGAATTGCATCGTTACCAGGTCGCTTATCTACTGCCCAGACGATCAAATCTGAAGCCTCTTCGATGTCTTCTACTTTAAACAAGTCTTCCCGGTTGCGGTAACCCGCGAAATAAATCACCTTGTTGCCGGCGTTGCGCATGGCTTTGCCGATAGAAAACAGTACGGCATTACCCAAGCCACCACCCAGTAACAGCACGGTTTTACCGGTTGGAATCTCGGTTGGTGCACCAGTGACGCCCATTAATACCAGTGGGTCGCCAGCTTTCCAGGTGGCGCACAGACGGCTGGAACTGCCCATTTCCAGCGCAATTAAAGATACCAAACCTTTTTCTTTGTCTACCCAGGCACCGGTTAAAGCCAGGCCTTCGGCAGCCAAACGGGTGCCTTCAACCACAGGTGCGAGTGATTCATAGTTCTGCACCCGATAGAATTGACCCGGTTCAAAGTTTTTGGCAGCTGCCGGGGCTTTGATAACCACTTCTATAATTGTCGGCGTTAAGCGATTTACTTCGACGACATGCGCTAACAGATTGTCATCCAGCTGTTGCTGAAAAGCCTGTAACGCCAATTCGCGCTCCGCTTGTTTGGATACATCCAATGTCGATAATTCATCTTCGAATAGTTTTACCACATACGGATAACCATCCTTGGCGCTGGCCATGGCTTTTACTACGTTGCCGGCGTAAACCGGATGGTTGTCGCCGTAGAACGTAATATAACGACCGTTACTACTGTAAGAAGTAAAAGGTGCCGGTTTGCCAACTTTGACTTGGGTTTCGTCGTTTGTAGGCACCAGATCAGCCTGGCCTTGCAACCATTCAGGTTCATGGCGCTTGTAAAACTTGTGATCCATGACAAAGGTGCCAGGATGTTCGGATTGATATATGGTGTTGGGTGCTGTGCCGGCGGCAACGAACAAACCACGAAGATTCACTTCGACTTCATCGGTTTTACGCCATCTGCCTTCTTGCTCGGCCAATTTTTCAAAACGAACGGCTTGCAGATGACCATACTGATCTTCAATAGCTTCCAGCGGACTCATGCCTTCAGCTAAATAAATGCCTTCAGAAAGTGCTTCATGGATTTCTTCGTGATTTTGACGGTAAGCTGGTGAATCCTTGATACCCTTGCGATAGAACAGCGTCACGCCGCCCCATTGTTTCAGGAATGGCAGAAAGTCAGGGGTTTCACTTGCGGCAGCTGCGCGTTCGCGCTCTTGTTCAATGATACGGCCATGGGCAATAAATTCTTCCAGAATTTCCAGTTCCTCAGTGTCATAACGACCGCGAACTGTTTCTTCACCATATTCAGTAACTAATTTGTCATATCGCTTGACTATTTTGCTGACCTGAACCGGATAGTAGGCTAGCAGTTCGGTCGCAGTATCGATCGCCGTCAAGCCGCCGCCGATAACACCGGCAGGCATGCGAACTTGTAGATTGGCCATGGAGGAGTCTTTAGCCGCACCGGTCAATTGCAAGCCCATCAAAAAGTCCGAGGCTTTACGTATGCCGCGAATCAGATTGTTTTTCAGGTCAATGACAGTTGGTTTGCCGGCGCCGCTGGCGATAGCGATATGGTCGAAACCAAGTTCCCAGGCTTCATCAATGGAGATGGTGCCACCGAAACGCACGCCGCCATAACATTTGAATGCAGCACGACGCAGTAAAGTCAGGTAAATCACTTTCAAAAAGTTTTTATCCCAACGCACGGTGATACCGTATTCGGCCACACCACCAAAACCCAACATGACACGTTTATCCAAATCATCATACAAGCTTTGGAAATCCATGATGGGCATGGGTGGATTGTTTTTGTCGCCTGTCAAATGCAGTGGTAAAGGCTCAATTTTTAACGCATCAATACCTACCACGCCAAAACCTTCATTCAACAAATAATGCGCTAAGGTATAACCTGCTGGACCCATGCCGGCTACCATGACATTTTTGCCGTTATAGGGCAGGGCGGTTGGACGTTTGACGTTAAGCGGATTCCAGCGTGTCAACAAGCTATAAATCTCAAAGCCCCAAGGCATGAATAATACGTCGGTGAGCACGTTGGTTTCGATTTGCGGAATGTTGACCGCCTCGGTTTTTTGGTAAATACAACCACGCATACAGTCGTTGCATATCCGATGGCCGGTGCCGGGACACATCGGGTTGTCGATAATGATCATCGCCAACGCACCTATGTTATCGCCTTGGCGTTTAACCACATGCATTTCTGAAATTTTTTCTTCCAGAGGGCAACCAGTCATCAAAGCGTTCAGATGATTGGCTTTAAAGCTGCCGTCTTTTTTGTTTTTAATGCCTTTGGAGCAAGAGTCGTTGTCCCTGTCGTGGCAATAAATGCAATGATCGATTTCATACAGCGACTGTCTTAAATTAAAACGCTTATCGGTCAGGGCAAAGCCATCACGGCGCCGCAGGTGGTGTTCGCCACTTGCCCAGACATCATAGCCATTTTGATCAACGCTATCGTGGTCAACCAGATTGTCGAGATTGGTTTTTTGCGGTACTTTGAAACTTAACCATTTGGCAGTAAGGGCTTGTAATTCAGGCACTTGTTTGGCCGCAAAACTCCAGCGACAGACAATGTCCAACAGACAGGCAATCAAGGCAGCTGGACTATCATGGTTACCGCACAAGACTGTTGAATCGTTTATTCGGCTTTTTAATACAGCGACATCGATATCGCTTAAATCCTCTTTTTGCGATAAACGCCATAAATCAGCGCCGACTTGACTGACAGCAAGTTCTGCATCTTCATTGAATAGCGATTCCAAGCCTGTTGCTTCCAATAAAGCAGTCAGTTGGGCTTGTAATGCTGAAATGTCCCAATCTGCTATGGTTTGACCTTTAAAACGACTGGCCAATTTGCCGATAATTTCAGTACGGTAAACAAATACCGCATCAAATTCGCCGCGGATATGGCTGATTTGTTGTTCGCGTACGTCGGTGACATTAAATAATTTGGCAATAAAAGTACCTACGAAAGGCGCTGTTTTCACCAACAATTCGGAGATGGCTTCAGGTTTCATGCCTTCACCACTACAGGCACGGTAAGCCGCAATTTCGTCAAAAAGTGCTGAGTCGTGATGCTGTATTGATTCATCGAATACTGCCATTAAATCCGACAGGCGCTTGGCATCGTAAAGGTCTTTGTATTCAAAGCCGGGTATACCCAGCGTTAATTGTGTAAATTGGCTAGTGTTGAGCATTTGAGTCATCAAGTTGTTCCGTTAGTAGTCGCTTGTGAGATATTGGAATTCAAAATGTTAGGGCAATTCGTCCAGTACGCTTTCTTTTTGCGTGACTAATAAATCGTCCTTGTTCAGACCTAAAGCCAAGGCAATGGCGCTGGCTACATAAATCGATGAATAAGTACCTATCACCACACCAATCAGCATGGCGATGGCGAAGCCATGTATGGTTTTACCGCCCAGGAAAACCAGTGCCAGTACAGTCAAAAAGACCGTTAATGAGGTGAGGATGGTGCGACCCAAGGTTTCATTCAGAGCGGCATTAGTGATTTCATCGACCGAGATGTTTCGGCTGGAACGGGTGGTTTCGCGGATACGGTCGTAAACTACAATCGTGTCATTGATTGAATAACCGATAATAGCCAGAATAGCCGAAAGTACTGTCATATCGAATTCCCAGCCAAAAACCGAGAAAAAGCCCAATGTAATGACTGAGTCGTGAACCAAGGATAAAACGGCACCCACAGAAAATTTCCATTCAAAGCGAATACTGACGTAAATTAATACCCCAATAAAGGCAAATAATAAGGCCAGGCCGCCATCGTCCAGCAATTCATCACCTACTTGCGGGCCAACAAATTCCACTCTGCGCATTTCGCCAGGTTGCGGCTGGCTGGCATTTGCGGCTTCTAAAACTTGCTGACTTAAGTCTTCTTGTTTGACGTCTGCTACGGGCTTTAGTCTGAGTAATACTTCTTCAGAGCTGCCAAAATGTTGTACGTTGGCGTCGGCAAAGCCATGATCCGCCATGCTGGTACGCATTTTGTTTAAATCGACAGACTGATTAAAGTGCATTTCATAGACACTGCCGCCTGTAAAATCGATGCCTAGCGACAAACCGTTAACGAAAAACGATACTACTGAAATTAAAAGCAAAAGGCCGGAAAAAGCGAAAGCCAGCTTTCTTTTGCCGAGAAAATCAAGTTGTCGAATGGGTTTCATGCACAAATCCTGAGTAAAAATTGAATAAATGGTTATCGAAATATGCCGGTTTGCAGGCAATATTAGGCATCAAGACCGTGAATTGTACTATTTTCTCCAGAAAGCAGGCGTAAAAAGCACAACTAAGGTGAATACTTCCAGTCGTCCTAATAGCATGGTGATGGCACAAATCCAGGTTTGAAAATCATTCAGATGGGCGTAATTAGCGGCCGGGCCTACTGAGCCCATGCCCGGACCGGTATTATTGATACAGGCCATGACAGCACTAATCGCTGTAACGGGGTCCATACCGGTAAACATCAAGGTAAAAGTCATTACCACAACGGAAATAAAATATAAAAAAATGAACGCCAGTACAGCAAAAATGATTTGGTTGGCAATGGGTGTGTTACCAATACGCACTGGATTCACGGCACGCGGATGCAAAATGCTGAATAATTCCCGTCCGGCTTGTTTCCATAACAGTAAGGCGCGAAACATTTTAATGCCGCCGCCTGTTGAACCAGTACAGGGAACTATGCCGCTCAAAAATAAAATCAACCAAGGGATGAAAGCCGGCCATTTTGCGTAGTCTGTGCTGGAATAACCCGTGCCGGTGGCCACAGACACCGTATTGAAACTGACATAACGCAAGCCGGTAAAAAAGTCCGGAAAAACATCAAAATGCCAAATGTAAAATGCGCAAAGCAGAATGCTGCCGGCAACCAAGCCCAGCATGGGAATGGCTTCCGGGTCTAAAAAATAAGGTTTGATGCTGGCATGATGCAAGGCGGTGTAATGTGTGGCGAAATTCATGCCTGACAGTAACATGAAGATGGTAATCACCAGTTCAATCGCAGGCGAATTGTAATAACCAATACTGGCATCGTGAGAGGAAAAACCACCCAGCGATAAGGTGGAAAATGCGTGGCAGATAGCATCGAGCCAACCCATGCCGGCCAGATATAGACAAATAATGCAAAGCAAGGTGTAACCGACATACACCAACCATAACAGGCGGGCGGTTTGGGTGATGCGTGGGGTTATTTTACTGTCTTTGACAGGGCCTGGGATTTCAGCTTTATATAGCTGCATACCCCCTACGCCCAGCAGCGGCAAAATGGCCACGGCCAGCACAATGATGCCAAGACCGCCTATCCAGTTCAGTTCATGACGCCAGAGGTTTAAAGAGGGTGCCAGTTGATCCAATCCCACCAATACAGTGGCGCCGGTGGTGGTAAAGCCGGACATGGTCTCAAAAAACGCATCGGTAAATGATAGTCCTGGTATTCCCCAAAGCAAGGGTAACGTAGCCGCAGAAGCCATCAACAACCAGAAGAAAGCCACCAACAAATAACCGTCGCGGGTTTTTAGGTCGCCGCGAAATCTCATAGTCGAGGCAGCCAAAATCCCACCGGCACCAATGTTGATCGACATGCCACGCAAAAAGTGATTCGTCATGCCGTCATCAAAATACAAAGACGTCGCAATGGGGAAAATATAAGTAAGTCCAAAAACCATCAAAATAAGGCCGAGAACAAAGGCAAGGGTACAAAAACGTTGCATAGATTGCCTGTTTTAACAGATAAAAATCGGCGGGTTGTGGAGCTTGGATCAAGTGAGGAACACAAATTGTAACAAACAATCACAGAAAGTCATGTTGTCACACAATCTTAAACTTTCCTTCACAAGCCTGTAACAAAGTACTCGTAAGCTGCACGCTGACTCTTAAAGTAAACGATAGCAAGGGAAAAAATAGGTTTTCCAAAACCGTCACAAATTGGTTGTGACAACCACTGGAGCGTGTGATGAAGCTGATTTATTCGATACACCAGTTTGATGTGCAAATGTTCGTAGGCCTTAACAACCGGGTCATGCATGGCGGCTTAGTAAAATTTTGCCGGGTGATTTCGTTCACCGGTGATGGGTTGCTTTATGTGGCATTGGCTGGCTGTTTATATTGGCAACATGGCGCAGCCGATCTTTTGTTACAAACATTGTTGTTGGGATTTGCTGTGGAAAGGCCGGCGTATTTTATTTTAAAAAACAGCTTCAAACGTAACCGGCCACAACAGGCTATCAGCGGTTTCCATAGTGTCATTAAGCCTTCCGATCAGTTCAGCTTTCCTTCCGGCCATACCTCAGCGGCATTTTTAGTGGCCACATTAGTGGGTTACTTTTTGCCTTCCTTACTGATCTGTTTGTATTTTTGGGCGGTTTTGGTTGGATTTTCCAGAGTGGTGCTAGGTGTGCATTTTCCTACGGATACTTTAATGGGGATGGTTTTGGGCACTAGCGCAGCATTTTTTAGCCTTAACTACATTTTATGATGAAAATTTTTTACGGAGTGCAAGGTACCGGTAATGGGCACATTACTCGGGCTCGTGTGATGGCGCGAGAACTGTATGCTGCAGGTTTTGATGTCACCTTTCAATTTACCGGTCGACCCGCTGACAAATACTTTGATATGGAAGTGTTTAATGGCTATCAAACTCGCGAAGGTTTGACATTCAACACCAGCAAAGGCCAAGTGTCTTACTTGAAAACAGCTTTACAAGCTAATCCTATCCGTTTTGTCAAAGATATCAATACATTGGACTTGAGTGCTTTTGACTTAGTCATTAGCGATTTTGAGCCGGTGACCGCCTGGGCAGCCAGAAAACAGAAAAAAAAGGTGATTGGCATCGGTCATCAATATGCTTTCAATCATAATATTCCTCGCAAAGGCTCCGATCCTGTGGCGGATAGAGTGATGAAACATTTTGCACCTGCCGATATAGGCGTGGGTTTGCACTGGCATCATTTCGGCCAAGCCATCTTGCCGCCGATTATTGAAACGCCCGAATTTCCTACGATTGTGCAAGCTGACAAAATTGTAGTTTATCTACCGTTTGAAGATCCCAATCTAGTCATGCGGCTTTTATGCCCGTTTGAAAACTTTCAGTTTCATGTTTATGCGCCGGATGTTATTACGTCTAAATATCCGAACATAGTCTTCAAACCCTTATCACGCGATGGTTTCCAAAAGGATTTGTATGATTGCTCGGGCATCATCAGTAATGCCGGCTTTGAGTTGGCGAGTGAGTCCTTACAATTAGGCAAGAAAATTCTGGCAAAACCACTACACGCGCAAATGGAACAAATTTCCAATGCGGCTGCCTTGGAGCAATTAGGTTATGGCCACACCATGTTCGATCTGGATACTCAGATCATCGAAGACTGGTTGCATAATCCGCATGCTGTGCGTGTGACTTATCCTTGTGTGGCGGAAGTGCTGGTTCAGTGGCTAAAAGATGGTATGCCGGACATGGACCATGCTTTTGTTGAAAAGGTTTGGGAGCAGGTGGAAGTGCTGCAAATAAAACGCTAAGGAATAAGCATGGAATATCATATGCAAGAATTCGTTGTAGGTGCGGATTTATCCGCACAGTGCGAATAAATTCGCACCTACAGCTGACAAGCTTGTTTCATGCGCATTCCT
>NZ_LUUI01000149.1 GCF_001644015.1 Methylomonas lenta
CCTCGTTTCTCACGGCTGCTGGAAATTCTCTCACCCTTTGCAATATGCCGGGAAAAATAGGCTTTGATTAATCCCCAGCGAGTGGAAAAGTCAGAATCACCCTCTGGCAATGTCAAAATGCAATGTAAATGTTCAGGCAGTATCACGATCGCATCAATTGCATAAGGGTGCATGGCTTTTACATGGGCAAAGGCCATCCTCAATAGGTCAATCCGATCAATCAGTAGTCGATTGCCATGACGTTCGGCCAGATTCACAGTAAAAAACCAAGTGGCCCCGGGATGTTGAAAACGGCGATACTCAGTCATATTTTGTGTTTATGCAGTTGAGTTTCTCGAACGATGCGGTTCGTACCTCACCGCATCCTACCGGGCTGTTACAAAAATATTTTCGCCTTACGCTTTTTAAATTCTTCGCGTGAAATTTGGCCTGTGTCTTGAAGAGCTTTGAACGCGGTAAGCCGCAATCCGTAGGGCGTCAATAGGCGATAGCCGTATTGCGCCGCAAGTTAGCTTTCAATCATTCGACGCATTACGCTTTCGCTAGTGCGCCCTATGTGGACCGGGCTACCATCCTAATTACGCAGCATAGCCTAACAGATCGCCATTTCGTGAAACAATACCAGTCAGCCAAAATTCATCACACCCGAAAAAGCTGCCCGCGATAAAATCCCCCCTTCGCTCGGCCTTTTGCCGCAGCCACTAAACTTAAGCTCATTTTTTTACCACCATGCTCAATTTTAAAAATATCGCCATTCGTCGCGGCAGTCGGGTCCTGTTTAGCGGTGCTTCGTTCACGATTCATAAAGGTCAGAAGATTGGTTTGACCGGTGCCAATGGGGTGGGCAAGTCCAGCTTTTTTGCGCTATTGCGGGATGAACTGCATGCCGATGAAGGCGAGTTTTCCATGCCGCCTAATCTGGAAGTGGCGCATGTGGCGCAGGAAACCCCGGCGCTGGAATGCTCTGCAATTGATTATGTGCTGGATGGCGACCGTGAATTAAGAGCTTTGCAACAACGATTGCAAGCCGCCGAACTGGCGCACGATGGTTTGAAACTGGCCGAACTGCATGGCGCATTGGAGCATGTGGGCGGCTATACCGCGCAGGCTCGAGCTTCGCGGTTATTGAATGGTTTGGGCTTTACCACGGCTCAGGAAAGTCTGCCGGTGAGCACATTTTCCGGCGGCTGGCGCATGCGTTTGAATCTGGCGCAAGCGCTGATGTGCCGTTCCGATGTGTTATTACTGGATGAGCCTACCAACCACTTGGATTTGGACGCCGTAATGTATTTGCAGGACTGGCTGTGCAAATACCCCGGCACCTTGCTATTGATTTCGCATGACCGCGATTTTCTGGATGCCATCACCGATCACATCGTACATATCGAACAAAGCCAAGCCGAGATTTACACTGGTAATTATTCCGATTTTGAACGCATGCGGGCGGAAAAACTGGCCCAGCAACAAACTGCTTTTGATAAGCAACAGCGGGAAATTGCCCATATCCAAAGCTTTGTCGATCGTTTCAAGGCGCAGGCTACCAAAGCCAGACAAGCACAAAGCCGTATCAAGGCGCTGGAACGGATGGAGCTTATTGCTCAGGCGCATGTCGATTCGCCGTTTGGTTTTAGCTTTCCACCACCGAAAAAAATGCCCAATCCTTTGCTAAAAATCGAAGAAGCCGACATTGGCTACGGTAGCAAGGTGGTGGCGCACAATGTCTCGTTATCGATTTCGCCCGGCGATCGTATTGGTTTGCTGGGTCCTAACGGCGCCGGCAAATCCAGCCTGATTAAAGTATTGTCCGGCCAGATGCCGGCCCTCAGCGGCAAATTGCTAACCGCGCAGGATTTGCATATCGGCTATTTTGCCCAGCATCAATTAGAGCAATTGCGACTGGATGAATCGCCGTTATGGCATTTGCAACAACTGGATAAACAAGCGCTGGAAAGAGATTTGCGTAATTTCCTGGGTGGTTTTGATTTCCGTGGCGACAAAGTCCACGACCCGATAGCCCCGTTTTCCGGTGGTGAAAAAGCCCGGTTAGTGCTGGCATTGCTGGTTTATCAAAATCCTAATTTATTACTACTGGACGAGCCGACCAATCATCTTGATTTGGAAATGCGGCATGCCTTGAATGTAGCCTTGCAGGAATTTCAAGGCGCTATCGTGGTGGTTTCGCATGACAGGCATTTGCTGCGTTCGGTGACCGATCAGTTATTGTTGGTGGCGGATGGCAAAGTGCAGCCGTTTGATGGTGATCTGGATGATTACAAACAATGGCTGGCGGATCAAAAAAGAGCTACGGATGAACCGGAAGCCACCTCTACCGCCGCTACCAATGTATCGCGCAAAGATCAGCGCAAGCAGGACGCTGAACGGCGTCAACGTTTAAAGCCTTTACTGGACGCGGTAAAAAAAGCCGAAGCAGACGTCGAGAAGTATCATCAGCAACAACAGGATTTGGAACAGCAATTAGCCGACCCGGCTATCTATAATGAAGAAAATAAGGAACAATTGAAAAAGTTATTGAGTCATAAAGCGCAGGTCGACAATGCGCTGGAACAAGCCGAACTCGACTGGATGACTGCCGAGGAAAATCTTTCGCAAGCGGAGTAACTATGTACGAACTGATCCTACTATTTTTTCAAATCGCCATCTTTAAAAAGGGTCCGCAGGATGTACCGGCCTCACCCATGGTATTGCGTTTGTTGTTGCCGGCTTATGTAGCCATCAATTTTCTGATTTTGTTTATAAATGGTGCTTTATCCACAGCTTTGTTGCAAATTCTGGTGGATTTTGCCTTGATCGTGCTGTTCTGCTGGCCTTTATTGTACGCTTCCGGCAAGCGTGCTCGCTTTCCGCAAACATTGGCAGCGATGGTGGGCACTGATATCGTGATCAGTTTTTGTGCTTTGCCGGCTATTGCCACCTTAAATTCCAACGCTAACGATCTGGCTTATTTTTCCATGCTGGCACTGGTGTTGTGGCATTGGCTAGTCAGCGGGCATATTATTAAAAACGCCTTGGATAGGTCATTGTTTTTCGGATTAGGATTGGCGCTTTTGTATATTATGCTGTCTTCCCAGGTGATGGCTGCGCTATTTCCTGAAATTGTCAGCAATCCGCAATGAGGTTGATATGAATCACTATAAACACATTTTATTAGCCGTCGACTTTTCCGAGCATGGCAAACAGGCTTCCAGTAAAGCCCTGGAAATGGCATCGCGAAATCAGGCGCAATTGAGTCTGGTACATGTGGTGGAAAACCTGCCCATCACCGACGCCGCTTACGGCCCTATTCCATTTGATGTCGATTTAACGCAGGAATGGTTAGAAGCATCGAAACAACGTCTGGAAAAAATTGGCGCCGAATTAAATGTGCCTAAAGAACGCCAATGGCTGGAAATGGGCAGTGCTAAATTAGAAATCGTCCGCATCGCCGAGGACAATAATGTCGACTTAATTATGGTCGGCTCACATGGTCGTCACGGCCTGGCGTTGTTACTGGGCTCGACAGCTAATGGCGTGTTACACCATGCCAAGTGTGATGTGCTGGCGGTGCGCCTAAAAGATGATTGAACTGATACTGGGTGGCGCTCGTTCCGGCAAAAGCCGTTATGCTGAACAACTAGCCACAAAATCCGGCTTGCCGGTTATTTATCTGGCTACCGCTGAAGCCCGTGATACAGAAATGCAAGCCCGCATCGCGCATCATCAACACAGAAGACCCGCAGACTGGCAAACCCTGGAAGAACCGATTCAGTTGGCTGCCGTGATACAGCAACAGGCTGATGCAGATGTTTGTTTGCTGATCGATTGCCTGACCTTATGGTTAAGCAATGTGTTGTTCGACAAACAAGGCAACTTGCAGTACAGCGTTTTTGAAACCGAGAAGTCGGCGTTATTGGCTGCATTAAGCAACTGCAAGGGTCGAGTGATCATGGTGAGCAACGAAGTAGGCCTGGGTGTGGTTGCAGCCGATGCCATGACGCGACGCTTTGTTGATGAAGCCGGCTTTTTGCATCAGGATCTAGCCAGAATTTGTCATAGCGTGGTGTTGGTCAGCGCCGGCTTACCTCAAAAACTTAAATAAATGCACTCACTTTTTGCCCCCATTTCCGCGCCTAACAGCGAATTTCATCAGCGGGCGCTGGATAGACAATTGCAACTCACCAAACCTCCCGGCTCACTGGGCATGTTGGAAAGTCTTGCCATTAAACTGGCCGCCATGCAAGGTCGCGATCAACCACAGCTGAATAACATTCATATCAGTATTTTTGCCGCTGATCACGGCATAGCTGCCGAAGGCGTATCGGCGTTTCCGCAAGCAGTCACAGCAGAAATGGTTAAAAACTTCGCCGCCGGCGGTGCAGCGGTGAATGTTTTGGCAAGACATCTGAAGGCTGAATTTGAAGTGATCGATGTGGGTTTGTTAGCTGCGGTTGATTTGCCGAATGTCATTGCCCATCGCGCCGGCTGCGGCACCGAAAATTTTAAAACCAAACCGGCTATGAGCTTGCCACAATTAGATATTGCGCTGGCTGCCGGACAATCTGCGGTACATCGAGCAGTGGCGGTCAAAGCCGAGTTATTCATCGGCGGAGAGATGGGTATTGCCAATACCAGTAGCGCCAGCGCTATGGCCGCCGCGTTGTTGGCCATAGCCCCCAGTGAACTCACGGGTGCCGGCACTGGCTTGAATAATCAGCAAATCGATCATAAAGCGGCGGTCATAGCGCAAGCACTACAAAAGCATCAAAAATATTTAGATACGCCGTTGGCGATATTGCAGTATCTGGGCGGTTTCGAAATCGCCGCCCTCACGGCAGCCTATATCAGTGCGGCGCAACAAGGTTTGCCGGTAGTGGTGGATGGATTTATTAGCAGTGTGGCGGCATTAATCGCATTTAAAATTAATCCGGATTGCGCGGCTTGGTTTTTTTATGGTCACCGTTCCGAAGAAAAAGGTCATAAAATAGTCCTGCAGGCTTTGGCCGCCGAGCCGATTTTAAATTTACAGATGCGCCTGGGTGAAGCCAGTGGCGCGTTGATGGCAGTACCCATATTGCAAATGGCTTGCCGCCTGCATAATGAAATGGCCACTTTTACACAAGCACACATAACAATAGGATAAAAAACATGCTTGGACATATAGAAAGTTACGATGAGCGCTGCCAAACCGGCGTGGTTAAACGAGAAGGCAAGTTTTATGAATTTCATCTCGATCAGTGGAGTTCACAGGAACCACCGAAAGCCGGTGATGATGTCGATTTTGATTATGAACACGACGAGGTGACTGACATCGGTCCAGTAGGCGCATATCTTATCGACAGCCAACCGGTAAAAAGCCGGATCGTGGCAGCTTTGCTGGGCGTCGTATTTGGCGCTATAGGCTTACATCGCATGTATCTGGGATTTTGGGGGATTGCCATCGCACAAATCCTGGTGACTTATTTAACCGGGGGCTTCGGCGTGGTATGGGGCTTTGTTGATGGTGTTTTGATTTTCACTGGACATGTTTATAAAGACAGCAAAGGCAGGCTGTTAAAATAATCATTTAGGCGAAAGACTAATTTTTAGCTAGGCTTGTATGAAGTCTTTCGCCTTAGTAACACAACAGGGTATATTGTCATTCCGAATATAGCGTATAGCAAAGATTTAAGATTTCTCGGCAACTGTTTGGCCTTCGTATAAAGTGGGGCAGGCTCTCCGTACCGTGGTCTTTTTGGTCGAAATGACAGAACAAACCAGTATTTTTTAAATTCTCTGAAGATTTACCAGCTCCTAAACAAACTCAGACATTCCATTCATGGACTCCTTACTGATTGCATTACAATTTTTGACGCGTATTCCAGTCAAAAACTCATTGACCACAGATGATGCCGCACTGGGTCGATCGGTATTGTATTACCCGTTAGTAGGCTTTTTGATTGGGGTATTGCTAAGTTTTATAGCTTTAGTCATGTCGGCTAGTTCGGATATGGTGGCGACGGCGGTTGTGTTAAGCGCCTGGGTATTCTTAACCGGCGGCCTTCATCTGGACGGACTGGCCGATTGTGCCGATGCCTGGGTGGGTGGCATGGGCAGTCAGCAACGCAGCTTAGAAATCATGAAAGATCCTGCTGCAGGGCCGATAGCAGTGCTGGTATTGCTACTTACATTACTTTTGAAATTTGCCGCAATACTGGTTTTGATACAGCAAAATAATCTGACGATTTTAATGCTAACCCCCTTATTAGGTCGCACAGCAATTTTAATCCTAATGTTATCTACACCGTATGTCAGTTCGCAAGGTTTGGCGGAAAAAATCGTGCAAAACCTGCCATTTAACGACGCCCGCCTGGTAATAGTAATCTCGCTTGCTTTTGCAGGTTTAGTCATGGGCTGGGCCAATGTGCTATTGGCTTGCGGGGTATTATTGTGGATTCGTTACGCGGCGCTAAGCCGTTTGGGTGGCGTTACCGGCGATGTGTATGGTGCCGCTGTGGAGCTGATGGAAACTGCCGGATTACTGGCAGTAGTCTTGTTGTGAGTCAACACCGTTTTAACGAACAAGAACGCATTGGAGTTTATCGCGCGATTGCCGAACGTCGCGATATGCGGCATTTTTTGCCTGATCCGATCGAACCCGAGTTATTGGCACGTTTGTTACTAGCGGCGCATCAAGCTGGCAGCGTTGGCTTGATGCAGCCCTGGCGTTTTATTCGCATTACCGATAAGCAATTGCGCACACGCATTCACGACTTGGTCGAACAGGAACGGCGGCTGACGGCTATCGCCTTAAAGCAGCGGCAAGATGAATTCATGCAATTAAAAGTAGAAGGCATTCTGGACTGCGGCGAGTTGTTAGTCGTTGCTTTGCCGGACAGACGCGAACAACACATTTTTGGTCGCCGCACACTGCCGGAAATGGATCTGGCATCGGCGGCCTGTGCCATTCAAAATATATGGCTGGCCGCACGTGCAGAAGGCTTGGGGATGGGCTGGGTATCTTTGTTTGACCCCAACAGCTTGGCTGAATTGTTAGCCATGCCTGAGGGCAGTAAACCCATTGCCATTTTATGTCTGGGCCATGTCGCTGAGTTTTACCCCAAACCCATGCTGGAAATGGAAAACTGGATCAGTCCGCAACCTTTGTCAGCCATGGTTTCTGAAAATAGCTGGGGCAATGACGCCTAAAGCCTTAATGGTGCAAGGCACCACCTCCGACGCAGGCAAAAGTACTTTGGTGACCGCATTGTGTCGGCATTATCATCGGCAAGGTGTCAGTGTCGCCCCCTTCAAGCCACAAAACATGGCCCTGAATAGCGCAGTAACGCTTGATGGCGGTGAAATCGGTCGTGCCCAAGCCGTGCAAGCGGCCGCTTGTGGTTTGCCCGCACACAGTGACATGAATCCGGTTTTGTTAAAACCCAATACCGATACCACTGCACAGGTCATTATTCACGGTCAGGTGTTACAAAATCAGTCGGCGGTGCAATATCACGATTATAAAAAAGTCGCCAAACAAGCGGTACTTGAGTCCTGGCAGCGTTTGACTGCTCGCTATCAAACCGTGATTGTCGAAGGTGCTGGCAGCCCGGCTGAAATCAATTTGCGCGCGGGTGATATCGCCAATATGGGTTTTGCTGAAGCAGTGGATTGCCCGGTGATATTAATTGCCGATATCGACAGAGGTGGTGTGTTTGCCCATATCGTCGGCACTTTGGCTTTGCTTTCCGCCTCCGAACAACAACGTGTGATTGGTTTTGTCATCAACCGATTTCGCGGCGACATAGCGCTGTTACAACCGGGCCTGGATTGGCTGGAATCTGAAACAGGCAAACCCGTATTAGCGGTACTACCTTATCTGCACGATTTGTATTTGGAGGCGGAAGACGCCCTCTGCAGTCGACACGCCGTTAGTAGTAGCAAAACAGCATTTACTATTGTGGTCCCGCATTTACCCAGTTTCAGTAATCACACCGATTTCGACCCCTTGCAATTGCATCCCGGTGTACAGGTGGTATTTGCCAAAAGCCCGGAACATATCGATGGCGCAGATTTGGTTATTTTGCCCGGCAGCAAGTCGGTGCGTAGCGATTTAGCACGCCTCAAGCAGCAAGGCTGGGAAAGCTTTATTCATCGACATTTGCGTTATGGCGGCAAACTATTAGGCATTTGCGGCGGCTTTCAAATGTTGGGTTCCGCGATACACGATCCACATGGGCTGGAAGGCGAGCCCGGCAGCGCTGAAGGTCTGAATTTACTAACATTTGAAACCACACTGCAAACCCACAAACGTTTAAGACAAATGAGCGGATTTTTTGCCCATCAATCGGTGCCGGTGGCTGGCTATGAAATTCACATGGGTATCAGTCAAGGACCGGCCTTGAACCGACCGCTATTTAATTTGGCCAGCGAGGACGACGGCGCAATATCGTTGGATAATCAGGTGGCTGGCAGCTATCTGCACGGCTTGTTTGATGTGCCGGCTGCTTGTGATGCTTTATTGAATTGGGCCGGCTATCAGCAGCAGCATGCGGTGGATTTTAATGCGTTACGAGAATCCGGTATTGATCGAATTACTGACAGTTGGGCAGAGCATTGTGATTTTGCCAAGCTGGATCAGGCCTTAAGGCAGTTTTATCGCCAAAGTGATGAGCGCACTGCTTTGAGTACAGCTTTGAATGACTTTTCTTCATAAGCTCTATGACTAAAATCAGTCTTGCCCAACTTGTTTAGATTCAGCCAAACGTTTATTTTCCGATTTTGCATCATAGTCCGAGTTTAAGATGCCTTGGCTGATTAAATCTTGGTATATCCGATAACAATTGCGTCCGGCATGTTTGGCCTGATACATGGCTTGGTCGGCATGTCGCAATAAAATATCGGTGTCTACATTATCCTGCGGATAAAGCGTTAGTCCACTACTGGCACTGATCCAGATCGGGTGATCACTCAAGTTGAATGGTTCAGCCAAAGTTTGATGGATACGCCTTAAGGTCTCATCGCATTGGGGTTGCGATTGTAGGTCTTGCAACAGTAAAGCAAACTCATCGCCGCCCAGTCGACAGATGGTGTCACATTCACGTAGATTAAGTTTGATGCGCGTTGCAACTTGAACCAGCAACTCATCACCCACGTCATGACCAAAATTATCATTGACCGGTTTGAACCCATCCAAATCCAGGTAGCAAATCGCTAAAGAATTACCGGTACGTTTGCTATGGGCAATGGCCTGAGAAAAACGATCGGCAAACAGCACCCGATTGGGTAGACCGGTAAGCGGATCATAATGGGCCAAATATTCCAGTTTTTGCTGATGCATTTTACTTTCAGTAATATCGGAAAATAAACCGATATAGTTGGAGCACTGATTTTTTTCATCTCGCACTGCAGAGATGGTTAACAGTTGGGCATTTACTTCACCGCTTTTATGCCGATTCCAGATTTCCCCCTGCCAATGGCCTTTCAATGTCAAAGTTTCCCATAGTTTGATGTAATAATCAGCATCTTGTCGGTCCGATTTAAGAAACTTGGGGTTTTGGCCAATGATCTCGTCATGACTATAGCCGGTAAGTTGGGTAAATGCTGCATTGACATCCAGAATTCGTGCCTTGGCATCAGTGATCATGATGCCCTCATGCGCATCAGAAAAAACCCTGGCGGACAACTTGAGCTTTTCTTCGGCTTGTTTGCGTTCACTAATATCCTGAACCACACCCAGCATACGCACCGACTTGCCTTTTTCATTGCGCTCTACCTGACCGATAGAGCGCATCCAACATTGTCTTCCGCTAACATTGATGCGATATTCAACGTCAAATTTATCGCCCTGTTTGATGTGTTTCCTTAGCGCATCGATAACCATGGGCCGGTCTTCTTTGCAGACAGATGCCAAAAAGTGAGCCCATTTAGGGTTTTCAGTTTTCGGAAAACCAAAACCGTTATTAACAATTTCTGACCAGGTCCGACGGTTATTCACCAAATCAAACTCCCAAGTCACAATATCTGCATAATTTTGACTCACCCGCAGTTTCTCTTCGCTGGCTTTGAGTGCCAATTCGTGTTGTTTACGTTGACTGATATCCTGTAATAACAAAACAAACTGGTTGGGGCCTGCCTGATAACTGTCTGCTTCCAACCATCGGTTTACGGCTTGACAGTAGATCTCATAACTTAGCGGTTGTTTGCTGTGTTCGATTTCAGCGAAGTGTTTGATGGTGCCTTGCAAGCCAGGGAGAGGAATGCGTGAAGATCGCTTGCCCACACAAGTATTCGTATCGATGCCAATTATTTTCTCGAAAGCGGGATTAATCGCCAGGTAACGGGAATCGATGATTTGACCTTTTGCGTTGCGGATAGCTTCGTGCAAGGCAAAGCCCAACGACATATTGCTATACAGCAGGGCTAATTCGGCTTCACTAAGTCGGCGGGCCTTGATTTCCCGACGCAACCTAAACACCCAATAGCCCACTAACAACAAAAGGAGTATTGCCACAGCCACGTACTTAGCCAATGTATCTAAGCTGATGCCAGGATTCACTGTCAGGCCCATCCAGCGATTTATCATACTGTCGCGTTGGGCTTGTGGAATGCTGTCCAGGGTTTTTTGCAAAATAGTCAGTAATTCCGGGTGCTGTTTGGCTACTGCAAAACGGGTATCGCTTTGATATCCGCTTTGCCCGGAGAAGCCCAGATTAGTAAAGCCTTGTTGCTTGATAATGAAACTGGCAGAAGCAGCATCACCGATATATGCATCAACTTTACCTTCTGTAACCAAGCTGAGAGCAGCTTGCACTGAATCCACGGCGATAGTTTTAATTTTAGGATATTCGCGATCTAACAATTCCTGAATAAAATAGCCTTTGACCACAGAAACCGTACGCCCGGCCAACAGACTTAGCGAACCGAGATACCCCAATCGATTATCAGCGATGATTACAGTCGGCGTGCTGACGTAAGGTGGACTGAAATTTAAATACTGCTGTCTATCGGGCGTATTAACAGCTGCAGCAATCATATCCAGCTCGGCGTGCTTGGCCATATCAAGTATCTGATACCAAGGCCTATCTTTGATGATTTCAAATTTAACACCCAGCTTACTTTCGATCAAATACAAATGCTCTGCAACCAAGCCCACATAATGACCACGCTGATCAATCCATTCATAAGGGGCAAAATCGCGATCAATACCCACCCGGATGGTTGGATGTGCAAGCAACCAGTTACGCTCTGCTGTGGTTAGGTTTAACTCTGGTTTAGTGTTGAAGATAAAAGCTGCTAACTTTTCGTCTGAAACCCGCGGCGCCAACTTTAGATCGGCATAGATTTGGGCCACACGCCGAAGACGACTGACTTCGATTTGTCCGATTGGGATGCTGTCCGGCATGACCAGCTTACGGGTTTCCTGTGCTTCAAAGCGCAGTTGTGACAGGCTGCGTTTGCTGTGATATTGATTGATGATGAGTTGTATAATTTCTTCGCTATGATCCAGCGCGTATTGCCAACCTTTAATGGATGCGCGTCGAAAACGCTCAGCCCGACCGGGATGCTGTATTAGCTCGGTTTTACTGGTAAACAGCAGGTCACCATAAAAATCAATTCCATAGTTTTGCGGGTTGATGAGGTTGACTTTGATCTTGCGCTGTTGAAACTCAAACGGCTTGTCAGTCAGATAACCAGACATTACGTCCACTTTGTCGCCGATCAGGTCTTCAATATTGAAAGATTCGGCTACCAGAATATAACGATTTTCATTGAGACCCGCTTCAGTCAGCAGCGCACGAACTGGCGCGTTATTTTCGCCGATCGCATCGTACATGATCAGCTTGCCAGCCATTTCATAAGGGCTGATGATGCCGGATGATTGTTTGCTGAAGAAGACTAAAGCATCGTGCTGAAAAATTGCAGCCAATGCCACCAAGGCATCTCCATTGAGATAATGGGCGATGATGCCAGAATCACCTATGCCGAAGTTGATTTTACCGTCCAGAATTTGTTGGATAAAATCTTGTCCGGGTTGACGTTCTTTGATCTCGACATCCAAGCCTTCTTCGGCATAGTAGCCTTGCGCCTGTGCCGCATAATAACCAGCAAACTGAAACTGATGGAAAAACTTTAATTGTAGACTGACGTGCTGCAGATTTTGGCTATGTTCGCGGCTGGAGGCCTGTAGTGGAAAGCTTAGCAAGAGGGCAACCAGTGCTGCCAAAACAAAGAGAGATTGCTTAATCATCGAAGCCCTTTCGATATCACGTAAAAACGTTCACCATCAAGGGGCATTCTACATGGAATCGTGCTTAATGTTAGTGCGGTATTTTAAGTTTAGGGTTTGGTTTGGAATAACGTCCCGAATTGAAATCCGCATGAAAAATATCGTCGTTCCGGTATAGATTGCCGGCATGACGTGCTTGGATAGCGAGAAGTTATTTGTGACCAAACCCTTAGTGGGTGCAATTTTATGAATATCCATTTATTCAGAGCCGATTGAAGCCGTGGTAAACAAGGCCTGAAATCTACTTTTTTCCGCGTTTGATTTTCTTTGCTGGGCGTGGTTAAGCGCCAGCTTGGCTTCATTTTGTAATTGTGTATCGGCATATACTTGCATTTTACGCACCGGTGCTTCGGCAGCTTTTTGAAAAAATGCTTCCGCTTCTGCTGTACGGTCCTGACGGAATAAAAAATCGGCGTAAAAATAATTGGCATCAATACCGTCGGGATTAATCTCCAAGCTGGATTTTAAGTACTCTTCAGCCATTTCATCGTCACCAAACGATACCGGCCAGCCTGGCAGCATGTAATACAAAGTACCCAGAGCGACATAAGCACTACCGTCCAGGGCTTTGGGGTTGATTTTGATAGCAGCTTCCAACAAATCCTTGGCATTTTTCAAATTGGACAACGCCGTTAAAGATGACTCAAACGCTGCATTGGTTGCCAAAATTGTAGCCAGCCAAATTTTGGCTTCTGCGGCACTGGGATAACGCTTAACCAACAATGCAGCTTGCTCCAATAATTTTGGATAGGTTTGTTTTTGACCTGCTTCGTCGGCTTGATAGTAAGCGTTGGCCCAGTCGTTTTCCAGACTTACAATTGAGGCATTTAGCTCGGATGCCATCAACGGGACAGTAAAAAGTAACAAAAAAACAACAAATGTGGCTCTATTCATACAGAAAATATAATCGATTGCGGATCATATTTCAATATGCAGGCTAAATTATTGTTATTTAGCAACTATCGTTAACTCAGGCAGCTGCCGATAAAGGCCATTCAGAAGCATATTTTAGTTGCTAGCTTGCAATTAGTGCTTACATGACTGATCGCCTCGACGAGGCATCTGTTGTTACAATTTTGTTTAAGTTTTGAAACCCTATGCCGAAAACTCATCAAATAAAACCTTTTGATTGAGTATTCTTGTAAAAAAGGCCTAGAATTTAGTCACTGATTTTTTAACAAGGCGTGGACCATGAAACCTGTTATAACTCCTAGCAATAGGGAAAGAAAAATAGCCGATGATGATTTCATCGTTTCCAAAACAGATGCCTCCGGTCGAATTACTTATGCCAACCGCATTTTTATGGAAATAGCCGGCTTTCCCGAATATGAATTGTTAGGTGTACAACACAACATTATTCGACATCCTGACATGCCGCGCGGCGTTTTTCGTTTTATGTGGAATACCCTGAAAGCAGGTGACGAATTTTTTGGTTTTGCAAAAAATCTGTGTGCGGATGGCAGTTTTTACTGGGTATTTGCCAACATTACACCGGATTACGATAGGGATGGTAAATTGCAAGGCTATTATTCTGTGCGTAGAAATCCACCCCGTTCGGCTATAGAAGCAATAACCCCTATTTATCAAGAGATGATGTCGATTGAAAAAACCAGTTCCGTAAGAGAAGCTCCCGATAAATCCCTCGCCTACCTTTTTGACGTTGTTAACCAAAGCGGGCTTAGAACCTACAATAATTTGGTGCTAACACTATACAAACCCAACGGAGTGTTTCAATGAAATCAATGCAAAAGGGTAACGCCAATATCCCGTTCCTAAAAACCCGAGTAACTTATGCAGTAACAGGTATTATATTCTTCTCGGCTGCCTTATTTGCTTTCACATTCCTGCATGTGGGTTTTTCCTGGTTGGCATTGGGCTTGACTATCCCATTCCCTGCGTTTGCCTATTCAATCTGGACTACGACCAGAAAAAATTTGGATGTGCTTCAGCGCATGGAAGAAGTGTTGGTGCTTACCAATCGCGGTGAACTCTACCACCGCGTTACCGGCACAAGAGGCCTGGGCGAAGTTGGCAAAGTAGCCTGGGAACTGAATGAATCCCTGGATATCATAGAATCCTATTTTAAAGAGATTAACACCTGCTTCAGTGAAGCGGGCAAAGGCAATCACGATCGCTTTGCCTTGGGCGATGGCCTTCCTGGCGTATTAAAACAGTCTGCTAACAACATGAATCTTGCCTTGCAGCACATGCATGACAATGAAAGACTGATGGTGAAAAGACGTTTGTCTGCCGGTTTACATAACTTGAATACCTCTAACTTGTCCGGTAACTTAAAAACCAGCCAAAGCGACTTGATTAACATTACCGAACAGTTGCAAAAGGTAGAGTCCATTACCTTGGAAACGGGCAGTAATGCCGATGCCAGCCTACGTACTGTTCAGCTCATCAGTTCATCATTGACGAATATCAACGACAATGTACATTCAGTATCGGACGTGATCGCTGCTTTGATTAGCGATAGCAAAAAAATCACAGAATCACTGTCTATGATTACCGGCATTGCCGACCAAACCAATCTGCTGGCTTTAAATGCCTCCATTGAAGCCGCCAGGGCTGGCGAACATGGTCGCGGTTTTGCTGTGGTGGCAGATGAAGTGAAAAACTTGTCTGAACACACAAAAAATGCAGCGCTAGAGGTGTCAAAAACTCTAAAAGCCTTTAATAAACGTGTGGAACAAATGCACACTGAAGCTGAATCTTCTGCGAGCCTATCACAAGAAGTTATGGAGCAAGTCAGCTCGTTTCATCATCAGTTTTCCAGCCTTTCAAAATCAGCTAAAGCATCGATTGGCTACATTTCATATGCCAAAGACAAATCCTTTGGCCTGTTGACCAAGCTTGATCACATTATTTACAAACAAAACGGCTATATTGCGATTGAAAATCCGAATGAATGTGCACAACATCAGGCAATCACGGTTGATAATCATAACTGCCGGTTGGGTAAATGGTATTACGATGGCATCGGTTACGAAAAATTCCGCACTACAACAGCCTATAGTGCTTTGGAAGTACCTCATCAGACCGTGCATTCAACCACTCAATTGGCTTACGCAATATCCCGAGAGGATTGGATTAACGACCCTCAAAAATTAGATGCCATAATCAAACAAATGCAATTTTCCGAACAGGCTAGCACTCTGGTTATGCAACAAATCGATGAAATGGTAGAAGAAAAGAATCGTAATGTTTAAGACTTTACCCGGATAGCGGCCTACACTATCCGGGTACAACTTGATTATCCAGTTACTGGCTTTTGCGGTACTTTCTTTTTCCAAATACCGCCGCTAGCAAAACAAATCCAGCCCCAACGCAGCCAATCCAGTAATGACAAGGCCATCCACAAAGACCACCCCAACATAAGAATACGGTATACCATCATCGGTGCAGACACTACGGTTGCTGTTGGCAATACTGGCCCACTGTGATCCTGGTACCAATTTAAAACCCATGCCGTCGATTGGTTACCTGTGATTTGCATATCCGGTGAACCCAACAAACCTTGCTGCACGGCAGCAAACAGCAATAATACTGATACTAATGTTAAAAAGCCCAAGCCAATCTGAGCCAGATTAAATTGATTAATATTTTCCTGACTTTGGTGACGGCGTATTCCCAGTGCAAACAACCAAATGACCACTATCAAACCAGCGCCAACATGAATCTGACTTAAACCAATTAACAACAAAAACCACTGCCAACTTTTTAAGGGTGTTAATGTACTTCTGCCCAAGCCCAACGCAAGTAATAACAATACCAATAACAGCCCCCATATCAGTGCCGCCGGACCAAACTTAGGCCCCAACGTGAACAAAACCCAGCGATCACTAGCGGATGTCACTTGAATATTGCTGTTAACACTATCGATACCCAAGTTAACCAATGGCGTGGTAAATAACAGCGATTGTTCACTGACTACCTGCCAATTCAAGGTTATTTGCTGGGTACCAGGATGGATCGGCAAGGTCACGGTATCAGCTTTTTGTCGGATCGGTTGCGTTACTCCATCGATACTGACGTCTTGCAATTCTGCCTGGACAGGTAAAATTAAATTATGCTGTCCGCCTTTAGAACTGCGTAGATTTAAACTCAAACTCGCTATCTGATTACGTTTGCCGGGCTGCAGGTTTAGTTGGCTTTTATCAATGGTTAGCGTTGGACCTGGCACTGGCTCGGGGCGGCTTATACTCAATACAACCTTTTCACCCGGCCAGGGCCGCCACTCTGGCAACCAAATATCTTGCTGATCCAGATGATGCACCACTGCGATTCCTGTGGCTTGCAAATGCCAGATTGGGCTGACATCGGCGCGCCATATTTCGCTCCATGCTGAAGTATCTGTTGCCTGCAATTCTAATTGCTGGCGTTTTTCCAATAAAGAGCGCCATTCCAGCATGTTTTGGCCGGCGGGCATGTTGACCAGCACTTTGCCGTTTTCGATATGTATTTGATCAGAAGTAATCGCCTCCCCTGGCAAAAGTGGGATTTGTAAAACTATCGGATTTTCATTTCCCGTTAATCTAATCACTTGGGTAGTGACATACCAGTCTAATCCCAAATGCAATGTTCTTTCTACCCGGACAAAAGCCGCCAAATCTTTTTCTTGAAAACCCGTTTTGGCAAATTGTGCATCGCTGTCAATTCTATTGAACTCTAGTTGGGCCGCAGTTTGGTGGTTTTCATATAAGCCCTCCACCCGCCAGCCATCGACTTTTACTTCGCTATATTTTGGTTTTAAGGGCAAAGGCAAGCTAAATCTAAACTTTTGATTATGTCGTCCATAAAGTAATACTCTGTGCACCCCCTTGTTTAAGGCTAACCATAAATATCCGTCATTTTCACGTATCAAATTGCTAGTTTGCTTACCATTGACCGCAACCTGCTCCGGTAACCATTGTTCCAGTTGAGCCGGCAATGGTATCGCTACATCTTGCTGAACGTGAACCTGGAGATCGATCAGCATTTCATTTTCAGTGGCCGTCAGTTTCATTGATGCAATTTCTGCACAGGAAGGCAGACATTCCGGGGCTTTTAAAAGCTGGGTTTTAAGCTGATCTAACAAACCCTGATCCGGAATATCGGCAAAGCTATCAGTATTTGCGAATATCAAGATTGGCAATAGTAGCCATGCGCTCACCCCGGGCAAACTCATAGGCATTTTTGCCGTTGCTAATCCTAGTACTTTCAAGCTCATTAGGGCTACCAGCAAAGCCTGCAGGAAATGCCAGACTAAAGTCCAAGGCGGCGATAGATACCAAAGCTGGATTTGCTGTTGACTATCCACGGCCCCATTCCAAGATAATTGAACAGTTTGCCATTTCCACTGTGGCAATCCTGGTCCGGTTTGTATATTCGCATCCGGATCAATTCGATCGAAATTGACTGCAAATGTGCTTGAATCAGCGACAGCTGAATTGGTTTTCTGCATTTTTCGGGCTATTTGTTGTACAGGCGCCTCCGACATTTCCATCGCCGCCCCAGCCAGCATATCCTCGCTGCTTGTGACACTAGCGGCAGAGGGTACCGCTTCAATCGGTTGCCAGGGCTTTTCTAGTTGAGGGTAAATACCCATGCGAATTTGTGCAATCATGAATGGTATTACGATCACTACCAAACTTAACCAACATAGATTGCGATACCAAGTTACCCAACGCGAAAATTGATTTTTTGGTAATACCCGCAATAATGCCAAGGCTGCCAGTATATTTAACCAGATCCAATGAGGGGCATCTGCTTCATGCCAAAATAACATCAAACTGATTAAGGCCAGCAAACCCCATTGCCACGACCACAATCGACTAATAGCCAGTGCAATAATTAGCACCAGAAAAATGTCCAACAATGTCCATCGAGTTAACCAACTATCGGGCTCATTATCGACACCGAATACAGCCAGTAAGCGCCAACCCGGCGGGATATTCAATTCCGCCTGCACCTGTTGAAATGTTTGCTGCCAGCCAACTGCATTTAAATATCTACCATTGCCTATGATGCGACTGTCTGCTTGTAACTCAACAGTGCCACGACGTACTTCAACACCCTGCTGACCATCATTGATTTGGGTAATCAATTGATTTTGTCCATTCAGTTGCACTTGTCCCAAATGCGTTTGTGCTAATGCATTTATACGCCAATCATGTGTCATTTTGCCATTGATACGGTCGCTAACCGTATAGCCGTCGCCAGCAAAATCCAACCACAGCTTGCGATTTAATCTAAGTTTATTCGGCTCCAGGTCTGGGTCGCCACGACGAATTAATTTAAACCGCATACTTTGCCCCTGCTTGACTTGATAAGATGGCAGTTGTCGCCATTCTTCGGGCAAATTCGTTAGACTGGCATCTATCGGTGCCAGGTTTTCAATCTCGACTAATCTCAATGCTGGCATAGCTTTAAATGCCCAAATTTCGGATTCAGGCCAAGTCGTATCTTTGATGGCTAAATCTAATTGCATCAATTGCTGCGGGTATCGTGATTGAATTTTGATTGTCCATTGACCAGGTCGAACTTGTAACAACAAGCTGCCGTCATTATCTATTCTGGCAGAGAATGGACTATCAACACTTATTGGGATGAATGCCGGTAACAAAGCATACGGTATGCTGACTTCCCTTGCTGCACCGGATACATTTAACATCAAATGTGTAAACATCTGCAATGGATTGTCGTCGATAATCTGCCTGAATACTTGTAAATCTAAACTGTCTTGTTGGTTATTAGTGTTACTAACTTGTTGCGATCCTAGCCATAAAACATCCTTCTCGATGCGCGGATAGTTGATTGTTTCATTGTTTATGCTCAGCTGAATTAACCCGGTTTCCCTCGCAATAGCCAGACTTTCCGGCAGCTTGTCCCAGAAAAACTCACCGCTGATTTTATGATGTCCAGCTGGCAGCCAAATTGCTGGCTTGCCATGATATCCGCTTACTATAGCGGGCTTTTGCCCTTGCAGAACCATCTGCGGCCATTGTTTTTGATCGCCGGGCAAGATTATCCAGCCTGCTTGATATAGCGTCCATTCACCGCTAAATCGGCCAGAATTGTTTTGCAATTCCAGTCGCAAAGGACCTGACCAGCTGCAATGCTTTTGTTGATAATTATGATATAGAAATGGGCACTCTAGCTGGGGATAGTCCGCCAGCACCCATGGTATCCAGGGCTTTAATACTTCTGGTACAGCCTGGGTATCAATGGCAAGAACCGAATATGATTTGATTACCAGTAGCAAAACTAGCAATAAACGCTGAAAGAACATCATTGGGCTGCTCCGATTTGAGAGGTGAGTAGACACTTTTACCCTGTTTTCTCAGAGCATTTTAAGCCCAATCAGCCTACCGAATGCTTCTTTATATTTCGGAATATTAAATGTTAAATCAAACAAGCAACCACTGATGATTGCGGAAAATACAACGTCCCAAGCAATTGCTACACGCGAATCGGAAGTATATTTTCCCTTACATCCTACGACTGGCACAGGACGAACGGAAAATCCTGCGCCATCGAGAGGGAAGTTTTTTGATTAATGCCTTAGAAGACTCACTATTTTTACAAGATCTTTTATCAAAAATTTAGCTTGGTTTAAATACCTTTAATACTGACTTCCGACGTTTTTTATCGCTGCGAAATTGTCTTAACATCTCTCGTAGATACTCCACGATACAACTGCCTTGGTCGGCCTATCTTCTGTTCAGGATCTGAAATCATTTCATCCCATTGGGCTATCCAACCTACTGAGCGAGCCAAAGCAAAGATGGCAGTAAACATTTCTGTCGGTATACCCAAGGCTCTAAGAACTATACCTGAATAAAAATCTACATTCGGATACAATTTTTTCTCAACAAAGTATTCGTCTTCCAACGCTATTCGCTCTAACTCCATTGCCAATTTGAATAATGGATCATCTTTTAAATTTAACTCATCCAATACTTCATGACAGGTTTGTCGCATCAGTTTTGCACGGGGATCATAGTTTTTATAAACCCTGTGACCAAAGCCCATCAAGCGAAATGAATCGTTTTTATTTTTTGCTTTTGCTACATATTCCGGTATCTTGGACACATCACCTATATGTTCAAGCATATTCAACACAGCTTCATTTGCTCCACCGTGCGCAGCTCCCCACAAGCAAGCAATCCCTGCAGCAACACATGCATAAGGATTTGCCCCACTTGAACCAGCTAATCTCACTGTTGATGTCGATGCATTTTGTTCATGATCCGCATGTAAAATCAGAATTCTATCTAACGCCCTGACTAAAACTGGATTTGCAATATAATCATCACAGGGATCTCCCATCATCATTCGCATAAAATTTTCAGCATACCCTAGCTTCCTTTTAGGATACATAAATGGTCGTCCAGTACTGTATTTATAGCTCATTGCTACGATATTCGGCATTTTTGCAATAAGTCGAATAGCCGTTAAATTTCTATCTTCTACGCTGTAGATGTCTATAGCGTCATGATAGAACGCTGATAGAGCACCTACCACCCCGACTAATATTGCCATTGGGTGCGCATCACGTCGAAATCCACTATAAAAACGGGCTATCTGCTCATGTATCATGACGTGCTGCCCAACATCCCCAACAAATCGCCTCATTTCCGCGCCATTTGGCAATTCGCCTTTCAATAGCAAATATGAAACCTCAAGGAAATCGCATTTCTCTGCTAACTGCTCTATGGGGTAACCACGATAAAGTAAAATTCCTTCATCACCATCGATATAAGTTATTTTTGAGGAACAACTGGCTGTTGATGTAAAACCGGGATCATATGTGAAATGACCTGTTTTTGCGTATAGTGTCCGAATATCTATTACCGATGGCCCCATAGAGCCTGTCAAAATAGGCATTTGATTAGCTTCATCTGAACCATCTTCTATTATGGATACAATTTTTTCAGCCATTAATACTCTCCCAAAGTGAATGCCTCTGTATTGTTACAGATTAATTTCATTCTATTCCATGTTGAATCTACTAACTAGACTTGTATTGTTAAGCTTTAATGACTTAATTATTTCCATATTTGAATTATTTTTTATGCCACTAACTATTCAATATAACCCTGCTGTCATTTAATTGGATTATTTACTAACCCAAAATAAAATTCTTTCATTCCAAATCTACCATCTATTTCATAGCTTCTTCTTCATTCGTCACCACACCGGACATACACTCTAATACGCTTTCAGCAAAGTTTGCATGTGCCTCGGCTAAAGCTTTTGGCGACCCAAATGCTTCTCTAAGTTCATTCATGGTTTTATTAGGATCTGCTGATTCATTTAATCTAAGCATTTTGCTGTAGTTTTTATAGGCTTGGCTTCGCGCAGGATCAAATGGTAATAAACCAGGCATATTTTTTGACGATGTTTGTACCACACAATCAACCATTGTCTTTGGTTCAATCTTGTAGTCCTTAATATCATTATCTTTCTCTACTTGCTGTAGCACGGCTTGCTCATATTCTGCCTTTTCTGCACAGCCAACCATCATTACTGCTGCTATAAGTATCAAAACTTTATTCATTTCTTTAGACGTGTGATTAAAATTATTATTTATATGACATATCTGCCATAGCTTTGAGTAATTTTTATATTTTTTATGCTAAAAAAAAGCCCCCACCACCCTAAGGTAGTGGAGGCTTCTCATCCTCATTCTAAGATATTATTCTTAGAGTACTTTCATTAGATGAAAGATGGGATTAATGGAGCATCAACTGTTACCAATTGACGTGAACCATTTTCGTCCCAGAAGAACAGCAGACCTGCGAAACGGCTGTCTGGATCGTAGATCAAGTCAGCTAAGCGGTATACTTCCCATGCTGCATCAGAAGCTGTAACTTCAATAGTACGTGTCTCACCTGGAGCCAGTGGGCTATTGTCGCTAACAGTCAAACCTTCTTCAGCCAACAAGTCATCTGGATAAGCAGTTTCATCTTCATGAACTTCTGGATCCAAGAAACGTACGCCAGCAGTGTTGAACTCGCCTAAACGTACTGATGTATCACCATTGTTGGTAACAGTCATGGTCATTTGCATTGCACGACCTGGTACACGGTATGTAGCGTCATCAATTTTAACTGAAACAGTAGCTTCAGGCATTTGATAAGTTTTCATGCCACGCAACAAACCAGCTTGCAAAGGAGTAGTTACAGGGTATTTAGAGTTAGTTGTGCCCATAGAAGCAGCAACGATAACCATAGTACCTACAGCAAATACCATACCGATTTTTTTATCGCCTGCAGAAATCAAAGTACTAGCTTTACCAGTGCTTACTGCAATGTGACGAGGTACGAACATTGGGCGTTTAATCCAGAACAACAACCATGCGAAAGCTACTGCAAACCATACAGCATGCCAGAAATAGGTGTTTTCTAGATTATAAGTTTCCAAGTCGATTGTTTGACCAGTCAAAGTAGTAACTGGATTAACGAAATCGCCCATAGAACCTGTAATGGTTGTCCATTTACCAGGACCGATGATTGGACCACCGCCTTGAACGTTCATCATTGAGTGAACATGCCAGTCGCCTGGGCGACGTGCTTTCAACAAAACTTTGAACTCGTAAACTTCACCCAGCTCCAAAGAAACTGAACGAGGAACCAATTGACCACCGATCCAAGAACCAGCACGAATAAATACTGGACCAGGAATACCAATGTTCAAAAACGATACTTCTGGCTTATCAACAGTTTCTGGCCAACCTTTAAATACCAGGAATTTGCCTGAAATGGTCATAGTGTCGTTAACCGGCACTTCTTCTTTTGACCAATTCAAATCAAACCAGTGAATTGTCCGCATACGCATAAACGCAGCCTGAGACTTTTCACCGTGAGCAGATGCTGTAGGAGCATAAAACATCGCTGCTGTCATTGTGATCAGCAGTGCGACAAAGGACAGTTTTGCAACTTTGTCTTTAATTATTTTCATAATTTCCTCCTCTATTACTAGAGAATCTTGTAATTAAGATCTACTGGCATAATTAGTACATGCCAGCTGTCATTTTCAATCAAAACTTCAGATTAGGATGCTTCGTCAGAAATGAAATCGGTTTTAGCGAACCATTTTCCGAAAAAGTGCCACAAGAAGTAAATGATGATAGAAACGAATCCAGAGAAGAACGCTGATACAGGAGCAACGTCTTTACCGAAAGTTCTTAATGTACCTTTCTCTACCATACGAATGTACTCAGGAGTACCAGTTCTAACATAGTGGTAACCTTGTAAGTCAGCCAAAGTCATCATCATGCCGTTGTATTCAACAGGCACGTGCAATGGAGCGATTACAGGCCAGTTACCTGGATAGAACAACAGACCATATGCCAAACCACCAACAACAGCTGTCAAAGTCATGCTATTACCCAACATCAGGATAACGTCAAGAACAATGGCACCTGGGATCAGGTTAGATGGGAATACGAAGTTTACTGGGAAGTAAGTCCAACCCCAGAAGTTCATGTATCTGTTGATCCACTCACCTAACATCAGAGCAACTACAGAAAGAGTTGCGCCGATTGGCAAACGGTATCTCCACCACAAGCATGCTTGAACAGCCGCAGGGAATGTAATAGAAACGATAGGTGCTACGGTTACCCATAGACGTCTATCTTTCCAGTCAGTCCAGAAATCCCAGTCACCACCAGTCAACATATAATGAATATGGTAACCACCTAGAACTGCTGTGAACAGTGTAAAAAGAATCATCCAGTCGAACGTACGGGAAACTTGTACCGCTTCCGCACGTGAACGTACAGCTGATTGAGATGCGCTCATTAGCTTACCTCCTAAAGAATTAAAATTATATTTTTTTTTACTTTCCCTTATCCTGCCCTACACGAAGTAGGGCAAGAAAGGAGATAGTATTTACTTTTACAGACTTGGATTAAGCCAGGTCTTTTTTCAGCAATTTGGTAATTGCCATTACTTCGGTATTCACTACACCCATGATAGCAAGAGCAGCCCAACCAAAGAATACGAAACCGTAATGCAATGGTGCAACGAACAACTCTTCCATAAACCAGAATGTGTGACCCCATTCGTTCAAGCCAACATTAGGCAAGATCATGAATGGACCGATTACCGCAATCAAATACATCAAATGCAGACCTTCTTGGTATGTAGGCAATCTTGTTTTTGCATACATGAAAGAAGCAGTACCAGTGATGATATAGATTGGGTAAGACAGATAAAATTCGATGATGTGACTTGGTGTAAAGTCAGTATCACGAACGATGGTTTGGTGCCAAGTACCGTCTTGCTCTGTGAAGTAAGAAGCGCCCCAGTAGATAGCCCAGCCGTAACATACCAACCAAACCCAATGATGGAAATGTCTTCTCAACTCTTCACGAGGTGTGATTGACATAACTTTACGATCACGAGTTTTCCAAAGGAAGCCGTTGATACCTGCGAACAGGATAACTTCGACTACGATCTCGATGTACAGCATGTTCATCCAGTATGTTTCAAACTCTGGAGCAAACGAGTCAAGACCAGCTGACCAGCCGTAGACGCCTTCGTACCAACGAATGAAAGAATAAAAAACCAGATACAGCAAAATGCCTAGTGTCAGGTTTCTTTTATTTAAAAGCGGTGCTTCCGCAGCATCAGCCTTAACTGATTCAGTTGTAGCAGCCATTTCTACCTCCTAAAAGATTATCTAAATCCCCGGTTTAACCGGGAGTTCTTTGTGTTTCCATTAATAACAAGTTGCTCTAAAACGAACAACCCACCCCAATCCCTTAGAGTGTTTGCCAGTCTACCATCACAACAAGCCATGTCAAGATAATATTCTTTATTTTCGACCAACATTTGACATGCCACTTCATCGCTTAATTAATCGCTAAACGCGGGGAATTTTTTTTTGTTAGAATTCTCACAAAGTTACCTTAAAACATTACAACAACACCCACACAACTTGCCATGAACAAAAAAAAAATAATTCTCTTTGCTCTTTGCTTAGCCGGCTTGCTTGCACTTCAAATTAAATTTCTTCTACCTTGGATGTATGACATTGCCGCTTCCGACCTGTTTCTGGTCGATAGTAAAGACAGCGGGGACCCGATGCATGTGAGCAACGACATGACTGCGCTTGCATTTTCTCAATGCAATAGCTATATCAACAGCAATCTGGACTCAGAATACTCTGCTTCATTCGCCAACCAGCCAACTAACGCTTGGGGCATTGGTAATTATGAATACATTCTTAATGCACCTGTTGAAATAAGCACTAAAGACACTCCCAGCACGGTTTATCATTATGTGTGCCGAATCCAGTACGATAATGGGGATGACCTATCCGGTGTTAATGATATTAATAACTGGTCTATCGGTGGAATTACCGGCATTCCTGATCTTTAATTTCACCACCATGCGCCAATAGCATTGATCGTTGCACTAGGCTTCGATCAATGCTCTGATCCCATGGCAACCGGACACTAACCAACTATAAGAATCATTTAATTTAAACCCTGATTATAAAACTTGAATGTTGGCATTCCCTGCCGACATGACGCTTTGTAGACTGCGAGGGGGAATTAGGATTTGGCTTGGAATAACTTCCCGAATTGAAACCGTCGTGTAAAACACCGTGATTCCGACTGGGATTGCCGGAAGTTATGTATGACAAAAATACTCAACTGAAGAAGCTTGCCAACCAGATATATCAATTAGGTGAATGCAAGCGCATCAACAAAACCGCTTCATCACGTGTCATGCCACACGCCCTAACCAGCTCGTCAATAGTCGCCCCAGAATGTATTCTTTCGATGGCTTGCCTGTAAATCTGAGGCTGCTCGCTTTCACCTTCATCAATACTATCTCGGTCATACCCAGACAGGTATTCGGCATTATTTTGCTGAATTTCAATACTTTCCTGCACGTCTCTCAGAAGCGCTTCATTTGCCGACAAGCGCCTATCAACAGCTGCAGCAGCAGAACAAAGCCCTACAATATCATCACCACTGCGTTGAATTTGCAAAGCCAGGGCTTGATAAGCTTGCTTCAGTTTTTTTTGTTCGCGCTTAAGATTTAAAAATGCAACGACTACCAACAACAGCAAAATGATGGCAAAACCCGCAATACTCAACAAGAATAAATCATTCATCATACAATTTCATCGACATGCTGAGCCGGTTCGTCTTTCTGCTTAGAAGTATCTTCAGCAGTATGGTCATCCCTCGATTCCTGCTCTTGTTTATTAGCATTATTGTTTCTCTGCTGATTTCGCCTTATTTTATTAACACTAGACACTGCGGGACTAGGGCGAATTGGAGTAAGTTCTGACACAATCTATCTAATAATTGTTAAAACATATCCAGCTCAGCTTTTTCATCCTCGCTGAGAAACCTGTTCAAATCCACTAGAATCAGTAAATTATTGTCGCGACTGGTAACGCCTTGAATATATTTTGAACTCTCTTCATTGCCAACATTAGGCGCGGTTTCAATTTCCGAACCTCGCATCTCCACCACCTCCGCAACGCTATCTACTAGAATACCGATAATGTGCTTAGCGGTTTCGATAATCACAACGCGAGATGCATCATCAGGGGCCTTGGAAGGCAAACCAAAGCGATTACGGGTATCGATAACGGTGACCACATTCCCGCGCAAATTAATAATTCCCAGCACATATGATGGCGCCCCCGGCACGGGAGCAATTTCAGTAACACGCAGCACCTCCTGCACCTGCATGACGTTAATACCATACTTTTCTTCACCCAAACAAAAAGTTACCCACTGCATAACGGGATCGCTTTGCTTTTTATCTTCACTCATATTTTCATCCAAATATATTAGGTTGGTCGCCTTCTGTGGGGTACCAGTTGCTGTAAATCAATAATAGCCGTCAGCTCTTCGATAACGGTGCCGATCAACCATGGCTTCTTTTGTCGACTAGTACGCCACCTCACTTTATCGGGCCTAAGCTTACCTATGGATAGTATTTCGTCACATGCCAAGCCCCAGCGCTTATCCTTTGTAATTAGCACCCGCTTGAACGGATTCGTTTCCAAATCCCGCTGACTACCCCGACTTCTGCCAAAAATCAATTGCCCGGTATCTAGCACACCAATACGATTGTCCTGATCATCTAATAAGCCCAGAAACCAGGAAGGCTGCCCAGCTATTTTGCCAGGTTTTCGCTCAATTTTGATGGTCCGAGACAGCTCTGTCAGCGGAGTTGCCAGAATCAAATGCTCTACTTTAAAAAACAAGGCCTGGAACTCATGCTGCGCCCAATCCGGCATAATAGAAAGGGGATGCAATATGACTTGGTTCGCGCTAATACTAGACTGCGTTTGTAACGACTGAACCAGTGAATTATGGATAACCTCAGACTGCTCCGACTTCTGTTCGGAAACTTCTATCGGGTTAATCGAGCGCGACTCATCCTCATTCGACACAGCATCAGGCACTTCATCCAGCAGCTTGCTCAAATAGGCATCCAAGGCTAACTGCTGCTGAACTATAGTTTGCGGCGACTTTGCCTGATTCATACGCGGCTCACCAAAGGTTTTTCGGCTACATTATCTAGCAATAATTCCAATAATTCTGAATAGGCTTCGACCGCTTTGGCATTTTTATCTAACAAGGGCAAGGGCACACCTTGCTGACTGGCATCTCGCACTCTGGTATCAACCGGAATTACTGAATTCCAGATATTTCCCGGGTACTGCTGATGCAATACCAGCAGGCTTTCCCTGGCAGCACGCGTGCGCTTGTCAAACATGGTCGGCACAATGGTAAATTTAGGCGGCGTTTTGCGCGAATGGAACACCATATTAATAGTGTGCACCATCCTATCCAACCCTTTTATAGCCAAAAATTCAGCTAAAACAGGAATAATCAAATGATCGCAAGCTGCCAGGGCATTGATCATCAACACACCCAACATGGGCGGACTATCTATAATGACGTAGTCGTATTGATCTTTTAACTTACCCAGCGCAGTTGCCACTACCATGCCCATCCCGCCCATCTGCGCGACCTGTCTATCCAATGTAGCAATTGCGGTAGATGCCGGTAACACTGTCAGCCCATCAAACTCAGTTTTTGCTATATAAATACTGGGATTAACATCTTTCTTTTTTTCACTGGTATCACGAAACAGGTTATATACGCCAAGCTCAACTTCGTCCGGATTCATTCTAAAATAACTAGTCAATGAACCGTGAGGATCCAAATCAACCAACAAGGTCCTGAAGCCCCATGCAGACAGCAATCCTCCAAGGGTCACGACTGTAGTGGTTTTGCCTACACCACCTTTTTGATTTGATACAGACCAAATCTTCATTATTGAACCTGGGGATTCACTGCATTTCCAACGAGGTCGGCGGGTTCAGCTTCAGGTTGAGGCGCCAACTTCAAAGCTTTGGCGCGTTGAATGTCTGTCATGCCATATCGGGCAAAAGCTTGAGACATCAGCACTAAAACTACGCGACGATTTTTAAAGCGTCCTTCTTCGTTATTGTTATCGCCAATCGGATGAAATTCGCCATAGCCTACGGCCGATAAACGGTTAGGCGGTATTTCGTTTTTCACTAACTCTTTAACCACGTTGGTTGCACGGGCAGAGGATAAATCCCAATTTGAGGGATAAATACCTGTAGAAATTGGCACATCATCCGTATAGCCCTCAACATTAATCACATTGGGGACATGCCGCACCACTTCAGCTACCTTTTCAAGTACCGGTAAAGCCTTGCTCGACAATTCCGCCGAGCCGCTGGCGAATAATAATTCGCTATTCATTTCCAGCTCAACCCAAAAATCGTGTTTTTTAATGCCTACCAACTGACTCTCCACAAAAGGTTGCAACGCACGTTGAAATTCGTCCGAGACTTCGTTTAAGCGCCTTTTTTCTTCCATGATTTCTTCGCTTAATTGATGCTCTTCCTCTGTTACTGTCACCAGGTTTGGCAATTCAATTGGTTGAATTCGAGTGGGTATCTCGCCAACCTGAATGGGTTCAGCCGTTTTTGCTACTTTTAATGCTTTTGCTGCTTTATCATTATGAAACAACGCTTCATCTAGCGATTCGGAAAAGGTTTCGTATTTACCTTTGTTAACCGATGAAATTGAATACATCACCACAAAAAATGCAAACAACAAAGTAATGAAGTCGGCAAAAGACACCATCCAACGATCTTGATGCTCCGTTTCTTCGATGTATCTTTTTCTACGTCTGATCATGGGGGGTGCAGAACATTATTTTTCCAACATGAAGCCTGAGAGTTTTAATTCAATATTGCGCGGATTTTCACCCTCTGCAATAGAGGAAATCCCTTCTATCATCATTTCTCTCGCTTGTGAGGCACGAAAAACATGCGTTTTTAATTTGTTCGCAATTGGAATAAATAACAAGTTAGCCAGACCCACACCATAAATGGTCGCCACAAATGCAGTGGCAATACCACTACCTAACAACTCAGGCTTGGCTAGGTTTTGCATTACATGAATCAAGCCAATCACTGCCCCCATAATCCCTATCGTTGGCGAAAACCCGCCCATGGCGTCAAACACTTTCGCCGCCTGCAAATCCAAATGCTCCTTGGTTGCCAATTCCACCTCTAGGCAATCTCTAATCACCTCGGGCTCATTACCATCCACTAATAGTTGCAAACCTTTCTTGGCAAAGCTATCTTTTTCAGTATCGATAATCCCTTCTAATCCGAGCAGCCCTTCTTTTCTGGCCATCGTACTCCAGCGGACAATTTTCTCGATTTGCTTGTTAAGCTGAAGACTTTCCGGCTTAAAAATCCAAATGACTATCCGCATGCTACGTAAAAACACCCGCGGTGGAAATTGCAATAATGTCGCACCCAAAGTCCCTCCCACCACGATTACAAAGGCATGAGAGTTGACCAGCGAATCAAATTCACCACCTGCCATCAGGTTGCCGCCTATGATGGCGGAAAACCCTACCAATACCCCGATGATGCTTAAAATATCCATCAACTCAACTAATTAAAATGCGTTGGCAAATTCATCCAAGCGCTAAAGGGATAGACTGTCTTTATTCCCCTCAAGCCGACTTGGCTCTTGTCATGTTTAACATCTGCGTGTACGGCCAAACCTTTAGTGTAATAACTGTTCAAAAAAGCCAGCTGCCCAGAATCTTTTTTTTCGATTTAATTCCCAGCTTAATTAGCATATCTTTTCATCAAACCCGGCACATCCAGAATCAGGGCAATCTTTCCATCGCCGGTAATTGTTGCGCCTGACAAGCCGTCTAGACCTTGTAACTTGGCCCCCAACGCCTTGATAACCACTTCTTCCTGACCAATAAGTTGATCCACAACAAATCCCACATGCCGACCACCCGCATTGACCACAACCACATGCCCACTGGCTGGCATATCATTAGTGCGATCAGTCTCAGAAATCAGCCATTCATTCAAATAAAATAAAGGCATCGCTTTGTTTCTGACCATGACCACCAATTGATTATCAACTTTGTTGGTTTTACTCAAATCCAGATCAAGAATTTCCAGCACACTAGCCAAAGGCAATGCAAATGCCTGCCCGCCCAATTTAACCATCAGCGTTGGCATAATCGCCAATGTCAAAGGCACCTTGATGATGATGTTACTGCCTTTACCCTCTACAGAGTCGATTTCCACCACACCATTCATTTGTGCGATACGCGTTTTCACGACGTCCATACCAACGCCACGCCCGGAAACATCGGAAATTTCGGTTTTCGTTGAAAAACCTGGCATAAAGATCAGATTGTAGCATTCCTTATCATCCAGTCTGGCTGCACTCTCTTCATCCATCAAGCCCTTTTCCACCACTATGGCGCGCAATACATCCGGGTTCATCCCCTTGCCATCATCTTTAATTGAAAGCTGAATGTGGTCCCCTTCCTGAGATGCCTTGAGTATCACAACCCCTTCTCGCGGCTTACCTTTTGCAGTACGCTCGTCAGGCATTTCGATGCCGTGATCAACCGCATTTCTGACCAAATGCACCAAAGGATCAGCTAAAGCTTCAACCAGATTTTTATCTAAATCGGTTTCTTCACCGATCAATTCCAGTCGAATCTCTTTTTTCAAATTTCGCGCCAAGTCCCGCACCACTCGAGGAAAGCGACCGAATACTTTCTTAATCGGCTGCATGCGGGTTTTCATAACTGCTAATTGCAAATCTGCCGTCACTACATCCAGATTGGAGATAGCTTTAGATAATTGCTCACCAGCTTCAGCATTGGCTTTGAGGGTTTGAAAGCGATTACGCACCAATACCAACTCACCCACCATATTCATAATATCGTCGAGAATCTGAGTATCAACACGCACCGTGGTTTCGGCCTGTGCGACAGCAGTAGGTTTGGCTTTTTCCACAGATACCTCGACTGAGATATCTTTAGTGCTGGCTTTATCGGCTCCGGTTTGCTGCGGAGCATTGACTTTAGCTTCTACAAGTGGAGCAGGTGCTGGCTTCGGTACCTTAGGCTTAATCTCAGCGGCTGGATGCACAGGAGATATTTTGGCTTGTTGAGCGACACTGGCATCAAATTTCCCTTTACCGTGCAGCTCATCAAGCAGTTGTTCAAATTCGGCCTCGGTTATATCGTCAGAATTGGCGGGTTCTGTAGCCGTAGAAACCAGCGCCTTGAACTGCCCTTTTCCGTGCAATTCGTCCAATAGATTTTCAAATTCATCTTCGGTAATGAGGTCATTATTGCCACCAGCTGCAGACGATAGATTTTTTTGGGTTGTTGGAGACCCACCTTTGCCATGCAAGGCATCAAGTAAGTCTTCAAACTCTTCTTCAGTAATCTCGTCCGCTTCCAAACGCGACTCTGAAGGCGCGGGTCGCACACCCGCGTCTAACAAGGATTCAAATTCCTGAGCCACCTGATCCAGGTCTGTAATATTTGCCATAACAGGCTCGGCTGCTATAACTTGTATCGAGGCTGGTTCATTATCATTACTGGCATAAGCTTTTAATCTAGCCAATAATTCGGTTGGCGCAGCTTCCGGCGGCTCACCGGCGCGCACGCGGGCAAACATATCATTGACAATGTCCAACACCTGCAAAATAACATCCATCAATTCTGCAGTGACTTGACGATCACCTTGCCTCAATACATTAAATACATCTTCAGCGCTATGGCAAATTTCGACCAACTCATGAATAGCCAAAAATCCGGCGCCACCTTTGACGGTATGAAAGCCACGAAAGATTGCATTCAACAAATCAAAATCGTCGGGTGATTGCTCCAGAACGACTAATTGCTCACTTAACTGCTCAAGGATCTCTCCTGCCTCAACCAGAAAGTCCTGTAAAATTTCGTCGTCTAGATCAATCGCCATAGATCACCCCTCAAAAACCCAGGCTAGACAATAAGTCATCAACATCCACCTGATTAGTGGCAACCCCGCCTTCTTTATCATCCACCCCTGGCACCACCGGCCCCGGCAATTCAGGTTGACTTTGTTGCAAGGCTGCTTTTGGCGCTTTGCTGCCAGCGATACTAATCATTTTGACCATACTGCCTTCCAGCTCTTGAACCAATTCAATTACCCTGCGAATAATCTGCCCGGTAATATCTTGAAAGCCTTGCGCCATTAAAATATCATTCAAGCCTGACTGAACTTGTTGCAAGCTAATTTTAGATTCTTTAAAGTGTAGAGAGATCTCCTCACTCATGGCTTTAAACTCTTCCAATGGCATTTCTCTACCCAGGAAACGATCCCATTTGGTAGACAATTGTTCAATTTGCTCGCTGAGTACCTGAGAGACGGGTAATAGTGTCTCGACAACGGTCAAAGTCTGATCTGCGGCTTGCTCCGTCATTGAAATAACATAGCGCAAACGTTCTTTAGCATCTGGGATATCACGCTCAGTCATGGCTGTGATTTTAGCCTCCACACTAAAACTGATCATCGAGTCATGTAGTTGGCGCGTCAAACGTCCAATTTCTTTAAACAGCTGAGTTTCCCTAAGCCCAGCCAGCTCATCCAATAAGACACCTACTGCGACTTCATCGCCTTTTTCGAGCGCCGTTACCAAGTCTTTAGCTAATCCAAGAAGATCAGTATTCATATCCAATTCTCCCGACCTTAGCCTTCGATACGCTCAAATATTTTTTCGATTTTTTCTTTTAGTGTGGCTGCGGTAAAGGGTTTTATTACATAGCCGTTAACACCCGCTTGGGCCGCCATGATGATCTGCTCACGCTTGGCTTCTGCGGTCACCATTAATACTGGCAAAGTGGCTAAATTTGGATTGGCTCTGACAGCTTTTAATAAATCAATACCCGACATGCCTGGCATATTCCAGTCTGTAACCAGAAAATCTATACCGCCTCTTTCCAGGATGGGTAAGGCGGTTTTGCCATCGTCCGCCTCTAAGGTATTAGTAAAACCGAGGTCTTTTAATAAATTTTTTACTATTCTCCGCATTGTCGAAAAATCGTCGACAACCAGAATTTTCATATTTTTATTCAAGGAAAATCTCCACCCTGATCACTTCATTTTAAAGAATATGTTTTTTGCCGTGAAACCGGATAAAACCCTATTAATAATGCCTAAACGCGCGAACCATTATCATTCCCTTCCAACCAATCTGCAAGCCGGGCCCGAAGCCGTAACATGGCTTGACTACATATCTGGCTAACTCGAGATTCACTCACATTCAGTACCAGGCCAATCTCACGCAAATTCAGTTCTTCATCGTAATACAGTGAAACGACTAAGCGTTCTCTTTCCGGTAATTCGGCAATGGCTTTGGCTAAGGCCTGCTGAAAGTTTTGTTGGATTAGTTGCTCTTCAGGTTGGTAATTGGTGTGGATATCATCAATGACGCTGTCTTCGCCTTGAATAAGCTCTTCGACACTAAAGGTTTTACAGGACGCCGTGTCTTGCAAAATATGCCTATATTCCTCCAAACCAATACCCATATGACCAGCCACTTCAGTGTCTTTGGCCTCGCGCCCGATTTGATTTTCCACTTCGCGGATTGCTCCAGCCAGCATACGAGCTTTTTTATGCACCGAGCGCGGCGTCCAGTCAGCCCTGCGCAATTCATCCAACATGGCGCCCCGGATACGTATGCCAGCATACGTCTCAAAACTAGCACCTTGCCCAGCATCGTAATTTTTAATGGCCTCTAAGAGCCCGAGCATTCCAGACTGGATTAGATCGTCAAGTTGCACAGCATCTGGTAGACGCCCCATCAAATGGTAGGCAATGCGCTTAACCAACGGTGCATGCTGAATCACCAAATCATCGGCGGTTCCAGCTTGCACAGCAGCATACATTGCCGCACCACTCACGCAACATTCTCCCGGGCACTATATTGAATCATGCGTTCAACAAAAAACTCCAAATAGCCGCCGGCATTAGACTTGATAGGCCAGTGATCAATTTTGCGCGCCAAATTTTTTATCGCCAGTGCCGACTTGCTTTGCGGAAAGGCTTCTACCACTGGCGTCTGTTTTTGCACCGATTTTTTTAAGTACTCATCACTAGGGACTGCACCCACAAATTGCAAAGCCACATCAAGATAACGATCGGTAACCTTGCTTAATTTGTTAAACAATGCCTGACCGTGCTCAGCCGTTTGCACCATATTGGCTATGATGTGAAAACTATTTAGCCCGTAATCACGGTTTAGTAATTTGATGTAGGCATATGCATCGGCCAACGAAGTCGGCTCATCGCAAACGACCACTATAATTTCCTGACAGGCACGAGCAAAGTTAACCACACTGGCGGAAATACCGGCCGCCGTGTCGACAATCAATACATCCAATTCTTTATCGATCTCACTAAAGGCGCGGATAACACTGGCCTGTTCGACATTACTCAAATCCGACATGCGTTGAATCCCAGACGATGCAGGGATAACCTTCAATCCGGCCGGCCCGGTCATCATGATTTGCTTCAGAGTTTTTTCGCCACTTAATACATGCGATAAATTGAACTCTGGGAACATGCCCAGTAAAATATCAACATTGGCCAAGCCCATATCCGCATCCAATATAGCTACCCGGCGGCCCACTTTAGCCAAGGCCACCCCGATATTCACGGATAAATTGGTTTTACCGACCCCACCCTTACCGCTGGTCACAGCGATTACTCGCACTGGTTTCATTTGTCTCATCTGTCTTATTCCAGCTGCCTGATCCAACGACTTATGCATGGTATTCCGCCATCCAATGGTCATAATTGAACGTATCAGTATAATCACCTTCGTTTTGCAATTGCATGCATTGCTGAATCAAGGTATCAGCTTCGGGTGCATAAATATCCTCCGGCACTTGCTGGCCGTCGGTAATGAATGATAGAGGCATGCGGCGTTCAATCAATGCTGACAACGCTGTCGCTTTGCTTACTGCCTCATCAAATTTGGTAAGTATAGTTGCTTGTGGCTGAAGAATTTGAAATGCCTCCATAATTTCCATCGCCGCCTTGTATTGCGTAGTTGCAGACATCACCAGATAAGGCTGGATAGGCAAATCATCTTGTTGCAAAGTTCTAATTTGTTCGGCAAGCCGCAAATCGCGCTGACTCATACCGGCGGTGTCGATCAAAATCAGTCGCTTGTCAGAAAAGCTATTGATATGTTGACGCAGCTCTTCCGCATCGCCAGCCATCCGCACAGGCACATCCAAAATTTTTCCGTAGGTACTGATTTGTTCATGCGCACCGATACGGTAGTTATCGGTGGTGATCAAGGCTATCTGCCGCGTACCATGTTTGAGGATAAATTGCGCAGCCAGCTTGGCAATCGTAGTGGTTTTACCCACGCCGGTTGAGCCTACAAGTGCAGCAATTCCTCCCTGCTCCAGTAAGCGATCTTCTGCAATAGGCACTATCCTGGTCAGCAATTCCTGAGACTTAGCCAAAGCCGTTTCAAATTGTTTATGACCACCCACACGATAGGTGATTTTGTCCGCAAGATTTTTTGTGAACCCCGCATCTAACAAGCGTTCCAACAATTCATGTCGCATAGACTGCTCGCCAATTTGCGGCAGATGCGTGATGCTGGATAATTTACTATCCAACAGTGCGCGCATATCTTTCATTTCTTTGCGCATATCATCCATGAACTTATCAGATGTAGACGGCTGAGCAGGTTTAACTGCCGCCGCAACCGCTGGCTTGTGTGAGGGCTCTGCTGCCGCCCAAGTAGATTTATCTGCTGGTTTAAGTTTTTCGGCTATTTTCTGCGCATTAACACTACCCAACTGGACTTTTTCGGCATACCCCAGATACTGATCCATATTCCTGCGCACTGGATTTTCTTTTTCACTTCCCGGTTTACGCGCACTACTGAGCAACTGCGCCGGTTTATTGTCACCGGCAAACTCAGGCAAATCATATTTTTTTAGGCGTTTGGCAACCAATTCGTCTTCATGTTGCTGCTTGAGATTCTTATGTATCACTTGCTCATCAAAATCACGGGCAGCTACAATCTCAACACCACCATCCACTGAGCGGTTGGACATAATAACCGCGTCAGCGCCCAGTTCTTCTTTGACCATACGCATAGCCTGACGTATATCTGCTGCAAAAAAGCGTTTGATTTTCATCGCTTGTCCTCATAAATCATTAAGTACGTTGACCTACGGTCGAAACTACCCGGATTTGTCTATCCTGAGGAATTTCGTTATAGGCTAGTACATGTAAGCCGGGTATCGAATGACGAACGAAGCGGGCCAGCCAGGGCCGGATGAAAGATGAAACCAACAATATTGCCGACTGCCCTTCCATTTCCATGCGTTGAGCACTTTCTTCCAGAGACTGATGCATTTGTTCTGCTAAGCCGGGCTCCAACCCTGCACCACCTTCACTCGCCGTCTGCAATGACTTATGCAATATCTGTTCCAGACTTTGGTCAAGCGTAATTACAGGGATTTCCATCTGTACCCCATTGATTTCATGGACAATTGAGCGTCCAAGCGCGGCTCGAACCGCTGACGTCAGGATGTCCGGATCTTGACTCTTAACACCATACTCCGCCAAAGTTTCGGCGATGGAGCGTATATCTCTAATCGACACCCGCTCTAGCAGCAAATTTTGCAGCACCTTGACCACCACACCCAACTGCAAGGTTTTAGGCACCAAATCTTCGACTAACTTGGGTGCAACCTTGGCCAGGTTATCCATCAGCTGTTGCGCTTCTTCATAACCAAATAATTCATGCGCATTGCCTTGCAAAATATGGCTCAAATGCGTTGCAACTACCGTCCCTGGATCGACTACGGTATATCCAAGCGTTTGAGCATGATCTTTTTGCGCCACTTCAATCCATACAGCATCCAAACCAAAAGCAGGATCTTTACAAGCCGTCCCTTGCAAAGTACCAAACACTCGCCCCGGATTGATAGCCATTTCCTTTTCCGGCATGATCTCGGCCTCGCCTACAGTGACCCCCATCAATGAAATTCGATAAGCCGTCGGCGATAAATCCAGGTTATCGCGAATATGCACCGATGGGATCAAAAAACCCAACTCTTGTGACAGTTTTTTACGTACGCCTTTGATACGCGTCATCAGCTGACCACCCTGGCTTCTATCCACCAATGGAATCAATCTATAACCCACTTCCAAGCCGATAGTGTCTACCGGCATGACGTCATCCCAGCCCAGCTCCTTAATCTCAGCCTTAGCCATTTGCTGCTGCGGAGAAACAATACGCTCCATTTCTAAAGCCTTGTCTTCTTCGAGCTTACGTCGACGATCAATTAAATAGGCCGCGCCAGCCAATGTTGATGCCAGTAGAATAAAAACCATATTAGGCATACCGGGAATAATTCCCAGCAAACCCATCACAACTGCCGTCACTACTAGCGTTCTAGGGTCTTCAAATAGCTGAGCGGATACCTGCTGCCCCAAGTCCTGCTTGCTACCTCTAACCCGGGTGACCACCATGGCCGATGCCACCGACAACAACAAAGCTGGAATCTGTGCCACCAAACCATCACCAATGGTCAACAATACGTAAGCGTTGGCGGCTTCGGCAAAACTCATATCATGCTGCCCTACACCAATCGCCAAACCGCCTATCATATTGACGAACAAAATAATGATGCCGGCTACCGCATCACCGCGCACAAATTTACTGGCACCATCCATAGAACCATAAAAGTCTGCTTCGGCGGCGACCTCTTCCCGCCTGGCCCTGGCTTCATCTTGGTTGATTAAGCCGGAATTCATATCGGCATCAATTGCCATCTGCTTACCCGGCATAGCATCTAAAGTAAAACGCGCGCTAACTTCGGCCACACGTCCCGCACCTTTGGTAACCACTACAAAATTGATGACCACCAAAATAGCGAACACCACGATACCCACGGCAAAATTACCGCCAATAACAAACGATCCAAATGCCTCGATCACCTTGCCGGCAGCGTCGCCGCCTTCATGGCCTTTCATAAGCACCACTCGAGTAGAGGCAACATTTAAGGCCAATCGCAACAACGTCGCCATCAAAATCACCGTTGGGAATGAAGCGAATTCCAATGGTTTCATGCTGTAAATCACCACCAGCAAAATAATCAAAGAAAAGGCGATATTGAAGGTAAAAAACAGATCGAGCATGAAAGCTGGCAACGGCAACACCAACAATGCCAACAACATGACAATAAGCACTGGCGCGCCCAAGCCCATGCTGGTTAGTGATTTCAATGTGCTTATGATTTTTGCAAGATCCATGATTGACTCGATTTGATTTTATTGCCTGAATTCATCAGGCACTTGCACATCACTCGGCGGCACCGGCTTGCCCCAGCCATTTTGTGTCGCAGCCCGCAGCTGAAAAACATAGGCTAAAACTTGCGCCACAGCCAGAAACAGTCCGCGCGGAATTTCCTGATTTAATTCGGTGGAATAATATAAAGCTCTGGCCAGAGAAGGTGCTGCCACCAGGGTTACTTTGTTTGCCAAAGCGAGATTACGAATCTGTGCAGCCACCAAATCCGTGCCCTTTGCCACCAGTATTGGTGCGCCACTACCATTTGGGTCATATTTTAAAGCCACGGCAAAATGCGTCGGATTAGTAACAATGACATCAGCACTCGGCACGGCCTCCATCATGCGTCGCTGGGCAGCCTGCATTTGCATCTGCCGAATCTTGCCTTTTAATTCCAGACTGCCTTCCGATTCTTTGGCTTCATCACGCACTTCCTGTTTAGTCATTTTTAGTTGGCGCTGATGATTCCATAATTGATAAGGCACATCAATTAACACCAACAATAACAAGGTCGAACTCAACACTAATACCGACATGACTAAAATTTCGCCCGTCCGAAATAGCGCTTGATCAAGATTCAACCGGCTTAACGACATGAAATCGTCAAAATATACTTTAAACAAATTCCAGGCCACAAAACCAATCAAAATCACTTTGATGATAGCCTTGATCAATTCGACCACACCTTGTATACCAATAATTTTTTTGATGCCCTGCAGCGGATTGAGTTTGGAGAACTTTGGCTGCAGCGCTTCGTCAGCAAAATTCCAGCCGCCCATCAATAATGGCGTCAATAAATCCGCAATCATCAAGATAATCATCAACGGGGCAATCACACTGTAGCCCTCGACTATAGCTGTCTCAAAATACATGATCGGCGCATTGGGGTCGAAAATGACTTCACGCGACAATTCAAACTGATGTTTCATCATGTCCACCAACCCGCTGACCATGTATCGACCCAGATAAAAAAACAACGCCGCACTAACTATCATGGTTACAAAAGTGTTTAACTCTTTAGATCGAGGTACTTGTCCTTTTTTTCGCGAGTCGGAGAGTCTTTTACTGGTCGCGTCTTCTGTTTTGTCCTGACCGGAATCGTCTGCCATCAGCTTATTCTCAAAAGCTGACTAATAAGAATAAATCCCTCGTGCAATTTGTCCGCAAACCCTTCCAGCATGGTGGACAGCCCGATCCAGATCAGCAGCATTCCCAATAAAATAGTGATCGGAAAGCCGACACCAAACAACTGCAACTGAGGTGCAGCTTTGGAGGCAATCCCAAAGCTAATGTTGACGAATAACAGTGTTGCCATCACCGGCAATGCCAACAAAACACCGCCGGCAAATATTTGACTACTCCAAGTGATCATTCCCCACAGCCCAGCCTTATCTAAACTGCCGGTAGTAACCGGCAACGTGGTAAAACTCTGCGCTATCATCTCGATCAGCAATAAATGCCCATCAACTGCCAAAAATAGCAAGCTGGAGGCAATTACAAACAACTGAGCTATCACGGGCGTTTGCACCCCTGTAGCCGGATCCACCATGGATGCGAAGCCTAACCCCATACCATAGGCGATGGTCTGGCCCGCAAATAACATAATAGAAAACACCATTTGCAAAATAAAGCCGGTTGATATTCCCAACATTAATTGATGTATTGTTACCAGCCAGCCTTGCGAACTAAATAAGTCGATAGCAGGCATTGCCGGCAAAGTTGGCATGATGACAAAAGTGATCAATAAACTCAGCATGACGCGCAAACGCGCCGGCACCGCTTTGACACTCAAAACCGGAATGGAAATAAACATGGCGCTCACGCGCATGAAGGGCCATACGAATGAGGCAAGATAAGCTATAAGTTCGTCTTCTCTAAAATTCATCCTATCAAAGAAGGAATTTCGCGCATCAAGTCTTGAAAATAATCGATGAGCATTTGCAGCATACCTGGACCTGCAACCATCAAAACCACAATGATGGTTGCCAGCTTTGGGATAAAGGTCAGCGTTTGTTCTTGGATTGACGTAGCAGCCTGGAACATGGAAACCACTAAACCGACCGCCAAGGAGGATAATAAAATCGGCCCCATCAGTTTTAAGGATATCCAGACTGTTTCCTGCGCAATCACGGAAATGGTTTCCGGCGTCATCATTTCGACACCCCCAAATTAGACATAAAAACTGGCTGCCAACATTTCCAAAACCAACGACCAGCCATCGGCCAGCACAAACAACATGATTTTGAACGGCAACGAAATAATCATGGGGGATAACATCATCATGCCCATCGACATCAACACACTGGCAACCACCAGGTCAATGACTAAAAACGGTAAAAATATCAAAAAACCAATCTGAAACGCGGTTTTAAGCTCACTGGTGACATACGCCGGCAGCAACAATGAAAAAGGCACGTCTTCAGGTTTGTTAATATTCTGTTTGCCGGAGATGCGCACGAACATGTCAATATCAGTCTCTCGAGTTTGCCGCAGCATGAATTGTTTAATCGGCTCTGAAGCGCTTTGCAGTGCTGTAGTTATGTCGATTTTTTCTTCCAGATAAGGTTGAACCGCTGAGTCGTTAATTTTTTCTAAAACCGGCATCATGATGAATATAGTTAAAAACAACGATAAGCCTAGCAATACCTGATTACTCGGGGCCTGCTGCGCACCCAAGGCTTGCCGCAACAAACCCAACACGATCATGATGCGAGTAAATGATGTCATGGTTAACAACAATGCTGGCAGTAACGTCAGCATTGTCATGATCGCCAAAATTTGTATGGTTACGGTATAACTTTCACCGCCTTTGGGGTTTGTAGTTACTGTAATCGCTTCAATCCCTGGTGGCGCAGCCCACACATTCTGTGACATCAACAGGGCAAAAATACCTACCAAAGTTAATATCAACGATGCTTTAAACATCGATTTTACCTTGTAGGACTTGCTGTAGTTTTTTAGCAAAAAGCCCGTTATCAGCAGCGTCGGTTTGATTCTGAAATAGCCGCGAATCACCCTCAAGTTCTAATAACTTATCCACACGACCAGGCGTAACGCCTAGCAATAGCTGCTTTTCTCCGACTTTTACTAAGACTAGCTTTTCCCGCATGCCTAATGACAATCCGGAAACGATGGCCAGCTGTTTTTTGTTCACAAAAGACAAGTTGCCACTTTTACGTAACAACCACATAAAAATTCCAAAAATCGCCAAGACGACAATCAAAGCCAATACCCACTGCAAAACATCTGCATAAGAAACAACTTTTGCAGATTGCTTTTGCACTTCCAGCTCTTCAGCCCACGTTGAAGTAAACCTTATGCAACCATAACAAATTGCCAGCAGTTGAATTTTAGACATTAGCCTAACTTTCTCACCCGTTCTGATGGGCTAATGATGTCTGTCAACCGAATGCCAAACTTATCATTCACCACCACCACCTCGCCATGAGCCACCAAAGTGCCATTAACCAGTACATCCATCGGCTCACCTGCAAATCGATCCAGCTCGACAACCGACCCCTGATTCAACTGTAACAAATTTCGAATATTTATTCGTGTCCGCCCAATTTCCAGTGAAACGGTTACCGGCACATCCAGGATGACATCTAACTTTACCTCATCAGCGCTTTGATAATTTTTTTGCTTAGTATCCTCAAAGTGTGGAAAATCGGCAGCCTCATATCCGCGTGTATTTTTTTTCCCAGCTTGCTGCTCCTTCATGGCATCACCCCAGTCGGCTTCGGCTTCTCCCTGAGCTTGTTCCGTCATCGCATCACCCCAATCAGCCTCGGCTTCGCCCTTAGCTTGCTCATTCATCGCAGCTGACCAGTCATCGGCTGCTTCATCATTTTCACTCATGCTTTGATCCTTCTAATCTATCGATTATTATCCATAGTCACTTTTTCGACTATTTCAATGGCGTAATTTCCATCCGACAACCCAAGCTTTCCAATGAATACCGGCACCTTTTCCACCTCTAAAAACACAGTTTCTGGCATATCAATTGGAATGACATCACCTTGTTTTAACTCAATCACATCACTGATACGCATCTCTTTTTCGATCAGATTACAATTTATAACCACCTCGCCACGCATCATTTCTGCTCTTAAGGCTTCCTGCCAACGACCATCTATTTCCCCACGATCACTGGTTACTGCATCCAGCAACTCTCGAATGGGTTCAATCATGCTATAAGGCATAGCAATATTGATATCACCACCGCCACCTTCTAGCTCAACATGAATTGTCGAGATCACTACTATTTCAGCCGGGCTGACTATGTTTGCAAATTGCGGATTCACTTCCGAATTAATATATTCAAATTCTAAATCCATTACCGGTTTCCAGGCTTCCTCGTAATCTTTGAAAATCATACCGATAATCAAACGAATCACCCGCATTTCTGTTGGCGTAAACTCTCGACCTTCTACCTTGTTATAAAACTGGCCACCGCCACCAAAGAAATTATCCACAGCGGTAAACACTAAACGAGGCTCCATTACGATAAGAGCACGCCCTCGCAAGGGCGACATACGTATTACATTTAAATTGGTTGGAACGAATAACCCTTGAATAAACTCTGAAAATTTTTGTACTTGAATGCCTGATACTGAAATTTCCGCAGACCGTCTGAGAAAGTTAAATAGCGATATTCGAAAATAGCGCGCAAAACGCTCGTTAACCATTTCCAGCGTTGGCATCCTGCCACGAACAATACGCTCTTGACTGGTAAAGTCATATATTCTGGTAGATGTAATGGCTTCATCATTTTCATCACCTGTTTCCACATCACCATCATCGACACCATGCAGTAAAGCATCAATTTCTTCCTGCGAAAGTAAGTCTGAGCTCGACATTTATTGCATTACAAATTCAGTAAAAAATACATCTTTAACCGGATTTTTCTTGGTCATTTTTTCCATCACATTCCCAATTTCACTCAACATCTTAGCCTGCAATTCCTTTTTACCTTCTATGGATTTAGCCTTATCAGCACCCACCGAACTAATCAACATCAACAAATTGTTTCGTATCATAGGCTCGTGTTTTTTGAGCGCCTCAACATCGGACTCACTTTTAATTAATACAGAAACTGATATCTTTATGATCTTTGCACTGGATTCGGGAGGAAAGTTCACCATCAAGGGATCAACCAAGTCATAGTAGACCTCTGGCTCAACAACCTCATCAGCTTTAGTCGCTTCTACCTTATCCTGCTTTTGATCCGCTGAATTTTGTTCTGCATCTGCGGGTTTATTCATAAAAAAGAAATAGCCGCCAGCCGCCGCACCAAGCAATAACACAATAATCGAAATTATCAGGATCATTTTCTTGGAAGATTTTTTTTCTAGGGGGGGAGTTTCAGCCATGCTTTATCCTTTTTTCATTATAAAAGCAAAAAATAAGCCAACATTAATTGACGCAGAATTGTTAGTATCGTCAACCAATTTGTTGATTGATAATACAAGAAAAAACATTGTTTTAGAATAATAGCCTAAACACTAACTGAATTGTAGTCTGCTTATGGCAATAAGAAAGCGATTGGACACTTATTGAGAGGATGTAACTGCCGGAAATATGACACACCGCAGCAAAAAAGGAGACAGCGACAAAGAAACTGAATGCTCTTTGTCGCTTTGATCGATTTACAAAGTATTTACCGCATTTAAATCTTTAAAGGCTTGCTCTAATCGAGTCACCATACCTACTTGAGCGGCACGTTGCCAAACGCGAGGATCATAGTATTTTTTGTTTGGTTTATCAGCACCATCCGGGTTGCCGATTTGAGCTTGCAGATAACCTTCGTTCTTTTTATAGAACTCCATTACGCCTGCCCAGCTAGCCCATTGAGTATCGGTATCGATGTTCATTTTGACTACGCCATAACTAATCGATTCCTGGATTTCTTCTGGAGTAGAGCCTGAACCGCCATGGAATACAAAATTTAAAGCATTGTTTGGCAAACTGAATTTTTCAGAAACATATTTTTGTGAGTCAGCCAGAATGGTTGGCGTCAATTTCACATTACCCGGCGAGTAAACACCATGAACATTGCCGAATGAAGCTGCGATAGTGAACCTATCACTGACTTTGCTCAGCACTTCATAGGCATAAGCGACATCTGCTGGTTGCGTATACAATGCAGAGTGATCCATGCCACTATTATCAACGCCGTCTTCTTCACCACCTGTGCAACCTAATTCGATTTCCAGAGTCATGCCCATTTTGGACATGCGCTCCAAATATTTGGCGCAGGTTGCGATGTTTTCTTCCAGACTTTCTTCTGATAAATCCAGCATATGCGAGCTGAACAAAGGCTTACCGTGTGCAGCAAAATATTTTTCACCTGCATCCAACATGCCGTCAATCCATGGCAGCAATTTCTTAGCTGCGTGATCGGTATGCAGTATAACCGGTACACCATAAAGTTCTGCCATGGCATGAACGTGGTGCGCACCAGAAATTGCACCAACAATTGAACAACCTTGGCCATCCAGTTTCAAACCTTTACCAGCCACAAAAGCAGCGCCGCCATTTGAAAATTGAATAACAACAGGCGACTTTACTTTTGCAGCCGCTTCTAAAACTGAATTGATGGTATCGGTACTGATTACATTTACTGCTGGTAAAGCAAATTTATTTTCTTTGCAAATAGCAAAGACCTTCTGAACATCTTCACCGGTTACAACGCCGGGTTTAACTACATCTAATATTGTTGTCATGCAATGAATCCTGCTGAAGAATCCGGTTATGCCTTTTGAGCATAATCCAGACTATATCGAAATGGAGGGTGCGCAGAAATTAAATTCTGCGCACAGTCTTGTCTTTTATTAAGCTTCCAGGCTTGCCAAACGATCTGACAATAATTTTTCCAGAGTTTCAAGCGCCTTAGTAAAGCCATCTATACCTTCAGCCAATTTTTCGTTGGCCATCCGGTTTTCTGCGTGCATAGCTTCAAAAGTTGCTTTATCAACACTTATCTTTTCTATGGATGCAGATGAAGCTTTGGCTGGATCAAGTTTACGTGGCAAATCGCCTTCAACAGATTGCAATTCAGCCAGCAATGAAGGTGCGATGGTTAATAAGTCGCAACCTGCTAACTCAGTTATTTCACCAACGTTTCTAAAGCTTGCGCCCATAACTTCGGTTTTATAGCCAAATTTTTTGTAGTAGTTATAAACTTCTGTCACCGACAATACGCCTGGATCTTCTGCTGGTGCATAAGAATCTTTACCAGTATCTTTTTTGTACCAATCCAGAATTCTGCCAACAAATGGTGAAATCAGGGTGATTCCATTTTCAGCGCATGCAATTGCTTGATGCATACCGAAAAGTAAAGTCAAATTACAAGTAATGCCTTCTTTTTCCAGCACTGCCGCAGCTTGAATACCTTCCCAGGTTGAAGCAATTTTAATCAGAATACGTGATTTTGAAATACCAGCTGCTTCATATTGAGCTATTAACTCACGACCTTTAGCAATTGTAGCTTCAACGTCGAACGACAATCTTGCATCAACTTCAGTAGAAACACGACCGGGGATGATTTCCAGAATTTTTAAACCAAACGATACAGCCAACCGATCAAACGCTAAAGATACCACTTCAGCTGCAGCTGCACTGGCACCCAAAGTTTCTCTAGCCGCTTTCAAAGTGTCATCAACAATACCTTGATATTGTGGCATTTGAGCTGCTGCTGTAATCAATGAAGGATTGGTAGTAGCATCGCGCGGTTTGAATGTCTCAATCGCTTGAATGTCACCAGTGTCTGCAACTACAACTGTCATTTCTCGTAGTTGCTCAAGTAAGTTTCTTGCCATGTAGATATCCTCGTTAAGTTATTAAAATGTTTTACGCGTTCAATAACGGTTTGGTTTGCATATCATAGATAGGAGGATATGCAAATAATTAGCTAAAAACCGCTATTGATGAGTGGGTTTATTTGACGTTGAAAAGCAAAATCGCCACTCCTCGCAGCCCTTATCTATATTTAGCAGACAATTAAGGCGCATAGTGTGGCGATTCATTAAAAATACAACATAAACAATTGATCAGGCATGCCTGGTCAATTGGAATTAGCGCATTGATCAGACTTTATCACGCAAATATTTTTCAACACCCGTTACTTTGGAAGCAGCAACTGCTCTATCTTTAACAATCTGCTTAGCCATGTATTTGGCGACACCTGTAGAAGGATAAGTTTCAACTTGTTTTTCCAAATATTTAGCCACACCTGTTTTATTGATACCCACTTTCTCCAAGTATTTTTCTACACCTGTTGAACCGTCGGCTGAAGCTACATAATTGTTTTCGGGTACTGATTTCTTGTTGCTTTTGCTTACACCTAAGCCACCGGTTTTTTTGCTATAGACAAAAAATCCTGCTATGGCGATAACTACTAAACCAATATAAGAAAAGTCAGAAGAGGCTTCTTTTTCAGATTGAATAACCTCTACAGAAGCACTTGCTGATGTTGCAGATGCAGATGATTTTGTTGAGCCATTAGCACTTGGTGCAGCGGGGCTGTGTTTGTAATCTGCATCACTGAACAAAACTTTTGGCTGATAGTTTGCTGCAGGAAAGTTTTCATCAATTTCAGTTGCTTGAACGCTAGCAGGTTTTGACTTAGGCGCGTTTTGAGTCGCGCTTTCATCGCTAAAAATCACCTTGGGTTGAAAATCAGCCGCAGGATAGTCAGATTCAGCCATTGCCGCAGAACTAGCAAAAACTAATACTGCTAAAACGACTTTAGTTAATTCATTTTTTTTCACGTTTACCACCTATGATTCGTTGAAACTGTTTTGAGGTCCAGCTTGCTGAACCTCAATTTTTAATTATTAAAGCACTGCTTCC
>NZ_LUUI01000150.1 GCF_001644015.1 Methylomonas lenta
AAAGCCGACCGCCACTGCCCATCAGCCTACGCGAAGCGAAAGTACGCAGCGATAAACTTATCGCCTGTCCTTATTTCATTTCCCTGACCTGGCCTTGGCGGTGTTCCTGATTTTAGTGGTGCTTGATTTGCCTAAATGTTGTCTTGAAGGAACGCTGGCACTCCGGGCTTCATCGTTAAGCTCCTGTTTCTCTTTAATGTAATTGAGTACCGCACCCAGGCGCTTATTATTGACAATTTCCCCTTGGTCAACCTTCTGGATTTTATCGAAAATCCGGTAGGGCAGTTCCCGGTGTTGCCATTTTATTTTTACGCTGCCGTCGAAGTACTCAAAGACTGTCACTTTATTGCGGGCTAAGCTTCGGTTGTCGACGGAATCTTCGATTAAATAGAGGATTTTGTCATATTGCAGCGTCAAGTTTTTGGATAAGGTGCGTTCCTCTTGCCAGGAAAAAATTTCATTTAAATCTTCCTGCGGCATTAATTCGCGGTGGACGTTTTTTGGGTTAATGGCTTCTTTGCCGAATTGGTCATTAAATTTAGCGATAAATTCAGGTAAATAACGATTGCCATGCTCGGCATCGGCAATGTCCCTCAAACGCATTTCCTTAACTAATCGATCTTGCAGGGTTTGGTTGACGCGTTCGACACGGCCCTTTGCTTGCGGCGTATTCGCACAGATAATATCAATATTTAAGTCGGTCAAAGCCCGGCCAAATTGCGTCACGCCGTCACCACCCAATTCACCCGTTTTGTTGGTGCGGAAGACGCTGTGCTTATCACTATAAAATGCCACCGGCTTGCCATGTTTCCCTAAATATCGGCGGGTGGAATCAAAATAGGTGAAGGTGGACTCTGAAATGACAAATTGGCATTCCATCAGTTGTCCTGTGGCATCATCGATATACACTATCAGTGTACATTTGGGGCCGCGGCCTTCAAACCAGTCATGTGGCGAGCCATCAATCTGGATCAGTTCACCCAAACATTCCCGCCGGTTCCGGGGCTGATAGGGACGTTTTAGCCGTTGCCCCTTGGATTGCCATAATTCGGCCTCCATCATCCATTGACGCAAGGTTTCGTGGGATAAATGGAGATCATGATGTTCGCTTAATTTTTCGCCTGCTAATGTCGGGCGAAAGTCACAATAATATTCCTGGATATAGGCCAAAGCCAATGCCTTAACGGATTCAGGATAGCGATGATTGCTGGGTTTGCCACGCTTTTTGTTGATGAGGCCTTGAGCACCATGCGCTTGGTATGATTTTTTTAAGCGCCGAATTTGTCTGACGCTTAAATGACATTGTTCCGCCGCTTCACTTTCAGTCAGCCGTTTATCTGATAATTTTTGGATAACTTCGACGCGATGTAATTCTGGCTGGTTCATGGTAATAAATTCCTTCATAGCTTCCGACTCCCGGGTAAATTAACGCGTGGTTAAGCAGGGCTACCTCATTAAAAAAATCAATGGCAAAATAGAAAATTAACAACAAATGCGCCCGATGGCTTGATTAATGAAATCGGAAGAAATGGATTTTTTAGATGTCTTTGGACAATTGGACGATCCCCGTATCGATCGCAAGAAGCTGCACCCCATGCCCGAAATTTTACTGCTCACGTTATGCGCGGTCATCTGTGGCGCGGAAAGTTGGGATGACATCGAAACCTTTGGACAGGCAAAAGTGGAATTTTTACGCCGGTATCTGCCCTATGATCATGGGATCCCCAGCGATGATACGCTCCGCCGCTTTTTCAGAGCGATCGACCCTATGCAATTCCAGCGCTTGTTCATTGAATGGATTCGGGCTTGGTTGCATCCCGAAGTGGCCGACAAAGTCGTGGCGATTGACGGCAAAACACTACGCGGTAGTCGCGATGGCACACAATTGCCGATTCATTTGGTATCCGCCTTTGCTAGCGAAGCCGGCATCGTTTTGGGACAGATAAAAACCCATGAGAAGTCGAATGAAATTACGGCGATTCCCGAACTCTTGGAATGGTTGGATGTGCGCGGCGCTATCGTGACCATTGATGCGATGGGGTGTCAAAAAGCGATCGCTAAAAAGATTGTCGACAAAGGTGGTGATTATCTGTTGGCTCTCAAAGGCAATCAGAGCCGCTTGCATGATGATGTTCGCTTACATTTTGAAGAGCCTGGCCCTCAGGCATCTATCCAGATGGAACAAGCGGAAACGCTCGATAAAGGTCATGGACGCATCGAAGTTCGGCGCTGCCGCGTCAGTACAGACATAGACTGGTTAAAGGAACGGCATCCGGAATGGAGCAATCTCAGCAGTATCGTCGCAATCACCAGTGAGCGACACATCGGCGAGACAGTCACCCAAGAAACTCGGTATTTTATTAGCAGTTCTCTCATTCCGGCCGAACGGATGCTGGCTGCCGTTCGGTTGCATTGGGGTATTGAAAACCAGCTGCATTGGGTTTTGGATATGTCGTTCGGCGAAGACCAAAGCCGGATACGCAAAGGTAATGCGCCCAGCAATGTCGCTATTATCCGTCATGCCGCTTTAAACATGATCAGGGGCGCCAAAACTAAACGCATGTCTATTAAACGCATGCGTAAAGCAGCCGGATGGGACGATGCCCTATTAAGCGATGTGCTGGCTCAAGTATTTTAATGAGGGAGCCCTGCGTGATTAAGTGACTCCAGATAGGACATTTCAACTTTGCTAAAACAGGACATTACTATATTGCATTAACAGTATGACTTCGCATAAGATTCGTTATGTTAAATTGTGGAGATTTCCCGCCAGAAATTATAATAAAAACAGTTACTTAGACAGGCTCTGTTTTCACGCTTGGGTTGGCCACGGATTAGACGATGATCACTCTTGACTGTCCGCTATTCGGCGAGCAAATTGCAATTATCACTGAGTCACAACGGCCACTTTGCGACATTCACACACCTGAAAAACACGATTTTGAACGGCAGATTACTGCAGAAAAGCTGTCGATTAATAATTGCTTTTGGTTTCGCTTCTCGCACAGTTTTTTGAAGACATGCCTAGAGGAGTTGTATCCACATTTTGACGGCTATCCACTAAAAGCATTTCATTATTAGTCTTATTCGTGATCGGTCAGCTAAATTCCTATTGATCATCGAATCAAAACGGCATCTGGCACCCAAAAAATCCAGTGCCATTTAGTGATTTATTACCGCAATAGATGTTGCTGACTATTTGTAATTGCTTTAACAGTTGCTGCACGATTAGAGGCTTTCATGATGGCGATTCTTAATGCACCGGTCAAACTAGCGCTTAAGCCAAAACGCATAGCCAACGCAGGTACTAAAATCATTGATGTCAAGGCCAAGCCAGCACCTAACATCAGAGCGCCGGTATTGATTTGATCAGCTGTTGTTGCATAGTTTGAAGCCATTAACTCTTGTGCCATTTCTGTAACCTCACATATTGAACGTCTAAAGCAAACAATCAGCAAGCACATGAAATGCCATGAAAAGACTTGTTTAATTTCATTGCCTTAGCGTCTTCTATGGCAAGGTTGCTTAAAAAAATGCGGTATATAACCTTGTTAAGGCGCGTCATATAACATAGTTTATTTTTATTCTATTATTGCAAAGCCTTAAATATCCATCATATGGAAGCCAGTTTTCCAAAAAAGACTCTGCCTTTTAGTCTTGAATGAGGTTTGGTTAGGTATTAAGTTAATTTTAAGCCGCTATCAGCAGAATCTGCCGCAACCGAATCATTTTCCAAAAAGGAGTTTATATGTTCAGAATGGTGCAAATTATAGTTTTGGGATTGTTGCTTTCATCGGCTGCATTTGCGGATGATGATGACTGGGATGATTATCATGCGCATCATCACGGCCGCCATCACAGGCAGGATTATTATCCCTCTTATCGGGAAGAGATTGTTTATGTTCCCGAGCAAGTGGTTGAATATGTTCCGGTACAACCTCGTTACTATGCACCGCCCCCACCACCGGTTAATTACTACGGTTACGATCAACGCTCAACCCAAGGTTTAGTGGGTGGTGTGGTCGGAAGCGTAATGGGTTATGAAATGGGTAGAGGTGATCCTTTGGCTGCGGGCATCGGTGCTGCCGCAGGTGCCTGGATCGGGAATGACAGATATTAAATTACCTGCTGTCAGAAATCCTTGCTAGCGTAACAAGAATACAATCAGTCACTTTCAGCAATGGATCAATTAAAAGGATATTCTGCGTAGCCGCAAAGCATTCAAGATGACAGACACCGAGCTAAAACTCATTGCCGCAGCAGCAATCATGGGTGAAAGCAACATACCGAAGAATGGATAGAGCACACCCGCTGCCACCGGAATACCCAGTGCGTTATAAATAAAGGCAAAAAATAGATTCTGCCGAATATTACGCATCGTGGCTTGGCTTAACAGCCTTGAGCGGACGATGCCGCGCAGATCACCCTTGACTAGGGTAACCCCCGCGCTTTCCATGGCCACATCGGTACCCGTTCCCATAGCAATCCCCACATGCGCTTGGGCCAAAGCCGGTGCATCGTTGATGCCATCGCCCGCCATCGCCACGATAAAGCCTTCGGCCTGTAATTGTTTAACGATTTCAGCTTTCTGCTCCGGCAATATTTCCGCCTCGACCCGATCTATGCCCAGTGTCTTGGCTACGGCATAAGCTGTGGTCTCATTATCGCCAGTCAGCATGACCACTTTTATGCCGGCTGTGTGCAGGGCTTTCAGCGCATCTGCCGTTGAGGATTTAACCGGGTCGGCTACACTGATTAATCCTGCCAATTCGCTGTCTACACCCAAAAACATCACCGTTTGTCCGGCTTGACGCAATTCATCTGCTTGCTGTTGTAAAGGGCTAATATCGATGTTCTGAGTATGCATTAACTTGATGTTACCCAGTGCAATCAGACGACCCTCTATATTGCCGATAACCCCTTTCCCAGTGACCGATTCAAATTCTTCGATCGCAGATAGCGTGATGCCTTTTTGTTCAGCGCCTTCGACAATAGCTGCGGCCAAGGGATGTTCGCTGGCCCGCTCCAGACTGGCACCAAGCGTCAACACCTCTGTTTCGGAAAATTCCGCAGTCGCTATTACTGCCAGTAAACGCGGTTTGCCTTCCGTCAGCGTGCCGGTTTTATCGACCACCAGCGTATCGACTTTTTCCAGGATTTCCAGCGCTTCGGCATTTTTAATCAGCACCCCCATTTGTGCGCCTCTACCTGTGCCGACCATGATGGATACAGGCGTGGCAAGACCCAGCGCACAGGGGCAGGCAATAATCAGCACAGCGACCGCGTTGACAACGGCATGCGCCAATCGGGGTTCCGGTCCCCATTGCCACCAGACTATCAGGGTCACCATGGCAATCATCACAACTGCCGGTACAAAATAAGCCGCCACTGTGTCGGCCAGCTTCTGGATCGGTGCCCGGCTGCGTTGCGCTTCACTGACCATAGTTACGATTTGGGCCAATAGCGTATCACTGCCCACTTTCTCGGCCCGCATCAACAGACTGCCATTGCTGTTCACGGTGGCGCCTATCAGTCTGTCCCCCACGTTCTTTGCCGCCGGCATCGATTCGCCGGTCACCATGGACTCATCAACATGACTTGCGCCTTCTTGCACCATGCCGTCCACAGGAATTTTTTCACCCGGACGGACGCGCAGTACATCGCCCACTTGGACCTGTTCCAGGGCAATATCTTCTTCCCGACCATCGTCATACACACGTCGCGCTGTTTTTGGCGCTAGTTCCAGCAGCAGCTTGATGGCTAGATTGGTGCGACTACGTGCCCGCAACTCCAGCACTTGTCCTAATAAAACCAAAGTGGTAATCACTGCAGCAGCCTCAAAATAGACTGCGACCTGACCATACACATTACGCATGATCAAAGGAAATATATCCGGGAATAACAGTGCCACCATGCTGTAACCCCAGGCCACACCAATACCCAAGGCGATCAGACTGAACATATTCAAACTACGATTAATGACAGAACGCCAACCGCGCTGAAAGAAAGGCCAGCCTCCCCATAAAACCACCGGAGTAGCTAAAGCACATTCAAACCATTGCAGCCAATGGTTGACGAGATCATTAGTGATCAACCTCGGCAAAAGATCGTGTGCCATGGCTAAAACGAATACAGGTAATGATAGTGCCGCGCATATCCAAAATCGTCGGCTCATATCGACAAGTTCGGTATTGTCTTCTGCCTCCCCAGCAACAGGACGGGCTTCCAGTGACATGCCACACTTGGGACAGGAACCCGGTTCTTTAAGCACCACTTCTGGATGCATGGGACACACGTATTCGGTTTGCGATTGCCTACCTTCATGGATTATCAACTCTAAAGTCATGCCGCATTTAGGACAATTTCCCGGCTGTGCCTGACGAATTTCCGGATGCATGGGGCAGGTATAGGTGGATTCTTGGGTAGCGTTCTTCATGGTCTTATCCTGTTTGGCTAGTGAGGCGGATTACTTTTGTCAGTTCAAGCACCATAAATGGTATGAAGCCAACACCCATCCAGACTACACACTGATTAAGCGATACCGGTTCGATTTAAAATTGTTGTGAAATTTTTAGGTACCATTATTTTAGGAACTCCTTTCAACGCCCGTGTTTAAAAAATACGGTGCAATCAGGTGATGTAGCATCACCTCCATTCGTTGCTCGTCAATCCGGCTGATTTCGTCATACAGACGGCGTGCCATTGGTGTAAACACACTGACTAGGCGTGGATCGAAGTGCTTGCCGCTCTCCTGTTCCAGTGTGGCTATGGCATCCGATACAGGCCATGGCTCTTTATACGGGCGGCTGGACGTCAGCGCATCGAACACATCCACAATCGCGAATATCCTGGCATTCAAAGGAATTGCCTCGCCTGTTAAACCTTTCACGTAGCCACTGCCGTCGAATTTTTCATGATGACATTCAACAATGTCGCGCGCGCCTTTTAGCCAACTGGATTTATTGATGATGTCTACTCCCAGTGCCACATGTGACTTCATGACTTCGAATTCTGCCGGCGACAATTTGCCCGGTTTAAGCAGAATCAGATCACGGATGCCGATCTTGCCAACATCATGTAAAAAGGCGCCGGTAATTAAATCACGTAGTTTGGCTCGGGGTAATCCGATGGCTTCGCCTAAACGCAGGGCATAAAAGGTGACTCGATAGTTGTGGCTATTGGTGTCGGAGTCACGTTCGGCAATTGCACAGCCGAGTACATTCATGAGCTGGAGATTGCCCTTCAGTAAATCGGCGGACAGCCTGATCAATTCCCGATTAAGCATCAAGATAATTGGATAGATCAACAGTGCAGTGAAGGTGATGCCCAGGGCGGCAAACAGCAGTTTACGCAGCAGGCCGGTTTTGATTGAGTTCAAGGTGTCCCGATCGACCTGATAAATGCCTTCGAAATAGCCACACAAACTATTCTGAGGATCGGATAATGGCACCAGGATCACCAGCAGCCATTCGCCACGCAGTAAATGAAACTGATGCGAAAATGCACCCTGCTGCGGAAATTGATGACGAAAACGATTAATGTCGCGTTCGACAAGCTCCAGGCCGGGCCGGACAGTTTCGAGCTGAAGTTGTTTGTTGAGGTCATACAGTTCAACCACTAGAAAATGTTGGTTGACCAATTTTTCCGCTAACTTTTCAAGATGCTGCCGGGCTTTGGCATCCAGCCCTTGCAAATTATGGGCGGATTCTCCACTAAAGTTTGCCGACTCTTTCAGGGCCAGTTCGTGCACGAACTGCTGAATGCGGTTGACCTCTAGCCATAGCACAACACCGCCGATCACCAAACTCAGTAACAACCACCCCAAAAACAGCCGAGTCAAAATTAAGCGATGAATAAACCGGCGGGTCGATAAGGTGGGTATCGCAACAGCCCTAGCATTCATTGTCGTAATTCCGTAGGGAATCGTCCGAATCACTCATGGCGATACAGGTGGCGATGCTGATCGGCCAAATCCAAATTGATCTTGACCGCCTTTTCATAGGCATCGATTAGCCATTGGCAATGTCCTCTAAAATCTTCGTGAAAATCCTCCGGCATTAAGCCGAAATCTGCGGCGTATTCGCTTAGCAGAACCCTATGTTCATCGGCTTTCGCTTGCAGTTTGTCTGCCGTTGCTTGGTAATGTGCCGCCAGGGCCTCGTGGTCAGCGCGGGTTGTGGCGTTTTTTAACGCTTGGCTCATGTTCATGGGATGCGGCGGTACCGGATTGCAAGCAATCAACACGCTGGTCAGCAAACATAAGCTCAGCAGTCTTGATGTCATGATTTTCCCACTTTATTTTCTGTAGTGAGGGAGCCTTAAGCCCCCTCGCGACCCAAACTCGCTTACATCTCGCGATGCATTTTTGCCATACTCATATTAGCATCCACCCCATTTTGATAAATGGTGATCAGGTTTCGGCAATGGGCTTTTAAGTCTTGCGCCTTCTTACCATATAGATAAGAATGTGACTCATATTTGCTGAGTAGTTTCTTATGCTCATCGACCTTCAACTGCATGTCTTTCGCGGCTGCCTCATAGTGCTGCGCCAACGCTTCGTGATCAGCTTTGGTTTTTGCGTTTTCCACGGCTTGGCTCATATCCATGGGATGCGGGTTGGTTTCGGCGCATCCATACAATAGACCCAGGCTTAATAACAGGGGGATCAGGATTTTGGTTTTCATGGGGGTTTCTCCAAATTAATTCAATTGTTTAATCACATCGGTTTTTAGATTATTGGTGTGTTATCGGGTTTACTCCTTTGTAAGAATTGAAATGATAAAAAGTTAGTGAAACGGTGTGTATGCCAATACAGAGAGTTCATCAAAGATTAACTAGGCACTCTCAACTTGCGGCTTTCCTGAAATTGCAGCACCAGGCTGTATACCACCGGAAACACCAGCAGACTCAATATCAACACCGTCAACATGCCACCCATCGCAGGCGCGGCGACGCGTTGAGTGACATCCGCTCCAGTACCGCTAGCCCACATGATGGGCATCAAGCCGATGATGTTGGCCAGCGAGGTTATTGCAACCGGTCGCACCCGCAGGGCCGTGGCGGCTTCGGCTGTGGCTATGATTTCTGCAGCGCTGAGCGGTGCTTGCTTTTGTGCCCGCAGTTTATCCATCTCAATATCGATAAAACTCAACACCATGACGCCGGTTTCAGCGGCTGTGCCCGCCAGGGCGATAAAACCAACATAGACGCCAATTGAGAGATTAAATCCAAGCCAGTACACCAGCCAGATGCCACCGATCAGGCTGAAAGGGATGGTGAGCATGACGATAGCCGGCTCGGTGATATTACGGAACGAGCAATACAGCAGGATGAATATCAGCAGCAGAGTGATAGGTACCACCATTTTCAAGCGTTTTGCCGCCCGTTCCATATATTCGAACTGACCCGACCAGGCTACGGTGTAACCGGGTGGGAGTTTGACCTGTTCGGCCAGGTTTTTTTGCGCCTGGGCTACAAAGCCGCCAATATCAGCGGTTTTAATGTCTACATAAATCCAGGCATTGGGGCGGGCATCTTCGGTTTTAATCACATCAGCGCCGCGGGTAAAATTAATGTCAGCCACCAGGGTTAATGGTATCTGACTGCCGGTGGGCGTTGGAATTAGCACCCGCCGCAAGGCTTCCAGGTTGTCGCGCAGATCACGCGGATAACGTAAATTAACCGGATAACGCTCCAGCCCTTCCACAGTTTCGGTGATGTTCATGCCGCCAATCGCACTTTGAATCACATCTTGCACATCACCCGTGGTCAGTCCGTAACGGGCCGCCGCTTCCCGGCTAATATCAAAATCCAGAAAATAGCCGCCGACCGCCCGATCTCCGTAGGCCGACAAAGTATCTGGTAATGTCTTCATCGCACGTTCAATCTCAAGCGATAGCTTTTGCAGAACATTCAAGTCTGGCCCTGACACCTTGATGCCGACCGGGGTTTTAATACCGGTCGACAGCATGTCGATACGGGTTTTGATCGGCATGGTCCAGGCGTTGGCTAAACCCGGAAAATGTATGGCTTTGTCCATTTCGGCCATCAGCGCTCGGGTGGTTTTGCTCGGGTCGGGCCATTGCTGTTGCGGCTTGAGCTTGACGGTGGTTTCCACCATCATCAGCGGCGCCGAGTCGGTGGCGGTCTCAGCCCGGCCGATCTTGCCGAATACATGCTCCACTTCGGGAAAGGTTTTTAAAATCTTGTCGGTCTGCTGCAACACTTCCCTGGCTTTGGTGATGGAAATGCCGGGAAAAGTAGACGGCATGTACAAAATATCACCTTCATCCAAAGGCGGCATGAATTCACTGCCGATTTTGGAAATCGGATAAATTGTTGACGCCATCAATAGTGCCGCCAGGATGACTGTCACCAGCCGCCAACGCATCGCCGACTTTAATACCGGCGCGTGTATAAAATGCAAAAAGCGGTTGATCGGGTTCTTTTGCTCGGGAATGATTTTGCCGCGCACAAAATATCCGACTAATACGGGCACCAGGGTGACGGTCAAGATCGCCGCTGCCGCCATGGCGTAGGTTTTGGTAAAGGCCAGCGGACTGAACAGACGGCCTTCCTGAGCCTGCATGGTGATAATCGGCAGGAAGGAGACGGTAATCACCAACAGTGAGAAAAATAAGCCGCTACCCACTTCCCGACAGGAGGCACCGATGACTTGCCAGCGTTCTTTTTCGGTGAGTTCGGCCTGTTTCTTTGCAACAGCGGCGGCCAGATGCTTGTGGGCATTCTCCACCATCACTACCGCGCCATCGACCATGTCGCCAATCGCCAGCGCAATGCCGCCCAGTGACATGATATTGGCATTCAGGCCTTGCCATTTCATGATGATAAACGCCATCAGTATGCCCAGCGGCAAGGTGATGATAATTACCAGCGAGGAACGTATATGCAGTAAAAACAAAGCTACCAGACTGCAGACTATGATCAGTTCCTCAATTAGGGCCTCGTTCAGAGTGTCCACGGCCCGTTCGATTAAGCTGCCGCGATCATACACGGTGACGATGTCCACCCCTTCCGGCAAGCCCTTTTTGAGTTGCTCGAGTTTCTCGCGCACGGCCTCGATGGTGGCTAGGGCATTTTCACCAAAGCGCATGATCACCACCCCGCCCGCGACTTCACCTTCGCCGTTCAACTCGGTGACGCCGCGGCGTAATTCAGGGCCGATTTGGATATGGGCGACATCCTGCAAACGGATCGGTGTGCCATTGGCATCGACACCCACCGGAATGGTATTCAGGTCGGCAATGGATTTGATGTATCCCAAGCCTCTGACCATGTATTCGGTCTCCGCCATTTCAAATAAACGGCCGCCGACGTCGTTATTGGAGCGCTTGATCGCAGTGATGACCGTGGATAATGGAATCTGGTAGGCCTGCAGTACATTCGGATCGACTTCCACCTGGTATTGTTTGACATAGCCACCGACGGAGGCGACTTCAGACACCCCAGGCACCGTCTGTAAGGGATAGCGTAAATACCAATCCTGAATGGAACGCAGTTGGGCCAGGTCGTGTTTGCCGGTTTTGTCCACCAGGGCGTATTCGTAAATCCAGCCCACCCCTGTGGCGTCCGGGCCTAAAGTGGGTGTGACGCCTTGCGGTAAACGGCCTTTGACGTAATTGAGATATTCCAGTACCCGCGAACGGGCCCAGTACATATCGGTGCCGTCCTCAAAAATGATGTAGACAAACGACAAGCCGAAGAAGGAATAGCCGCGCACCACTTTGGCATGCGGCACGGCCAGCATGGCGGTGGTTAAAGGATAGGTGATCTGATCTTCAATCACTTGGGGTGACTGGTCGGCATATTCGGTGAAGACGATCACCTGCACATCCGACAAATCCGGTATCGCATCCAGCGGCATGTTTTTAAATGACCACAGGCCGGCCAAGGCCAGGATAGCCGCAGCCAATAACACCATAAAGCGGTCTTTTAACGAACTGTTGATCAGCCAATCAGTCATGTTGATGATCTCCATGATCATTGACGGACGGCTCACTATTCGGTGTTGACACGGCTTCAGGTTCGCGCATCTTGGCGGTGGCTTCATGCAATCTCGATTCGGAATCGATTAAAAATTGCGCGGATGTGACCACTTCTTCACCGGCATTCAGCCCCTCGACGATGGCAATATCGCTACCGGATGCCAGACCGGTGGTGACCAGTCGCGGCTCAAATTTGCCTGCGCCTCGCACCACGAACACCTGAGTCTGGGCTCCGGAACGAATCACCGCTTCAGCAGGGATTACCACTGCATCCAGTTGTTTGCCGGCATGAATGGTGATTTCGGCGAACATGTCCGGTTTTAATAGCAGTCCGGTATTATCAAAGGTCAGCCGTACTTTAATAGTGCGGGTTTTGGCTTCGGCGTAGGGATAAATGAAGGCCAACTTACCTTTGAAGGTACGTCCCGGTACCCCTGCCAGACGCATTTCCACCGGATCACCTTCTTTAACCCAGGGCAGCTCGTATTCATAAATATCGGCATAGGCCCACACCTTGGATAAGTCCGCGATCATGTACAGTTCGGTTTCCGGAGTGACGTATTGCCCCTCACGGGCGCCGATATTGATGACAATACCGCTGGCCGGGGTATGGATGTGCAGACTTTTTTTGATGTGATGGGTTTCAGTCAGGTCATGCAATTGGTGCGTGGGCACATCTAATAACTTTAAACGCTCGCGTGAACTCTTCACCAGGTCTTCCGCGCCGCGACGAATGTCTTCGATGGGGCTTTTTTCCAACACTTTCAGGTTATTCAGGGCCAGCACGTATTCCTGCTGACTGGCCACCAATTGCGGCGAATAAATGCTCAATAAGTCTTCATTTTGTTTTACCCATTGGCCGGTTTTATCCACCCTGAGTGTTTCAATCCAGCCCTCGGTTTTGGGGTGCAGACGCACGATACGTTCTTCGTCATAAGCGATGCGCCCTACTGCCCGAACCACATGTGAAAGCAGAGTTTGTTTGGCAATCGCTGTACGGACGCCCATATTTTGTTCCGTCACGGCATCGATTTTTACCGTGCCAAGCGGATCGCCGGAGGCGGCGTTAGCGTCGGCATACACCGGCACATAATCCATACCCATATTGTCTTTGGCGGGTACCGGGGAGGTCACGCTAGGGTTCATCGGGTTGCGATAAAACAGAATTTTGCGTTCGACCGTTTTATCAGTGGATCCGTCAATGTCATCGTTGGTGTAAACGGCTACATAATCCATGCCCATGGCATCTTTGGCGGGTACGGGCGAGGTAGCCGATGGATTCATGGGGTTGCGATAATACAGCGGTTGTTTGGTGGCTGTTTTGGTAATAGTTTCAGACTGTGGCTTGTCTGCCAACCAGTAACCGCCAATCAGGCCAATTGTCAGCATAGCGGCTGCGGTCAATAGCAGTTGCTTATTCATAAATAGCATCCTCGCCTACATCCGCGCTTAGTTGCGCTAGCGCTTGCTGCGCTTCGGTAAAGGCTTTCCAGTATTGGGTTTCGTATTCGAATAGCGTGATCTGGCTGCGCACCAGGTTCAGAAAATCGACTTTGTTGACCTGATAACCGGCCAGCATGGAGGCCACGGTTTGCCTCGCTTGGGGAATGATGCCGGTATCGAACAGCACAAACTGTTGTTGGGCGCGCTGATAATCGCTATGCGTTTGGCTGATTTGTGCCCGCACATTATTCCATTTGTCCTGCAAGGTATAGCGCTGTTGCAGCAGTTCGCTAGTACGCTGATCGATGGCTTTTTCCTGTTTGCTGCCGGCGAAGATCGGTACGTTCATGCTTACTCCCAGGCTCAATAAGTCCGAGCGGCGAGTGCCGTCGGGCATGTTTGACCGCGCACCATAAGCAGCTTCGATATTGAAATCGGGCAAGAGGTCTTTATGGGCGAAATCCAGCCTGGTCTGGGCGGCATTAAGGGCTTGTCGTTCGCTGGCCAACAACGGTCTGGCGGTTTCTGCTTGTTGATACAGCTGATTTTCCGTTTTGATCTCCGGCAACTGCAAAGGCAAGGTGGCGGAAACTTGCACGGGATGATTGGCCGGCTGATCCAGTAAGGCATTCAATCTGGCTACCGTGCTGCGGCGTAAGCCGGTTAATCCAATCTTTTGATCCAGCAATTTGGATAATTCCAGCTGAGCCAGCAATACATCCTGCTGTAAACCCTCACCCACTTCATATTTAGTGCGGGCGATATCGACAAACTGGTGTAACAAGCTGTGATTGCTAGCGACAATCTCCAGCGCCCTATCTAGATAAAACACTTGCCACCACAACGTTTTGACGTCGCTTATTAGTCGCAGACGTACTTCATCAGCATTTAGATTGGCCGCTTCGGCTTCATAGTTGGCCGCCTGTTCCTTGAGTGCCAACTTGCCGGGGAACGGAATGGCTTGAGACAGGCCGAAACTCATTTGCGTCATATCGACTTGCCGGGTATTAAAGTTATCCACCGGCAGACTCATGGCGTTAAAACTGATTTGCGGATCAGGCAGGCTGCCTTCTTGCGAGGGAATGGCCGCCATGGCTTGAGCACGGGCCAGCATTTGCGCCAGATCAGGATTATCCTGTGTGACTTTTTGCGTGGCCGCCTCCAGGGTTAACAGCGACTGTTCATTGGCAACGGCAAAGCCACAAGCCAGCACCAGTGCAGCGACCGACAGATAACGGGTTAATTGCAATACGGATGACATGATTGTTCTCGAAACGTTGTTGTCACATGGTAACCAGTTGGGGCATAGACACGGCAAAAATCACCGAGCCGACGAGAATTGAGTTACCTGGAATAGTCGAGCGGTGTCTTTAGGGAAAGACACTATCGACCTAAAACGCTTAGAAGGGAGAGATGGGTGGCCTGATAGCCGGAGGCGCAATCAGGGAGAGTGGCTCCAGTTTTTCTGAAAGACTATAAAAACTTGGGCTATGAGTTGAAATGAATTGAAAAGTCGAGATCACTGCGCAGTCGGCGCAAACATGAAAGCCACAGCCAGATGACTGTAGTTTATCGGGATGTGACGAATGCGGTTGGCAATGATCGGCAGCTTGCTGCTCTGATTGAGTGTTTTGATTTGCATGGTCCACCGTCATAGAAACAGGCAACGCCGCAATTTGACTGGCAACATCCGTGTAATGCGCATAGGTCACCGCCATAGGCATGAGAGCCATAATGAGCGTTAACATCAATACTATGCGATTGCTGAACATGTGATTCAGTTTAACCAGATAAAAGTCTAAAACTTAAGTGTAGGGATCTTCATTACTTATTTATCGTAGCCCTATTGCTCCAAAAATACAATGCAATTAACCTGGTTTCATGTACCGAACCACAAGCGATCCAGGCGTCGGATTTGTTAGTCAAGCTGTTACCTGGCTCATGTTCTTAAAATTCGCTAAACAGCATTGACCCGACGGGTTTCTGATGTCACACGCACATTCGTTCGCTTTGGTGCGTTGCTTGATGAAATTTATGATCGGTTCTTCCCTGTGATCGTTGAGCGCTGATAAATACCGCTCGGCATCAATATCAAAACAGTAACAAAGTGCGTTATTTTGAATCGCTGGATAGCTTCGTAAATGCTGTTTTGGAATAGTGTTATCCGCACTGGAAAAGTACCCAACCGAGCATAGTTTGGCCGGGCAAAAATAATAGCTATCAGTGATAAGCGACTGGTTCTCTGGAAACCTAACCTGATGGTAAAGCGTAGGCATACCGACACTTTTACAAGTCGAACCACATTCAGGACAAATCTGTTTGGGTTTGGTGGATGTATTTGAGCAGCAGCAATCAGACATAGACCAACCCTCAGCTTTATCGAGAAACCGGTGGAGCGAGGGAACCCGGATATCCCGCATTCGTGGTGGCTTTGATCAATGCTGTACTATCGGTTTTTAGGCCATCGAACGTGACCACCGCAGTTTTGGCATCGTAATCGACAGTCACTTCTTTTACGCCTTTGACCTTCTGCAAGGCTTTTTTGATGGTGACTGTACATAGGGTACAGGTCATGTTTTCTATATTCAGCGTCACCGTTTGCTGTTGGTTTGGCTGTGCAACAGTTGTTTCAGCACAGGCTGCCGGCATCCATAGAGCGCTTGATGACAAGCTCAAAATTAACAAACTGGTTTTAATGGTCATATCGGACTCCGATCAAGCCATGAAAAAAGGTGCTACCCAGGGAAAGGCCAGCAGTAGCAGAATGAATACGGAACCCAACCAAAAAATTAGGCGTTGTCGGTTTTGGATGTCGGATGTGGCACAGATATCACCTTCCTCGCAACGGTAAGGCGTTAGATAGAGTTTTCGATACCCGAGTCCTATAAAAAGCAGGGTTAAGATGATGAAAAATGGTCGGATCGGTTCCAGTGTCGTCAACGTGCTTATCCATGCGCCGCCAATACCCAACGACAACAGCAAAAATGGCCCGACACAGCATGCCGAAGCCCCTATAGCAGCCAATAGGGCTCCGATACCTAACCATGACGGGGTGTTAGCGGGGGTTTCAGGGTCTGTATTCATAGTAATCTCCTAATCCAAACCATGCTCAATATTGGCAAGGAGTCTAAACCCTGTTGCTTAGAACAGAGTCAAGTCCGAGATAAAAAATTAGGGCTGGGTTGATGTGTCTTCGCTAAAGGCATCGAGAATAGCGCAATGAGCGGATGACGCTGTCTGCTGGCAGTCGTTGACCATAACTCCCAATATCTGCCGAAGAGCCGTTAAGTCCCTGATTTGTTGATCGATCTGCTGGCATTTCTGCTCAGCGAGTTGCCGTACATCGGCACAGTGCGCCCCGTCAAGCGATAGTAAGGTGGCAATTTCTTTCAAGGTAAACCCAGCTTGTTGCGCACGTTTGATAAAACGGATTCGGCTAACCGCATCAGCTGAATAACAGCGATAACCGCTATCAGGTTTGTCAGGTTCCATCAATAAACCGATGCGTTGATAGTGGCGAATGGTTTCTACAGTGACACCGGTTTGTTTGGCAAGTTTGCCTATGGTTAAAGCCGGCATTTTATTGAGCCTTAAATCAAAGGAGTTTTATTGTCATGCATTTTCCAATTACTAGACATTAGGCGTCCAGATTTTTCACTTTTTGTGTCTCTCGTTTTTTACTAACTTGTCAATTTTTTTTAATGGTTTCATACGACATCTCCAGGTAGATATGCGTCATTACATTAAACCCAAAATCCGATAAGAACCCTTGGTATTCAGTACAACGGTCACTGGCGAGCTGGATTTGTTTTCCCAAAACCAGCCGTGAGAGCCTTCGAATGGTGCTGATAAAGAGCCGCTCGACTGATTGTCGGTACTTTCTTTGTAGCTTTTAAAATAACCGGTCTTATCGCCTTGCGGTTCGCCATGAAAATCAAAATAAAGTCTTGCTCCGTCGGTAGCCCATGAATATTCCAGGGCAGCGCCTTTTATCAGATGGAATTTGTATTCCAGCCCCTCGCCGGCGGGCACCACGATTTTGACAGTATCCTGCCACTGGGTCGTGGGTGGTTGTTGACCATTTTGCGCCAAGTTTTCAGCGGTGTTCTGTGCCGGACAGGCAATCGTCAGCGACTGACTCGTGGCTGTTGTTTGCGTGGATAACGCGGTTAAGCCTGTCATGCGTCCGAAGCCGGTCGGGTCAATGCCGTATTCAGCCGGCAGGATGGCGGTAATGAGAATAAGACCAGCCAGCAGCGTTGCAAAAATGGACGCGATAGTTAGGGATTTTAACGATTGAACGGGAGGCTTGGTGTCATTCATGGTGTTATCCGTTGATGATGTAGCCGGTCATTTGGTAACCGAACAGAATCAGTCCTCCGGTCATTAAAAGGGTGTTGGTAGCGGTGGAAAAGGAATAGTAACTACGGTGTCGACGCCAAAAATCGAGAGTGATCAAGATAAACAACAGAGCCACAAATTGGCCTATCTCCACGCCGACATTAAAGGCCAATAAATTTTTCCATAGCTCTGCTTGAGGCAAGGAGAAATCCTGCAATTTGGTCGCCAAGCCAAAACCATGAAACAAGCCAAAAATCATCACTGCCCATTTGGTATTGGGTTGAAAGCCCAGCAAGCGCTGAAAACCGCCCAGGTTATCAAAGCCTTTGTAGACAATGGACAGTCCGATAATCGCATCGATCAGAAACGGATTGACTGCGATATTGCTTAACACGCCGAATAACAGCGTCAAGCTATGTCCCAAGGTAAACAGGCTGACATACACCAACACGTCTTTGGTGCGGAATAAAAAGAAAATTACACCGACTAAAAACAGCAGATGATCATAACCGGTGACCATGTGTTTGGCGCCGATATACAAAAACGGTCCGATGGCTATGCCCTGGTTTACCTGTAAAAAACGTTCGGTATTGGCATCAACGCCATGAGCCAGGACACTGGAATTGAGAAAGCATAAGAACAACGGTAAGCCTATAAGCCAGGCTAGACGGGATCTTGGTGGTGTCATATTTAAAATATTCAGTGGGAGAAAAGTAGCACTTTATTGCCTATGGTAAACGACACGCTGGATTACCTCAATTCGTTGCAATGGATGTCGAGCTTGGTGATGGGATTTGTGTGGCAAATCCCCGCCTATTAATTTGTAATGTATTTTACATGGTAGTAATATTTGCTACATGAATATTTGGCATTTACTTATAATTAGTCTTCCCACCGAGAACGCAACCGCACGGATGCGTATCTGGCGGTCATTGAAAGCTTGCGGTGCGGCAGTGCTGCGTGATGGCGTCTACCTAATGCCTGATCGCGATCCTTGCCGCGAAACATTAGAAATCATCGCGGTAGAAGTTCGTGAGAATGGCGGCAGCGCATTGGTTTTGCGGACTGATGAGCCGACCGATAGCCATTTCATTAGCCTGTTCGACCGTCGTGATGAATATTCTGCTTTGTTGGCAGACATAGTCAAGCAACGTGGCGAACTGTCTGTTGATACGGCTCAAGACTTTATCAAGCAGACCAGAAAGCTGCGCAAAGTGTTTGCCAACCTGTCTGCTATCGACTTCTTTCCCGATGAAGCGCAACGGCAAACAGAGAGTGCGCTGAGCGAACTCGAACTGTCGACTGTTCGAATATTATCCCCGGATGAGCCACATTCGATTGAAGGCTTAATCTCACGCCTATCAATCAATGATTATCAAGGCCGTACTTGGGCGACTCGCTGCCGACCATGGGTGGATAGACTGGCTTGTGCCTGGTTGATTAGGCGCTTTATCGATCCTCAAGCGCATTTGCTTTGGTTAGCGTCTGCCAGTGATTGCCCCGCTAATGCTCTCGGTTTCGATTTTGACGGTGCCTCGTTTAGTCATGTGGATGGCCGGGTGACCTTTGAAGTGTTATTAGCCAGTTTCGATCTTGAACAACCTGCACTCAAACGGCTGGGTGGGCTCGTACATTTTCTGGATGTCGGCGGTGTGCAACCACCCGAAGCCGTTGGTATTGAAAGTGTGTTGGCTGGACTTCGCGATGCCATTAACGATGATGATCAACTGCTCGCGGCTGCCAGTGCAGTGTTTGACGGCTTGCTGGTAACGTTTGAGAAAGGAATAAACACACGATGAGTCAATCTGAAAATCAATCATCTGCGAATACATTGATCAAGCCCGATCCGGTTGGCTTTTGGGAAGCCTTCCGTTTTTGGTTAAAGCTTGGTTTCGTCAGTTTCGGTGGCCCGGCCGGGCAAATCGCCATCATGCATCAGGAGTTAGTGGAAAAGCGCCGTTGGCTTTCCGAAAAGCGATTCTTACATGCGCTGAATTACTGCATGTTGCTGCCGGGACCGGAAGCCCAGCAGTTGGCCACCTATATCGGTTGGCTGATGCATCGCAGCTGGGGCGGCATTGTTGCCGGTGGTTTGTTTGTGCTGCCATCATTATTGATTCTGATCGGTTTGAGCTGGATTTATCTGTCCTTTGGTCATATCACGGGGATTGCCGGTGTACTGTACGGAATTAAACCGGCGGTGACGGCCATTGTGATTTTTGCTGCGTATCGAATCGGATCAAGGGCACTTAAGAATGGGGTGCTGTGGACCATGGCGGGATTGGCTTTTTTGGCCATTTTTTTATTCGATACACCCTTTCCGCTGATCGTGTTGGCGGCCGCCATCCTCGGCGCTATTAGCGGTAAGCTTGCTCCGCAGAAATTCACTGTTGGCGGCGGACATGGCTCGGCTAAAACAAGCTTCGATCCCGCATTGATTGACGACAATACGCCAACACCACCGCATGCACTGTTTAGCTGGGCGGGCTTGGTAAAAGTGATACTGGTTGGCCTGATTTTGTGGGGCGGCGTAATCGGTTTTCTTTGCGCTCGCTATGGTTGGGGCGGTGCATTGACGCAGATGGGCTGGTTCTTCACCAAAGCGGCGCTACTCACCTTTGGTGGCGCCTATGCCGTCTTACCCTATGTATATCAGGGGGCTGTTGAACATTTTCAATGGCTGACGCCACATCAAATGATTGATGGTCTGGCTCTCGGCGAAACCACACCGGGACCGCTGATCATGGTGGTGACCTTTGTCGGTTTCGTCGCAGGTTGGGTAAAAGAAATCTTCGGTCCCGATCAGCTATTTCTAGGTGGTGCCATTGCGGCAACGGTGGTGACCTACTTTACCTTTTTGCCCAGTTTTATATTCATTTTGGCCGGTGGTCCATTGGTGGAATCGACTCACGGCAAGCTGAAATTCACTGCGCCTCTGACCGGCATTACCGCTGCCGTCGTCGGTGTGATTCTCAATCTGGCGGTGTTTTTCGCCTGGCATGTGTTCTGGCCACAAGGTTTTGCAGGACATTTTGATACGGTTTCTGCACTCATTAGCCTGTGCGCTCTTTTGTCATTGTTTCGTTACAAAGTAGGTGTTATCCCCGTCATCGCTGCCTGTGGCGGTGCCGGTCTGTTGTTTAGTTTCATCAAAATCTGGCTTGCCCAGCAAGGAGTTACCGTATGAACACAATTCGCCAATCTCAAATTTTAGCGCTGTTAATTTCATCACTACTGGGCGTAGCCTATGCTCAAGAGCCAACTCAGCATACTGGCGTACTGGATATCGCCAAGATAGAGCAACTGACTGGCGCCAAAGGCAAACTCGATACCGCCGAAAATGCGTTCAAAGTCACCGTGCCACGCAGTGATCTGGCTGTCACCGTGGCAGGCGTGAAAATGACAGCGGCGACCGGATTCACCTCATGGGCTGCTTTTTCGCCAGTAGGCGATAAAACTATGGTGATGGGGGATATGGTGTTGCAGGAAGACCAGATTAATCCGGTGATGAGCTCAGCATTGGAAAATGGCATTGAGGTTACTGCCCTGCATAACCATTTCTTGTGGGATACGCCAAAAGTGATGTTCATGCACATCGGCGGCAGCGGCGATGCAGAAAGTCTGGCGACCAGTATCGGCAAGGTGTTTGCCAAAATCAAGGAAACCAGCAGCGCTAAAACCCATGTAAAACCTAAGTCGTTTGATGCCGGTAAAACCTCGCTTGATCCCAAACCCATCGAAACGATTATTGGTGCGCCAGTAGAGAAAACTGGTGAAGTGTATAAAGTCACCATCGGTCGAACCACACAAATGGATGGTCATCCGGTTGGCAAAACCATGGGGGTGAATACTTGGGCGGTATTTGCCGGCAGCAATGACAAAGCCATTGTCGAAGGCGATTTCGCTGTGCTGGAAACTAAACTGCAAGGTGTACTGAAAGCTTTGCGCGGTGCGGGTATCGCCATTACCACGATACACAATCACATGGTCGGCGAATCCCCGAGGATTGTTTTTCTGCACTACTGGGGTGAAGGCATAGCCAGTGATCTGGCCAAAGCCTTTAAAGCCGCGCTAGATGCTCAATCGAAAACTTGAGGAAATACCCATGCAATGGATCACCCGTGAACGGCCAAAAATTGATCGAATTGCCTGCCCTTGGCTAATTGCCCGCTTCATAGATAAAGATGCTGAATTTGTTTACGTCACTGCCGATCAGGTATTTCGAGTAGCAGAGGAAACAGGCGCTATTCCTTATGACATTCCTGGCGCCGAACTTTCACATGTCGGGGAACTATGCAGTTTCGATGCCTTTTTGAGTCGGTACGGACTGGATGATCCTGCCTTACAACAGCTGGCAAGCATTGTGCGAGGCGCAGACACATCGAGACTGAATCTGACACCCGAATCGTCAGGGCTATATGCTATATCGCTGGGCCTATCCCACATTTTCAATAATGATCACGACATGCTCAAACAAGGTTTGGTACTTTACGATGCACTCTTTGCATGGTGTCGCCATTGCCAGAGCGAAACACATAACTGGCCGCCTTCTTCCGCATAGACGAATAGTAAAAGGGAGGATTGGACAGTTCATAGGAAATCATCTCCATTTATCTGAAAAGCATGAGTCAACCGCCACAGTCTTCGCCATCACTTTTTCGCAATCGAAATTTCAGCTTACTCTTTTCCGCCCAGCTTATATCGCTCGCGGGTAGCGGGGCCACGACGGTTGGGTTAGCACTATTCGCCCATCAATTGGTGGGCGGCAGTTCGGCAGCGACTGTGATAGGTAATGCCTTGATGTTACGCATCCTGGCGTTTTTACTGTTTTCCCAGCCGGCAGGGGTGCTGGCAGATCGCACGAACCGCAAACTGTTGTTGATTTTAGCCGACCTCGTTCGCGTCGTTTTGATGGCGTTATTTCCGTTTGTACACAGCGTATGGCAAGTCTATCTGATGATATTTTTGATTAACGCTGCGTCAGCTTTTTTCACGCCTACCTATGATTCCACTCTTCCAGAAGTGGTTGGCAGCGATCAGTATGTCAAAGCGCTATCGCTTTCACGGATAGCGGTCGATATGGAAGCCGTTTTAGGCCCTGCTGTCGCTGGGTTACTGGTTACTCTACTAGGCTTGAACTGGTTGTTTTGGTTTGATGCCGCCACCTATTTAGCTTCTGCCGCTCTAGTCACCGCCAGCGTGTTGCCGCATGTATCCAAACCGAGTATTCAGTTTTCGTTCAGAACCTTTCTGGGTGAATTGACCTATGGCACCCGGATATTGCTTCATCAGGCTGTTTTGCGACGGGCATTGTTGTTGAATTTGGTTGAAGCGATTGCTGGGGCGGCGGCGATCGTGGCGACGGTGGTGTATGTCAAAGATGTATTGATGCTGGGTGAAAATGAATTTGTGTTGGCGATGTCAGGGTTGGGCCTTGGTTCCACGGTCACCGCGCTGTTTTTGGGATGGGCTACGGGGCGTTACGAGTCAAGCGCTAAAGGACCTTCTGAACTGCATGGTCGACGCCATCAATGGACTGAACGTGCTTTGCTGACAGGTGGCGTGGTCTTGGGGTTGATACTGTTACCGGGTATGAAGCAGCCGCCATTCTTGTTGTTCGTCGGGCTATGGCTGTTGAATGGCGTGGGGCAGGCGCTCATCGCATTGTCTTCTTCAACCTTACTGGCCGAACATACACAAAAAACTGATCGAGGGAAGGCTTATGCCGCACATTTCGCGCTGACGCATATGTTTTGGCTAATCACTTATCCTGCCATCGGATACGGTGTGAGCAGTTTTGGAGCACCGTTGACCTTTACCATCGCCGGAGCGATTTGTTCTGTTATCGCCATGCTCGCGATCATTTCGCGTAAACCCAACCACGATCATGTACACCGATAGCAAATTGAATTTTGCGTGACAGCCTGTTGGCCAAGAAACTCATTTCTTTGGGCGACATTTGGTACGGGCCAACGCCAATTGCAGCGGAGGGGTCTTCTATACCATGCTTTGGGTTTTGTCGTTTCACCGTTGGGCAACAGGACCTTTATACAGCCGCTACGCCGTTTGATTTGAATAGGGAATGGCGACTAAATGAAGGATTGCGGACATAGCTGACTGACATCGGTGACTGGCAGCAAGGGGTCGTTTGCAGCACGTCACAACTGTCCGGTTTAGGGAAGCGTAAAATCCATAGCTGACCGGCAGTTATAAGGTCGAAACCGTAAATTCGCCATTTCCCAAAACAGCCATTCAATTCTGGCCTAATCGGGGTAGTTACCTCATAGCTGCCAAAAGTGCCATCCTCGCCAAATCGACACATTAATTCAATATAATCAATATATTAACTATTTTAAGATTTATCCAGTATTTTTAACACTAAAACCCAGAAATACAAATTAGCGTACCTATCAATAGGCCTTGGCCTAGTGGTAGCTGACAAAACACCCTAAAACAACTCTCAATAGAATTGTTTTAGATTTATGAGAGTCGCTCTATCACTGCAACTTTGATGCTTTTGATTTAGTTTAACCAAGATGGCACTTTTGGCAGCTATGAGGTAACCACCCCTATAACGGCTTAATTCTATTTGAAGGCAAGCTGTAATTTATGCGAAATTTGGCAATAGGTGTTGATTCATGATGGTTTATCTCGATCTGGTGTGGCGAATGGTCAACTTGACCAGTGAGAATGGCAAAGTTAGAATAGATTGCGGTTGCCAACCTTACTTGCACACGAGTAAAAAAAGGCCATATCACTTTAGTCATTAGATTGTTGTTTCTTTAATAGCCTCGTCGTCGGGGACTTAAACGTGTGCGCCTGACCCGAATAACGACGTGGCGTTGGGGAAATAATCATGACTATCAAAGAATTTGCCTACTCGGCGCAACAGTACCTCGAAACCCAAACGGGTGAGAAATTCAAACGTGCACACATTTACGAGCTTTTAGCGACCTCATTTAGCTACAACTCATTTGCAGCACTTTGTGCTGAATCTGTTGTATTCCATGGAAAACAAGCATCCAAACACAGCTCAAAGCACAATTTAGATTTACGCCACCGTTGTGCGGAATTAGGGTACCCCTCCAAAACGGCTGACATCGTATTTGCTGAGTTTCCGCCGTTGATTACAGAACAACGGATTTGTATCGTCAATATTCAGAAATTAATAGCAAGGCTACGAGGGGAGTTTTCGTATCAAGATGGATATTCAGAATGGGACGCTGGCGAGTACGACGATGAAATTGAAGACGACGCTGGACACGCTTTGTTTAATGGCACGGATGCAAATGACGACTATTATCAGGACGATTTATCGCCGGAATTGCTGGCAGGACTGGAGTCGACGGCGGTAAAAGGAAACTCACTTGCGCATTACGCCATAGCGCTTTTTCTAATGCCTGACGCCGATTATGATCAAACGCCTGGCTCTGAATATTGGTATAACCAGGAACAACAAGGTCGCGTATTAACTGGCGTTGAGAAGGAATGGGCCGATGAGTATGCTGAAGCGATCAATAATGCTCAGAAATTTGAATTTCATCTTAGAGAGGCTGGTCGTTTAGGTAACGAGGATGCGCTTCTTGATCTCGCTGAGCGCTTCGATGATCCATCATTTTTTGAGCAAGATAGTTATAGTAAGAATCACGATCTCCTTAGAGTGGCAGAGATTGCAGAAAGCTTGGGCCGTATTCATGATGTTCACGAATGGCTGACCAAAGCAGCGGAGGCTGGCGATACCGAAGCAATGCGCAAACTTATCGAAGAGTTCGACCAGGATGATCTGCAACGTTGTTGGAGTTGGGTTTACCTAGCACAATTGTTAGATACTGATCTAACACGAGATGACTACTATGCCATACATGAAGACGGCTCTCACTACGATGACGACGTCGGTGGTCCCATGTATGTGGATGGTCAAGAAGGTATCAAGCTTCCAACGTTGAGTGATGATCAAGATGCGCTGGCCCGGCAGACTGCAAAAGTTCTATTTGATAAAATGCAGTAATTTGTAAATATAGCCCTGACTTGTTTACCGCTTGCCAGGGTTATTAAGATTATCTACATAGATAAGCAACCGTAGTTGCTCCCAATTTTCAGACTTTTGCAAATGACATTTTGGTGTTACATGTTTGAAGACAACGTTCACCCCAGAAACATATACGAAATTTACCAAAGTAACGGCAATACCGCCGGCTTCTGGGTTCAACGTACTACTTGGTTGCCACGAACCGTTGCCAAAATTCTTTCTATTGATGCCAAAGGATATGGCCATTTGTCTGGCATTCCGCCATGTTTCAATAATCCGGTCGTTTTATGCGAGTTTTACGAAAATGGAAATTTGCAGAAACTCTCAATGGTTTTGCCTAATTCATCTGCATCTGATTATATTCAAATAGAGCAACCTGATTTTACTATCGGGCAAGAAGCCGAATAATCTTTGGCATTTCGATAGATTGAAGTCGGCCAGTTATTTAACAGTGACCAACTCTCGCCAGTCATTGGTATAGCTTGGGAAATCCGCCCCGCCTTGGATTGCCAGCTTTTGTTAAAGCCTGACGAAGCAATGATGCGTTAACGCATTGATTCATGGTACCGATCTGGTGAGTGATAAACCGCATTATCACCGATAGGTTTTCTACACGCAGGAGAGGTGTGTTTTCCTACAGCCCAGTGCTATCGGTAACGTCTTGACTAACGCTGTGGCAGTAAATGATCATCATGAGTTACAGCCTTATCGATAAGCGGTTTTTTCTGTCCTATAGCCGCTTGCAGCCGGCTCATATCAGCTAGCATTTTGTCCTTCAATACATCGTATTCAGATTTAACCGGTGGCAGTGTCTTGATAAAGTCCACGACTTGCTCGGCCACTTTATTAAACCCTGCTTCACGTAAGGCATTCTCGGTTGCCACCCATCCCTCCAAAACAGCTAGTCGAGTAGCCTTGAGCTTTTCCTGACCCGGTAAATCCGGCTTAACACCATTCATAATTTCGTTTATGACCTGCTCCACACAGCCTTGAAGTAAGGTTGATGCCACAGGTTTACTCTGTTCATCCTGCTGCCCTGTGCGCCAGTGCTCGATGCGCTCCTGATGTTGATGGATTGAGGTTTTTGCACTGCTTTTGCCTTTGCCTCGAATGGCGGCTGGCGTGGCATTGGCCTCAACACCCTGATCCCGTAATGCCTGGGCAAATTGCTCACGCCATACCTGCAACGTATCCTTGCGAATGTAAAGTCGGTCGCCTGTTTCACTCACGGCCTTAACAACTAAATGCACATGTGGATTTTTACCGGATTCGGTTTTGTCTCGCTTTGGATCAGTTGCTGGATCGTGCAAAACCATTGCATAGCGGTGACTTAAGGAAAAATTCTCGCGGGCAAAAAATTGAGCAGCCGCTAAAACCGATTGCGGCGGCGTACCTTGCGGCATCGATAACACAATGTTATGAACCAATTTAGCCCGTATATCCTTCTCGCCTGGCAATGGAGCTTCACGGTGCCGTTGATTGATAACCGTGTCCAGTTTCCAATCCTTCACTAAAAACGCGGATACATCCTTACCCTTTAAAAAGTCGCCTTCATCCGTTAAAACTTCCAGCTCGCCTTTACGATCAATATAATCAATATGGGCCTCGGCTGTCTCTGGATCACGACCACCACCTGTAACCTTAACCATCACTTCCTGAACACGGTCTAATGTCCGTTGTAATGACGCCATCGACTTAGGGGAGGTGGGATTAAATAAAGGCCGAGCAGACGGACCCTTACGTCCTCTGCTAATCAAGTCTAATCCGGGAGAGGTTTTGTCTCTGGCAACAACTGCGGTACGCTTCTTAGGCATGATCATTCTCCCAACTCATCAAATTGGATTTCACAACGGCGTCAATTTCTGCACTAGCCTGGTTAGTCAAATGCCTAGTTTCGCCAAGCATATCGACCAGCTCATTTGAATCTGGCCAATGGCCAGCATGGGCCAGTTTGACCAATTGATTTAGATTGCGGCCAATCGCAGCGAGTTGGTTCGAGGTCACGGCCAGCACCGCTAACTCTTCTCTTGGCATCGGCACGTTCTTAGTGATCCACCCACGCAAAATGAGTTTCATGACGGTACCAAGTTTCATCATACGCGCGGCGGCGTACTGACTGATGTGTGATTTGTCACCGGGTAGCGGCCAAAAGCTAATTCGGGTGTCTATTGACTCACCAATGTCTAATTCATCATCTGGCGCAATAACAGGCGGGGGAGGGAGGTCATTTACGTCAGTCTCTAGTAAGCGGTCGATTTGCGGCAAAACCAGCTTGGTAACGTCTGTGCGCTGTTTTTCGGCCAAGGCAATCAACGCTGCCTTTTTAGCTGGGTGAATTCGAATATTGAGCGCAACGGTTTTGTGGTTAGCCATTGGTCATCCTCCTTAGTCTGTCTCAATTGTAACACAAAACACGACTTTAGTCTATCCTGCCCTTATTTGTGATTTTTGTCGGTCAGCGCGCGGACGAAGAAGTACATTGAAACGATACTTAAAGCACGTTGAAACTTACTTAACAAAAATTAAGTAATACTTATTTATGGATAAATTACTTGAAATAGACATGAAACTATGTGTAATATGCTTAACAGCACTAACTATAAAACACAGGGGCGCTCATTGGAATTAGAGGAATTTCTCAGCCGCGTTAAACCGGCGACGCGTCGATCTAAGCTAGAACCTTATTTGAACGATCTGCGACGCCTTAGGGAATTAGGTTACACGTTATCGCAAATGCAAAGCTATCTAGCCGCAAAAGAGATCCATGCCACGATTCAAACCATATCGGCTTATTTAAAAAAAAAGGATGAGGTGCAGCCATCCAAAAACCCGGATCATGAAGTAAAACCACAACCACCGGAAAGGTTGTCAACATCCATTGAAGAAACACCAGAAGATCAACATAAGGGAGGGACAAGCGACGATTCAACCCACTTTAACCCCAGCGAACTACGAAATATTTTAGATGAAGAAATAGACTTGGATGCGCTGGCAAAAATCGGTAAAGAACAGCACAGAAAAAGGAAAAAGACATGAAAGCAGTCGTGATTAATTTTTCAGGCAATGTAGGCAAATCAACTATCGCAGCCCACTTATTAAAACCGCGCATGAATAATGCCGCCCTATTTAGTATTGAGTCCTTGAACGATCACTCGGCCACGGATGGGGTCGATGTGGAAACCTACAAAGGCAAGAAATATAAGGAACTTCAAGAGGAAATCTTTTTATTGGATGATGCAATTATCGACGTAGGCGCATCGAATGTTGAGGACTTTACCAACTTAATGGCGCAATATCACGATTCACACCAATTTTTTGATTACTTCTTGATACCAACGGTTAAAGAGAAAAAACAAACTATCGATACTATCAAAACCATCAAATCGCTTTCAGCCATGGGTATACCCAAAAAGAAAATTCGGGTAATCATGAACAAGGTTGAGAGCGACGATGATATTAGAGAAGAATTTGGTTCGCTATTCGGGCTTGAGATGGTAGATAAAAACTTCGTGATCAATGACAAATGCGTTATCTATAACAATGAGGCGTTCGATCAATGCAAGGAACTGGGCGTACCTCTTTCTGCCATTGTCAGTGATTCAACTGACTACCGGGCCAACGCAAAAGCTGCGAAAGTCTCCGGCAACCAAAAAGAAGCGGAACGATGTACGAAGATGTGTCTATTGAAGATGATCGCCATAACCGCGGATAAAAATCTCGATCAAGTTTTTAAAGCACTTTTCTAATGCAAAAAGATACAAAAAGTCCTCGAACATTTAGAGATGCGCTTGCTGCTCAAGTGCTGGGGGATATAGATGCGCTGTTAGATAAAGTTGAAGCGGTTAATGGGTCAGTCAACGCCGCCACCGATAAAATGCAGCAAACCATTAAACAGTTTGAAGAAGCTGGTGAAACTTATAATCAAGCAGTGCTTGCGGCAAACATGCGTTCGAAAAATGAAATGATCGCCTTTTTGCAAAACGCATCAATTAGCACTATTGCAAAAACAAAGGATGAACAACGCGAGTTATTACAAGAGCTGATCCGTGAAGCGGTCGGCGGCGAATTGACAACTCTTAAGCAAGGACTATTCTGCGCCAAAACAAAACCGGCGTTAGCTCAATGGTTAGTGATCTTAGCAATTTGTATAGCGACCGCGTTGTTCAGCAGTGTCGCCACTGTCGCACTATTGCACATCAAGCCATAAATGCGATTTAAAAAACCTCGCTCCGTCATGATATTTAGTTAGCCTGATAACGTTTTTTCGCGCCCGCGAAAATTGCATAAAACGAAAGCTAGTACAATGAAACTTTTATAATCTGGACTGAGTTTTTTGCTGCGCTACATGCCACTAAACAAATCATTCTTTAGCGATACAGACATTTCTCTAAGTAAATCCCCGATGTGGTTAAGGCAATTTACAATTGCAGTCCTTTATCTTTTATTTGGATAATCTATCAAGTGATTTTGAATTCCTGTCCTCATGGAAATGACAAAGCAAAATCCAAAGCTGTGTAATCAATTTAGAAGATGACTGATTACTCGATGAACTTTTTGTGAAGTCTACAATCTATTAAACGTGCTTAGCGGCACGTCAATTTCCTTCTCTAAGTCCAGCTTTATTGCTGGATTTTTTTTGCCTGCTGCTCAGCGCTAAAAGTGATCGTAATCGTGCTTTTGTAACTGCTCACAATACCATCACTAATCGCTGCAATCTGTTAAGGCTATCGAAGAACACTCAGATATATTGTTTCATTATTGGAAACAAATAATGCGAAATTTGCCTGATTGTAAATATTATTCAGAGGTATATAGTGAAGTCGAACTTAATTATGACTGGATACTTTGAAGGCGACCACTATGAAAACATCCCAAAATTTGCAGAGAGACGTGATGACAGGCTTGTTATTGTTGGCTGGTATTCTCAGTTTTGTATCAGGCGAATTTGTGTTTTCAACATTGTTATTCGGTACTGCGTCGCTTACTAGTAATCTCGATTTTGTAAGACCCGCACGTGCTTAAGATTTTTGTGTAATTTCCTCGTTGTAATTCGCGGCTCCTCCTGGCCGCAACACTCTATAGCCTCTAGTGTTAATCACGTTAGAGGCTTTTTTTGCGCCTGAATATTCCCAATTCGGAACAACTACAAATCCTTGATGTTCGGATAAACCACTCTTGATGCATCCACCTTTTTGCGCAGCTCCAATCCGGTTTTAAAATGAACAGATCGTCGTTCGGGAACACTGACAGCTTCACCGGTTTTGGGATTACGCCCAATACGTGCCGAATATTGAACAATTGAAAATGCACCGAATCCGCGAATCTCTATCCTATCGCCATCCACTAACGTTGCAATCATCCCGTCAATAATGTTGTTGACGGCATACTCAACATCCTTTTGAGGCAGATGTGGTTGTTTATTGGAGATGGTGGCAATGAGTTCTGATTTGGTCATGTATTCACTTTTATGTTGCTATCAGTGATAAGTAATTATTTTACAAGTTATTCTGCAATGATAAAGTACATGTACTTGCAAGCAAGGAATTGTAAGCTTAAAAGTTTTAACTCTTAGAAAGCCATTCGTTCCGCATAGTATCAATACGTAGCATCATCTCGTCCAATGCTTTGACTGATTCTTGGTGTAATGGATGAGTGCGATTGTGAACGGGATGCTGGGCATCGCTCAGCAGTTCATCAATGAAACGCTCTGCGCGCTAAACGGCGTGCAAAACTTTCCAGGGTCCTGGGGAAAAGAGCGTTGAAAAGTTTCCACCCCAGGTTGTTTAATGACCGGCTTTTTGCCGGAGAAACCTGGAGTGATAAAAATGGATGTCATACCCGAAATCAGACGACTGCATTTTGTTGAGAAAGTCACCATCAGTGACTTGGCGAAACAGTTCAAGCTGTCCCGCCCCACTATTCGTAAACACCTCAAAACTGTCGATGAGCCGGTTTACCCCACTCGCCAACATCAACCTCATTTGAAACTCGGTGCTTATCTCGAGCAATTGACGACATGGCTGGAGACCGATGCGGCGTTACCGGGTAAAAAACGTAAACGCACGGCTCAACGCTTGTATGAATGCCTGCAAGTTGAAGGTTATGTGGGCGGCTACAGTGCGGTGCAGCGTTTCGTAAAAGCCTGGAAGCAGTCGCGCTCGGCGAGTCCCACTATCAAACAGGCTTTCGTGCCCTTACTGTTCCCAGCCGGCGAAACCTGTCAATTTGATTGGAGCCACGAAACGGTGATTATGGGCGGGTTGGAACAGGTGGTGAAAGTGGCTCACTTCCGATTGAGCTACAGCCGACAAATGTTCGTGGCCGCCTATCCTTGCGAAACACAGGAGATGGTGCTGGATGCGCATAATCGCGCCTTTGCCTTCTTTGGTGGGGTGCCGAAACGCCTGGTGTACGACAATCTAAAGACCGTAGTGGATGCGATCTTCGTCGGCAAGGAGCGGCGCTTTAATCGGCGATTTTTGACCTTGGCTAATCACTATCTGTTTGAGCCTGTGGCCTGTACCCCAGAGTCTGGCTGGGAGAAAGGCCAGATTGAAAACCAAGTGGGCAATATCAGCGAATGGCTGTTCACGCCCACGCCGAAGTTTGCTGATTTTGCCGAACTCAATGCCTGGCTGGCTAAGCGTTGCCAGGAGTTGGCGTTGCGTCCGCATCCTGATCAGCCTTCACGCACCACGGCCGATTGTTTTGCCGAAGAGCAACCGTTGTTAATGCCGATTAAAGCCGTCTTTGATGGCTATGTTGAAACGATGCGCCGGGTGACCTCATTGTGTTTGATCAACATTCATCGCAATCGCTACAGCGTACCGGCGCAATGGGTCAACCAGGTTGTCTCGGTTCGTTTAACCGCTGATCGAGTGCGCATGGTAGCTAATGGTCAAGTGATTGCCGATCATGTGCGTCAATTTGGACGCGATCATTTGATTTGCGATCCCTGGCACTACCTGCCGGTACTGGAGAAAAAGCCGGGGGCATTGCGTCATGGTGCACCGTTTGTGACCTGGGATTTACCGGTGCCGATTAAAGTCGTGCGCGACCGCATACTCAAGCAAGATAAAGGCGATCGAGCCTTTGTTGATCTGTTGTTAATGGCTAGAGACATCGGTGAGGGTGGCCTGGATGCTTTGGAAGTCGCCTGCGATTTAACCTTGCAAACAGGCGTTATCAGCGCCGCTATTGTGCTCAATGAAATGCGCCGTCTCACGGAAGACGCCAAGCCTAAAGTCTTGGATGAATCCACCGCATCACTACCCACACTGACTGTTGAGCCATTGGCCGATTGCAGTCGCTATGATGCGTTACGGAGCGAACGTCATGTCCATTGACCGTAGCGTACAACTGAAAACCCTGCACCTGTATGGCATGGCGGCTGCCTGGGGCGAGTGGCAAGCAGAATACGGCAGCCAGCAAAAACCGGTGATGCCCGAAGTCTGGCTGGATCGATTGATCAAGGCCGAGCAAGCGGACCGACAAGCGCGTAGCCTCAACTATCAACTCAAGGCAGCCCGTTTCCCCATTCATCGAGACTTACTACAAATCGATTGATCAGAAACACCCTTGCAGCAAGCCCGTATCGAACAATTGGCAACAGGAAGCTTTATGGAACAGGCTTATAACCTGATCCTGGTTGGCGGCACTGGCACCGGCAAAACACACCTAGCGACCGCCATTGGAATAGCCGCCATTCATCAAGGCAAACGCATTCGCTTCTATAACGCGGTCGATCTGGTGAACCAACTGGACAAGGAAAAACAGCAAGGCAAAGCGGGCAATCTGGCCAAGCAACTGACCGCAATGGATGCGGTTATCCTGGATGAACTAGGTTATCTGCCATTTCCGGCATCGGGCGGAGCTTTGCTATTTCACTTGATCAGTCATCTCTATGAGAAAACGTCATTGATTATCACCACTAATCTCAACTTTGCAGAATGGGTGCAAGTGTTTGGTGACGCCAAAATGACCACGGCACTCCTGGATAGAATTACTCATCATTGCGACATCTTGGAAACCGGCAACGATTCGTATCGATTTAAACAACGAAAAAAGGCGGTGGAAAACCATTAACCCTACATTTTAACTGGAAACTATTCGACGCTCTTTACTGGAAACTTTTCAAAGCCGTTTGACAGCTCTGCGTTCATAATCTCTTGTGGAAGTGGATCAAATCGTTCGGCCATCTGAATAGCAACTTGGTGAAGAAAATAAAGACATAAAAAAGCCCACATGTAGTGGGCCTCGTCCGATGTTATTTTTATGTTTTGTGGACGCCTACTATCAGTGACGGTAGGTTAATTGCTTGCGCTTTTATTATTGTTGTACCGAATACACGGTCGCTTCCTCCCCCTCAAAGATACGATCTAACGTGTCGTATTGACATCAGTCAAGGTGGCTGCATTCTATGGGAATAAAAATCATCTGTCCAGAAATAACGCGTCAGTTTGTCGCAGGGTGGTGTTGTGGCTCGTTGATCTACCATCATGACCAATACCCCACTAATTGACTAAATATATTCTCACGGTAGCCTTCTGATGCAGGGGGGCTAGTGGTGAAAAACTCAGGCTATATGGCGCATCCAAGAAGAAATCATTAGTACCCCCACCTTTAGAAGGTTAGTGGTTTTTCCTTGATAAGTGGTGATTAAAATGATGAGAGAAATACTGGAAATCGTGATGCTATTGAGCTTGATGGGAGGCTTGTTTTTTGTAAAACATGAGTTTGCAAAAGATAAGCAAGAAAGACTTGCTGCTGCTAAGCCAGAATCCAGAGAATCTAGCAACTAACTTTTTTTTATAAGCAGTAAGTGCCGACTGATTAATCATAAGTTCCAGGGTGGCGGGTTTATGTCGATAGCGACAATTCGACACTTCTAAAAGCCGTCATTCACTACTAAAGAATTCTATGGAACTTAAGTGTCGTTTGTTGGAGTTTACCCACCTTATGCTTTAAATCTAATTCAGAATGCTAACTACGTTGCCACAAGATAGGAAAACCAGCATGCGATCATAAAGATACATGATCAAAAAAGCGCCAAAACTCAGTGAACCAAATCCCCAGGTTAACCGTTGATCGGCTGGGTGAGTAAAAAGGCAGACAATAAAGGCAATCAGCAGCAAACCAGACAATGGCCTAATCACTACAAATAAAATGGGCCGGAACCATAACAATAACGTCAGTGTAAATGTGCGCAGTAACACCACCAAAAAATCGGCTGTTCTAACAAGTGCTCTACTACACCAAAGAAAAACACTATAAGGCATTGGTTTACGATAGACATAGCGACGGGTAACGTCGAGTATTTTTTTAACTGGCGCCGCCGGGGTTGAATTCGGAAAATTAATAATCTTGGCCATGATGCCCCCTATAAATTATTTATTCTTAACATACTTGTTTAACAGAACAACCAATCTCATTTGCCACAAGCAATAAATCAATTAACCTTTACCTGTCACATTGCATTAGAGGCGATAAAGTACTATTTTTTCTTAATTCTGTATTTCTCTAGCTAGAGAGTTGGATTATCCAAAAGACCCGCAAAGCCGCATAGTGTGATCCACAGCTCATGAGGAATATTGGATTCATTATTGATCCACTTGCGAATTGTCCGAGCTCCGTTCTTTTTTAGATTAAGTGTCTTGGCGGCAACACTACAACTAAATCCGGCAAGCCTCAATGCCTCAGCAACTTCCTGGCCAGTTGGTACTGCCCAATTAGAGCTAAACGGTTGTAGGCATTCTTGCCTGATTGTATTCATTGAATTGTTCATTTAATTACTTTGCTTATACACTCAAAATATTGTTTGCAATTAGCTGATTTTTAGAAATACGATTAGTTAAAAGATTATTTAAGATTAAAAGAATAAGGCTCAAAATAAAGGCCTTTTCTTTATTAAAATCATAAACATATAAAAATCACTCGCCCCCTATTCCTACCGATTTCCATTCGGAAACGAACTTAATAGAATCACCTGCCCCCTATACCTACTTGTGTAGCCCCCTATACCTACCGGGAAAAATCAGACACGCCCCCTATACCTACCGGAAAACATAGTCACCTGCCCCCTATACCTACCGAAACATAAGTTGGGAGACTGGGTAAAAAAGCCAGAAAAACCATACCGCCCCCTATACCTACCGCATACCGCCCCCTATACCTACCGGAAAACATGATCACCCGCTCCCTATACCTACCGAAACATAAGTTAGGATACTGGGTAAAAAAGCCAGAAAAACCATACCGCCCCCTATACCTACCGGAAAACATGTTCATCCGCTCGTTATACCTACCTACCTTTCAACCTAGCATGGGGCCAGAAAAACCAACCCGCCCCCTATACCTACTTATTAACGGCTGTTGTTATCGGACTGTTCGATTGTACTTGTGCTCGCTTATTGGATGCCTTCATATCTTTAATGAAATCAGGTGATGGGTAAAATGTATAAACAACGTCCAATACTTTACCCCTTGGGCCTGTAACTGGGACTTTTTCAGATTTAGATAACACGCGCGAAGCTTCAAGTTCTTTGATGCAATCGTCTAATGTCTCAATTGCTTTGCGTTCTCTGCTATAGCTATCTAGTAGCCCGCTATCCCGCTTAATTGTGCTGTACCTAATCTCAAACGATGTGGAAAAACTGGCAAAGGTGAACTTTAGTGATAGCTGTTTATGTAGCCAGCGTGTTAGCTGGTTCTTGTGGCTCATCATCTGAGCGTAATTGTATTGTCTAAAGGTTATTGCATCGATGGCTAGCGTCACGAGCGGGTGAAATTGTGCAATCCAACGCGAATCCGGGTCTTCATTCAGTTTACTGCGAGATACCGCAGATAAACCGGTTAAAAATGGGCTTAAGCTAAACCCCTCCCCTCGCTTCCCGTCTCGTTTCGAAATTTCAATCGTACTTCGGGCCAGAATCTTGAGGCTTAAAACAATCTCCTGATAAGAACGAGTATGGCCCCGGCTCTCTAGTTCTTTGCGTAGCGCGTAGAGAGTGAAGACTACACCACTACGGAATTCAGATTTAGCGTAAAAGCCATTTTCAGGTTCGGCGGCAATTTTTCGTAATGCATCTTCTATTAATTCCTCATTGGCACTTGGGTAAAAATCCTTGCTTACTCCTGTAGCTTCATCGATGATTCGCGCGGCTTGAATAGTAGCCAACATAGGCTCACCACGATAATTGAAATCAAGTTGAAGTAAATCAAGAAACCCCTTGGTTTTCCGTGTCTTATCCATTTGCTGACGGGAAACGGCATAGCGAGGTACGCTATCCCATAAGTCGAAAGCATTCGATAGTCGATCCCTGGCGGCATCGCCATTGCAGATAAACGTTTTAAATAAATCTAATTGTTGACCGGTAAAGTCGGAATCAAGAGGCGGTGTAACCGTAGCCTCTAAACTTGATGCTCTTTTGCTCTTAGTTGCCATTATTCAAAACCCTTGCATAGGTGATATTACGTCGGCTTGACTGTTAAGCGGCGTGGTCGTTTTTTCGAACTCTTATCGCCGTCTACCGCGCTACTGACTTTTTCTTTTTCAGTGTTTTTTACCAGGCTACCTATTTCAGTCTCCCGCCTGATTGAAACCTCTGATACGAATTGTTTAATTAAATCCATTGGGGCTTCAATTGTTAATACATCCCAGTTATCAGGTAAGTGACTTTTCTGTGCCTTATGCTCAATTTTCTTTGCAAGCATGTAAGCATCGAAGACTGAAAGAACAATGGAAGCTGTTTCGTTAACAGACTGCCGTGACCAACCGTAACGAACTGCAACCTTCTGGTAGACCTCGCCCAATACCAAAGAGGAATAGGCGGCCTCGATACGATGCTCAGAAATAGTCAGTAGTGGCCGTACTGTTTCAAATTCATCAATGGTCATTCGGCGCCTTTTTTTGGGGCCTCTAGTTGTCATATTGTTTTAAGTTATTTTGTATTAGCTATCTTAACATTAGCGATTTAACCGACTATACCCACAAAAAAACACCTAGTGAGCGGGTCATTGTTGGCTTAGCCTTTAACGTTACCTAAAATATTCAACAAACTAAACCGCGCCTTACTATCCACACCGTTTAAAAATGCCGCTAATGCAAAAGCCCTCGAGCCATAGCTGGAAAACAGGCCTTTGTGCAAGCCTTGAATAACTAAATTACCTATATTGCTGGCCGAAGTGCCTGAATCGTAGAATGACTGTAACCAGTCCTCAACCGCATCTTTTTCAACCTGGCTTAACGAAGCAATCGCATTTTTGGGTGTATTGCTTCTGCCAGTTCCAATAATAAATTCATATACTCTATTAAGTACGTCCTGTGGATTGACAGCGGAACTTTGTATGGCGATATCGTCTTCATCTTGATTTTTCGCGCCCGCGAAAACCTCAACCTGAACATCGACTTTACCCGGTTTCTTCTTAGGTGGCTTCACGCTATCTTTGACTTCCTTGACTTTATCCCGGGCATTATCCTTGAAGCGTGTATCTTTCAAATCATCGACTAATTTCTGAGCTGCAGCAGGATCAACCTTTTCAACCTGTTTAACCGCGTGGATAACTTCAATATCGGCGCTTATATCCTCATTGACAAGTCGCCTCGTTTGGTCAGGTAGGTTAAGCAATTCCAATCGCTTAGAAAGCCATGAGCGGCTTTTGCTACCGTACTTTTCTAATAATGCCTCGGTAGCTTTACCCTTACCTAATTTGAGCTCCAAGTTGTCAAGGTCGCGTTTGATTTTTCGGGATTCTTCAATCTGTGTTAGATTTTTGCGGTGAATGTTCTCGGCCATCTGCGCATCATCCGCCTGCTCATCTGACATTTCCTTAATGATCGCGGGAATCTGGGCAAGTCCGGCGATTTTAGCAGCCCTGAAACGGCGTTCCCCAGCAACTAAATCATAACTACCGGTCTCGTTAGGCCGTATCAAAATCGGCTGTAAAACACCATGTTCGGTGATATTCGCGGCCAAACCTTCAAGGCTGTTATCCTCATCGCTAAACTCTTCCCGAATTTGCGCCTTAACCTCGATCATATCTAGGTAAATCAATGAGTATTGCGGGCCTTCATTATTAAACAGTGCGTCAACGCCTTGGCCGATAATGTCCGTCGCTTCTGAAAATGCAGTTTTGCTTTTGTTCACAGTGAGCCTCTTACTGTCCGAATCCAATTTTTGCTAATACCGCTTTACAAGCTGCTTGCCACTCGATGGCGGCTTTTAGATGTCCTTCGCCTTTTGTGCCAAACCATACCGGACGGCGGTTGGCAATCGCTTTTCTAACCGGTGCGCGTTCCGGCAATGTTTCAGCCATAATGGCCGAACCATACTTGGCTCGTAACGATTCCAAACCTGCGCGTTCTTCGCCGCTGCGGTTATTGATCTTGATAGGTAAAATACCGATGTGCTTTAAGCGTGGGTTAAAGCCTTGGGTTCGAATTACGTGTATGGTTTGCATTAAATCCATGACACCAGCCAGCTCGTACAAGCCAACTGAAACCGGCGTTAAAACAAAATCGGCGGCAGATAACGCGGCCATCAAACGCACACCCAACAATGGCGGCGTATCGATAAAGCAAACGTCATAATCATTAGCGAAGGCGCGTAGGGCTTTGCTTGGGTGTCTAATCACTTGGTTTTCTGCTTTATCAATCGCAAGCAAACCGTTATCGGCCCGAATCAAGCCTAAACCGTCATTCACAACTAACGGCGCGGCTTTGCTTGGTTCCTCGCTGAATAGCGAAGAGGCCAGTAATGTATCGGTAGGCGTCGGCGAAAACGTCAATGACAGGCTGCCCTGCTTGTCCATATCCACCAGCAACACACGTAAACCAGCATCTTGAGCCGCATAAGCTAGATGCACGGCCAGCGTACTTTTTCCGACGCCGCCTTTTTGATTCGCAATAGCGAGAATTTTCATCATCTACCCCTTTCCAGATTCATCATGTGATGCGCGGATTATAAAACCGCGCATCTAACCTTAAATTACGTTGCATTGTCAGAACTGATAAGCCCACCCAGATTTATCGGGGTGGTGCCGCACATTAGGCCGCGCGTCTCTCCCTTTCGGCTTTAACGGTAGCCAAAGTGCTAGGGGTAAAATGGAAATCCAACTCAACACCTAACCGCGTCAATTCACGAATTAAGATATAACCTAATTTCGCGTTTTGATCGTCGCCATGCAAAATAACATAGCTAAACGCTTGATCAACCCCACCATCAACATTTTTTTTCGTTATGAACCAGTCGTTTCTACCAGAAAAATAATGAAGATAAACCAAAGCGTGGTTGCCTTTTCCGTCTTGTTCAAACGTCGATTGAATGCCTTCTATCAGCTCGGCAAGATCAACAATCAACCGCAAAAAATAATCATTTTCTTCACCGGTACAGATAGAAATTGATTGTGATTTTGAAATAAACGGCGCGAGGACATGCGACAGTTCAGCAGCCTTAACAGCTAATGAATTAGTGGAAAACTCGGTAGGGGTGTTATTAGAGGTAGCCATGCTATGCTTCAAATTACTGGCCTTGGCGAAATGCCCTGCCCTATATGGTTTTGAGTTTAACCACCTTGAAACCATGGTGTTATTATCCTGGTTTGTGCTTTTATTGTCAAGCTATTTACCTGACATTGTAATATATATTTTTGCTGCCTTTAGTTATTTAAGCGAACACACATCAACTCACGCACGTCAGTGGTATACCGTTGAGAAACCCGCCCTACTCTGGGTTTCCAGATTTGATCGATGTCGGCCGTAGTAATAGCAATGCTTTTGGAAAACGGAGGTTGATGTGATCGACAGTTTTCATTAAGGCTCGGTTTTGCACTGGTAAACCATTGTCGGCAAAGTCGAATAGCTCAGCTTGTCCCGGTGCGGTTGCTGCATACTTACACCGCATGGATCACAGTAGTGACCACGCCCCAAATCACCAGCTCCAAATCGTCACTAAGCACGATGTCGGGATAATCCGGATTTTCTGCTTTCAGCTTCCATTTTTTGTTTTCGCACGCTAGGCGCTTAACCGTCAGATCGCCGTTTAGTGCGCAAATTATGATTCTACCCGCCACCGGCTCAATGGATCGGTCGACGACCAAGATGTCGTTGGGGTGAATGCCGGCCCCGAGCATCGATTCGCCTTGTGCCCGAACAAAGTAAGTCGCTGCGGGTTTTTGGACCAGCAATTCGTTCAAGTCCAGACTTTTATCGATATAGTCTGCCGCTGGCGAGGGGAAACCCGCAGATACTTTGCCGGCGAACAACGGCAGGCGAAGTTGTTGTAGCAAGCGAGTCGGCTTCGACACGGCCAGTCGATTTGCCAAAATCATCACATCATCTACGACATTACGTTTGAAAGGCATTACAGGCATGGCATCATAAGCAGTCTGATGAGCGGGTCGCATAGCCTACCATCGAAATGAATATTGTTCTATGTTTGTTCTTATTGGTGGCGTTACCTTCCTCTCGGACATTGGCAAGCAATAGGCCTAAGCCATATCCAAATCAGTCGGCACCGCCGCACCTCATTTTCGCGCCCGCGAAAATACAAGATAAATCGATTGTATTGTGCAATACAATCCAAGGAGAATTATGCACATTAGCCAAGCAAGGGGGTCTCCAATCTACCCCCGAAAAAGCTGGCTTGTGTATAATTCCACCGCCATCGTTTAGGGTTTTGAGCATGGCGATAGCCTTGCGTAGTATTAGGGATAAGCCCAGCGGCTAAGGGAGGTGTGACGGTGCGGAGTTTACGTAGCATTGGCACACGTCCCTTATTGAGCGTTGGCAAGGCGGTCTGTAAGGTTGGCCGCGCTAGCGGCCAAGTCGGCACGACCGAGCGAATAGCGAGCCTGGAACGGGCGTCCGGTTTTCGCGAATAGCGAAAATGCCCCAAAATCTAAAAACACTTCCTCACCAAGCAAACGAAAGATCACGTTGAATGTTGAACAGCCAACCCATTGAAAAAGTCGGTTATAAACTGCCTGGCGAGCTCAAGGGCGGTGTCGTAGCTGAAATTTTTATAAAAGAATTTCTGAGTAGGTCCGCCCGCAATCCGGCCGGAACATCACCTTGTAGCCGTCGATATGCCGGAAAACCTCTGCAAGCGTTTGGCATGCGGGCGACTTCATCAATGAGCCCAATACCGACAGGTGAACCACCGGCCAGCAACACGAGTTTTGTTATCGGCATCAATGGGTACTTATTATGTCGTTTGTCATGGCATAAAAATCGTAGCCAAATTATCATCAAAAATTCAAAGATAAAACTGGCAGTCATACCTGAGAGTTTTATTCCCTTCCTTAATCACTTCGCGCGATTGAAAGTAGTCTTTAAAATTCCTGGTCTCCCACATAATTAATCACCATAACCCCAGACATAACCAATAAACGCAATGCAGCGAAGAAACGGGAAGGGCGAAGCCCATCCCTTTTTTGATTTCTAACTAGCTTAGCTCTGGCGCAACCTCAACAGCCTCGATCAGCATCCACATAACCGTTTCAGCCAGCGAATGAATAACGTGGCCGTAAGCCTCATCTTGATTAGCAAGCCCGCCACTTTGCCGCTTAATTTCTTCAAGAAAATGCAAAGCCTTGTTGTGATTCTCGCGGGTAATGTGAAAAACTGAGCCGTTAATTATTTGATGTTCGTTTAGAGATTGTGAAGTATTGTTCATAGTCTGACGCTCGCCGAATAAAATTGATAGAAGAGGGAGCAGACTGGCCGCCTCCTTGCGGCCAGTCTGAAATTAAGCGGCTTTGAGTTTTCTCATCTCTTCGGCCAGCGTCCAAATTGCTTTATTGAGTCTAACGTTTTCGCTAACGCCCTTAACCTCACGCGCTCTTTGTGAACGTTTGGTTTCCTTGTTTTGCACCTCCACGCCGCCTTTCAACAATTTCTCTTGCAGAACGTTAAAAGTCGTCCAAAGGTCGGGTGAACGGTCGGCATCACGGCGGGGGCGTAACAATTCGTCGTTTTTAACGTTTGCCTCGTCGGCATCCCAGCGTAAACCCTTGGCGGCTTCTGCAAAAATGGCTTGTTCGTCTCTAGTGAGATTAAGGCCGCGCATAGCGTCCATGTGTTCAAGCGCTCGGGGTGTTTCCGTTACGATTTTATAAGTGCCTTCGATCACGTTATTGATTACGTTTCCGCTGTGACGAACGCGGATGCAATCAATTTGCCCGTCCGCAACGATCATCCCGTTTGAACAAACCAAGCGATAAAGTCCGGCGCTGAGCTGGTAAGAACTTGTGCCATCGTGCGAATTGAGCAAAACGATTTCCGGCTTAACTTCACCAACTGTAGAAAAGCCGTCATGTTGGCGGAACCGTAAAAGGTGTTTAGCAAAGCCTTTTTTAGATTCATCACGCACGCGAGACTCGGAAGCGTACACAGGCAAAAATCCCTCGTCGCGTAATGCCTCAACAATGTTGATCGTCGGGATAAATTTATAAGTTTCTTTGCGTGATTCGTGTTTTGTTTCAGCGAAGACAGATGGCGCTAAACGGTGTAAAGCGTCATTATCAAGTGGGGATTGGGTTTTGGTGCCATAGAAACGATTGTTAAACATGGTAAATAACCTCTTTCAAACTGGCCTTGGCGGAATGCCCGGCCCTATATGGAATTGAGTTAAACCACCTCGAAACCATGGTGTTATTATCCCTGCTTATGTCCTTAATGTCAAGCTATTTACCTGACATTTAAATATATTTTTCAATAAGTTAAGTGAAAAATACACTATAAAAACCGCCAAATGGCACACCGATTGCAATCGGGATTAAGGGTTCAGGGATGCGGGAAATCAGAATAGCGCGGCGATAGCCGCACCGCTTGTTATACAAGGTAAAACAGGGCTTGCCTGAGTGTAGCATCGGTCTTAATGGGACGAGGGCTTGCGGTGCGTACAGGTGGACAGGCTGGCCGGTGCGGTCAAGGGGTGGGTGCGGCCCGCAGCATAGCGAGGACACGGCCCCTTGACCGAATAAGCCGGGCAGTCTGGCATACTGTGCGCACACTACGCACGCCTCGTGGCATTAAGACGCCACACAGGACACACCGACCAGGTCTAAACCAACAATATCCTTTAGGGGTTTGAGCATGGCGATAGCCTTGCGTAGTATTAGGGATAAGCCCAGCGGCTAAGGGAGGTGTGACAGTGCGGAGTTTACGTAGCATTGGCACACGTCCCTTATTGAGTGTTGGCAAGGCGGTCTGTAAGGTTGGCAACGCTAGCGGCCAAGTCGGCACGACCGAGCGAATAGCGAGCCTGGAACGGGCGTCCGGTTTTCGCGAATAGCGAAAATGCCCAAACAAAAATTAAAGCATTACGTGACAAGCGTTCCTGAATGCCTCGGGATTTTTATTCTCTCCTAACCCAAAAACAATAAGACCTTCTTCACGCAGCCGCATAGTTAGACCAGTAAAGTCACTGTCACTTGTAATCAAACAAAACCCATCAAATTTACAAGTGTAAAGCAAATCCATTGCATCAATAATCATTGTGCTGTCGGTGTCATTCTTGCCAGTTGCAGAAATATCAATCCCGGCTTACTGGCAAGCAACGCTGTGCGCATCGTTAATTTGAGCACACGAAGGCTCGCCCCAGCGAATAGCAGGCAACACCATTGCATGGGTAATTTTCTCAGCCTTATCGTAATGTTCCCAAAAAGCTTTGGTGGCTGCGTTGTCATCGGGGTGGGTATCCACTGCCTATTTTTCCCATCCATTCTATTAAGTCTATCGATAATTTGCCGATTGGTCGGGTATAGGTGACAGCTATCCGCCTGTTGATACCATCGAGCCTCAAAATAATCTGTATTCATACGCTGGCTGCACTTAAGATCGTCCGGTCTAAGTCATAAGAGCATTTCGTTTTACCGTCTAACAGCGTCTATTATTTTATGCTCGGGAGTAGTATTTACCCTTGATCGACCTGCTGACAAGAGGCAGCGTCCGCCTGAAAAAAAAAGCCAAAATATTTTCGCGCCCGCGAAAATTACCATGCTTAGGCTGTAAATAAATGTATGTCAAACCAACAACATAAAGTTAATAGGCGGCTCTAAGGTGTCTTAATTGGCGTCAACCGGGCAAAAATGGCTAAAATGCATGCAAAAAGTCGCTTGTAACGACATACTATATCTAATGCACACTAGCCATGAACACCGAACAAGAACAAGAACAAGAACGCCAGCAAAATCACAAAGAATTTCGTGACATCCTCTCCACATACAACATCACACAAGTGCAGGCCGCTGAACTAATTACCATGGAAACCGGCCAAAAAGTGGGAGCGAGAAAGGTACGCACATGGTTAGCAGACCCCGAAGTACCTTCATCAAGAAGCTGCCCGAACTGGGCGCTAACAGCATTAAAACGCATCACGGAAAATCTTACCTCGGGTAAGTCAACTAAAAATTGACAAAAATTATTTGACATAGGCTCACTGAGCCTATAACATCAAAACCAATTCAACAGTTTTCCTGGTTATAATCCGGAAAACCTCGAGCAATGGACGATGTTATGCACACACATTTCCGCGTCGCAATAATGCTACTCACCATGTCCGTAGCTACGCCGACAATCGCCCAAACGCCGGCCACTATCGTTGACAGTGCACAACAAACCGCCCGCGACACAGAAAAGCTCACCATTCTGCAGGCTGAATTGACCGAACAAAAACAGATAGCCGCCAACCTACAACAAAACCGCGCAGTCCAACTTGCCAGCGGTGACAAAACTGAACTCGATAGAACCGAGTTCAGACTGGAAGAGGTAAGCAATAATATTGCTCAGCTACAACAGGAAATTGACCTGGTCCAAGGCAAAACCAAAGCTTTCAAAACCGTTATCGTCAAGCCCGTCTACCCGCCTAAACCGGATGATATGAAAACCGCTAAAAATGGCCAGCCCGAACCCATCTCTACCGCCGGCCCTTGGTGGGACTTGTATAACAGACACAGTGCTGCCGCAAAATGAGTACATTCAACTCCGATAAAATCCGACAGGAGCCGTTGGGCCAATTCGCCACTTCACCCAATGACATCACACACAACCGCACCAATACACTTGAGAAGCACCAAAAACAACTCACAAAATTGCACCGCAAACTGGCGAAAATGCAAAAAGGTAGCAATCGCTATATCAAACAAGAAACCAGAATTACCAAGCTTCATAAACGCATGATCAACATCATAAAATCCTGCGGACACACTAATGCAGAAGACAAAAAAATCCAGGCTCTTTTTGCCTGCGTTGCCTGCGACCACCACGAAAACGCGAAACCAACGCAGCCAAAAATATCTTGATTAAAGGTGTTTTAAATACGGCGATATAGGCCGAAATTTACGGACGGGGAGATATCGGCTCTGTTTTATGAAAGTAAAACAACCAGTATTGTTGAAACGTCAAGGTATTTACTAGGGTAGCAAAAAGCCCGATGTTCCCCGTGCCTAAGCGGGAAACAAACCGTTTAGATTTTCGCGTCCGCGAAAATCTACGGCGATTAACACCCACCCCCAAAAACACGGAGAAATACCGGATGAATAAAACAACTCGTAAATTCCTTCAACAAGCCCTTATCGCTGTACTCTGTTTGAGTGTAGAGCAAGCCACCTATGCCGCAGGTCCATTCACTACTGGAGCTAGCGCACTCTCAACCGACTTACTCGCCGTCCTAACACCCGTTGCCGTTATTGCGGTTATGGTTCTCGGCGCATTGGCATGGTTCGGTCGAATATCGTGGATGTTAGCCGTCAGCGCCATGATCGGCATCGTTCTCGTATTTGGATCACAACAGGTTGTGACCTGGGTACGCGGACTGTTCGGAGTTTGACTCATGAACCGCAACAACGGACTGCAAGCAGACCCTTTATTTGTTGCAGCTACTCGCCCGCCCATGCGATTCGGTGTTACCACCGGGGGCATGGTGTTAGGGGCGATGGTGGTTATCGAAATGTTTTTAATGACTCGAAACCTGCTTTGGCTACTGGCCTACATACCTATACACGGTGTACTGGCCTTGCTGTTAATGCACGAATGCCGTTTTTTCGATCTTCTAACATTATGGGCCAGAACCAAAGGGCTGAACTGGACAAAAGGCAACATCAAACAATGGAAAGCCAGCAGTTACACCACGAACCGCTACAACTTACCCGATTCGAAAGGGCGACGCAAACTACCGCCCCACTATTCACCCTAACCGCAAAGAGAATGCTATGTCGGCCATACCAGCATTAAAAAACCACAAAGCTCTAATGAGGGAAGAGGCCGCCGCCTTGCACATTCCCTACACCATCCACATTAACGAACACGTCGTCAAAACCCACAACGGCTACGTCATGGCTTTCAAACTAGCCGGTATAGGTTTTGAAAACGCCGACGATGAACAGCTTAACAACTGGCACGAAAGGTTAAACGTTTTTTACCGCAACCTCGCCAAACCCAACATATCCATTTGGCAAACCGTGGTACGTCACCGCGAAAACACCTACCCCGAAGGTCAATTTGAACCCGGTTTTGCCCATGATCTCAACGAAAAATATCGTCAGCGTATCGCCAAAGAAACCCTGATGGTCAACGATATTTACATAGCGATAGTCTATAGGCCGCAACCTGGCCAGATAGGCCAGTCGGCCATGAGTTTCCTCAATCGCATTAATAAAGAAGTCGTACGCCAAGAGCAAGAGGAAGCGTTAGATGAAATGATGAAACTGCAACAACACGTCATGGCTGCGCTCAATCGATACGATCCAGAACCGTTGGGAATTTACCAAAAAGGGCAACACTATTATTCAACCCTTATGGAATACTTTGGTTTGCTCATTAATGGCGAATGGCAACGCATTGCGCTACCACGATCCCCCCTTAACGAAGTGTTGGCAACTTCACGACTATCATTCGGCACGGAGGCAATAGAGTACCGTACAGCCACGGAAACCCGTGTCGCCGCCGTATTGGGCGTTAAGGAGTATCCGACGCCTACCATCGTCGGTATGTTTAATGGCCTACTCAAAGCACCATTTAGTTTTGTACTGACGCAAAGCTATACCTTCATCACCAAAACCGCCGCTCAAGCGCTATTGGTCAATCAATATAACCGAATGGTGAATATCGGTGATTTAGCCCGCACCCAAACCGCAGACCTTGAAACTGCGATTGATCAAATCTCTGGCAATGAAATAGTAATGGGAGACCATCATTTTTCGTTGCTTATCCAAGGCGAACCCTTCGAAGGTGTTAAGGAAGCCGAAAACCAGCCTCGGCTACGCGAACTCAACACAAACATCGCCTGGGCCAAAACCGTTCTGGGCGATACCGGAATGACCGTAGCCAGAGAAGACCTTGCCATAGAAGCCGCATTTTGGGCGCAACTCCCTGGTAATTTTACTTACAGACCCCGATTATCGCCGATCACTAGCCGCAACCTTGCAGCTATGGCCCCTTACCATAACTACCCTGTGGGCCGAGCCACTGGCAACCATTGGGGAGACGCCATGGTCGTACTGATCAGCAACGCCAAAAGTAACTACTATTTTTCACTCCACGCCAGCGATCCCAAAGACCCAACCGGCGGCAGCAAAAAAGACGTAGCGCATACTTATTTGTGCGGCCCGACAGGCTCAGGTAAAACCGTTTTATTTGGTTTCATGGTTACCATGCTCCGGAAGCAAAACGTCACACAAGCCATTTTTGATAACGATTATGGCCTTGAAATACTGATCCGCGCATTAGGCGGTCGTTACCTAACCATCCAAAACAAACAGCCGACAGGGTTTAACCCCTTGCAACTCGAACCAACTACTAATAACGTCGAGTTTATGAGGCTATGGCTGCAACGGTTAGCCTACAGGGCAGACAAACCGCTGACTGAACGCGAACTTAAAAACCTCAGACAAGCATTGGATGGCACACTGGTTCTCGAACACAAATACCGTCGCTTATCACGGCTTATCGAATTTCTTGACGTTCGAGACCCCGAAGGTTTGTTTGCGCGTCTGAGCAAATGGGCGGAAAGCACAGCCGGCGAATACGCATGGGTATTTGATAACGAAACCGATTCCATCACCGACCTAATGGGACAAACCGCCACTATCGGCTTTGATAGTACCGACTTCTTGAAAAACCCCGTTACCTGCGCCCCGATAACCATGTACCTGTTTCATCTGGTTCAAACGCTCATGGACGGTCGCCGAATGCTGTGCTGGATGGACGAATTTTCACGATCAATCACGGACAGCGCCTTTCAGGAATTTGCGAAGGACGGCCTCGAACGCGCCCGCAAAAAAAACGCCGGCTTCATCTTTGTAACCCAAAGCCCAAGCTCTGTACTGCAAAGCCCTATCGCCCGCACTATCGTTGAACAAACCGCTACTCAAATATTCATGCCAAACGAGAAAGCGCGGGAAGAGGATTACATTGATGGGTTTGGATTGAGCGAACGCGAATATTTGTTGCTCAAGCAAGAAATCGAACCGGGCAGCCGTCAGTTTCTAATTAAGCAAGGTCACGCCAGCGTAGTATGCGAGTTAGACTTAAAAGGCTTCGATTTCGAGCTTGACGTTATATCTGGACGGGTGCAGAACATCGGCATCGTCCGCAAACTCATTGCCGAATTCGGCGAAGAACCTACCGTATGGCTCCCACTCTACAAACAACACCTAGATAATATTAAGGCCGAAAAATCTGCAATACACCACTACACCGAAACTCAAACCACCGGAGTTGAATATGAAGCCGTCTCATAAAACCCGTATAGCCGCCGCTTTAACCCTGGTGTTATTCGGCAATAACGCATTTCCCATCGACATTGTGAACGATCCCGCGCACATGGCCGAAACCATAGCCGGGTTTATGGAAGAACACGCCGACGCGATTGAGCAACTAACCACGCTTACGAATCAGCTTCAACAACTGCAACAGACCTATCAAATGGTCACATCGACCTATAACGGCATGACTGGCAACCGGGGATTTGGCGCTGTGCAACCCATCACCAACGCAGCCCGTAACTATCTGCCGCAAGGTAGTCAGGATTTAGTTGATGTTATCGACGGGGCCAGCGTCACCTATAACACCATGAGTGGACAGGTGCAAAACTTCACCAACCAAAACGCGATTCTCTCCCCGGAAGCAATCGCCAATCTCAACATGAACGCAAATCAGCTGAAACTGTTCACCCAGCGCCGCAAAAATAACGCCGCCATACAAGCTACCGCGACACAAAGCATGGACGCCGCTAGCCAGCGATTTAGCTATATCCAGCAATTGATGGATAAGGTTAATCAAACCCAAGACCCCAAAGGCATTGCTGAAGTGAACGCACGGATAGCCGGCGAACAGGCCATGTTGCAGAACGATCAAATCAAAATGCAACAACTGTACGCCAGCTTGCAAAACCAGGAACAGGTGAACCAGCAGCAGTTACGCGAGTTAGCGGTTCAGCAAGTCGGCAGTACAAGTACGTTGGTTCAACCCAACTATTCCGTTGTGAACAACCACTAAAAAAAAGGGGGGGGGCATGAACACAAAATTAATGTTAATTTCCGTTATAACTCTAACAGCCGCCGCCTCGGCGGTTGGCACCTATTACCTCACCAGTAACGGCCAACTCGGTAATTCTTCGGTGGCGACAGCCGCGAACTCACAAAACGACACTAACCCGGCGCAAGTCGTCGTGAATCAAGACCCGGAAAAGCCGCTAACCATCATTGTTAAAACAGAGATAGCGGAAAAACCGCATAAACCATCGAATATTGGCCATATCCGTGATTTAAAACAACCGCATTACGAAGTGATGCCCTCCCAGTAAATCAATAGAGAGAGTGTGATGGGATTTTTTATAACTTTTTGGGATTTTCTCCAAACCAATGTATTGAACATGGTTTCGACCATCACCAGCGATATTGCGGCCAGCCTGCAACCTGCCGCCGTCACTTTTGCAACGATGTACGTCATGTTATGGGGATATTTGCATTTTCGTGGGGCAATTGAAGAGCCGATTATGGACGGCGCCAAACGTATCATTCAGTTGGCGGCAATTTTGGGTGTTGCCCTAAGTTTATGGGAATACAACTCTGTTCTGGTCGATTTTTTTATCGCTACCCCAGAGTCATTGAGTGATGCCATTTTAGGCGGCAATGCAGCTATTAACGTTGTTGATACCGTATGGGTACAAGGGGCCACGGTAGCTGAATCGCTTATAAGCCAAGGGGGTATAGTCGATGGCAATTTTGGTTTTTATCTAGCCGGGTTCGCGGTTTATCTGTTCGTTGGAGTTATCTGCGTCTGGATGGCTTATTTATATTGCCTGTCATTAGTGGCGGTCGGTTTATTGTTAGCAATCGGCCCGTTGTTCATTCTGGGATTGATGTTTGAGACAACCAAGCGGTTTTTCGAGAGTTGGGTCGCGCAACTGTCCAATTATTCGTTAATCATTGTATTGGCGTCGGTAGCCTCAAAACTACTATTGAACATGCTAGAACAATACGCCCAATCCGCCGCCGCAAAAGGAGCTGGAATACAGATTGCGGAAGGCATCCAGCTCTGTCTCGCCAGCGGTTTCATCCTGTTAATCATGCGGCAAGTTCCAAGCATCGCCGCCGGCCTAGCAAGTGGTGTTGCCATCAGTACGTTTAATAGCCTGAGCCGATTGCTAAAAGGGGCGGGCGGCGGCACAGGCCGCACGTTGTACCAATTCGGTCGTGGTGTAGCAGATGGTCGAGCCGGCGAAAAAACCAGTCGCTATATGCCAATCGCTCGCAACCTTGGTAATCGCTTAACCTCTCGAACTCCCAGCGCCGCGCAAACAGGCGGCAAAATCGCCCGAAGCAATGTATTTTAACGATGTAAACATTTTCGCGCCCGCGAAAAATAACCATGGAGTTACCAATGAACTTTAAAAACAAAACCTGGACGCTACATATCCTATTCGGGATGTGTATCACTCTGGCATGGGGTTTTTGGTTTGACTACAGTTATTCGCAATGGTGGGTCTGTTTGGCGCTGACTACATGGGCGAGTACCCTATTGCGTCAGCATTTCAACATACCCGACGAAGGCGAAATCACCCTATGCAGTCCTATGCATTTCAATCCCATCCAACAAAGTAGAGAGGCGGCCCAATGACGTTGTTACGCGACCAAATTCTGGTCGATCCCGCCGCTTCCGACTGGTTAAAAACAGCTTTGCGTGCCGCCATGGCACGCGATCCTGTTGATGCGGTTAAGGACGCCGAAACATTGCTAAAAGCGCTTATTGAAAAACTCGATGCGCTCATGCAATCGGCATGAAGCCTACTGTGCGGCGATGAGGTAGCCGCACTCGATCATTTATACGGCAGGGAAAATCCGGATGGAAGACAACCTGGAACGCGAAAGAAACCAACAAGAATTTCGCGCCATTCTCTCCACATACAGCATCACACAAGCACAAGCCGTAGAACTGATTACCAGGGAAACAGGGCAGAAAGTAGGTACGAGAAAAGTTCCCACATGGTTGGCAGACCTTGAAACACCCTCATCAAGAAGCTGTCCGAACTGGGCGATAACGGCGTTAAATAAAAGAATCCAGCGCCTCCAAAAATAATTAAAACAAATAAGTGGGGTGATTACATTAAGCTTGACATAGGCTCAATGAGCCTATAGCATCAACACATACTAACAACTAACCATCTGTGCCGCCATGAACTATAAGCACCCCAAACACCTTATTTTTATACTTTGGTTGTTCACCCACATAACCGCTTGTAGCTCAATCAAGCCGTTACCGCGTTGCACCGATGAATTTACCCCAATCAATGCAGATAGGGCGGTGAGACCATGAAAAAACGAGACCCAGAACTAGATGCGTACCTTGAGGAAGGGCGTACCTGGGAAGCCAACAAGCTCCGCGACGCCCTTAGACAAAATACATTCCTACGCTGGACTATCGCTGGACTGATCGCCATCGCCATGAGTTTGGCCTGGGCCATCAAAGGACTAACCCCGTTAAAAACCACACAACCTTATGTTGTGCGTGTCGACAGCTCAACTGGGATTGTAGATGTTGTGCCGATATACAACGGCGAAGCCGAAGTATCGGAACTCACCACGCGGCACCTGCTCACCCACTACCAAACCGCCCGCGAACGCTACTTCTATGCCATCGCTGAAACTGACTATGAAATGGTCGGGGCATTCAACAATGCCAAACTCAATGACGAGTGGGCGCGAGCCTGGCAGGAAACTAACCCCGAATCGCCACTAGTGAAATATAAGGACGGCACAACAGTAACCGTACACGTTAAAGGCATTACCTTTCTGGAGCCGGATAGCGGCGCAAGAGATACCGCTCAAATCCGCTTTACCACCGAAAAACGTCAAGGCGGCAACGGCTCCCCACGGATTAATCATTGGTTGTCTACCATCAAATATGCCTACGGCGAGCCGTCGAAACAAGACAAAGAGCGTAGCCTTAACCAGTTGGGATTTCGGATTACCAGTTACCACAAAGAACCGGAAGTCATTGCCGAACAAACGCAAATCCCGAATGGAGGCAAACCATGAGAACAGTTGCTCAATTAACTACCGTATCGCTATTAGTATGGGGATCGGCATGCGTGGCTGAGATTCGCCCCGCGCCAGGCATCACGGACCCTAGGGTGCGGGAAGTCGTATATGACAAAGACGACGTAATCAGGCTGACCGGATACATTGGCTACCAAACCCACTTGCGACTTGCGCCTGACGAGCAATTTATCGGTGTGGGGGCAGGGGATACTGGCGGCTTAGATATAACCGCAGATGGTAACGATACCTGGATCAAACCGAAAGCAGAGCTGGTGAGAACCAATATCGACGTAAAAACCAATTTGCGTGTTTACCACTTCGATTACGAAGTGAGAAAAGATCCGCCGAAAAACCGTTACCACATGATCTATTCGATTGCCTTTCGCTACCCGGAAGATGAAGAGAAACAACGAAACGACCGCACGGCCAGAAACAATCTTCGCGACAAACTACACGCCGCACCCTACAAAGCGAACCGCGATTACTGGTATTGCGGCAGTCCTTCAATGAAACCTATTGAAACTTATGACGACGGCATTCAAACCCATATCAAGTTTAGCGCCCATGCCGAATACCCGGCCATCTTTTCTGAAAACGAAGATGAGACGGAATCATTGATCAACTTCCATATAGACCCGGACAACGAAGAGGTCGTTATTCACCGTGTAGCCCATCGCTTTATTTTGCGACGTGGCAACTTAGTTGGCTGTGTAGAGAACCGGCAATTTACCGGCGGCGGCAAGCGCTTGACCTCCGGTACAGTCAAAGAAGATGTGATCCTGAAAACACAACCTACAGAAAACGAGGCCGCTGGTTATGAATAACACAAACGATACCCACATAGACGAAATGGAACATGCCGAACAAGTTGCGGGTGAGCGTAGAATCCCCAGCGTCACAAGAGGTCAATCAGTTCAATCTAAACTCAACAATATTTTTGCCATTGGCTTAATTGTCTTACTGGGCGGTGGTTTCTTAATGTGGTACTACACCAACCTTGCAGGTAAACAAAAACTGGCCGAAGACGCCAAACGCAAACAACAGGAGCAATTGTTACAAGCCGACGGCAACTTGCCTAAATTGGGAGCTATTCCGTTTCCAAGCCAACCACAACCCGCAGCCCCGCAACCCACAGAACCGTTCAACGCCGGCAACCTATTCGGGCCACCACCCGAACTGGCCGATAACGGCGCCGGCAACAACGGCCAACCAAAACCCAAAACCCCCGAAGAACTGGCATTGGAACGCCGTCTGAACACTCCTGTATATATCAAAACCGGGTTGCATACCGGCGCAAACGCAACCCAGCCTAATCAAGGACGCACCCCAGGCCAAAACCCGACGTTGACCGGCAATAACACAGCACTAGGCGACGCGCTTAAACCGACAACCATGGCAACAGCTCGTGCGCAAATGATGCCGTCATTGACCTACCTGATTCCAAAGGGTAGGAAAGGCGATTGCACCCTGGAAACGGCCATCGACTCCCAACTCCCCGGCCTTGTGACCTGCGTACTGGCGTATGACATATTCGGGGCAGATGGCAAAGTGCCATTGCTGAAACGCGGCACCGCTATTAATGGTGAAACCCGGTCGAACGTACAGCAAGGCCAAAACCGTCTTTTTGTGATTTGGACAGAAGCCCGCACCGAAACTGGCGTCATTGCTCAACTCGACTCGCCGGCTACCGACTCGTTGGGTAGATCGGGCATAACCGGCGAAGTGGATAATCACTTTTGGGATAGATTCGGGGCGGCGATACTGATTTCAGTGATCAACGGCGCTATACAGGCCGGTACCAATTACGCCAGCGGTGCGGGCAATAGCGGCGGAACGACGTTGAACTACAACACCCAGCAGCCCAATAGCGTCATGACAGAGGTGTTGAGAAGCACGGTCAATATTCCACCGACCATCAACATCCCGCAAGGTGAACGCGTACAAATCCTGTTTGCCCGCGATGTTGATTTTCGTTCGGTGTATTCCTTAGAGGACAAATATCAGTACATCTACGACGAAGCCGAAGCCAAGTACCGGATGAACTAAGCCTACATTTTCGCGCCCGCGAAAATTCAAAGACGAAATCACCCTATCAGGGGAATGAAATGGAAACGGCACTAAGACTCGATAACATAGAATATTTAAGCGCATTGCATCACTACCTAACGCCACTGCGTTTCATATTGGACGATGATAATGTAACCGAGATTTGCATAAACAAACCATTTGAAGCCTACGTCCAGCGTTATGATGGAAAAGCCTGTGAACAACTGAAGTTCGCCTCGCCCGGCTGGTGTCGGAACATGGCGAACTTGGTAGCCAACAAAACCGCGCAAGGTGCTGACGAAGTAACGCCATTGTTATCCGCAGACCTCCCAACTGGCGAGCGGATTCAGTTTGTATTACCGCCCGCCGCCGAACACGTTTCCATCACCATTCGCCGGCCATCAAAAACGGTATGGACGCTTGATGAACTCGACGAAAGAGGGCTATTTGGCGAATGCATAGACGCCAGCGACGAACTCGATGAAGTTGAGCGCGAATTGCTCGCACTTAAAGAAAAACGCCGATATAGCGAATTTATTAAACTGGGCATCCTTGCCAAAAAAAACTTTCTGCTCTCCGGTGTCACCGGCTCCGGCAAAACCACCGTCAATAAAGCGCTGATCCTCGAAATACCCGAATACGAACGCATTATCACCATCGAAGACGCCAAGGAGTTAGTGATAGTCAATCAGCCTGATCATGTGCGGCTGCTGTATTCGAAAGGCGGGCAGGGGCAAGCCAACGTAACCCCGAAAGCGTTGCTCGAAGCTTGTTTACGGATGAAACCAGATCGTTTGTTTCTGGCAGAATTGCGGGGTGATGAAGCATTCGAATACCTGAGAGCCGTTGCATCGCATCCAGGCTCAATCACCAGCGTACATGGCCACACTGCACAATTGGCCCTGGCGCAAATGGTCTTATTGCTCAGACAAAGCCCAGCGGGCCAAGCCCTACAAGCGGAAGAAATCAAGTCACTGCTTTACCAAACTATCGACATCGTTTTGCAGTTCAACCACGAACGGCGGGTAAAAGAAGTCTGGTTCAAACCTGAGCTAAAACGCGCTCACAGCCTATGAAAAAGATCGGCAAAACAGTAGCAGGGGTATTGATAGCCATCGTGGCTGGACTCTACCTGTCCGGCTATTTTTTTCTGGCGGTCAATCATCAAAACCCCATTCAGACCACCCCGATTACCATTCTGCAATACGGTCATTATTACGGCCACAAGCCTGCGATTCGTAAGCGCTTGATCGGCAGCACGGTAGCCGGCTTTGTGGTGATAGGGGGTGTCGTCGCTATTCCATTGATGCCACGCCGCCGGTCATTACATGGCGACGCTAAATTCGCATCCCGCAAAGAAATCAAAGATCGCGGCCTGTTAGATGGCGACGGCATTATTGTTGGGAAAATGGGTAATCAATATCTAACAATTCCCGGTCAACAGGGCGCAATACTGGCCGCACCGCCTAGATCGGGCAAGGGTGTTGGTGTGGTCATTCCGAATCTACTCAATTTTGCCGGCTCCGTGATTGTGATTGACGTCAAAAAGGAGAACTGGAAAGCCACCGCCGGATTCAGGCAAAAACACGGGCAAGCAGTCCATCTATTTGATCCGCTATCGGAATCCGGCCATACCGCCCGCTGGAACCCGCTTTTTTATGTGTCCAACGATCCCGGTATCCGGATTAACGATGTGCAACGCATCGCCGAAATGCTCTATTCGGTCGAGACCAATAAAGACTCATTTTGGGTATTAAGCGCAAGAACGTTGTTTTTAGGTATCGCCCTTTATCTGTTCGAAACCACTGACAGTCTGAGAACCATCGGCGAAGTCTTACGGCAAGGTATGTCGGGCGGCACAACCGGAGAGGGTTTTGTCGAGCATTGGAAAGGGATACTCGCCCGACGTAGAGGGGGCAATAACCCGCTTTCGTGGCAATGTGTCTCGTCTATTTACGAAGTCATTGACCTACCACCGCAAACAGCCGGCGGTATTCGTAAAGAACTCACCTCGAAACTGTCACTCTGGCTGAATCCGCTACTGGACGCCGCCACATCGGGCAATGACTTCGATTTGCGGGACTTGCGTAAAAAACCCACATCCATCTATGTCGGTGTCAAACCTGACGACCTAGACCGCATACGCCCCGTTCTAAGCCTGTTTTTTCAGCAAGCCATCGGCTTACACACCCGCGAACTACCCGAACACAACCCGCTACTGAAACATCAACTGTTATTGCTGCTCGATGAGTTTACCGCTTTGGGCCGGATTCCGATTATCGAAACATCCAGCGGCTTTCTACCTGGCTATAACGTGCGGATACTGCTGGTCATTCAAACGCCGTCGCAACTACGCTCAGTCTATGGCAGGGATGGGGCGGATACCATTATCAAAACCCTGGCCGGACGCATTATGTTCGCGCCTAAAGATTTTATGGACGCACAGGAAATCTCGAATGATCTAGGTTCCACGACCGTCAAAGGCAAAAGCCGTTCGCGGCCTATGTGGGGTACGAAAGGCAATAGCACAACGGAAAGCGATCAACGCCGCATGTTGCTGATGCCGCAAGAAGTTAAGGAAATCGGCGAAGACAAGGAAATCATCATCTATGAAGGTATCCGCCCAATACTGGCCGAAAAAATCATTTATTACCAAGATCGGCATTTCAAAAAACGCCTACTTGCAGCCCCTAGAATAAAGCGCATCAAACCGGTCACAAGAGCCATCGAGGAAGTTATGACCGAGATAACGCCAAAAGCCGCATCCAACCACAGACCTTTAACGATAGCGGAAATCGAAAACTTCGACAGCCTATCGTTAACCGATTTTGCAATTGACACGCATTACATAGTACCGCCAACCGACCAGCCTATGACCTCTGAGGAGGTAAAGGCCGCTGCACAACGTTACCTCAATTTAGTCGTTGAAAACTAGGAGCATAAAATGGCAACTCAGCCCGAAACAAACCCAATAAGCGACCAAAATCATCAAACCCAATCAACCAACATTTTTATCGTCAAAGTGGGTAATCAATCGAAGCCATTCACCGACGCCCAAAAGGCCGGCGCGGCTTACTTCGCCGCCAACCCGGAAAAGACCCCGAGACCAAGTGTCATCCATTCGGAAAACAATCGCGAGCGTATCATGGCCTCTACCGAAGTCCACGGCACTTACATGGACGGTCAAACCCGGTATTTCAAAACCCTGCCTGACGTGTTGCCCATCGATAAAGCGTTTCAGGCCGGCTTTTACAGCGCACTGGAAAAATCGGTACGCAAACGTCTTCAAACGCTGAATATCCAAGCCAGCGAAAACAAAGCCGCGCAACCATTTAAACTGGATGATCGTCTAGCCAGCGACCTGGTACGGTTCGCTAACTTCAATCAAGAAAAGGCGCTAAAAAACTGGCAAAAATACGCACCGGAAGGCATGGCCATACCAACCTATCTGGAAAACCCATCAATGGCCCAAAACAGCCAGTCATCGGTCAGCCGGCAACAACCCCAAGAAAACGTCATCGCCTTTTATGACAGGTCGCAAGAAAAAACCCCCAGCAACCCCCAGCAAACGCCACCCATAGTGCCTGAACAGGCCGACAGCCATGAAAACCCGCAGCCTAAACAAGCCGGAAATCAAGACGTACCTGAACGCGTGGCAAGCCGATACCTGCGATTGAAAAATCAATATTACTTCCAAGATAAAACCCTAGCCTTCGAGGATGGCGGCAAAAAATTAAAGCTTGAAACCGAGAACATCACGGTAATACGGGACGCGATAGCCATTGCAGAAGCCCGGCGCTGGCAAAGCATCACCGTATCCGGCACGGACAATTTCAAGCACCAAGTGTGGCGTGAAGCTTCGCTCAAGGGTATCGAGGTTGTCGGTTATCAGCCGACGAAATTTGCCGAGGCCGAATTGCTAAAAGCAATGACAGCCCGTGATTCGAAAAACCAGGCAACCGAACGGCAACCGAAGCAACGGGACGACGTGACCACCGGCGTTTTGTTAGCGCACGGCGCAGACCACTACAAGCACGATCAGAACCAAGGCAAATCCTATTTCGTGAAACTGGATGTCGAGGGTCAGGCGATTACAAAATGGGGAGCTGACTTCAAGCGCGCTTTTGCCGATTCGCAATCACAGCCCCAAATAGGCGATACCGTCGTGTTGAGTAACGTCGGCAAACAAAGCATGAACATTCCAGCCAAAACCCGTGACGAGGAGGGCAACCCTATCGAAACCCAGAAAACCGTACAAAAAACCACCTGGCGTATCGAAAAAGCGACTTATCAAACCGCGCTCGAAGAACACGCTGAAGCGCTACGCACCGGTAAGGAAATCGAGCAAAAAGTGATCGCGCAAATACCACAAGTGGCAGCAGCGATTACCGCCGCCAAGCTAGGCGAGAAAATCGCAGAACAAGCCCATGTAAGCGGCGTCATAAAATCTGAAGACGAAAAATCGGCGTTGGTCTATTTAATCAGGGAAGGTCTAGCCAGCGCATTGGAAAAAGGTAAGAAAATCACCGCCCCGGAAATCAAGGAACAAGGGAAACAGGCCACTATCGACGCTAACAGCGTATTTAACGACCATAAACCGCCGATCATGACCCAAGAACCCGCAAAGCAAGAGCAAGGTATAAGCAGATGAAAGCCTGCATCCATAGGGCTTGCTGTGTGTTGATGCTCACACTTCAACCCGCATTCGCGGCAGAACTGGACAAGCAAACGGTCGAAAGCGCCAAACGCTTTCTGGCCGCGTATCTTGACTACACCAACACAAGCAACATCAACCTACTGACACTCTACAGCGAGACAGCCAAGATCAAAGTCACTGTGACCACGCTGGACAGGACCACCACTGAAAGGGACTTTAGCGGCCACGTGTGGAAACAGCTCTTGCGCGAAACTTGGTATAACGGCCAGCCTTCGATTGAACCGATTGAATTACACGACGTGACCATTAAAAGCCTTGGTGTAAATACACTAGCGATAGCGGCTCATCGTTACGCCATGCGTCGCTGTTACTGGGACAACAACTATCAACTGGTGATTGAGAAAACCGCCACTAGCGGCTATCTAATTGTGAGCGAAAACCTCATTATCGATCACCAAAACCAATGCCAACGACCAGAAACCACGACGATCAAGCAAGAAATACAGATCGTGCCCCATTAATCCGTAATCGGCTCGATAATGGAGAACACACCCGATGAATATAGTACGTGGGGCATTGATGCTGCTGTTGGCACAATCGGCACAGGCTGGACCGAGTCAAGAGGCTGTTATTCGGTTACAAGTGGCGTCGCTCGATGCGAATGTGGCGGATACCGTCCGCCAAAGCGCCGTGATGAATGACGAGAAACGTCAATGGATAGAGCAAACTGATAGGGCGCTGGTCATACAGATGGCCGAGAACAAGGCGTTGGCTGAGCGGCTGCACAATCAACGACTGCGCCGTGAACTATTACAAACCATCCATTACGAAGCCAAGCGAGCCGGACTGGAACCGGATTTAGTGTTATCCGTGATCAGGGTTGAAAGCAACTTTCGCAAATATGCCATTTCATCAGCCGGTGCTAGGGGCTATATGCAGGTCATGCCATTTTGGGCGGACATTGTAGGCGAACGCTCGACCGACTTATTTAACGTTCGGACCAACCTGCGGTTGGGTTGTGCCATTCTAAGGGCTTATCTGGATCAAGAGAAAGGAAATTTAAGCCGTGCGCTAGCACGCTATAACGGCAGCCTGGGCAGCGCAACCTATCCAAATTACATCTATGCATCCTGGATAAAGTGAATTTGCCCGAAGCTCAGGGATAGACGATGCCAGCCTCTGCAAGACAGTCAATGACGCCGAAAATGGATTACTGATTCCTGCTTAAAAGCATCAGACATTCTAATCGCAAAATCGCCACCCATTCCGATACAAAACCAGCCAAATTTTGATCGTTCGCTATCGACCCGTTTTTGCCTGTCGAGTTTCTCCAAAGCGGCCAGCCAGGCAAATGTAGATTCCTCGAACTGGCGGACTACAAAACTGCCGTTGGCGACCGCAACTAACCGGCCACTAAGAGTCATTCAAAACTTGGAGCCGGTCACGATATTCAATACGTAGACCTAATGTATCGGGGGTCATAGAAAATCGTCAAGCAGGTAATAACGGTAAGCAGAGCAATTCTTGATTATTTTGCATAACTGAGCAGACTGCTTTTAAACGTCTTCATATCAGTAGAAGAATGGGTTATGTGCTACAAACCCAGGCAGTTTATTAACTCTCAACACTTATTTTCAAAGGGCTTGACAACCGCAAGCAATACGATCTAGGCTCAGTTGACATTTCAGCAGCCGGAGTAAGACATGAATTTCCTACTACTTGGTTTTCTAAGCGCCGTTTTTTCGGTTTTGTTGATGGATGATGTGCAAGCAGTGAGTATTACCCAGCGGGCGGGTAATAACTACCGAACCGCTGCAAACAATCAGGAGTTCACGCTTAATAAGAGCAATGTAAATCCCATCGATTTCGGACTACTGCGTACTTACGATTTCAATGCCAAAGTAGAGACTCAACCGTTAGTGATTGAAAACGGTGCCGGCACAGACGATTTGGTGATCATCACCACCATGAAAAATGAAGTAATCGGCATTAATGCTCGCACTAATGCCACAATTTATTCTGTCAAACTAGGCCCGGAAATCAGCTCGCAAGATATGGATATGTGGAAACACACGCCAACTTGGGGCATCTCCGCCACGCCTATAGTCGATCCAGCTACTAACACGTTGTATGTTGCCGCTTGGCTGAAAAAAAATAACGACAATCGGTTTCGCGATTATTGGTTGTTCGCTTTGAATCCCTTGAATGGCAGTCGCAAGTCGGATCCTATACGCATTTACGGTAAATCTCAGGAAGGCAACGGTTGTTGGTTCAACGATGCAGGTGCGGTATTTACGCAGAACAACCAGACGCGGCAATATGTTTATCCCAAAATGCGCGCAGGTCTGGCGCTGACCGAGAATAACGGCCTAGTGTTGGCGTTTGCTGCAAACGGTGAATCCTTAATGGGCGGACGAAAAAACCCGCATGGTTTTGTATTAGCTTACGATACCCGTGGCTTACTTGGGCAAAGCGGATATTCCAGGGCAGCGGCGATGTTTTGCGCCACGTCCTTTAACGCTTGGGGAGCGGGAATCTGGCAAGCAGGCGGCGCGCCGGTCACCGAAGGCGATATGATCTATGTAGCTACTTCAAATGGCACCTCCAACAACGGTGATGTCGATCTTGCAGAAAGCATGATCAAACTGCGATTTACGCCAAGCAGTAGCGGTTCTAGGCCATTGCTGGAAAAAGTGGACTATTACAAGGCATTTTTGGATGAACGTACTTCGGGTAGAGGCTGTTTGTGGAATGACAACAATTCCGAGGTTTCCTGCGGCCGTGCTGACGTCGGCAGTGCCGGTGCAGATTGGGATTTCGGTGCCTCCGGGCCGATGCTGGTGCCGGGTTCCAGTCTAATATTGCAAGGCACCAAAGATGGCATTATTTATTCGCTGGACAAATATAACCTAGGCAAGAACGATAGGTTTAATCAGCTGATGTCAAAGCCGCCCTTAGTCGCAGCCTATTACGGCGGCGATATGGCGCAAAACTGGGATAGAGCTCAGCATCTCAATCGTAGTCTGCCGTGTCCGGCTGCTGGTAATGCAGATCATGGTTGGTTTGTGCCTTGTGGAGATCCGGAAAATAACAAAATGCACCACATCCATTCGTTGGCAATGGCTCAGCGCGATCAACTCGGTGGCATTTTATTTGTCTGGGGTGAAAATTCACGTTTGAAAACTTACAATTTTTCGACTTTGAGTGGCGACCTACCAACGTTTCGTGCCGAAGGCGAAGATCTGGCGTCCGTCGGTCACGAGTCTCCCGGCGGCATGCCGGGCGGATTGTTAATGGTGTCCGGAAAACCGTCCACTACGTCGAGCTTTCCGCATGCCATTGATTTTGGGTCGGCTATTCTGTGGTCGGTATATGCCAAATTCGGCGATGCCAACAAGGAGTTTGCGGAAGGTCAATTGGTTGCTTACGATGCAACGAATATTGAATCAGGCAATCGCCTGAAACGCTTGTTTCGCACCGGTGATGATAACAATGGCGGGCTTGGTAAAATGTCCAGAATGATTCCACCGGTGGTGGCTAACGGCAGAGTGTATGTGATGATATACCGGGTTGGTACTGATGATTGTACTGTCCCGGATAATCAGCTCAAGGTATGCAGTCAATTGAAAGTGTATGGTTTGAAATAAATGTATTGAATCTGAATCAACAGGCGCAAATTCCTAGAGATTGGCTTACTGGTTTCGTGTTACAAAACGGTCACACATTAATGCTGATAAGAGTTTCAGCTAAGGTCCCCGCAAAATAGTCCTAGTATTTGCCAATGTCGGCCTGGCTGGATCGAGATTTGCTTTGCCAGTCACCGCAATGGTCTTCAGGCCGACGTTAGTTTCGATGACCAGGTTTGCAGCTATGTGGTAACTACCCCGATTACGCCAGTAGTGAATGACGGCTTTTCGGCAAGCAACCTTACGTCCTCTTTGACTGGACCCGACCCCTTTCTGCCGTTCAGCTGCATCAGTAAGTTATGACTGATGTACTTCAATTAGCAGCCATTCCCTACATTTTCCCGTTAATGCTAAAGATTAGGATCAGGCTGATTTGAATTTGTCACTCATTGAAGGCGTGGGACAAGGGGATGACTGCGAGGCTTTCAACGTTGACCCTTGCGGCGTGTAACAATTGGGATCGACGGACGAGTCTTCGCCGCTCCGGCCGTGAATACCCCAATTCAGCGCTTGATCCTGGGCGTAGCGCTTACCCAATTCCTGGGCGATTTGGGCGCGGGCCAATTCGACGCCGAGATAAAAGGCGTGTCCGCCGTCGTTCTCAACGCCCAGATGCGGAAATAAGGCGAATGGGTTGCTGTCGGTCCACAAGCCGTCACGGTTGAAAATATGAATGCCTTCGGCTGAAATCATGATGCGAAAACTGGGGTCGCGGATGGCGGTCTGTAATTCTTGTATTTCCGCCAACGGCAGAGGAAACGACGCGCGCTCGTGCAGCGCCATCAGACCATCGTCGATATGTTTCGGCAGGCGATTGCTTTCGCGCGCGGCCAGCATGATGCGGCGAATAAGATCGGCTTCCTTGATCGCCTTGCAAGCGTGTTTACTCACCTGAGTCGCCAGTATCTGGCGTACCTGCAACTCCGAGCAAAGGCCCAGCAACATGGCGTTCATGCCGGCGGTATCGACATGGGTCAGCTCCGTGAGATTGCCCACGCCCATCATGATTTCCACGTTTGGATGTCGCCGCCGCACTTCGTGGTAGCGGACAATCGAGTCGGCAAAGCCGAAGTGGATCGGATCGAGTATCGGATCGACGATGAATGGACGGCCTTTGTCCTGCATTTTGGCAATTACGCGGTCAAGAGAATCCATGTCGGCGTGCGGCGTGGCAATCAACACCGGCGTCGAGGCAACCTCATCCGCGATCCACAGCGTCTCTTCATTGAGGCTCAACAGAAAATCGGCGCCTGCACGCCCCGCCAGCAATAAATTCTCAGGCTCAAGCGAATCGACGCTGACCAAAAAGCCCTCGCTCTTCAGGGCCTTGATCGCGTCGGCCAAATGCGGAAACGGCGTCGCCGGCAGACAGCCCAGGTCGATCACGTCCGCGCCGTCACGCCGATATTCCTCGGCGCGGCGGATGATGGCGGCGACATCAATGTGCGGCGCTTCGACAATCTCCGCAAAGATGCGTAGTTCGTAACGGCTCAGGTCCGGGCGCTGCCGGGTTTTGCCGAAAAATTCAGGCAAGTCGTGCAATTCCTCCGGCCCTCGCTCAACCGGTATGCCAAAATGTTGGGACAAAGCGTCCAAATCGCCCCGGCAGCGGCCGGGAACCAGAATCCGGTCGACGCCAAAGGTATCGGTCAGACGGCGTTGTATCATGTCGGCCGTGATGAGCGCCGCCACCGTAACGCCAAGCACATGCACGGTGTAGTCGAAATCCGGCGCCATGTCTTCGATGGTGCTGCGCAACTGCTTTTCGGCCAGCTTTCCGGTAAGAAACAGAATATGTTCCGCCATGTGTTAAGTGTGCCCGAAGACGGTGTCATATGAATCGTTCACCCCTTCTGATTAAGGACGCGCTGGTACTGGCTTAGCCAAGCCGATGCGCTCGAAATATTGTTTCAACTCCACCTTGATCGGCATGAAATACACGTGCCAACCGCTTTCCGCCGCCGAGTCGATCAGTCGATTGGCGAATTCGATGTTCCAGTCGTAATCGGGCCGGAAATGCTTGGGAAACTTGACGTGATTTTTCACTTCCCAATAGTTTTGCGAGGCCAGCGTCACCACCGGGCTGATGCCGATGTAGGTTTCCAGGCCGTCCATGTGTTCGGCAAACAGTTCCACCAAGCGATGGTCGTAGAACGGTTGCGAAAAAAAGCCGTTAGCACCGGCATCGGCCTTGCGCTGAATATAATGGCATTCGTGTTGCAAGCCTTGCCGATGCGGGTCGAATCCGGCATAGATGTTCAACGCCGGAAAGCGCCGGCGTACCGCTCGAATCAAGTCAACCACGTCGGTATTGCAATAGCTGCGTTTCAAACCTTCCGGCGGGTCGCCGGTAACCAGCAAGACGTCGTCGAGTTGGTATTGCTCGATGACGCGATACAACTCGCCGCTTTCGATTTTAAAATCAATGGCCCGAAAATGCGGAATGAAACGGTACTTGTTCCGGTCGATGCGCGTCGCCAGTTCCCAACTGCGAATATCGAAACGCTGAATATCCGGCACGTTGATGATATTGATGCCGCTATCCAAGCTCTGCAAAAACGCATATTGCTTTTCAAAGGCGTCCAAGCTTCTGGGGACGATTTCAAAGGAAATGTTCATGGGCAATGTTTTGGTCAGGGATTTCACCGATGAGCTCAAGGTTCAGGCTTACATTCAGCTCAGAGCCATATCGCATTAAAACAACCCGCTGATGACGCCGTCATCGCTGATGTCGATGCGTTCGGCGGCAGGCACTTTGGGCAGACCCGGCATCGTCATCATGTCGCCGGCGATCGCAACGATGAAACCGGCGCCGTTGGCCAGCCGCACTTCGCTAATTTCGACAGTGTGGCCGCTCGGCGCGCCCTTGCTGTTGGGGTTGGTCGAGAATGACATATGGGTCTTGGCCATGCAGATCGGAAATTGGCCGTAATCGGCCTGCAAAGCCTTGATCTCGGCCACCACTTTCGGACTGGCGCTGACTTTCGCCGCGCCGTATAGCTTGGTGGCGATGGCTTCGATCTTGTTCCATAGCGGCAGTTCGCTGTCATAGACGTAGTTAAAGCCGGGTTCGCGGTTGTCGACGATGTTCAGCACTTCGCGTGCGAGGTCTTCGGCGCCGGCGCCCCCGTAAGCCCAGTGTTTGGCGATCACGCATTTGGCGCCCAAGGCTTCACATTGGCTTTTCAGCCATTGAATTTCGGCGTCGGTGTCGAAACTGAAATGGTTAATGCTGACCACGCAAGGCAGACCATAGTGGTTTTGGATGTTGCTTAAGTGCCGTTCCAGGTTGGCGAAGCCTTTTTCCAGCGCAGCCAGGTTTTCCTGGTTCAGTTCGTCCTTACCGACGCCGCCGTGGAATTTCAGCGCCCGCACCGTGGCTACCACTACGACGGCCGACGGTTTCAAGCCGGACATGCGGCATTTGATGTCCAGAAACTTTTCCGCGCCCAAATCCGCGCCAAAGCCCGCTTCGGTCACTACATAATCAGCCAGTTTTAACGCGGTTTGTGTAGCGGTCACCGTGTTACAGCCGTGGGCAATGTTGGCAAATGGGCCGCCGTGAATGATGGCCAGATTGTTTTCCAGGGTTTGCACCAGATTCGGTTTGATCGCGTCTTTCAGGATGGCGGCCATCGCACCGTGAGCGTTGAGGTCGCTGGCGTAAACCGGCGTGACTTTGTCTGATTTGTAGCCGATGACGATGCGGCCCAGACGTTCTTTCAAATCAGCGCGGCTGGTGGCTAGGCACAGAATCGCCATCACTTCCGACGCAACGACGATGTCGAAGCCGTCTTCTCGCAAATAGCCATTGGCTGGTCCGCCCTGGCCGACCACGATTTTGCGCAAAGCGCGGTCGTTCATGTCGATGACACGCTTCCATTGAATCCGGCGCGGGTCGATGTCCAGCTTGTTCCCGTGATTGATATGGTTGTCAATCAGTGCCGACAACAGGTTGTGCGCGACACCGATGGCATGAAAGTCGCCGGTGAAATGCAGATTGATGTCTTCCATCGGCACCACTTGTGCGTAACCGCCGCCGGCCGCGCCGCCCTTGACACCAAAGCAAGGCCCCAAAGAGGGTTCGCGCAGGCAAATGATGGTTTTCTTAGCCAAACGGTTCAATGCGTCGCCCAGGCCGACCGTCGTCGTGGTTTTGCCTTCGCCGGCCGGGGTTGGCGAAACCGCCGTGACCAGAATCAATTTCCCGTCGGGTTTGTCGGCCAGACTGTTGACGTATTCCAACGATATTTTCGCTTTGTAATGGCCGTAAGGATCGAGGTGTTCGGCGGGAATGGCGAATTTCTCGGCGGCAAGATCAATGATACGGCGCATGTTGGCTTGTTGGGCAATTTCGATGTCTGACATGGATGTGTTCAAAAAGGTGAAATCGGGAGTTTGATTGGCATTTTTAAAAACCCGACCATCGGTCGGGGCGGTTAGGTAGCAGATCTGCCCAGCGTGGTACGCAAGGTTTTAGCGGCGGCCACCATCTGGGTCAGCGCCGGTATCACCTCATGCCACTGGCGGGTTTTCAGGCCGCAATCCGGGTTGACCCACAGTTGTTCGGCCGGAATACGTTCGGCGGCTTTGCACATTAACGCCACGATATGCTGCTCGCTCGGAATATTGGGCGAATGGATGTCGTACACGCCGGGACCGATGCCGTTCGGGTAGTTGAAATGCTCGAAGGCATCCAGTAACTCCATGTCGGAACGCGAGGTCTCGATGGTGATGGCGTCGGCGTCCATGTCGGCGATGGCGGCGATAATGTCGTTGAACTCGGAGTAACACATGTGAGTGTGTATCTGCGTCTCGTCGGCCACGCCGCCCGTCGTGATACGGAACGATTCCACCGCCCAATCCAGATACGCCTGCCATTGCGATTGGCGTAACGGCAAACCTTCGCGTAGGGCGGCTTCGTCGATTTGAATCACGCCGATACCGGCTTTTTCCAAATCCAGCACTTCCGCGCGGATGGCCAAGGCCAATTGTTTGCAGGTGACCGAACGCGGCTGGTCGTCGCGCACGAATGACCAGTTCAAAATGGTCACAGGACCGGTCAACATGCCTTTCATCGGTTTGTCGGTCAGGGATTGGGCGTAGCCGATCCATTCGACGGTCATCGGGCGCGGGCGGCTGATGTCGCCGAACAGGATAGGCGGTTTAACGCAACGCGAACCGTAAGACTGCACCCAACCGGCTTGGCTGAAGGCGTAGCCGTCTAGCTGTTCGCCGAAATATTCCACCATGTCGTTGCGTTCGGCTTCGCCATGCACGAACACGTCCAAACCGAGCGCTTCCTGTTCACGCACGCAACGCGAAATTTCGCCGCGCATCGCGTCTTTGTAGCTGGCTTCGTCCAGTTTGCCGGACTTGAACTGGCTGCGGGCCAGGCGGATTTCCGACGTTTGCGGGAAAGAACCGATAGTGGTGGTGGGAAACTTGGGCAGTTTCAGTAACGCGGCCTGCTTGAGTGCGCGTTCGGCATACGAGCTTTTGCGCCGGGCCAGTTGCGGGGTGATGTCGGCCAGAGCCGCCTTGACCGCCGGATTGTTGACACGCGCCGAATTGCGGCGGGCTTCGATGGCGGCGCGGTTGGCGTCCAGTTCGGCTTTGACCGCATCACGCCCTTGGTTCAGCGCGGTGGCCAGCACGCGCAGTTCGCCGAGCTTCTGTTTGGCAAAGGCCAGCCAGGATTTGATTTCGGCGTCAAGTTTCTGCTCGTTGTCCAGATCGACCGGCACATGCAGCAGCGAGCAGGACGGTGCCAGCCACAGGCGTTCGCCCAGTTGTTGAGCAATCGGTTCCAGACTATCCAGCACCGCGTTGAGGTCGGTTTTCCAGATGTTGCGGCCATTGATGACGCCGAGCGATAACACTTTGTCCGCAGGCCACTGCGCGATCAGCGCTTCGACATCATCGCGGCCGTTGATGGCGTCGACATGCAGGCCGGCCACCGGCAGATTGGCGGCGAGACCCAGGTTTTCCGCCAGTTGGCCGAAATAGGTCGCCAGCAACAGTTTTACTTGGCAGTCGCTTAAGTGCTGGTAGGCCGTATGGAAGGCGTTTTGCCAAACAGCATCGAGTTCGGTGACCAGAATCGGTTCGTCGATCTGCACCCATTCAACGCCTGCATTCGCCAGCGCTTCCAGCAATTCCGCGTAAACCGGCAGCAGTTTAGGCAACAGCGCGAGCTTGTAGGAATCGTCCTTGGCCTTGCCTAACCACAAATAGGTGACCGGGCCGATGATCACCGGCTTGGCGGCGATGCCTTGGGCCTTGGCTTCCGCCAGTTGTTCCAGCAGGCGGGACGCATCCAGCTTGAATTCGGTGGCGGCGGTGAACTCGGGCACAATGTAATGGTAGTTGGTGTCGAACCACTTGGTCATTTCACCGGCAGCCACCCCACTACAACACGCCGCCGCTTCGGGCGCGGATTGCGCCGAACGGCCGCGGGCGACGCGGAAGTAGTTGTCCAGCGCATCGCCATGAAAGTCCCGCACCCGCTCGGGCAGATTACCCAGCGTGAAGCTCATGTCCAGCACCTGATCGTAGAAAGCGAAGTCGCCTACCGGTACCCAATCCAGTCCGGATTGCGCCTGCCAATGACGCCGGCGTAACTGCTTACCGAACGTCTCGAGTTCGTTACGCGAGGACTCGCCGTTCCAGTACGACTCTAAAGCAAATTTCAGCTCGCGCTTCGCGCCGATACGGGGGAAGCCTAAATTGTGAATTTTTGTCATGAATAACTACCGTCTGTTGAATGTTTGACACATAAAACATTGTAAACAGACAAACGAATGACGATAATCGATAATTCCTCATCAACTCATGAGAGATATTCATCAATATGGAATTGATCCACCTGCGCATCCTGCTGGCGTTAAAACGCCACGGCACCCTCAGCGCCGCCGCCGAAACCCTGCATCTGACCCAATCGGCGCTGTCGCATCAAATCAAAAACCTGGAACAACGCCTGGGCGTCACGCTGTGGTACAAGCAGGGCCGCTCGCTGGTATTGAGCCAGGCCGGGCGTTATTTGTCCGAGGTGGCCGAATCGGTGATCGCCACCGTCGATTCGGCGGAAAGCCATTTGGCGCAGTTGGCCAAAGGCAAGACCGGCAAATTGACGATAGGCATCGAATGCCATGCCTGCTATGAGTGGTTTCGCAACATTCTGCAACCCTATCTGCGCGCGTGGCCGGATTTGACCGTCGAAGTCACATCTCGCTACCGCTTCGAATCGTTCGAAGCCATCCGCCAATACAAGCTGGACGCCGTGCTGACCTCCGACCCGGTGGATAACGGCCTGCTCAGCTACCAGCCGCTGTTCGATTTCCAACTGGTGTTGATCGTGCCCGATAGCCATCCGCTGGCCGGCCGAGCGGAAATAACGCCGGCCGATCTGCGCGGCGAGACCGTGTTGACCTACCCGGTGGCCCGCGAGCGGCTGGACATGTTCCGCAAGGTGCTGCAACCGGCTGGCATCGAGCCCGCCGCCCATATTCAAGTCGAGGAAACCGACATCATGCTGCAACTGGCCGCCGCCGGCCGTGGCGTTTGCCTGCTGCCGGAATGGCTACTGGCCGACAAATCCGCCAAACTCGGTCTGACCGGCTTGCGTTTCGCCGGTCTACCCATAGCGAAGACCATGTATCTGGCTTGCCGACACGAGGATGCCGAGCTGGAGTATTTACGCTGGCTGGTGGAACATGCCGCTAAGGCGGTGGGTTGAGGCGAAGCGCATCGTTTAATCGATGCGCTTCGGAATTTGATGGGTCTGATTTATTTCTTTTCCATTTCGGCGATGGCGTTTTCCAAGTCGGTCACGCCTTCGCTAATGCTCCCGGCTTTGGCCGCTTTCAATGCAGCTTTAAGTTGTTTACCGGCACGCGGCAAGTGAATCGAGTAGCTCTTACTCGCTTCTTCTTGAACCTTGTAAGCATCGACAGCGGCAGTGACTTTTTCCAAAAATACCGCCGAATCATTGGCCTTACTCGCTTCAATTGCGTTTTGGGACAACGCGATCAAATTGGAAAAGTCCTCGTTCATCGCGGATCCCGCAGCGAAAACACTGAGTGAGAGAAAGAATAGAATAATTGCAGTTAGAAAATTTTTCGGTTTCATATCTTTTAATTTGACTCGGTAAGAAATTTCCCAGGCTACAAAAGAGCTTGATGCTTCGGTAAGTAGCGCTGAGGTTGCGGTAGGTACATTGTTTGCTGCATCGCTCCTCGTACCGTTGACAAATTAACAGGAGTACCTGAATTAAACCTGAAAACAATAAGGTTTTTTTGTTTGATTACACGTTTTAGCGACTTACTGGCGAATTTGTTTGCGGCAGTGGTTGTTCCAATGTTTTGGCGGCGTGTGCCTGGAAGTCGAGCTTTGCTTGAACGATCTATGAGAGCACAGTATGTAGTTAAATTAAATCAATAAAATCACTACATATAGTGATTCTGGCTTGACACAGTCACTATGCCTGCCTAAACTACCGACCCAAGACGGTTCCCCCCGAAGGGGATTAAAAGGGAATCCGGTCGGCGATTTTGCGTTTTTCGCATGATCGCCGGAAAGCCGGAGCTGCCCCCGCAACTGTAATCGGCGAGTTTAGGTTCACCCCGTGCCACTGGACGCGAGTCCGGGAAGGCCGAACCTAAGCGGCGACCCGAAAGCCAGGAGACCTGCCCTCGAAACTTTAATCAACCGGGAGCGGGGTGTCTCCGAGGACGATGGCATGCGATGCCGATTGGACGATCACTCAATCATGCGCCTGCCGTTGCTGCTTCATGTCCCCGCTCCCTTCGTGGAGAAACACATGGATACCGCCCCTCAACCCGCCAGCTTTTATCCCGACCCTGTCGAGCCCGTTAAACACGCCTCTTCGTATCCGACGGATAGCGGCTTGGAAGTCATTCGCCGCAATCGTGCCGTGGTCGCCTTTCAGCCGGAAAAAATCGCCATCGCCATCACCAAGGCCTTTCTGGCGGTTGAAGGCCAACACAGTGTGAATTCATCCGGAATCCGCGATCAGGTTGCGCAACTTACCGCCAGTGTGGTCGAGGCATTGACGCGACGTTTGCCGGGCGGCGGCACTGTACATATCGAAGATATTCAGGACCAAGTGGAACTGGCATTGATGCGTTCCGGGGCCCACGACGTGGCCCGCGCTTATGTACTCTATCGGGAAAAGCACGCCGAGCAGCGCGCGGCCCAGCAAGCAATCGACCATGCCACACCCGTTTTGCAGGTGGACGATCACGGCCAGCGCCGGTTGCTGGATAGCGCCGCGTTCATCGCGCTGTGCCGCGAGGTCTGTGCGGATTTGGTTGACGTCGACGCCGAGCGGGTCTGGAGCGAAACTCTGACCAATCTGTACGATGGGATGCCGTTGGAGGCGGTGCGTCAGGCCTTGGTGTTAGCGGCGCGCACCTTGATCGAAGCCGAACCGAACTACACCAAAGTCGCCGCGCGTTTGCTGTTGAGCAATCTGCGCCTGGAAGCGACCGGCTTGGCCTTGACGCAAGCCAACATGGGCGAACGTTACGCCGGCTGCTTTGCCGACTTCATCGCCGCCGGCGTCGCCGCCGAGTTACTCGACCCGCGTCTGGCCGAGTTCGATCTGGAAAGATTGGGTGGAGCACTGCTAGCTGAGCGCGATCTGCAATTCGATTATCTGGGCCTACAAACCCTGTACGACCGTTACTTTCTACATATCGAAGGCCGCCGCATCGAATTGCCGCAGTGCTTTTTCATGCGGGTGGCGATGGGACTGGCGTTGAACGAGGTCGACCGCGAAGCGCGCGCTATCGAATTTTACCGACTGCTATCGAGCTTCGACTTTATGTGTTCAACGCCGACCTTGTTCAACAGCGGCACCCGCCATTCCCAGCTGTCGTCGTGCTACCTGACCACGGTATCCGACGATCTCGACGGCATTTACCAAAGCATCAAGGAAAACGCGCTGTTGCAAAAATACGCCGGCGGCCTGGGCAACGACTGGACCCCGGTGCGGGCGCTAGGCAGCCGGATCAAAGGCACCAATGGCCACAGCCAGGGGGTAATTCCGTTTTTAAAGGTGGTCAACGACACCGCCGTCGCGGTCAACCAGGGCGGCAAGCGCAAGGGAGCGGTCTGTGCCTACCTGGAAAACTGGCATCTGGATTTTGAAGAATTTCTGGAACTGCGCAAAAACACCGGCGACGAGCGTCGCCGCACGCATGACATGAACACCGCCGCTTGGGTATCGGACCTGTTTATGCAACGGGTGCAAAGTAACGGCGACTGGACCTTGTTTTCGCCGGTGGACGTGCCGGAATTGCACAACCTTTACGGCGCGGCCTTCGCCGAGGCCTATCAAGCTTACGAAGCCAAGGCCGCGCGCGGGGAGATCAAGTTATGCAAGCGCATCGGCGCGGTGCAGCTATGGCGCAAGATGCTGACCATGCTGTTCGAAACCGGCCATCCGTGGATTACCTTCAAGGACGCCTGCAATCTGCGTTCGCCACAGCAGCATGCCGGGGTGATTCACAGTTCCAATCTGTGCACCGAAATCACGCTGAACACCTCTAACGATGAAACTGCGGTCTGCAATTTGGGCTCGGTGAATCTGGCCGCGCATCTGACCGAACACAACGGGGTTTGGCAATTGGACGCCGATAAATTGCAACGCACCATCGCTACCGCGATGCGTATGTTGGATAACGTCATTGACATCAATTTCTACGCCACGGTTAAAGCGCGCAACGCCAACCTGCGCCACCGCCCGGTCGGACTGGGCATGATGGGTTTCGCCGATTGCCTGCACCAATTGGGTATCGCTTATGCCAGCCGAGAAGCCTTGGAGTTTGCCGACTATTCGGCCGAATTGCTGTCTTACCACGCTTATCAAGCCTCGGCCGATCTGGCCGAGCAACGCGGCCGTTACGGCAGTTTTGCCGGCAGTTTGTGGCAGCAAGGCTTGTTGCCGCCGGATACCCTGGAACGCTTGGCGGAAACGCGCGGCGATCTGGGTGTGCCGACCGGCGGGCAGTTGGATTGGCAAGCGTTGCGCGAGCGCATTGCCCAAGTCGGCATGCGCAACTCCAATTGCGTGGCGATTGCGCCAACCGCGACCATTTCCAACATTGTCGGTGTGTCGGCGTCCATCGAGCCGGTCTATCAAAATTTATACGTCAAATCCAATCTGTCAGGCGAGTTCACCGTGGTCAACGCCGCACTGGTCCGCGAGTTGAAAGCGCTGGATTTATGGGATGCGGTGATGGTCGCCGATCTGAAATACTTCGACGGCTCGCTGGCCGCCATCGAGCGGGTGCCCGCCGGGATTAAAGCCCGCTATGCCACCGCCTTCGAAATCGAGCCGGAATGGTTGGTCGAAGCCGCCGCCCGCCGGCAGAAATGGATAGACCAGTCGCAATCGCTGAATCTGTATGTAGCCGCACCGACCGGCGGCAAACTGGACCAGTTGTACCGGTTGGCCTGGCAACGGGGCTTGAAGACCACCTATTACCTGCGCACCTTGGGTGCCACCTCGATGGAAAAAACCGGTGCCGACGAGACCGCACCCAAGGCCTGTTCGATTGCCGACCCGGATTGCGAGGCTTGCCAATGAAGACTACGTTAAGCTTTGACGATTGGGGTACACCTGTTTCTTCGTCCGCAAGTATCGGGGCATCGATCAACTCGACCACACAGCCAGTGAGTCACAATGTAGACAGCCAAACCTATGTAGCCACGGGCTCGACAATGGCGGCCGTCGATCCTGAACAGAAACGGGTGGTCAACGGCCAAGCCGACATCAATCAACTGGCGCCGTTCAAATACCCGTGGGCTTGGTCGTTTTTCCTGAATGCCAACCGCAACCACTGGACGCCGCTGGAAATCTCGATGGCGCAGGACGTGCACGATTACCAACACAAATTGACGCCGGCCGAGCGCCATGTGTTCGAGAACGTGCTGGCTTACTTAACCACCTCGGATATTCTGGCGATGCGCAACATCGGCCTGGCGGTGATGGAGAAAATGAGCGCGCCGGAACTGCAAATCTACCAGGCCCGGCAAGTTTACGAGGAAGCGCTGCACACCTGGACTTACCAGCACTGCATCGAAACCCTGGGGATCGACCAACGTGAGATTTACAACCGTTATCGGGTGGTGCCGGAAATCCACGGCAAGATCGCCTTGGCCAACCGCCGCTTGCAGGGTGTGTTGCAATCCGGCAGGCCGTTGACCGATCGCGACGCGCTGCACGAATTCGCGATGGCCTATCTGTTCTTCGCCGCCGTGTTCGAGGGCTGCTGGTTTTACAACGGCTTCAGTCCGATATTCGCGTTGCAGCGGCGCGGTTTGATGAAAGGCGCGGCCGAGCAACTGCAATACATCATGCGTGACGAAGTGCTGCACTGCGCGTTCGGCATCCGCGTGGTGCGGCAACTGCTGGATGAAGAAAACCTGACGCTCGACCCGCAAGCGCTAAGGCAAATGTGGGACGAAGCCGAAGCCGCCGAAATGGCTTACGCCGGCTACATTCTGCGCGAGCCGATCTTGGGCTACAACGCCGGCTTGCACGTCGAGCAATTCCGCTACGTCGCCAACCGCCGCGCCCGCCAAGTCGGCCTCACTGAACCCTTCCCAGGCGCCGAAAACGTATTGCCGTGGCTGGACGAACAAGCCAATCTGCGCAAGGAGAAAAATTTTTTCGAAACGAGGGTGACGGAATATCAGACCGGTGGGGCGTTGGTTTGGTAATAGGTGGCGAGAGCAGCCGAAAATCGGCAAAACCGAGGCAGTCGCAGCTACCCTGAATCCGCTATTTCAAATAGCGAGTAATGCGTTTTTGCTTGCTGATTTTTCACTGGAGAACCCTCTTGTTCAGCAAATATTCTGATAGCAAACATGAAGCAAAACATTGTCCGCGTTGTCAGGAGCAATTCATTTGTAAGGCTAATCGCATTCATCGCTGCGATTGCTCGAACGTTTGTTTGTCCTTTGAAACGATTGAGTATGTCCGCCAACTTTACGACGAATGTTTGTGCCTGAATTGCTTGAAAGAGTTGGAAGCTATTGTAACGTCGCTAAAATGACTAAGAGTTGGCTGTTTCTACAGGGGCTTTGCAAATTGCTGTGAAGCCGGAGACGTGAACTCAAGTCCATGCATTTACGGAAAATAAGCATTAAAGTCAGCTTAGGTGCCAAAACCAGCCGCTCACAAACAATGTTTTTCATCTGTCTGAATGTCGCAAAGTGGCCGATAGCGACAATTCGCGACGTCCAAAAGCCGTCATTCACTACTGGCGTAATCGCATAGAAATACGCAGTTAGTTAAAACAGCGAATGAATTTTGATAGAAACTCTATGCATATGATATTTTTTTCCTAACCTATCACCGCATCGGCAGTTTTATTTTGCCCGATAACACGGCTATAGCCAGTTCCATTTCATCCATTGCCAGGATTTGATCAATCGTTTCATGCTTGATGCTGTTCGCGATCTGTAGAATTTCTTCGTTGACTTCCTTCAATGTTGCCGATTGTTTAATCAGACGATTAACTTCCTTGGTTTGTGCAGCGCTCAGTCGATCCTGTTGCCATCGGGAAAACTGTTCCAGGAAATACCTTTGGTCGTCCAATTGTTTGTCATATAGATCAAAGACCCGATTCAGGGTGGCATCGTCCAATACATAGGGTTTGGCTGTTGCCTGACGCATGTTGTCCAACTGAAGCATGGATTCCTCCAGCATGCCGTCTACCATAAAGGTGAAAGTCGGCAACATACTAATAGGGTGCCACTGAATTTTTTGATCCTCCGGCGCCTGGTCCTGTGTGGTTTCATCACCCAGTTTACAGTGACGTGCCAATAATTCATCCAGTTCCTCATCAAATTCATTGGCCGTCTTTAGCTGAATGGGCTCACGGTTCGGCCATACTTTCAATACTCTGGTTTTGGTATCGAAGCCTGGTGGCCCTAGTGGTTCGCCGATGATCCAAGTCGGCACATTGATTTCACTATATTGCCTGGCCATGGTTTGAGCACAAACTTCAAGTACGTTTTCATCGGCACTATCGTCGGCAAAGATCAATTGCGCCGCCCACTCCCCGCAGTGTTCGCAGGGAATGAGGCTGCTTTCAAAGATTTCTTCGGGTGGCGAGTTTTTGGGTGTGTCGGGTTGGGCAACAGGATTCAGTTCTAGCCGGTGCTGGGAGAGATCAAGATAATCGGCGTTATCGCGGCAAACCCAGTTGAGCATTTGACCTGACGGGTTTGGATTTCGCTCGAACATGGCTACCGCTTTCCTGTATTGGGCATCGGTGGTCTTGGCGTTTTGAATGCGCGGCAGGTTGTTTTTCAGCTCGATTAAATCATCCTGCCCCAGTTCCGACCGGAAAGCAGTGACGCTCCCTTTGGGATCGACCGCAAAAATAAAGTAATTCCCGGTTTCGAGCATTTTATTTAAGACAGTCTGCACTAACGGGTTGTTCGGGTTTACCAGTAGGTTGAATGTGGCGTAATGGTAGAAGTGAAAGCCAAAGTGAACCACGACGCAGTCGGCATTACCGTACAACGAATGCCCGAAACTAAAACCGGTGCGGGTGTACGCCTCAGGAATAACCATTTCGAGCCGAAGTGCCAAAACGCCGAAGGTTTGTTTTCGTTCTTCCACTAGGCCCAACGCACAGCAGGGTGCTTCGGCGGCGATAAAATCATCGATAAACTGACTATTGACGGTAAGCCGTGGGAGTAGGGGATAGACGTTGCTCATGTGACATCACTTTTTTAGGCGGGGGCTTTGGAATGATAAATCATACCTGGATATAGAGTGATCACTAAATCTGGTGTATGGTGTAATACTTGCTTGAAGGAAAGTGTTGAAACTGCGATCATCCACGCCACAATCTCATCGATTACAATTATCGATTGTGGCTGATTTGATCTTATACGCCGTGACTGGTCAGAAAACCGCTGCTGAGGCCGCTCGGTTATTCAAGGTTCATCCGGCAACCGTTTCTCGTTTGCTGGCCTTGCAATCTGGAAGTGCAAAAAAATTAATGGCTTCACCATAACACGTTAAAAATGAAACAGTACACGACCGCCTCCTGCTTTTCGACCTTTATGCTGCCCTATATCCTGTTCGTTCGGGATTTTGAGGAACGCAGGAAAACGGTTATGACTTGTTGCCTTGGCTGGAATATTAGCCTATTCCCGGATAACTCGCAGCGCGAACAACAAATCGATATGGTTTGGAAGATGGTCGAAGCCGACAACCATGAGTCGCCGCCTCCCGGTTTAGAGCAGGGATTCAAGCAGGATTTGCGTATGCTGGTTACACAGAAGCGCGGTCTATTTCCTTGGCAGATAAAAAATATCCCAAAAGCTGAACTAAATCGAAATGAGGCTTGGGATGTTCTGAGCATTGACGCAGGCAAAGGTATCGAGGAAATCCAGCTTGTCACTCACCCCGATCCGATGGGGCTGCCATACATCATTGAGGTGCTAGTCGGCATTCACAGTGATACAAAGGCGATGGTGGATTTGATACAGCAAGCCCGCCAAACGCCTGACGTACTCAAAGACATGGTGACAGCTCAAATAGTGACCGCCTATTGTGTGCAGCGCGCCGAACTCATTGGATATCGGCGTATGTTGACGGTGTGGCTGGATATTCAGCCAGAACTGAGCGTAAAGCGCGTTATCAATCATTGGCTGGGTGTGCTTGATGACATCGAAATGCATACAAAGACACTATTGGGCATCCTTACCGAGTAAGTGAATATTGAAGAGTCCTGACGTGGTTGCTAACCATAATTCTGGACAGCCAGTAATGGATTGTAATTACGTGGCGTTTTTTACAGCTATGTGCACACTACCCCATATAGCCAACCAGCATGTACGGAAAACTCCATAGGAAATATTTCCGTATAGTGTAAAAGGTCAGATTAAATCCGACGATAGTTTCCGTACATTATTCGAGGTGGCGAGAGGGGTTGATCAGATGTTTTTTGGCGGCTTATCAGCTTACCGGAAGACCATACGAAAAACACATGTTTTCCGTTACCTAAAAGATTGGCTTTGATTGCCTCCCCCAGTTTTGCATGCACTCACTTTGAAAGGGTAGGGCAGCAATACCAGGGCATTGGTGGGTGGGGGAGCTAGAACAAACTGGTGCCTTTGGCACACAAGGCATTTAGGGTTTTCGGAGTGGGTAGCCATTTTTCGGCAGTGTCATGAATATTTAACTACCTATCTGTTAGTTTTGGCATATAAAATAGCGACAGTCTAAATAGGTAATTAAAGTTTATGCTGTACTATATATTTATATATTTATATATTTTGCACTTAGTCTCATCGTTAGTTTTACTGTCTTCCGCAATTAAACTTAACATATGTTTTTTATCGATAGATAGTTCTGTCAAAGCTTTAGCAAGCGCGGATACAGAGTCAGCTAAACCATTTGATGTATTATCAGTACCTGTAATATCAGTTTTAGTCCTGCTTGAATAAAAATATAAATGATTTTTCATTAACAAAAAAGACGCATAAAAAAATGATATCAAAACACCACATATTAATAATGTTCTTATTAGTATAAAATAATCGGCGCTAACTTTTAATGAATCTGGTAATTCCGGAAGAAAAGATTGACTCGCATTCAGCGCCCATATAATCGATAAATCATAAAGTACTATCATAGATAGTATGCAATAAATAGTATCTGGGAGTTCTATACAACCCAAAAATTTCTTTAATGTCTCTCTTTTTGATTCGGAACTCTTATTGTCTATTAAGGCATAGCTTGCAAATCTTATTGCGCCTAAGTATGCAAATAGAGCGACAATTAGCATCAGGAAGTCTGATTCATTAGAAGTAAAGAGTTGTTCCGATAGGTTTACAGAGCACTGAGACATCCAGGCCCAAGCTAAAAGTGCGTAAACAATGCCTAAAAGAATGACAGTCAAATAAATAATTATCATTATTTTCACCAATTTTAAAGCGTTAGCGCAACTTCATATTGAACGCGTATATTTGAATTTATATTCTATTTTTTGATGCAAATCAAAAAAGATTTTAAACTGTATTGGATGAAATTATCATTTTGGGAGCAGAACAAATTGTTTAAATCATCGGTAGATGAAGATCGTTCAATCAAAGACTCGTCTTACTTCTTCTCAAGGTTGTAACGCTTGCCATAATTCGCTAATTATCACCGAGGCCATCTGGGTGAGAAGTGCCTTCACCCTACACACATCTGGTTTAAGTTATTTTCCCCAAAAATCTGACTCTTGCCATGCTTTGATGCTTGCCTGATTACGGCGCTCAGCCCTGGCACATGCTTTTTCCGAAATTCGTTCTAGGCGTTGATCGTTGGGTGATGAACTGAATTTAGATAGTAAATAACCGGCTAGTTCCTCAGCTCTTTCATGTAACGTGTCTAGGTACTTTAATTGGGTCAAGGGTAATCCGGCAGGTTTTTTCTCTAAGCTTGGTTTGCTGTGTTTTTCAATGATGCTTTTTATTTCCGCATCAAGCGCCGCTTGCTCGTTTTCTTGTGTTGATCTGGCAGCAGCCCTAGCCATGTTAATTGCTGCGCCATTTGGATGATAATACCCATCAACTTGGTTTGCTGGGTTCTCTTCAGGAAAATCTTCGAAATAATCGGACCAGTCACCCATATTCGGCGCCTCTGTAAAGATGTTAATTAGACTAAATTTATAATAAAAACGATAGTAGGTGAACTTTATTTCTCTTAGGATTTATGGTGGCCAATTCTTAGGGCTAGCAGGAGCATTTGAATCGGATAACGTATTGCCTAAAAAATAAAGCCCCTGAGGCTTATCGCCTCAGGGGCTTAAATTTGATTAGACTAATCAATAGGGTCATGTTGACCTGAAACCACGATGTAAAAAAACGTCACCAGTGAGAACCTCCTCGCTTTAAGGATTTATCAGAAGTCGTTCAATATGTATTGCTATTTCATGCTGTCTAACGGTTCTGAGTTTAATACAAAATATAGAGATGTAACTGTGACCTTGTACACAAAATTACTTGAATATTGATCGTGGCTAATGGTCGCTGTATTTCGTGGTGCATACTTTGTTTTTATCGCAGTTCACCGTTTTCTTGATGTTGGTTTGCATTTTCTCAGCTTTTTGAGCTGTTTCGCTTTTGAACGTAGAGTTCTGGAAATTTTGTATCCCGGAAGGTTGGGCGTTAGCGATTAATGTCATGGTGCCCTCGTTTTGAGTCATCTTGAAATACCTTAAGGTACTCATACCAATCAAGACTTCATCTAAATAGTCATTCATTTGTGCATTGAGGTTGAGGACTTCAGCATTACCAAGCTTTAGGCTTTTAATTAATGTCTCGCGCACTGCAATTTTGCCGCCGGCTGTACTTGTTTGGACGTATGCACCATAAGGCAATTTTGCGGCAACCGCCATTTTGAAGGGGATAACTGTATCAGTGGCTCCGGTATCGATTAGAAAAGGCATGGGTACGTTATTGATTAATACCGTGCCTCTGAAATGCCCTTTGGCGTCGGCCTTTATGATGACGCCACTAGAATGGGTTCTGGCATTGTTGATGACCGGTCGTGACTGTACTGGATTTGCTGATTCCGGTACTTGGGTGGGGGCCGCTACAGGAATATAAATAATTTCATGCTGCAGTGGTACTGATGCTTTTTTTATGGAATTGTATTTTAAGAAAGCGTCTGCGCAGAACCACAGCGTTCCCATCATCAGACCAATATACAGGAGGTAACGAATACCACTGCTTTTCCGGGCATTATGGCGATAACGTTGAGGTGATTTGTTGAGCAGGCTATCAAATGAATCCCGGTTAGTGGCTTTTGACGCTTCCTTATGTTTTTCCCAGTAGTAATCTCGATCCTGTATGCCCATTTTGCCTTCTCATGGTTGTAACGCTTGCCATAATTCGCTAATTATCACCGAAGAAGCATCATCAGGCTGAGATGTGCCGCACGAAGCCAGTAATTGATTATCTGGTTTATGCAGCCAGGCATTTTTGATCGCCATGCCGATTGTGTGGTAGAGGTCGCAGAGGTTTTCTGCCGGTAAGGCGGCAATGACCAGTTTATTTTTATCGTTCAACACCAGCAGCAGCCGTTCTACAGCTTGGTCGATAGAGCAGGGCGGTTGCGAAAGTTCCAGTTTCAGGTCTGACCAATTTTTAGCCATTTTAAGCTTCCTTGTTATCTAACGCGGGGTTAGGGCGGTTTGTCACCCATTTGTCACAATGTTATCCACAGGTTTTGGGGATAAAGGTCTGAATTACCAATAAACGCTTGTTTGCGGGTTAACTGTAACGGCCTAGAAACATCGCTCAGGGCCATATTGGGGTTAAATAAC
>NZ_LUUI01000151.1 GCF_001644015.1 Methylomonas lenta
CGCGAAGCGGTTTAGTCCAGGGGTCGCTATGGATAGCTATCCATGGCGACCCCAAGCGGCCGTATCCGCAATATTTCCAAATGGCTGATGTTTGCCATAAAGCTGACACACAGGTAGGATGCGGTGAGGCACGAACCGCATCGCTCGACAAAATTAATAGCATAAAATAAAACGATGACAGAATATCGTCGCTTTCGGCATCCCGGCGCTACATGGTTTTTTACGGTTAATTTGGCTGAGCGCCATGACAATCGGCTGTTAACGGATCGGATTGACCTGCTGCGAGAGGCCTTTTCTCATGTTAAAGCCAAGCACCCTTATAAGATTGATTCCGTTGTTATTTTACCAGAACACCTTCATTGCATCTTGACTTTGCCGATGGGTGACTCTGACTTTTCAACTCGCTGGGGATTGATCAAAGCCTATTTTTCCCGCAATATCACAAAAAGTGAAAGGATCTCCAAAAGCCGCGATAAGCGGGGCGAACGTGGCTTATGGCAGCGACGGTTTTGGGAGCATCTAATTCGCGACGAAGCCGATTATCAGCAGCATGTCGACTATATCCATTGGAATCCGGTCAAGCATGGTTGGGTGGAACGCGTGAAAGATTGGACGCACTCAAGTTTTCATGGTTATGTGCAACGTGGCCTTTATCCTGAAAACTGGGGTAATGATATTGATTTTTATAAGGTATCCGCAGGAGAATAACTCGATCGATGCGGTTCGTGCCTCACCGCATCCTACCGCGCTGATGGCTTAATTGATGAATTTTAATTGTCAACGTTTAGTTGCAATTGCATAAACTACATTGGTGTTAATCGACGTAACCTGCTCGCGATGAAGACAGGATAGATTGGCATTACGCACTCGTTCAAACGTTTCGACGTCTAATTGCGCAAGGGTCCCGCGATATCCACTACCCATAGCAATGGCCCACCAGTCATTTGGCGAATTCAAAGCATGCATGCCACTTTCCGCCAGAATGTCATCAGCATATATACCCGCTTCAGCGAACAGCTCACGCAACCCTGCTGGTTTTGAAATGCGATCCCATGGATTAAAGCTGCGCTGAAGATCTGGGCGTGCGCTGCCTATGGCATCCCAAAAAGCACTATTAGCTGGCTCAAAAAGATCAGGTCCCCAAGTGGTGATAGCCAATCGACCTCCGGGTTTAACCATGCGCCATAGTTCCTTAACGGCGTCTGCCATATCCGGTACAAAAAAGATGCCAAACACGCAAACCACAGCATCGAAACTGCCATCTGGATACCCCAAGTCAAGCATGTCCGCTACGCGAAATTCTATGTTGTCGAGTTTTTTGACTTCGGCCTTGGCTTTCGCTAACGCAATCAAACGTTCCGCAAGGTCTGCGGCGATGACTTTGCCCTGCGACCCCACTTGCTCGGCTGCCGGCAGTGCAGAGCCGCCACTGCCTGAACAAACGTCCAAAACTGAGTCCCCTGGACGTAAAGCCATACGTTCGATGGTTTGTCGTCCAAAGCAATGCCAGAAAGAACTCACGGGGTGGTCAAAATAATCTGCCGCCGTGTTGTAAGTTGCCGCCGCTTTAGCTTTGGCTATTTCATGCCCGTTCATTAAATTCACTCGGTATAACTCGTAGCCGTATTTAGAATTTTAATTATTGCACAGCAAATAGCTGTTTTCTGAAAAAAACACCACATTCAGCAGCGTAATCATCACCGGTACTTCTTATTAGTGGCCCACTGGCTGCAGCCATGATGCTACAAGCCGAATTACCCGTACAGAGGAATTAAACGTTATAGGTCTTATCGGTCATTGCAACGCCCTGATACCATCAATGATGGCCGGCTAGTTCCAACAAACGATCAACGCCGACGGGTTCTTCGCGCAACAGCGGTACGACGGCATAACGCGGCGCGTATTGCTGGACTATCGCGTCAATCTCTTGCAGTTCATTCGCTGCACGTTGCCGTAATAACGACGAATGCACCGTGGTCGCAGCAACGCTGTTGTTGATCACCCAGGCCCAGGGCTCTATCCCGGCACGACGCAGATCGGCTTGCAGATTGGCTGCTTCCAATACCGGCGTGGTTTCCGCAAGCGTAACTAGTAGTACCTTGGTTTGTTTGGGGTCTTGCAGTTGCATCATCGGTGTCAGGTAATGGCTATTGCTACCCATCTGCCGACTGACTTCGCGGTGATAAGCGCCCGTTGCATCCAGCAGCAACAAGGTATGGCCGGTCGGTGCCGTGTCCATCACCACGAACTTTTTACCGGCTTCACGGATGATGCGTGAAAAAGCCTGGAATACGGCAATCTCTTCGGTACAGGGCGAACGCAAATCTTCTTCCAAAAGCGCTCTGCCCGGTGCGTCCAGATTAGCGCCTTTGCTTTCCAACACATGTTGGCAATAGCGTTCAGTTTCGGCGTGCGGATCAATACGACTGACGGTGAGATTATCCAATACACCGTTTAGTGTTTCTGTTAAATTGGCAGCAGGGTCTGAGGTGGTGAGATGTACCGGTAAACCTCGTTGTGCCAGCTCCACGGCTACGGCGGCGGCTAGAGTGGTTTTACCGACGCCGCCTTTGCCCATTAACATCACCAAGCCATGACCATCGACCGCAATCTCATCGACCAGTTTTGCGAGATTGGGCACCTGAATGGCCTGTGTCGCCACCTCGCTGACAGAGCTCGTCAGTAAGGCAGTCGTCAGCAATTGCCTTAGCGCCGCCAAACCCACCAGATTAAACGGTTTCAGTTCGATGCAATCTAGGGGCAGCGTCTTTAGCACTTCAGGGATTTCGGCTAGTGCCCGTTGTTCACGCTGGCAAATAGCGATTGCCAAGGAATCTTGCCCCGCTTCAGCCTCAGGCAAAATGCCATTCACGACTAAATATTGCTGGGTAAGGCCGATAGCGTCCAACTCTTCGTGGGTGCGTGCTACTTCTCGCAAGGTCGATTGCTGAGCGCGTGCGACCAGAATCAAACGACTACGTTGCGGATCGGCAAGTGCATCGACGGCTTCCTTATATTGGCTACGTTGTTTTTCCAGGCCAGCCAAGGGACCAAGACAGGACGCATCGCCTTTGCCTTCATCGAGAAAGCCTGTCCAGGCACCGGGGAGTTGCAATAGGCGGATGGTATGGCCGGTGGGGGCGGTATCGAAAATGATATGGTCGTAATCTGCCGTAAGGGTTGAATCGGTTAGCAGGGCGGTGAATTCATCGAAGGCGGCAATTTCAGTGGTGCAGGCGCCGGACAATTGTTCTTCAATACCTTTCACCACGGTTTCAGGCAATACGCCTCGCACAGGGCCAACGATACGATCACGGTAGGCTTGTGCTGCAGCTTGCGGATCGATTTCCAATGCGGCCAAACCTGCTACCGCTGCAATAGGGGTAATTTGGTTGCCAATACTGATACCGAAAACCTGGCCGACATTCGACGCCGGGTCGGTGCTGACCAGCAATACCTGTCGTCCGGCATCCGCCAGTTGTATGGCAGTAGCGCAAGCGATAGACGTCTTGCCGACACCGCCCTTACCGGTAAAAAACAAAAAACGGGGCGGTTGGTCGAGAAAATCTAGTTCGGTCATAACAGCAACTCCTAATGGTGACGCCACACTTTTATTGCCGAAATCAGCTGGATCAAGGCGAGAAAGGGTAGCAGCACACCCTCTGGAATAACGCCCAGCAACCGATCACCCAAGAATGCACCAACCAGGGGGCTGGCAGCACTTGCTAAACTGGATTAGCCTGCCCTCAGGCAGCGATCAATCAGCAGCAACGACTACCACCGCAGCAACCGGACTCAGACTTTTCTTCAGTGGCAACCATGCCAGTCCAACGTGCTAATTCAGTACGATTAGGGTAACGACCGGCTAAAGCCACCTCACCATCGACCAAAATCAAAGGCAAGGCTTCTGCACCGGAACGTTCCAGAAAAGCTTTTACTACTGCGTTTTCGGCGAAAGCCATCGGTTGTTGAGCCAGATTAAAACGCTCGATTTGAGCGCCATTTTGTTTGGCCCAATCCAGGTCGGCGGAAAAATCGACCAATTGCTGATCGACGTCCACACCGCAGACGCCAGTGCTGCAACATAAGGCAGGATCAAAAATATGAATAGTGCTCATAACAAACTCCCAATAATCAAGGTAACAAGGTGCCGATTCGATCCAGTTCAGCTTTCAGACGTGCTGGATCGTTCTTCAGTTCATCTAATGGCAAGGCCAGAAATGTCTCGATGCGGTGACGCAAAATGCCATAAGCGGTCTCAAATGCCGCTTTGATTTCGGCTTCGGTACCTTCCGCGTGTGCCGGGTCTTCCACCCCCCAATGTGCACGCATGATCGGGCCAAGATAGGCGGGACAGGTTTCGTTAGCGGCATTGCCGCAGACGCTGATGACGATGTCCGGTGTGACAGGTAAATCGTTCCAGGATTTGCTGTAATAGCCTTCGGTCGAGATCCCTTTTTCTTCAAGTAAAGCCACGGCTCCGCTGTTTAAACGACCGATGGGCTTGCTACCCGCGCTGATCGCATGCCAACCTTCTGGGGCCAAATGATTAAAAGTGGCTTCTCCCAGCAAAGAACGACAGGAATTGCCGGTACATAAAAATAAAACATTCATGGTGGATAGTTCGTAGCTGTAGATGGAAAAAATTAGTCGCTATCACAACACCCCGAAGCTTCACCGGTATCGAGACAAAGTTCCGGATGACCTGTGCAGCATTCGGCCGTCAGATAATCGATTAGCGACTGCATGACGGTTAAATTGGCTCGGTAACGTTGATAGCGTCCTTCTTGGGTGACGTTGACCAAGCCCGTATGCGTCATAGCTTTCAGATGAAATGACAGATTGGTTGGCGGTAAAGCCAATTCGCTGGCAATTTCCCCGGCAACCAAACCGGTTGGCGCATGTTTGACCAATAACCGAAATACATCCAATCGAACACCGGATGACAGTGATTCAAAAAGTGAATTAGCAAGTTCTTTATTCATGCTATTACTATACAACTATAATTGAAGTATACAAATGAAATTACTAAGTTCAGGTAAGTATTTTTCATTCGCGGCAATGAGCTCTCTAAACAGCGTCATGTCACTTTTGATAAAAATCTGCTCCTCAACCATCACCTTAGCTGGATGGGGGGCTACTTTAGTATGGATTTAGGCGCACTCTGCGCTGCATGAAGCTGCAAGAATTTCGGCAACCGGAAGAGTCAACAAATTTTCGGCAAACCGGCAGGCTTGTTGCAGGTTTTTGCTGGCGGCCGGACTCAAGGCTTCACCCAGTTCAAATGATTCTGCTTTGATACTGAATAAAAAACTGGGTGGAGCTGTCTGGCCGGTGACGCTTTCATAAACCTGCAACAAAGATGCCGGACTCATGGCATGCGTGGTGTAGCTGTTGTCACGGCAGGCTTGCAGGGGCTTGAATGCGAAAGCGCTCTCCCCTGCTACCGAGGCATCAACAAACACCACTAATTCACGCCCCTGCAAATCAAGCGCATGTTCGATCTGTAGCTGGAAATCGCAGAGCAATTCAATCTGTGTCAGATCAACAAATTCCTCCAGATATTCCAGTAACAATGGGCCTACCGCATCGTCACCACGACTGAGATTACCGTAGCCGAATACCAATATCGGTTTCATAGTTTTAATCAATGCTCGAAGCGGCCATCACTGTGGCGAACCAGCTTATCGACCATTTGCCCGTCTGCAGCGATTAATTCCAGCTGTAACGGCATTTTACCCACAGCATGCGTTGCACAGGACAAGCATGGGTCGTAAGCGCGAATAGCCACTTCCAGATTATTTAACAAAGGTTCGGTTAACTCCTGGCCGGATAGATATTCAGCCGCTACTTGTCGCACCGATTCATTCATACCCATGTTGTTGTTGGTAGTAGACACAATCAGGTTGGCTTTAGTGACAATGTCGTTTTCATCGACTTGGTAATGATGCAACAAGGTGCCGCGTGGCGCTTCGATCACCCCAATGCCTTCGTAACGTTTTTCGCCGGTTGCCATCAAGTCATTACTCATGATGTCAGGATCGTGCAGCAAGGTTTTGATACTTTCCGCACAGTGAAGGACTTCGATCATGCGTGCCCAATGAAAGGCCAGTGTACTGTGCACCATGGCTTCGCCGCTATGCTGCTTGAATTCCACCCGAGCGGCTTCTGCCATCGGCGTGTCGATAAAGTCGCAGATGTTCACGCGCGCCAAAGGTCCTACGCGATACCAACCTTGGTCTTTGCCGATCGATGTCAAATAGGGGAATTTCATGTAGCTCCAGGAGCGCACTTCTTCGTGTATCAAATCGGTGTAATTACAGTAATCGAAATGATCCACCAAGGTTTCGCCACGGTCATTTTTGGCGCGTATGCCGCCGTGATAAAGCTCCAGAGCGCCATTGGTTTTAGTCAACCCCAAATAATTGCTACGGATGGTAGCAAAATCATCGTAATACGGCAGATTGGAGGTATGGACTTTCTTGATCAGCGCAACAGCGGCGGCTGACCAAGTAATGATTTGCTCAATATCCTGCAGTAAATAATCCCGTTCTTCCTTGCTCAAGGCTTTATTCATGCCGCCAGCAATTGCACCTGTGCCGTGTATACGTTTGCCTGAAACCATGCGTATCACTTCCTGGCCGTATTTACGCAGCTTGACACCTTGTAAGCCTATCTCGGGATAGTTGGCTAGCACGGCGATGATGCTACGTTTACTGATCTCGCTTTCAAAGCCAAACAGTAAATCCGGACTGGATAGGTGAAAAAAATGCAGCGCATGCGATTGTAATACTTGACCGAAATGCAGCAAACGGCGCAATTTATCAGCGGCTGGCGTCAGATTTTCGGGGTCGACTCCCACCAATTGATCGATGGCTTTAGCAGCGGCCAAATGGTGGCTGACCGGACAAATACCGCACAATCGCTGTACCAGTACCGGCAATTCCCAGTAAGGGCGGCCTTGAATAAATTTTTCAAAGCCACGGAATTCAACGATATGCAATCTTGCTTGCTGTACTTTGTTGTTTTCATCCAGCAGCAGAGTGACTTTGCCGTGACCTTCGACGCGGGAAACAGGGTCAACAACGACACGTTTCAATGTAGTGGGATTTTCTGCGGTTTCGAGATGTTCGTACATAATCAGTCTCTCTTGTGTATTTTGGCTGGGCAAGGCCCGGGCCTTTTAATCGTAATGAACCAATTCGTAAGGATACGAGGGCTCACGGCCTTCCAGCAATGCGGTCAAAAAAGCCCAGAATACATCGGCAGAGGGCGGGCAGCCAGGGAGGTAATAATCGACTTTGACCACTTCATGTATCGGGTGAACTTTGTCCAGTAATAAAGGTAGTTCCGGATCATTGGGGATTTGTGCGTTTTCCACGCCTATGCCATCCCGATAGGCCTCCAGCAAACAGTCTTCCAGGGAAATGTGATTGCGCATCGCCGGTAGGCCACCGTTAATTGCACAAGCTCCCACCGCAACCAATATCTTGCAGTTTTTGCGAAATTCACGCAGCACGTGTACGTTTTCGGAATTGCAAACCCCGCCTTCAATCAGGCCGATATCACAAGGGCCGCAATGTTCAATGTCGGTAATGGGGGAACGGTCGAATTCGGCTACTTCAGCCAGGGCTATTAAACGCTCGTCAAGATCGAGAAACGACATGTGGCAACCGAAGCAACCGGCCAATGAGGTGGTTGCCACTTTGATTTTATTTGCCATGTTCGCGCTCCTCCATTAAAGCGACTTCACTAATGTCGTGATGATCGTAAATACGTTTACCGATGGGGACTTGATAACCCGTGCGCTTGATTAAAATAGCGCCGGTTGGGCAAATGTGGGCGGCACAATCGTTAACATCGATGTCGCTGTCTTTCAATTGCCCGCTATCTGAATTGATAATCAGTCGTTTGTTGATGCCACGTCCGCTAATACCAAATACGTTTTTGCCGTCTTTTTCACGACTAGCCCGCACGCATAAGTTACAGAAAATACAGCGATTGTGATCGATCAAAATATCCGGGTGCGAAGCGTCCATTTCCCGATTTGCAAAAAAATGTGGGAAGTGGTTATCCAGCATATTCAAATGATAGGCCACACCTTGTAATTGACAGTTACCGGTTTTTTCACAAGACGGACAGAAATGATTGCCTTCCACGAACAACATTTGCGTCATGCGGCGTCTATCCTGCTCCAATTCCGCACTGTTATTGACTATCGTTTGCCCCTCTACAGCAGGAAATGTGCAGGCTGAGCAGTTACGTCCGTTGACATTAACCGTGCAAACCTTACAGCTACCATGCGGGGTATAGCCGGGTTGATGGCATAGATGCGGAATATATACACCCGCTGCGGTTGCAGCCTCGATTATGGTTTGGCCTTCCTCGAATGGAATATTTTGGCCGTCGATATTGATAGTGCCTGACATTTTAATCCTCCACTTGAGACAAGTGCGCGGCGGCATCGTCTCGATGCGCCATGCGGCGAGCAATTTCCAATGAGCCATCCAGATCAAAACCGGGTTCGTAGCTGATACTTTTCAACTGCTTTTCATATACATCCGGATAACGTTGCAAGGTCGATAAAATCGGGTTGGCAGCTGTTTGTCCCAAACCACAGTGGCTATTACTTTTTACCAATTGACACAAACTTTCCAGCTCGACTACGTCGCCGGCTGAGCCATGACCTTCGATGATTTTATCCAACTGCTTTTTCAGCAAAGCGGTACCGACTCGACACGGCGTACAAAAACCGCAGCTTTCATGGGCAAAAAAGTGTGTGAAATTTTGCACGATTTCGAGAATGTTGCGGCTATTATTGAAAATAATGAACGAACCGCCAGTGGCCAGATCTTCAAACGCCAGTTGACGATTAAATTCTTGGTTAGAAATAAAAGTACCGGATGGACCACCAACCTGAATGCCTAAAACATTCGATGCCCCGCAATCAGCCAGAATTTGTTCTATGCTGACACCGAAGGGATATTCATAAATGCCAGGTCGGCTACAATCTCCACAAATGCTTAATATTTTGCTACCGGCAGATTTTTCAGTACCAAAACTGGCAAACCAGTCTCCGCCCTCAATTGCAATTTTGGCGACGGCAAGAAAAGTCTCTACGTTATTAACCACGGTGGGTTGATTTAAATAACCACTAGTAACAGGATAAGGCGGACGGTTGCGGGGTATGCCAGGCTTGCCTTCCATCGACTCGATCAATGCCGACTCTTCTCCGCAGATGTAGGCGCCAGCACCAAGCCGAATTTCTATATCAAAATCAAGACCTTGACCAAGAATATTAGCGCCTAACAGTCCAGCATTACGACGCTGCTGCAAAATAGCCTGTAACTTATCGAATATATGTAAGTATTCGCCACGCAGATATAAAAAACCCTGATTGGCACCAATAATGGCTGCAGCAATAGTCATACCCTCAAAGACTTGCTCGGCATGACTGTTTAATAAGACTCTATCTTTAAAAGTGCCCGGCTCTCCTTCATCAGCATTACAGACCACAAAGTGTTGCTCGCTTGGCTCTTCAGCACAGAAGCGCCATTTCATCGCGGTTTTAAAGCCGGCACCACCGCGTCCACGTAATCCGGCACGATCAAGCTCTTCCAGCGTATTGTTTATGCCACGAGTATATGTGGCCTGAATGGCTGCTCCATTTTCAATAGGCCCATTCAGTAACAAACCGGCTTTATAAATGTTATCGTCCACTGCAAACAAATGTGGCGGCCATTCGCCAAGCGGTTTTTGCTGTTCCACTAATGCCGCAATTTCGTCGATACGGGGTCTGTCCAGTTTGGTCAATGCGTGTCCGTTGACAAGTCCGGCTGGCCCCTGATCGCACATGCCGGTGCAGGAGGTATTATTAAGACTGACGAGTCCGTCGTCACGCACTTGCCCCGCTTTTACCTTAAGAGCGCTGGACAGGTAACCCAGCAGATTTTCTTTGCCCTGCATGCGATCGGTAATTGAATCGCTGATTAAAATGTCGTAACGACCTTGTGGTGTTAAATGCAGAAAACTGTAGAATTCGACCACCGCGATGATCTGTGTGCGGGGGATGTTTAGCGCGTCTGCCAAAATATCAATGGCATCTATCGGTATGTGCTGGTATTCGGCTTGCAAGGCTCTTAATATGGTTAGCAATCTAGCCGGTTGGTAGTCTGCATCTGTCAGCACTTTTTGTATAAACGTTTTCATCATTGTGTTACCGCTTATTTAAGTTACTTGGAAGGGTATGAATCGCTCAAAAAAATCAGTTTTCAAGACGGCCCTGGATTTTGAGTTTAGGCCGATGGTGAAATGCTTGGAAATCATCGCCGAACAACAACAGTTGCTAAGGCTTGTTCGGATGGCATTACCCATAAGCATAGCTGAACATGCGACGCATTGTGTGTTAAAGGATGCTATTTTGTTGGTTTATACCGACTCGGCGGTTTGGGCATCGCAAATTCGATTTTACCAGGAACAAATACTAAGCAAAATGCACACCTCAGGCCGGCTAAAGATCAGTCGGATACAAGTCAAAATAACTCAACCGGTCGATATACCCGCTGTACATCGAGGGGCACAATTCCCTAGTAACGATACTGTTTTAGCAATTTTGAGCCAGGTCAATGATAAAAGCAATGATGTTTTGGATTTAGCTTTGGCAAATTTAGCCAAAACCTTGTTAAAGCGAAGTAAAGACTGAAGCCTGCTGCTAAAAAAGCAGACTTCAATGTGTTCAATTATCTACCTAGTCAGCTATCGAGGCAGACGTTTGCGCAGAACGCATGAATGAAATCGGCGCTTGATCAAGACTGTCGAAAGTTACCATTTCCCAGGCATCTTTATTTTCCAGCAAGGTCAACAACAATTTATTGTTTAACGCATGACCGGATTTGAAGCCTTTGTATTCACCAATCAGGCTGTGTCCTAATAAATACAAATCACCTATCGCATCGAGAATTTTGTGTTTTACAAATTCGTCAGCGTATCGCAGACCATCTTCATTTAAAACCTTGTCATCATCCACAACGATGGCATTATCCAGACTACCGCCCAACGCCAGATTGTTTTCCCGCAAAAACTCAATATCCCGCATGAAACCAAAGGTACGTGCGCGACTAACTTCCTTAACAAAGGTCGTTGACGAAAAATCCATCACAGCGGTTTTCAAATGATCGGAAAACGCAGGATGTTCAAAATCAATGGTAAAAGTGACTTTAAAGCCATCGAAAGGCTCGAAAGCAGCCCATTTGTCGGCATCTTCTACCTTAATAGCGCGCTTGATGCGAATGTAATGTTTGGGTGCGTCCTGCTCGACCACGCCTGCTGATTGCAGTAAAAAAACGAATGGGCCCGCACTACCATCCATGATAGGCACTTCCGGTGCGCTAACATCGACAATTGCGTTATCAATGCCTAAACCGGCCATGGCCGACAATAAATGTTCTACGGTCGAGACTTTGATATCGCCACGAGTCAAGGTGGTAGAAAGCATGGTTTCTCCCACATTCTCTGGGCGCGCCTCTATCATGACCGGAGTTTCCAGATCCGTGCGACGGAAACGAATCCCGGTATTGACTTCGGCCGGGTGTAAGGTCAGATAGACTTTGTCGCCTGTGTGCAAGCCAACGCCAGTGGCTCGGATAGTGTTTTTAAGAGTGCGTTGTTTGATCATTAAAAGCCGACAGATAAATAAAACGAAGCAGGGGAGTCTATCATATTTTACCTAATAGCTCCCCGCGGAGGCATGATGCTTTTAGTCGGCCTGACGTCTTAAAAACGCAGGTACATCCAAGTACTCCAGATCGGCATCAGATTTAGGTTGCGCGCCAAAACGAGTTTCCCGGGTAGGTGCTTCAGGTTTTTGACGCATAACAGTGGGTTTTTGCAATTGGTCGTAATTGATTTCACCTGCAGCCACTTTTTGCACCAGCTTGATGGGTGCATTGACTTTGGCTCTTTCACCCATACCGGTAGCAACCACGGTGACTTTCACTTCATCGCCCATGGACGAATTGACCGCCATACCGATTTTGATGTCGGCATCGTCGGATGCGAAAGCATGCATGATGCTGCCGATTTCGTCAAACTCGTTCAGCCCCAGATCGCCGTTAGAGGTAACGTTAACCAGAATACCCCGTGCGCCTTGTAGATTAATGTCTTCCAACAAGGGACAGGCAATGGCTTTTTCTGCCGCTAATCGCGCGCGGTTTTCACCATTCGCCACACCGGTACCCATAATCGCGCTACCCATATTGGACATCACGGTTCTGACGTCGGCAAAATCCACGTTCATCAAGCCTGGATGGGTAATTAACTCTGTAATGCCTTGTACAGCATCCAGTAGCACATCGTTGGCAACGCGGAAAGATTCCACCAACGAGCGGTTGTTACCTAAGGTAGGCAACAGTTTTTGGTTAGGAATAATGATCAGAGAATCAACCAACTTTTCCAGATCGCGCAGGCCACTTTCAGCCACAGATTTTTTCTTGGTACCTTCAAAATCAAAAGGCTTGGAAACCACAGCCACCGTCAGCACGCCCATTTCTTTAGCTTCTTCAGCAAAAACGGTTATTGCGCCGGTACCTGTTCCGCCGCCCATACCTGCGGTCAAAAACACCATATCGGCACCCTGGATGACTTCACGGATACGCTCGCGGTTTTCTTCCGCAGCTGCTCGACCCACTTCAGGACGGGTGCCAGCACCCAGGCCTTTGGTCAATTCCACACCCAATTGCACGATACTATCGACATTCATTTGTCTCAGTGCCTGAGCATCGGTATTGGCACAAATAAACTCCACGCCATCAATACCGGTTTCTATCATATGATTAACGGCGTTACCGCCGCCACCGCCTACACCAATGACTTTGATAACGGCATTGCCACTATTGTCCATTAATTCATATTTCATTTTCACACCCTCCAGACACACATATATTAAAAATTACCTTGAAACCAGTTTTTGATATTTGACCACAGACTGGCGCCGTCATTGTTTAAACCTAATGCACGACCATGATGATCTTTGCCGTAAATCAGCAAACCTACCGCAGTCGAGTAAATCGGGTTATGCGCCACATCAGTCAACCCTGACACATGTAACGGTGTACCCATACGGACCGGCATGTGGAAAATTTCCTCAGCCAGTTCCGTCAACCCCCTTATTTGTGAACTACCGCCAGTGATAACCATGCCGGCAGCGATCAAATCTTCGTAACCACTCCTTCTTAGTTCCGCCTGCACCAACAACATTAACTCCTCGTAACGCGGCTCAACGATTTCAGCTAGATTCTGAGCAGAGATTTTGCGCGGTTCGCGATCACCAATACTGGGTACATTGATCATATGCTGAGGATCGGCCATATCGGTCAATGCACAGGCATGCTGCCGCTTAATTTCCTCAGCATTCTTGGTCGGCGTTCTTAATGCGACGGCGATGTCGTTGGTGACTTGATCGCCGGCGATAGGAATCACCGCCGTATGCTTGATAGCTCCTTCGGAAAATATCGCCAGATCAGTGGTGCCGCCGCCGATATCTATCAAACATACGCCCAAATCCTTTTCATCATCAGTCAGTACCGCAGAACAAGAGGCAAGTTGTTCCAGAACGATATCATCCACATCCAGACCACAGCGGCGGATACATTTGACGATGTTTTGTTCGGCGCTGACGCTGCTGGTGACCATATGCACTTTGGCCTCCAGCCGAATACCGGACATGCCGATAGGTTCCTTGATACCTTCCTGCTGGTCGATCACAAACTCCTGCGGCAAAATGTGCAAGATTTTCTGATCGGCCGGAATCGCCACGGCACGCGCAGAATCGATGACTCGATCGATATCATGCTGCGTCACTTCTTTTTCCCTTATCGCTACGATACCGTGCGAATTCAAGCTTTTGATGTGACTACCGGCAATACCGGCAAATACAGATTTTATCTGGCATCCGGCCATCAATTCCGCTTCTTCGATCGCGCGTTGAATGGAATGTACGGTAGATTCCAGGTTAACCACGATACCTTTTTTCAGGCCCTTGGAGGGTGCGGTGCCGATACCGATGACTTCAATTTCGTCACCGCCACGGAATTCACCGACTATAGCTGCCACTTTCGACGTGCCGATGTCCAAGCCCACTAATAAATTTCGATCTGTCTTTTTGGCCATTTTTTTTGCTCTATAAGCGTTCACCCCTAAGGGCATAAGTAAATCAGGATTTAATTTTTCCGGCGTCCGTACCTGACGGTACTGTACCGTCTACTTCCGTGTGTTTCTCTGTAACTGCTTTCCAATCGATTTTAGGTGTATCCGGTTTCCAGGTTACGGCATAGCCATTGGGATATCGAGTATCAACGCTGGCTATCATGGCCAGTTGCTCTTCACCCAACAAATCCATGGTTTTCAAAAAGCGCTGCATATTCTCCAACGGTGCCTTTCTACCTAACTGCATCTCCAGACCGTTAGCGAGCTTAATTTGCCAGGCCCGCCTATCATTGACATGGAACTCAGCCAATTGCATCGATTTATCCTTTAATACGATGTAAATACCCTTCATGATTTCCAATAATTTCTTTTCCTGCCCCTCGGGACCGGTAATTATCGGCAAATTTTTAAATTCGCTGATATTGTCGGGTGTCAACACATCCCCCTGTTTGTTAAGCAACGCGTGATCCCCCCAACGCACAATCGGCGTTTGTTCAGTGATCTTAATATGCACCGCATCCGGCCATACCCGCTTTACATCCACTTTTTCCACCAAAGGCAAATGACTGATCAAATGATGGATGTTATCCATATCAGCATGGTAAAACCCCCGCTTCATCTCAGGTGTGAGCACCGCTTTTAATCTGTCCTTACTGGTGTACTGAAACGCCCCTTCTATCTTTACATAGCGTATCGGCTTGCTGATGGCATCTTGATTGTGCATACGTTGCCAGCCATACCAGCTACCGGCAAAAACCAGCAAAACAAACCCGATAAATTTCAATCCAGCCATGTTTTAATCTACCAGACTGGTTTCCAGGATACGCCATACCAACTCATTAAAATCCACACCTGCGACTTTTGCCGCCATCGGCACCAGACTATGATCTGTCATCCCCGGCACAGTGTTGACTTCGATGAGTTGCGAACTACCGTTAGCGTCAATAAAAACATCGACTCGGGCCCAGCCTTCAATAGCCAAACCTTGGCAGGCTTTAACAGCCAATGCCTGCAATTGTTGTTCGCTTTCTATACTCAGACCACATGGACAATGGTATTGCGTGGTGTTAGCCCGGTATTTGGCATCAAAATCATAAAATTCGTTTGGGGTTTGCAAACGGATGACGGGAAGTGCTTCGCCATCCAATACGCCAACGGTATATTCCTGACCTTGAACCCATTGCTCGGCATATACATCGCATTGATATTGTTGCGCTAATGTAAAAGCCTTCGTCAGCTCATCTTGGTTATTGGCTTTACTCATGCCTATGCTAGAGCCTTCCTGGGCCGGCTTCACAATCAGCGGAAAACCTAGAGCAGCTATACAGCTGTCTATGTCTTGTGCACTTTGCATGACAAACCATTTAGGTGTAGACAAACCCATGCCCTGCCAACACAACTTGGTACGCAGTTTGTCCATGCTTAACGCCGAAGCCATGACACCGGACCCGGTATAAGGTAGCCCCAAAACCTCTAATACAGCCTGCAGCACACCATCTTCGCCACCACGGCCATGAATAATGTTGAAGACCCGATCGACTTTTACAGCAGACAAGGCCTCGATCGGACTAGCGATCACATCAACAGCAACCACATCTACGCCTTGATTTTTCAGCGCTTGATACACTGCATTTCCGCTATTCAAGGAAATCTCGCGCTCTGCAGCAGAACCGCCCATCAGTACTGCAACTTTACCGAAATCTGCCGCATTGGTTATTTTCAGTGCTTTCATGCTTTTTCACCTATCCGACAGACTTCGGTCTGTAAAGCGATACCAAACTGAACTTGCACCTGGTTTTGAATATGTTCGATCAAGGTTTCAATATCCACAGCAGTGGCGTTTCCTTTGTTCTCAATGAAATTGGCGTGCTTTTCAGATACCACTGCCCCACCGACTGTAAAACCTTTCAGGCCGCAGCTTTCGATCAAGCGTGCAGCAAAATCACCGGGCGGATTTTTAAACACGGAGCCGCAGGTCGGTTTATTAGTCGGCTGGGTGGTATTACGTTTTTCCAATAAGGCTTTGATTTGTTGCTGACTGGTTTGACTATTGCCGGTTGCCAGCTTCAATTGTGCCGACAAGAACCATTCATTTTCCAAGCCTTTGACGGATCGATAAGCGACTTCAAATTCATGATGATCACGCTCGATGACCTCGCCATGCAGATTGATCATTTCTACCCGATCGACTATGCTCCAGGTTTCGCCACCGAAGGCACCGGCATTCATCCTCAGCGCGCCACCCATAGTGCCTGGGATACCCGCTAAAAATTCCGCACCGGTCAAACCTAAATCGCTACAAAATCGAGCTACATGTGCGCAGGGTATGCCAGCTTCAACATAGACCCGCCCGGAATCAATCAATTTCATGTCCTTCAGGCGACTGCGGGTATTGATAACAGTGCCGCGCACACCGCCATCACGCACCAGTAAATTACTCCCGAGTCCTATCCAAACCAGAGGCTCACCTTCCGGCAGGCTGGCGATAAACTCGATCAGATCAGCTTTGTCTTCCGGTATATACAGACGCTGCGCAGGACCACCAACACGCCAGCTAGTGTATTTGGCCAGCGGTTCGTTGTTGAGCAAAGTGCCTCTTAATTTTGGCGCTGTCAGCATGCCAACGCCTCCTGCAATTTTTGTGGCAACTCAGCGGCGATTTGAGCCACATTACCGGCCCCCATAGTCAGTAACACATCATCCTTTTGGACGATGCCTGCCAAAATGGTGGCTAAATCATCGCGATTTTGTACAAAGACAGGATCGACTTGGCCGCGAATACGGATGGAGCGACTTAAGGCTTTACCGTCGGCACCGTTGATTGGGGCTTCCCCGGCCGGATAAACATCCAATAAAATTAAAACATCAACACTGGACAGCACTTCAACAAAATCTTCAAACAAGTCGCGGGTCCGTGTGTACCGATGTGGTTGAAACACCACCACTTTGCGACGATCGGGCCAGGCTTGACGCAAGGCTTCCAAGGTTGCTGCCAGTTCACGCGGGTGATGGCCGTAATCATCCACTAAAGTCAGTTTGCCGCCATCGACAGCCAGATCACCGTTAATTTGAAAACGTCTACCGACACCGTTGAATTCCGCCAAGCTTTTTACAATGGCCGCATCATTCACGCCCAATGCAGTAGCTATTGTGATGGCTGCCAAGGCATTGAGCATGTTATGCCAGCCGGGCAAATTCAATGTCACTCTTAACGCCGGTAGATCATCCCAGCGCACCACAGTGAAATGCGTTTGCAAACCATCTTGGTGAATCTCGATAGCTCGCACATCGGCTGCTTCAGCAACACCATAGGTTTTCACCGGCTTGGAAATTGATGGCAAAATTTCGCGAACACCCTCATCGTCAATACACAATACTGCCAATCCGTAAAAAGGCAGTTGATGTAGAAATTTTACAAAGGTATCTTTCAGGCGATCGTAGCTACCGCCATAGGTTTCCATATGGTCCTGATCGATGTTGGTGACAATCGCCATCATCGGTTGCAAATATAAAAACGAAGCATCGCTTTCGTCAGCTTCGGCGATCAGATACTTACCTAGCCCCAGTTTGGCATTGGTGCCGGCGCTATTCAGTCGACCACCAATCACAAATGTTGGATCTAATCCACCCTCGGCCAGCATCATGGTTGTCAAACTGGTCGTCGTGGTTTTACCGTGGGTGCCGGCAACCGCAATACCAAAACGAAAACGCATCAGTTCAGCCAACATTTCCGCTCTAGGAATCACCGGAATACGGTTTTCATAAGCGGTAGTAATTTCCGGATTTTTGCGATCAACGGCGGTTGATGTGACAACTACATCCACATTGGCCACGTTTTCGGCAGTATGTCCAAAAAAGACTTTTACGCCCATGCGTTGTAGATGATCGGTAACCGCCGAGGCTTTGATGTCTGAGCCGGAAACGCTATAGCCCAAATTCGATAAAACTTCGGCTATGCCGCTCATGCCTGTACCACCGATACCGACAAAATGAATTCTATCGATGCTACCGAGCACTTGTGCGGGATGAATACTAGGGTTATTCATAGCCTAGCCTCTGCTGCACAAATATCGGCTACAGCTTGCGTGGCATTGAGCTTGGCTAGGCTTTTAGCTGTCCGGCTCATCATAGGTAAAGAGGTCATAGTTTGTTCAATCAGTTTGCGCAAGTTACTTGCGTTTAATTCGGGCTGCGCTAGCAACAAAGCCGCGCCGCTCTCGCATAAATAGTGGGCATTAGCCGTTTGATGGTCGTCTATTGCATTTAATAGAGGAACAAAAATGGCCGGTAAGCCGCAAGCTGCGACTTCACTCACAGTCATTGCACCAGCACGGCAGATAATTAAATCTGCCCATTGGTAGGCAGCGGCCATATCTTCGATAAACGCCAAAATCTCTGCATTAACCCCCAGACGTTGGTAGCGATCTACCACTTCAGCCTGCATGGCATTGCCAGTCTGATGTTTAATGTCTAAATTGCTTAAGCCGGCCAATGCGTCCGGAACGTTGTCGTTCAAGACTTTTGCGCCTTGGCTGCCACCCAACACCAAAACTCTTAAAGCACGTTGAGACGCAGGCGTCCATTCGGCTTTTTCAGACAATCCATTAAATGCCTTACGTAATGGATTTCCGGTGCAGATAGCATTAATCGATGCAGAAAAACTGCCGGGAAAAGCTTCTAAAACTTTGCTCGCCGCCAGCTTTACCAGCCAACGATTGGTGGTGCCGGGGATTCTATTTTGTTCGTGTATCACCAGTGGGATGCCCAGCACTTTTGCCATCAAACCACCCGGACCGGCGACAAATCCGCCCATACCCAAAACTACATCGGGTTTGCGTTGACGCAAAATACGCCGCGCTTGCAAGCAAGCTTGTGCCAATCGCCAAACAGCTGTGAATTTAGACAACAGCCCTTTACCCCGCATGCCTTCTACGGATAACCAGTCAATGTCAATCTTGTGTGCGGGAACCACACGACCTTCCAGACCTTTGCGAGTACCCAGCCAGCTCACTTGCCAACCGCGTGCGCGCATTTCCTCAGCTACGGCCAATGCCGGGAATACATGTCCGCCGGTGCCGCCGGCCATGATTACGATAGCAGGGGTGGCTGTGCGATTGCTGTCAATAGCGCCACTCATCGCCGAGCTCCTTTCACATTACTCTTATGCAGTTCTGTCACTTCGTAATGAATGCGAAACAGCACAGCCATTGCACCACACATAATGATCATGCTACCGCCGCCATAACTCATCAGTGGCAGCGTCAAGCCTTTAGTCGGCAGGATGCCCATATTGACACCCATATTCACAAAAGATTGGAAACCAAACCATATAGCTAAGCCATATGCCACCAAGGCAGAAAATTGTTCACCGGCTTGCTCTGCTTGCTGGCCAATAGCGAAGCCACGAAAAATCAGCGTCGTAAACAAGGCAATAACGACTATAACGCCGATCAAACCAAGCTCTTCTCCCAGTACGGAAAATAGAAAATCAGTGTGTGCTTCCGGCAGATAAAATAATTTTTGTAGACCATTGCCCAAACCAACCCCGGTTACTTCACCGCGACCGAAAGAGATTAAGGCCTGAGTCAATTGATAACCACTATCTCTGGCATGCTCCCAGGGGTCGACAAAACTGGTGATACGTTTCAAGCGGTAAGGCGAGGTATAAGCTAATACAACTGCGGCACCTGAAACCAATCCCACGAGCGCAACAAACGGCGACAGACGAGCACCACCCAGAAACATCATGCCCATTGCAATGATTAATATCACCACGGATGAACCAAAATCCGGTTCTAACAGTAATAAAATACTCGCCAGCGATAACAACATGAGTGGTCGTAACAAACCAAATATGGAGTTTCGCACATGCTCCCTATGCCGAGTGATGTAACCTGCCATATAAACCACAGAGATGAATTTCATCACTTCCGAGACCTGGATACGCAAGCCCAAAATTGATAACCAGCGGGTACTGCCGTTAACTTTGACCCCGATACCCGGGACCAAGACGACTAATAACAATACCAGGCCTGCGATAAATAGGGGCTGGCCGATACGCTGCCAATATTTCATTGGAATCATCAGAATGCCCGCTGAAAAAACCAAGCCTAAAATGATGTGTAATAATTGTTTAAACGGGTAGTAAGACACATCATCCGCCATCTTTACCCCCAAATGCATGGAGGAAGATGCCACCATGACAAAACCTATGCCAAGCAGACACAAACAGGTTGTAAGCAAAGTTTCATCGATATGAAACTTCTGATTAGGGCGAGATTTGGGAGATGCATCGGCCATCAGATCAACTCCAGCACGGCTTCTGTAAACTGATTGCCGCGATCGGCATAACTTTTATATTGATCCAGACTGGCGCAGGCCGGTGATAACAATACGCTATCGCCAGCTTGCGCCAAACCGGCTGCAATATTCACCGCTTGCTTCATGCTGCCGGCAAAATGTGTGGGTACTGAATGATTGATGGCCTGATCGATTACAGACGCATCTTTGCCCATCAAAATGACTGCTTTGGCTTTTACCTGTACTACAGGCGCCAATTCAGTCATATCAGCGCCTTTGGCATCGCCACCTGCTATCAAAATGACTTTGCGGTCATAACCATTCAATGCGGCCACGCAAGCGCCGATATTGGTGGCTTTGGAATCGTTAACCCAGCGGACACCCTGGATATCTGCGACTTTTTGCATGCGATGTGGCAAGCCTTTAAATTTTCTTAATGCCCGGCACATCGCATTAATATCCATACCCATAGCGTGACCCAATGCCAGAGCAGCCAAAGCATTTGCGATGTTATGACTGCCTTCCAAGTTCAGATCAGTGGTGTTCATCAAAGCTTGATCGCCCTGCATGATGCGATCAACCTCACCCCGTTGCAGATAAAAGTCGGCTGTTTGTTGCACGGAAAAGGTGAAGCAGGTTCGCCGGCTATCTTGCATGGCCATCACCATAGCGTCATCCGCATTAAGTATCATGACGCCATCGCCACGAAATATGCGTTGCTTTTCTTCGGCATAACCGGCCATGCCGTCATGTCTATCCAGATGATCAGCGCTGACATTTAATACCGTAGCCGCACTGGCATTAAGCGCAGTGGTGCGCTCTAGTTGAAAGCTGGACAGTTCCAGTACATATAAATCAGCATCCTGTTTTAATAAATCCAATGCAGGCGTGCCCAGATTGCCACCGATGGCGGTTTTAAAGCCTGCTGCACTCCCCATGTCGCCCAACATGGTTGTGACAGTGCTTTTACCGTTTGAACCAGTGATGCCAATAATGGGTTTATCGGTAGCACAGGCAAACAAATCAATGTCACTCATGACAATGACGCCGGTTTGCACTGCTCTACGGATGGCTTTTTCGTTGAGTGAAACACCTGGGCTGATCAGTAAATGGGTGGCGACATCAAACGCTGACTGATCGAAGCCGCCGCAAAATACCGGCACATCCGGCATTTGTTCTCGCAGGCTATCAATTTGTGGCGGATTGCTGCGGCTATCGATGACGGCAAACTTGATTGGCGTGGCTTGCAAAAATTGCGCGGCAGAATAGCCGGTCGCGCCCAATCCCACAATCAACAGCCTTGCATCGGCCGGATTCAGCTTGAATCGGGTTTCCAGAGCGTTGAGAAAGGTATCGTTATTCATGATTATCTCAGCTTCAAGGTCGCCAAACCAATCAACACTAGAATGACGGAAATTATCCAGAATCGCACGATGATACGTGGCTCAGGCCAACCTTTTAACTCGTAATGATGATGAATCGGCGCCATCAGAAACACACGTTTTTTGCGCGTTTTGTAGGAACCCACTTGAATGATGACTGAGATGGTTTCCACCACAAAAATACCGCCCATGATCACCAGCACTATTTCTTGCCTGACCAGTACCGCAACAATGCCCAATGCCGCACCCAAGGCCAGTGCACCGACATCGCCCATAAATACCATAGCGGGATAAGCGTTAAACCATAAAAATCCCAAACCGGAACCAACCAGAGCCGCGCAAAACACTACCAATTCACCGGATTTAGGTAGATGTGGAATATGTAAATATTGGGAAAAGTTAACGTGTCCGGATAGATAGGCAAAGATAGCTAAAGCGGCTGCTATCATGACGGTTGGCATAATGGCCAAGCCATCCAGGCCGTCTGTCAGATTGACGGCGTTGCTGGAGCCAACGATGACAAAATAGGTCAACACCACGTAACCCCAGCCCAAATTCAAGGTTACACTTTTGAAAAATGGCACGATAAGCTGCGTTTCTGCCGGTACTTGCGCGGTCTGATACAGGTAAATACCGGCGCTTAGTGCGACTACCGATTGCCAAAAATATTTGGCTTTAGCCGATAAGCCATCGCTGTTCCCTAGCAATACTTTTCGGTAATCATCGATAAAACCGATCACACCATGGGCCAGGGTAACCAGCAAAACCACCCAAATATAGCGATTACTTAGATCCGCACACAATAAAGTACTGGTGGCTACTGCAAACAGAATCATGGCACCACCCATAGTGGGCGTGCCGGACTTGGATAAATGACTTTGTGGACCATCGTCACGCACACTTTGACCAATTTTTTGTCGCGTCAGCTTTTCGATCATAACCGGACCGATTAAGAAGGAAATAATCAGCGCTGTCAGCACACCCAAAATGGCACGAAAGGTCAGATAGTTTAAAACTCTGAAACCGCTGTCTAAACTGATTAGATAGTCTGCAAATAAAAGTATCATTATGCCGCCCTAAAATTGTCTACCAGCGCAGCAACCACATTTTCCATTTTTTGTGCACGCGAGCCTTTAACTAAAATAATTTCCTGACCCGTTATAGCCTGGTCCAAGGTATTGATTAACTGATCTTGTTTATCAAAGAATTGACCATTGTCGCCATAGGCATTGACGGTATGCCTGGCCAATTCACCGGTTGCGAATAGCCTGCTAACCGGCATGCTCTTGATCATTGCCCCCATCTCGGCATGAATTGTGGCGCTGTCGCTACCCAGTTCACCAAAAGCGCCCAGCGCCAACCAAATGGGTTGTTGGCATTGACTGACGGCATCCAGAGCCGCTTGCAATGATGCCGGGTTGGCGTTGTAACTGTCATCTATGATGATATTGCCTTTGCGGCCGACTAAAGCTTGCATACGACCAGTGACAGGCGGCATGCTCTCTAACCCGCGCTTGATAGCCGCTAAATCAATGCCAAACTGAAGCGCGACGGCTGCTGCTGCCAAAGCATTTTTTACGTTGTGATTCCCGGCCAGTTTTAATTCGATACTGACGCCGCCATTTGGCGTTTTTAAATCAAACCGGGTGACAAAGCCTTGTTGATCCAGACGCGATTGAATGTTTTCGGCACGAATATCAGCCGCAGCAGAAAAACCAAAAGATACGGACTTACGTTGTCCGGCTTTTTTCACTAATAATTCGTAAAAAGCGTCATCACGATTGATGACGGCTATGCCATTTGAGCTCAGGCTTTCGATGATCTCGGCTTTAGCGTTGGCAACCCCGAGGATGTTGCCGAAGCCTTCAATATGCGCTGGCCCTATGTTATTAACGATGCTGACAGCAGCTTGCGCATAATGACTGGTGTAGGCAATCTCTCCAGCATGATTTGCGCCCATTTCTATCACGGCAAACTGATGCTCTTCGTTTAAGCGCAATAAAGTCAACGGTACGCCAATATCATTATTCAAGTTACCCTGGGTAAACAAGGTGTTGCCTTGCGTAGCAAAAATCGCCGCTATCATTTCTTTGACGCTGGTTTTACCGTTACTGCCGGTGACACCCGCAATTTTGACAGGCAACTGTTTACGCCAATAGCCGGCTAACTCCGCTAATGCTAAACGAGTGTCGTTAACCAGAATTTGCGGTAATGGACTCGATATAGACTGGCTGACAAGTAAGGCTGCGGCACCGGCTTGCATAGCATTGGCGATAAAATCGTGACCATCAAAATGCTGACCTTTGATGGCGACATACAAATCACCGCAACTCAGCGTGCGAGTGTCTATACCCACGCCACTAATCGTCAGGTCGTTACCCAGCAGACGGCCCTGGACGGCGTTTGCAATGTCGCTTAACTGCAATTTCATGCTTTGGGCTTCCATGTGGCTAATGCCTGTTGCACCACAGCTTGATCACTAAATGGAATTTTGACACCTTTGATCTCCTGATAATTCTCATGGCCTTTACCGGCGATAACGATGCAATCATTTTGAGCTGCTTGGTGTATCACTGTATTAATGGCTAGTGCTCTGTCGTTAATAATGCTGACTTTTTGGGTTACGCAGCCCTGCAAAATATCCTGAATAATTGTCTCCGCTGCTTCTGTACGTGGATTGTCATCAGTGACTATCACATGATCGGCACAACTTTCGGCAATTCGACCCATTTGCGGACGCTTTCCAGTGTCCCGGTCGCCGCCGCAACCGAATACAGCCCATAACTGCCCATTGCCTTTACAACTAAGCAGTACTTTCTCTAATGCATCCGGAGTATGTGCATAATCCACAATCACTGCAGGCTTATCTTGCCCGCCAAATTTTTCCATACGCCCGACTACGGGTTTTAAGTTGGCCAATTGCGCCACGGCTTTAGCAAACGGCCAATCTTGGGCTAGTAATACACACAACACTGTCATGACATTTTGCAGATTAAACGTACCGACTATCGGTGTGCTTGCCTGTGCGGTCTGGCCAGCCCAGTTCACATCAAAAAAAATACCATCCTGGCGATGCTGAACATTGCTGGCTGTCAGGCATTCCGCGCCCGCCACCGTTTGATTCGAAGTACTGAATGTCCAACGCTTTACGTCTTTCTTAACCGCTTGCAATACTTGCGGACTGTTAGGATCATCCAGATTTACAACCACAAACTTTAAAGCCGAATTAGTGAACAAACCCAGCTTGGCTTGTAAATAAGACGCCATGCTGCCGTGATAATCCAGATGGTCTCGGCTTAAATTGGTGAATACAGCGCCTTTAAAATCAACAGCATTAACCCTGCCCTGTTGTAATCCATGGGATGACACCTCCATAGCCACAGCAGATTTTTTTTGTTCTACAAACTTAAGTAGCATTTTCTGTACAGCCACAGCATCCGGGGTGGTGTTTGCAGTGTCCTGTAATTGCCCAAGCTCGCCCCAGCCTAATGTGCCGATAACGCCACAGCCGGTTAAGGCTTGCGCGATCAACTGGCTACATGTGGTCTTGCCATTGGTACCCGTTACGCCTATCACATCAAGCTGTCGCGAGGGATATTGATAAAAGCGTGCTGCAATTTCACCCAGTTGTTGAGATAAATCTCTTATCGGCATCGCTATAAAACCTGCGGTTTTATGTTGCGGCTGTTTAAATCCTGCAGGATCGTAAATTACTGCAATCGCACCATTTTTGATGGCCTGATCGACATAGTTAAGTCCATGCTGCAACGCACCATTCAAGGCAATAAACAAATCACCCTGTTTTGCGAATCTGCTGTCCAGACATAGCCCACTGCATTCGATATCAGTATCGACTTCAACTATGCTATTTAATAATGCGCTTAGCTTCATTCTTTGGTCAGCAATAAGGGCATAGTGTCCATGCCATCCGGTTCTACACCGTAAATACGTAATGCACCTGCCATCACTCGGGAAAATGCAGGCGCAGCCACCAAACCACCGTAATATTGTCCGGTGGTAGGCTCATCGACGACGACAGCAATCACAAAACGCGGATTGCTAGCTGGCGCCATACCAACGAATACCGATAAATATTTATCGTGGGTATAACCACCAGTTGCAGAGGCTTTTTTTACTGTGCCGGTTTTACCAGCAACTCGATAACCCTCTACTCTGGCTTGATAAGCTGTACCTTGTTTGCTAATAACACGCTCCAACATGGCTCTAATACTTCGCGCTGTTTCCGGTTTGAAGATCTGTTTTGCATCCGGATCTTCATCGCGCTTTAATAATGAAACAGAATGTACGATACCGTCATCCGCAATGGCCGTATAAGCCCTGGCTAGTTGCAAAACCGAGGTCGATACACCGTAACCGAATGACAAAATGGCCTGATCAAATTCATGCCAGCCCTGGTAATCCAGTAACGAGCCACTGGCTTCGCCAGGAAAACCAACACCCGCCGAGTTCCCGAATCCAAGACTGTTATAGATGCCCCAAAAATATTCCGGCGGCATGCTCATCGCAAGCTTGGTGACTGCGATGTTGCTGGATTTTTGCAACACCAGCGTCAAGTCCAGCGTGCCGTAATTATGTACGTCTTTCACAACGTTTCTGCCGACGTGATACACACCATGAGTTTCAATCATTGCATTTGGCGCCACATATCCGCCATCGAGTGCAGCGGCTACCACAAATGGTTTGACCGTCGACCCCGGTTCGAAACTATCCACCATGGCTCGATTACGATAGCGATTACTGCGCAATTCTTTTCTGTTGTTCGGATTAAAGGCCGGCTGGCTGACTGAAGCCAGTACATCACCATTTTTTGCATCTAAAACCACCAGTGAAGCCGAATGCGCCTTATGATTAAGTACAGCTGTTTGCAATTCCCGATAGGCCAGATATTGAATCCGCTCATCTATGGTTAAAACTAAATCCTGTCCGGGCACCGCTTCCTTGATGTTTTCCACGTCTTTGATGATGTGGCCTTTGCCATCTTTTATGACGCGTTTTTTACCAGGGTTACCGCGCAAAATGTGTTCATAACCGCGCTCCATGCCTTCTTGACCGATATCGTCGATATTTGTGAAGCCTAGTAAATGCCCCGCTGTTGCGCCGGCTGGGTAATAGCGCTTGAACGCACGCTCAAAATAAACCCCGGTAATTTCCAACGCTTTAATCTTTTCGGCTAAATCCGGGTTGATTTGACGTTTCACGTAAACAAATCGCTTGCCGGCTTCTTTCTTTAAGAATGCATCAAAATCTTTGCTGGGCATGCCAAGTATTTTGGCCATTTCCCCAAGTTTTTCTCTGTCACCGTCTTTTATTTGACGCATGTTCATCCAGATTGATTGCACTGGAGTACTGATCGCCAACGGCTCACCGTTACGATCTTTAATTTGTCCACGATAAGCTGAAACATCAACAACGCTGACATGTTGCAAATTCCCTTTGTCTTTTAAAAATACTCTATCAAGCACCTGTAAATACACGGCGCGTCCCGACAACACCAACATCGCAGTTGACATGATTCCCAACAGCAAATATCGCCTGACGGGAAAGTCTAGCGATGGCTGTATGGTTGTCCTGACTCCAGTCGAAATACGCATTAGGGTTTGATATACACAATTTCATTTTGGACCGGCAAAGTCAGCATCAGCCGGTTTCTTGCCTCAACCTCGACCCGCGTCTCTTCGGTAAGCGTGGTCAGCTCCAGCTGCAATCGCCCCCATTCCACCAGATATTCATCCAGTTGCTTTTCCTTGTTCTGAACTTCAATAAACAACAGTCTTGACTGATATTTACTGTAAATAACGGCCACAGCCGACAGCATCAACATGGCAATTAAAATACTCAGAAAAATGGTTTTTATGGCGGCCATTAAATTTTCTCAGCCACCCGCATAATCGCGCTTCGGGCTCTTGGGTTTTGCTTTATTTCTTGTTGTTGAGCGCGTATCGATTTACCCACTTTTTTTAATAAGCCTTTTGCAATATCCTGTTCTTTTATCGGCAATTTACCGGGATCATGCTTGTGACCGGACTCGCTCCTGATAAAGCGTTTTACAATTCGATCTTCCAATGAATGAAATGCAATGACGACTAAGCGCCCACCCGGAACCAAAACCTCAACCGATTGTTTTAAAACAGCTTTAACCTGCTCCAACTCCTGATTAATTTCAATCCGGATGGCTTGGAAACTCCGCGTAGCCGGATGCTTGTATTTATCTTTAAAAGGCACACAATCTTCAATTAACTTTGCCAACTGCAAAGTGGTTTGCAATGGCTGTTTTTGTCGTTGCTCGACGATTGCCCTCGCAATACGTCTGGCAAAGCGCTCTTCGCCGTATTCAAACAACACTTTAATCAGATCCTGTTCTGCGACCTGAGCTAAATACTGAGCGGCGGTTATCCCTTGACTGGTATCCATGCGCATATCTAAGGGGCCATCGCGTAAAAAACTAAAGCCACGTTCGGCACTATCCAGTTGGGGCGACGAAACGCCTAAATCCATCAAAACGCCATCTATCTGGCCGAAATAACCTAATTGTTCTACGGCTTTTGCCAGCTCTGCAAAACTTGCGTGGTGTAGGCTAAAGCGCTCATCCAGCAATAATTGTTGAGCTTGATGACTGTTGATAGCCTCAATATCTCGATCAAATGCCAGTAAACGCCCAGACTCGCCCAGCTGCTGCAAAACACCAGCGCTATGACCACCGCGACCGAAGGTGCAGTCTATGTAAACGCCATTAGCTTTAACGTTTAGGCTGGCCAAAGCCTCCTCAAATAAAACAGGCTGATGCGGCGGCATGCTGATCAAAATGATATATTGCCGAGCTCTTCCAGACCCTCGGTATCACTACCGTCCAACCACTCTTGTTCTTTTGCCTCCCAACTACTATCACTCCAAATTTCAAATTTATTTAGCTGTCCAACTAGAAAAATATGCTTTTCCATCCCAGCAAATTCACGCAATTTTTCCGGTAGCAATAATCGTCCCTGCGCATCCATTTCGCATTCTGTGGCATGCCCAATAACAAAACGGCGCAGCTTACCTGCCATTTTATTGAGGGTTGGTAACTTGCTGATGGTTTGCTCAAGCTTTTCCCATTCCGGCAGTGGATAGAGCCATAAACAGCCAGGCTCCCCGATACACTTGTCATCGACGGCAACGGTTACAACCATCTGGCGGTCGCAGCATTCCTGTAACTCCTCCCGATATCGGGTAGGAATTGCAATGCGCCCTTTCGCATCCAAATTGATCGAACTTATGCCTCGGAACAAAACCTGCCTCAATTAAATCTAAAAAAACCCTTTTTAACCACTTTACATCATTTTTAAACCACTATAGTTTTCAATACAGGCTTAGTCAAGAGGCTTTCAGATTAAAATCTTTCTTTTTCTACAACGACTTACGAATTATTTGCAGATACAGAAAACTGTCGAATATTTAAAAAGATAAAGTTGATTTGTTTCAGCTGCTTAATCGTTTTTTTTGAAGTGATGTGTATCTAAGTTAATAGAACTTTTTTTGATGGTTATTTTGCCAAAATGAAGGCTGCATAACAGTTTTTGAATACCAACCTGTGATAGATCAATAGTGGGATTTTTTTTCAGCGCAACAGATGAGCTAAAGCAGTAAACCGCTTAATTTTCCGGCTTTTGATCGCGAGCCAACAGATTTTGTACGGCTTGTTTCGGTGGGAGATTATTGAATAAGACCTGGTAAATTTGTTCAGTAATCGGCATCTCAACCTGGTGTTTTTTTGCCAAAAGATAAGCTTCGCGAGCGGCGTAGACACCCTCTACTGACTGATCAATTTCTTGAGCCGCCTGCTCCAGGGTTTTACCTTGACCCAAGGCCAGGCCAAGGCGACGGTTTCGGGATTGATTGTCAGTGCAGGTTAAAATTAAGTCACCCAACCCAGCCAACCCCATGAAAGTATCAGGCTGCCCACCTAATACGATACCTAAACGCATAATCTCAGTTAAGCCACGGGTAATTAATGCCGCGCGGGTATTGGCGCCAAAGCCTAGCCCATCAGCTATGCCGGCCGCAATGGCAAGCACGTTTTTACAAGCTCCGCCTACTTGTACGCCAATAATGTCTCTACTGGTGTAGACTCTGAAACGATGATTATGAAATAAAGCAGCAACTTGCGTCGCAAATACGTCAGATTTGGATGCCACTGTAATAGCTGTCGGCAAACCATCCGCAACTTCACGGGCAAATGTCGGGCCGGAAAGGGCTGCAGTTAAAGTATCTTGTCCAAGTATTTCAACCACCACCTCACTCAGCAGCGCCCCCTGAACACGATCAAAACCTTTGCTGGCCCAAGCTATTTGCTTAGGATGCTGTAAAATAGGCTTGATGTTTTGCAGGGTTACCCGGAACGCATGACTGGGTACAGATAGCAGCACAAACGAGCTGAAACTGACGCATTCTTGCAAGTCGCTAGTGACTCTTAAATTGGATGGAAAGGCAGCGCCAGACAGGTAGCGCTGATTCTCTGCCATCTGCTGCAGCACTTGAATATGCTGTGGATTATGCCCCCATAGCAAGGTATTACAACCATTTCTCGCGGCTTGTATCGCTAAAGCGGTGCCCCAAGAGCCGGCACCCAGAACGCTGAGTGATGGGGGCATATCAATTAATTAAGCGTTTTTGATTCTGCGGGGCTTTGCTGATTTTGCTGCAAATGCTGCATGTATAGGGCATCAAAATTGACGGGTGCCAGAATCAGCTGCGGAAACCCACCTTTGTTAACTAGGTCCGAGACTGCTTCACGGGCATAAGGAAATAGAATGTTTGGACAAAAGCTGCCTAACATGGGCCCCATTTCCTGCTCTGCAAAACCAGAGATGGTAAAAATGCCGGCCTGATTAATTTCAACCAGATAAGCTGTGGCTTCGCCAATTTTGACCGTGACAGTAATAGTCAAGGAAATCTCAAACATCGAGTTTTCTAAAGTTTCGACATGAGTACCAAGATTCAAGTCAAGTGCCGGCTCCCATTTTTGGGTGAAAATTTGCGGAGAATTGGGGGTTTCGAAAGAAATATCTTTAGTGTAGATTTTCTGGATAGCGAATTGCTTTTCGCTAGCTGCATTTGTTTCTGCCATGACTCAGTACCAGGGGTTGTTTAAATTAATTGTTATTTACTGCTTTTTTTGATCGGGAGCTTATTTTCTTCCCAAGATTGCATGCCGCCAGTCATGGTAAATAACTGATCAAAACCAGCTTTGGCCAAGGTTTTGCAGGCAGGAACCGATCGTGCGCCGGTCTGACAGACCACGACTAAAGGGCTTGTTTTGTATTTTTCCAACGTGGGAAGCTTGCCTTCTATTCCGTCAAGCGGAATGTTAATTGCATTTTCTATGTGGCTTTTAACGAATTCATTTGCTTCTCGCACATCAATTATCACTGTCTTGTCGTCATTCATTTTAGTGACAGCTATCAGGGGAGAAATTGCTTCGAAACTGTTGAAAGAGTTAGATATCAAATCCTGAATTAGCAAAAAAATTACGCAAACTAGCGCAAATGCAAGTAAATAGTGATTGGTGATAAATTCTATATATTGGTCCATTGCAGCTTTTAATGGGTTGATTTTGGAAAAATTAGGATTCGCAAAAAATAGTGCGCATCATTTTAATTAAATGAATCACACGCTTGTCGTCGATAAAGTAAAAAACACGGTTGGCATCTTTTTTAAAATCCAGAATACCTTTGTCGCGCAGTATCGCCAAATGCTGTGAAATATTGCTTTGACTAGTACCCACTTGCTCAACGATATCTTGGACGCTGATAGATTGATCTCCAAGAACGCAAAGAATCTTCAGTCGTAATGGATGGGACATGGCTTTCAGGCAGCGTGCAGCCCGATTAATGTCGTTATCATGGTAAAGAATGTGATCTTCGTTATCTTCCATATTATTCATCATTAGATTTTAAATGTGCCTTCAATTCAGTGCCATTTTCACGCTACGCTAGCAAACGCCTACTGTATAATGACAAACAATCCAAGTGAATTTATCGCTTGAGTCGCCACAAAAGGTCAGCAAATCTAACAGAGTGAGCCTTAATGTTCAATAGCTGACCCTGATTGGGTCAATATTTGATGAGTTTAACTTGTCTATACAACAAAAGTGACGACAACCCAAAAATTTACAAAACCTTTGGAGTTTAAAACTATGGCTAATCGACCGAAACCTTTGGTATTGCTGATATTAGATGGCTTTGGCCTTAGAGCAGAGCGCGATAACAATGCTATCGCATTAGCATCGACGCCCTGTTGGGATAAGTTGCAACTTGACTATCCGATGACAGCGCTTGACTGTGCAGGCGATGTGGTGGGATTACCCGGCGATCAAATGGGAAATTCCGAGGTAGGCCATCTACATATTGGTGGGGGGCGATTATTGCGTCAAGAATTAACCCGGGTCAGCCATGAAATTGAAACCGGCGCGTTTTTTAATAATCCGGCACTTTGTCGTGCGGTAGATGAAGCGATTCAAAAAGACAAAGCGCTGCACATCATGGGTTTATTGTCTCCTGGCGGCGTACACAGCCACGAAAAACAGATCATGGCTATGATCGAATTGGCAGCAAAACGCGGGTTGAAAAAAATTTACTTACATGCCTTTTTAGACGGCCGGGACGTACCACCCAGAAGTGCTGAAGCGTCGCTCAAGTTAGCCGAGGACACTTTTAAAAAACTGGGAACAGGTCGTATCGCCTCGGTGAGCGGACGTTTTTACGCCATGGATAGAGATAACCGCTGGGAGCGCGTTCAGGTTGCTTATAATTTAATTGCTAAAGGCGAAGCGCAATACACGACGCAATCGGCGCAAGAAGCTTTGGCCACAGCGTATCTGCGAGATGAAAATGATGAGTTTGTCACCCCAACTGCCATTTTAGATGCAAATGGTCAAGCCGCTGTTCTCGACAAAGACGATTCGATAGTGTTTATGAATTTTCGCGCCGACCGGGCAAGAGAAATATCACAGGCCATCACCAATCCGGATTTCGATAAATTTGAACGTGGCTGCGAGCCACTGCAAGGCTGTTACGCAACATTAACCGAATACCATCAGGATTTCGATTACCCTGTCGCCTACCCCTCTATTGATGTAAAAAACAGCATAGGCGAAGTATTATCAAATCTGGGCTTGAAACAATTGCGACTGGCAGAAACCGAAAAATATGCCCATGTAACTTTCTTCCTCAGCGGCGGACGAGATGCGCCTTTCGAAGGCGAAGACCGTATTTTGGTACCCTCACCAAAAGTTAAAACCTATGACATGCAGCCGGAAATGAGTGCGCCGGAAGTCACTGAGCATTTGGTTAGCGCCATCACGGGCGGAAAGTACGATGTGATTATCTGCAATTACGCCAATTGCGATATGGTTGGGCATACTGGAAAACTGGATGCTGCTATTAAAGCAGTGGAAACCGTAGACAGCTGCCTGGGAGAAATCGTCACTGCTCTTAACAAAGTAGGTGGACAGATGCTATTAACTGCCGATCATGGCAATATCGAGCAAATGCTGGACGAGGAAACCGGTCAGCCACATACCGCACACACCATGAACTTAGTACCATTAGTTCATGTCGGTGGCAGTAAGCCATTATTGGAAGGCGGCAGTCTGGCCGATTTGGCACCCACCATGCTGGCAATATTAGGCGTACAACAACCGGTGGAAATGACAGGTCGCTCTTTGATCGGACAGTAATGAAACACCGCTTTTCTGTTTGGCTTTTGTGTGTAGGCATCAGTCCAGCCCCATGGGCTGAGACTGATGCCGAAAAAACGCATGAATTGGCTGAGGTGCATGCCGAAAGACAGCGAGTTGACGCTGCTGTTAAAAAGCTGGCATTGGAAAAGTCAGCTCAGCTAGAGCAATTAAGAAAACTTGAGAAGCAGTACGGCGATCAGATTAACACTCTGAACAGCCTGAAAGCTGAAATTCAGCAACAAGAAAATACCTTACAGGATGTTAGGAATAAAATCACCACCACGCAAAAAGACATTCAAACACAACGTCGCGGCCTGGAAGGTTTGATTAAATCGGCGCACGCCATGGGTGACAAACAAGGACTGGATGTACTGTTAAACCAGAAAGACGCAGCATTATCGGGGCGAATGCTGGCGTACTACAATTACATTAGTAAAGCGCGGGTAGAGAAGCTGAATGCCATTCAGGATGACATGTTAGCTTTAAAACAATTGGAATCTCAAAAAGATACGGAAAACCAATTGTTGCAAGTATCGCTGGAAAAGAAACAGCAGGAAACTGATGAATTACAAGCACTAAAAGATCAGCGCGAAAAGCTGTTAACTCAGATAGATCATAACTACGCTTTAAAGCAGCAGGAATTGACCAATCTGATACATGATGAAAAAAAATTAGAAGCCTTGCTGGCATCATTACAAAAAACTGATGATAATGCCGAGCAATTGCCCCCGCCAGAACCGATCGTTGAAAAATCGCCTCCTGCTGCAGCTGTCAAGCAGCCGAGGCCAGAAGTTCAGCCTAAATCGATTGAGCGACCAAAAACCATAGCAGCGCCAAAAAAAGAGATTCAGACAGGCATAGCATTTGCCGCATTACAAGGTAAATTGCCTTGGCCTGTGCAGGGCGCGATAGTGGAACGCTTTGGTAGTCGGCGGTTTGAAACGACTTGGGATGGTACGGTTATCGCCGCACGGGAAGGCGCCGCCATTCATGCTGTGGCTACGGGGCGAGTCGTTTATGCTGATTGGCTGCGAGGATATGGCTTAATGATCATTGTTGATCATGGCAAAGGCTTTATGAGCTTATATGCTTTTAATCAAAGCTTACATAAAAGTCTCGGTGAATATGTTAGAGCTGGCGAGACTTTGGCCTCGGTAGGACGAAGCGGGGGACGTTCGCGTGCCGCGCTTTATTTTGGCATACGTAAGAAAGGAAAGGCCGTTAATCCGGAAAAATGGTGTCGAAAGCCAGGAAAGGGTTGATTTTTTAGGAAACAGGTTGTTGGAGTTTTAAAACACATGCGGAAAAAAACAAATATTTTAATTTTATTAGTCGGATTCATGCTCGGCGCCATGGTCAGTGTCTGTACCAGTGTGCTGGCGGAAAAAGAATCACCCGTTTCTTTGCAATCAGACGATATGCAATCGTTGCCATTTGACGAATTGCGGACATTCACGGAAATTTTCGGCCGCATCAAACAAGATTATGTCGAACCCGTCTCGGACAAAAAACTGCTGGAAGATGCAATTCGCGGCATGCTGACAGGTTTGGATCCGCATTCTGCTTACTTGGCGGATGAAGAATATAAAGAATTGCAGGAAGGTACTACAGGACAATTCGGCGGCTTAGGCATCGAAGTCGGCATGGAAAACGGCTTTGTCAAAGTTGTTTCTCCCATTGACGACACCCCTGCACAAAAAGCCGGCATTAAAGCGGGCGATTTGATTGTGCGTCTCGATGAAAGACCCGTCAAAGGCATGACACTTGGAGAAGCCGTCAAACTGATGCGTGGCGAACCCGGCAGCCAAATCGTATTGACCGTGATTCGTGAAGGCGAGGAAGCCCCGCTAAAATTTGAAATAACCCGCGACATTATTAAAGTCAAAAGCGTCAAAAGTCGCCTATTGGAAAAAGACTACGGTTATCTGCGTATAAGCAGCTTCCAGTCCGGCACCGGCGAGGGCTTGATTGAGGCTATCGATAATTTGAAAAAAGAAAACGAAACACCTTTAAAAGGTATCGTGCTGGATTTGCGTAATAATCCCGGCGGCGTACTGAATGCAGCGGTAGACGTAAGCGATGCATTTATCGAATCCGGCTTGATCGTTTACACCGAAGGTCGGATCAAAAACTCTGAAATGCGCTTTAACGCTACCGCAGATGATGTTTTAAATGGTGCTCCGATTGTAGTGTTGATCAATGGCGGCTCGGCTTCAGCTTCTGAAATTGTGGCGGGCGCTTTACAGGATCACAAACGCGCCATTATCATGGGTGAAAAATCCTTTGGTAAAGGCTCGGTGCAAACCATACTCCCCACCAGCAATGGCGGCGCCGTTAAACTGACCACTGCACGATATTACACGCCGTCCGGCCGTTCGATTCAAGCGGAAGGTATTGAGCCTGATGTAACGCTGGCGCGAGTGAAGCTGGAAACACTGGATAAATCCAAATTCGAATCGATCAAAGAAGCTGACTTGTCTGGCCATTTAACCAATGGCAACAAAACGGATAGCAAATCGGCGGATGAAGATCAGTCTGATGAAAAAGATACCGAGGATAAAGACGCAGATCCAAGCAAAGCAGAGACCGATGTGCGCGATTATCCGCTGCATGAGGCTTTAAATCTGCTCAAAGGTGTTAGCATTATGAAAAGTAGATAAGCTTAAAGCACAATAAAAAACCGGCTGACCATTAGGTTAGCCGGTTTTTTTATGCCAAGCATGGATGAGTAGTTATCGAGTTAACGCTGGATAAATCTGACAAAATCAGATCTATTTGTCTCGCGCAATAATATGTTCCAGCCTGGTTTTGGCTGCTATGCCAAATTCCGAATCAGGTTCTTTTTGTATGATCTGCTGCAATACGGACTGGCTAGTCTGTTCCAAAAGATCAATCGCTTTAAATCGGACTGCAGCGTGGTATGCGGATAAAGCTGCCAATTCTGTAAGATAGTTATTGGCATTATTTAGTAGCTTGAGTATGACTTTTTCCGGATCTTCGGTAAGTAGGTCCCGCACCAAATTGCCATATTGCTCTTGCAGCCGAATTACATCCCGCCTATCCATTTTTTTGGGTTCGGTAGGATCGTCGCAGCAACCCATTTCAGGACTCCAATACCAATAATTTTTGGCTGTCCAGCAATTCTTGCAAATCAAACTCACAGCCTCCACAGCCGGAGGCGGCTCCGGTAATGCGAGATATTCTGTCCATATCGACGACCCCTTCGCTGATCAGTGCTTGAATCTGGCCGACAGTAGTACCACTGCAGCCACAAATTACATTGTTTTTCAGTTCATCAATCATAGGAAAAACCTACCCCCTAAAACATCAAGCTGTTTTAAAAAATCTTCTACAAAAACAACCCATCAATCGGCGAAGAGGCCGAAGCAAATCGCTTGCGCGGCATACGGCCGGCTAGAAATGCTTCGCGACCGGCTTCGATGCCTTTTTTCATCGCTGACGCCATCAATACCGGATTTTTGGCAGCCGCAATCGCAGTGTTCATCAACACGCCGTCACAACCCAATTCCATCGCCATCGCCGCATCAGATGCGGTGCCAACGCCGGCATCGACCAAAATTGGCACGCGGGCATTTTCAACGATGGTCAAAATATTGTATGGATTACGAATCCCTAAGCCTGAGCCAATCGGGGCAGCCAGTGGCATCACCGCTATACAGCCGATTTCTTCCAAGCGCTTGGCCGCAATTGGGTCGTCGTTGGTATAGACCATGACATCGAAACCGTCTTTCACCAATATTTCGGCAGCGACGTAAGTTTCGGATACATCCGGAAACAAGGTCAGCTGATCCGCCAATACTTCCAGTTTAACCAGCTTGTGTCCGCCCAGCAGTTCGCGCGCCAAGCGACAGGTGCGCACGGCATCTTCAGCAGTGTAACAACCGGCGGTATTTGGCAAGATGGTGTATTTATCCGGTGAAATCACGTCCAGCAAATTGGGTTCGCCTGGATTTTGACCAATATTGGTGCGACGTATCGCTACCGTAATAATTTCTGCGCCGCTGGCCTCGGTGGCCAGGCGGGTTTCTTCCAGATCTTTGTATTTGCCGCTGCCGACCAACAATCGCGAACGATAATGTTTGCCCGCCAGGGTGAAATAATCGTCCTGCCCACCACCAATGGCTTGCACAATTTCCAGTCTGTCGCCATCTTGTATCGGCTGGGTGGCATGCTGGGTAAATGGTAGGATTTCCTTGTTCAATTCCACCGCAATCCGTTTGCCGGTCAAACCCAAATCGGCTATCACATCAGCGACGGTGCAATTGTCGCTATATTCTCGATTATCTCCATTAACCTGTATTTTCATATTTTAAACCTTGCCTTGTGTTACGGCACGACGTCGTTTTACGGCGTTGGCCAGTTCAAGTAATAATTTGACACTGTCATCCCAGCCCAGGCAAGCATCGGTGATGCTTTGGCCATAAACTAGTGGCTGGTCATCTTGTATATCCTGCCTACCTGCAACCAGATGACTTTCCACCATAGTACCGATGATACGATCATCACCCTGCCCGATTTGTCCAGCCACATCCTGCGACACCAGCATTTGTCTTTCGTATTTTTTCAGACTGTTGGCATGACTAAAGTCGACCATGATATTAGGGCGCAAACCAGCTTTTTGTAACCCCTCCGCCACTTGCTCGACACTCACTTCATCGTAATTAGGTCTGTCGTTACCACCGCGCAAAATGATATGCGCATCTTCGTTGCCACGCGTGGAGAAAATTGCCGAACGGCCCTCTTTGGTCATCGATAAAAAGTGATGCGGACTCATGGCCGCATTAATGGCATCGATGGCAATTTTGATCCCACCGTCGGTGGCATTTTTAAAACCGACTGGGCAGGACAAACCAGAAGCCAGCTCACGATGAACCTGGCTCTCGGTGGTTCGGGCGCCAATAGCCCCCCAGGAAATCAGGTCGGATACATATTGCGGCGTAATCAAATCCAGATATTCAGTGGCTGCTGGCACACCCAAATTATTGACATCCAACAATAATTGCCGGGCCATGTGTAAGCCCTTATTGATATTAAAACTGGCATTCAAATCAGGATCGTTAATCAGCCCTTTCCAACCGACAGTGGTTCGGGGCTTCTCAAAATACACGCGCATCACAATGACCAAATCATCTTGCAACTGATCAATCATGGTTTTTAATTTGCCGGCATACTCGACGGCGGCTTTCGGGTCGTGAATCGAACAAGGGCCAATAATAACCAGCAAGCGATCGTCTTTGCCTGTCAGAATATTGTGAATGGCTGTCCGAGTGCACAATATGGTATCGGCAGCAGCCTGGGTCATTGGGATTTCTTCATGAACCCGAATCGGCGGTACCACTTCCTTGGTTTCACAAATTCTTAAATCATCGGTGTTATAGTTAGTTTGCATGACACTGAGCACTAAGCTTTTAGATAAGCGAAAACATCTATTTTAACCATTTTGCCGACCCGGTGTTACAAACTAATCGCAAAGCCAACATCACGAAACATGAACATGATAAACAACAGACCTATCAAACACTGTCTAACAGTGTGTCTGGCAGAATCGTTTCAGTATACAAAACTGCGGGACAAACTACTCGACACCACCCGTGCACAGGTATTTAGAAATGCATTAATCGTGGACTTTAAGACCGGTTGCTCGGTGATATTTTCCTACGGCGTGGTGGCACATTGGAATGTCAGCCTGGATGACAGACATAATTTGCGTGAAATATTGCTCGAATACGCCAGTAAACCGGATGCAGAACCTCAGGAAGATAATTTCAGTTACGAAGTTGGCTGCCCGCAGGACAGATTTCAGCATGATCATATCGAATTACAATCCGACGACTTTAAAGTGCTGTTAGCTTTATCACATGCCATGGCGCAATCGATCAAACTGGCAGCCTTTGAAGGTCAAGCTATTGATACCATTCGCGCCACCCATTATCTGCCGCAAGCACTAGCACGTGAAGGCATTATCAAGCTGAATCGCAAGGCAATGGCCAAGATTCGCGGCCAGTTGTTTCTCACCAAAAGCGACATCATCCTGAATTACGATTTGCTGGATACCCCGGAGTTTTTCTGGGAGCACCCCGAGTACCAACATATTTATTCCATGGCCGCCAATTACCTGGAAATTCGCCAGCGTACGGACGTATTATCCAAGAAACTGGAAACTATTCATGAACTGTTGGAAATGCTGGCCGACGAACAAAAACATCAACATTCCTCTGCGCTGGAATGGATCATCATCTGGCTAATTGCTGTGGAGATTGTGATGTCTTTGCTGGATAAGTTATTGTAAGACTTTAGCGTAGAACTAAGGCCATCAAACCATAAGCTAGTCCAACAACACATAGGCGATTTTTTGAACATACGAAATTAAAATACCCATCGTTAGTCATAGCCAAGACAATAAATCTTGATTAAAATACTAGGTAAAAGCATAATCATTTTTTATCAATCAGTTACAGAGGTTACTATGGCCGATCCTATTATTTTTTCCGATAGCGCTGCAAGCAAAGTTGCAGGTTTAATTCAGGAAGAGGGTAACGACAATCTCAAGTTACGGGTTTATATCACCGGCGGCGGTTGTTCCGGGTTTCAATATGGCTTTACCTTTGATGAAGAAGTTAACGATGACGACACGCAAATTGAAAATGGCGGCGTCACTGTATTGATCGATTCCATGAGCGTGCAGTATTTAAACGGTGCCGAAATCGATTATAAAGAAGATGTAACCGGAGCTCAGTTTGTGATTCGTAATCCTAATGCGACAACAACCTGTGGTTGCGGATCGTCTTTTTCAGCTTAAAGATCAGCGTTCTAAGGTGATCAGTTTTTCAGCCAATTGATTTCACGCGCGGTTTGCTCGCTGATCACGCATTCTTGCAAACTATTAGCCATCCGCATTTGGGTTTCTGATAACGGAATCCTACCCACCATGATTTCTGCTTGGGTTTGCGGATACAGCGGCGTTTGCTCGGGATTGGCAAAACCATCCGGAAAAATAGCACTATTGTCAGCAGCGTATTTATCACTTGCACCCACGGTATGCAAAAACTCGTGAGCAATAACAATATTGTTTTGCTGATCCTGTTCGATAGCAGCAAACGCATGTACTACAGCAACCAAACCTTTATCCAGCCCTAAAGAATGCTGTAAACGTTTGCCTTTGCCGGCTTCATGGTAGAGCACAAACACCCGCACTCGGCGGATGTTGGAGGCCGAATCCGGTGTGTGCTGGTAAACCCAATAACGAAATTGCAGACCCCACCAGATAATTGCAGCATAGCCTGCACTAGGTAATGGTGCTGGTGGCGGCTGTACTGTTAAAACTTGACCTAGTTTAGTGACTGTCGGTCGTTCGCTGATAAGTGAGTAGCGCTGAGCTTGCTGCTGCATAAAATCATCTATTGCAGCAAAAACGCCATCATCCAGCTCATTGATGTAGACATCAACCAGCGGGTTTTGCTGATCGGCATTGATAGGATAAATCACGATTTGTAAAGGCTCAGTCCAGGACCTGGATTTGAGTTTTTGCTGTTGAGCATAAAAAGCCAAACCGACAAATATTACCAACAAACCCATGATACGGATGATTTTGAATACTGTCATACAAACACATTCAACCCCTGGCTTTCATGGCTGCAAGTTCATTGATCGCCGATAGCCTGATGGGCAAACTTATAACTACCTTTGCGTATATTGATAAACGCCAGTTCTGGCAGACTCATCATCAACCCTCGAGTACCCTTAGATAAGGTTATGCCATCATCAATAGGTAGCCTGATCAGTCCCAGCAGACTTTGACCGATACCGGTTAGCGTGTTGAAGGCACCGAACAAGGGGCGCAGCAAAACCCCATCGTCGGTAAAAAACATAAACGCCGCGTCATCAGGGTTGTAGCTATACAGCTCGGCACTGAAGACATTCGATTCCCGAGCATACATCCAAGGTATGAATGCGTGCTGATACTGATTAAGCAGAGCCTGTTGCCGAAACGAGAGCAGCACTTGAGTATCGCTAACGGCATAATGATTTTGTACGCTTTCAAAGGCCACGAAAGGGACAAAGCTGATGTCTGGATCAATGCGACCACCCAAGCGTTGCTCAGTTTCATTCGCTAAAGCCAGATTGATATTGCGAAAAATTTCTGTCGCGCAATTTCGGCTAAACAGATCGTAAGCGTAATCTTCTTCTAATACGGCGGCTTGAAGCGGAATCGTATTTTGCATGGCCTGTAAAGCGACTACTAATTGCGCTTTGGATAAATCGGGAACTATCCAATGCGGTAAGTCTAACGACTTGACCGGCATGAGTTGTTGGCCGTGATAGCGCAAGCTATTGCTAGTCTGACTGGCTTGCCATTCGTGATAACGGTTGGCAGTCAGTTCCAAGTCGACATAGCTAAGATCATTCAACGCTTTACTGGTTATTAAGGTTTGCCAATTCTGGCGCCAGCTCTGTTCGGCCGCCTGGCGTTGTATCCGCATTTCATCGGCTTGACGGCTATAGGTTGCCGTAGAAATGACATCGGCATCGGGGTTGAAGTCATTTAAAAACACCCATAGCCCCGATTGCAGGCTTTGCTCAACCACGATCAAACGGGCCAGGGTAACCAGTAATGCCTGCCCCCAATCCGGCCGCTTTGATGAAAGCAGCGCTTGCGCCGTTTTCAACAGGTGCTGCTGAAATGTTTTTAAAGCCTGTTTCTTGTCGTCATCCAGCTGCCATTGCGGATCAACAAGAACTTGGCAGGCGTCGACGGTTAGCGGCCTGGTTTCTTGCAACACACGCACAGCCAAAAGCCCTGTCAATAAATCGCTATAGTGCTGGGAAAATGAATAATGACTCGGCAAACGACTTTCATCGCTTGTCGGTGCCGGCAACTTCAGGATGGCCTGTTCCAGCGTCAGCGATCGATGCTGTAAAAAATCAGCGCCATATTGTTGGAGTAACTGTTGCTGCAAGACGGCCAAGATAGCGCCAGCGGCAGCATGGGTTCGGCAATTTCCCGCAGGTTTTTTTACATCGGCAAAATCGCTGGCGCTATAAAACAACCCGGCAGCGGGCAGTTGTAAGGCAGGATCGGCAGCAACCGGATGCAGACTGTCAGCTTGATTTAACAGCCATTCCAGCAATAAGCGATCATTTTTCAAAGCTTGCAAACGTTTGAACTGTCTGTCCTGATCCCAGTATTGGCGCTTGAAATGGTCTTGCAGTAAATCCAGGGTTTGCTTGGAGGCCTCAATATCTGCAACGTGTATCGTGCGATTTTGCAGATAACGATAGTCGAACCGAAAGTCTGCGCTATATTCTTTCGCCAAACGGGTCAGGCCGCCAGTATATTGGTAATGATAAACCTCATCATCAAATTGCAGCGCAGTATGGCCGCCGCTGGCCGTGCCTTCGTTGGCTTCGATGTAGAGAAATTTAAATGTGTCAGCGCTGGCGCTGGTAAAACCCAATGCCAGTGCTAACAATCCTGCAGAAAGTCTCAAGTTCAGCGACTAGTTACTATCGTAACCATCCTGGATAGCTTTCATATTATCGGGATTGCCGTTGGCAAAATTCTGTTTAAATGTGTCGTAACCGACACCAGAGATATTGGCTTTTTTTAAGGCTTTACCAATACCTTGGTAAGTATGCGGGTCCGATTCCCAATCACTGATACCGCGTTTTTCTGCGATATCAGCCAAGCCTTTTTGAAAACTGGCGTAGTCGGTTGGGGTGGAGGAAGATTTTAAATAAGCGTAAGTGTAATCAGCTACATCGGACTCGTATTTTTGAGAACTGCCGGATGAGGATATTGACGATGGGGAAGAGGCTATATCAGAGGAACTTTCAGAACTATACGAAAAAGAACAGGCATTTAATACCACTAAAAAACACAAGGGGGCAACGATTTTGGCGCTAGATTTTAAACCAGACATTGGAACTCCTGAGTAACGAAAAGTTGGATTGTAGTTGATGATGCTATAAAAAAATATTTTTCTGGGCGAGAGCCTCCGTAACATGATTACGGCCCTGCCCTCTGCCATTTATTCATTCCATCAGCGCTTGCCAGATTCTATCCACCTGAGTGCGCAATTCACTAAATTCATCATCACTGGCAGTGGCGCTTTCGCCCTGCAATACCTGATGATGACCGTAATCGCGATAACTGCAATAAGCTTTTTTTAGTAGGACAGCATCACTTGCGTTGATAAAACCATGTTCTGCCAGACCATCCAAAAGCCTGACATTGTCGGTGTAAGTCGCTAAACGGAGATTATTGGCGGTTTCGGCTAATACACCAAACTGAACCATAAATTCGATATCGGCAATACCGCCTTTGCTTTGTTTTAAATCGAAGACATTTTTATCCTGGCTATCCAGGTGTTCCCGCATTTTTTCCCGCATTTCCCGCACTTGTTGCTTCAAGTCAACGATATCGCGCGGCATGGCTAAAATACGGCTACGGATAGCTTCGTATTCGGTTTTTAATGACTCATCACCGGTAATGAAACGACCACGGACCAGAGCCTGATGCTCCCAAGTCCAGGCTTGCTCGCGCAGATAATCCTCGTAATGATGAATATGCGTCACCAACAAACCAGAATCGCCATTCGGGCGTAAACGTAAATCGCATTCATACAACACACCGGAGAGCATTTTGGTGTCGAGTATATGTCTAATTTTTTGCGCCAAGCGCAGATAAAACTGACCACTGTTGATAGGTTTATCGCCATCGGTCACGCTGTTACCATCGGCGCAATCGTAGACAAATACCAAATCAAGGTCAGAGGCATAGCCCAATTCGATACCGCCGAATTTACCAAAGGCAATAATGCCAAAACCAGCTGCTTTTGCCGGATCTTTACCGGGCGGACAGCCATGCTTTTCTGTCAACATTAACCAGGCCCGCTCCAGCAACTGTTCCAATATCACTTCGGCAATCCAGGTTAAATAATCACTAACTATCATCACCGGCACCGCGCCCATGATGTCGGCAGCGGCCACTCGCAGGACATTCTGATGCTTGAACTGGCGTAAGCTAATCATTAACTGCTCGCTATCGCTGCTGTCGACTTTATGCAGTTCACGCTGTAAATCCCGGCTTAAGTCGGCTTTTTTCAGTGGCTCAAACAATGCCCGCGGATCCAGCAAGGCGTCGAACAAAATCGGATACAGCGCCAGATATTCACAAATCCAGGGGCTGGCAGCAGCCAAAGTAATCAATTGGTTCAGCGCATCCGGGTTTTCGGCTAATAAGGATAAATACACATTGCGACCTGCCACGGCTTCAAACAAATCCAGAATCCGCAGCAGAGTAACGTCACGGTTTTCCACACTCGGTAAACGCTCGATCAACAGCGGTATCAGCCGGTCTAATACGCTGGCACCTTTGTTGGTCATGCGTTTAACCGGATGAGAAATTTTGAAATCCTGTATGGCGGTGTAAATCGTTTGTGGGTCATCAAAGCCATAATCCACCAAGGCTTCCAGCGACTGGACTTCGTCTGCACCTATCCAAATCAGGCGAGCCACTTGTTTTTGATTGTCCTGTTCGCTGAGCGAAAACACCACGTCGAAGATGGCATGTACGCTTGTGCGCACCAAATCCAGTTCCTGTTTAAAACTATCCCAATCCTCAAAGTCCATTGAATAGGCCAGAATTTGCTGCACCAGTGCTTGCTTGGGCAAGTCGTGCGTTTGTTTGTCCTGATATTGCTGGATATGGTTTTCTACTCGACGCAGAAAGCGGTAGGCAAACTTTAGGGTTGCCACATCGTCCGGCCTCATCAGCTTTAGCTCATCCAACACCTCTAAAATCACCTGAATTTCACGTTGCTGCAAGGCGTGATCCTGGCCGCCACGGATTAATTGGAAAGCCTGGCCGATAAACTCTATCTCACGGATGCCGCCGGGGCCCAACTTGACGTTGTCCATGCGGTCTTTGCGCCTCAACTCCTGCGTAATCTGAAATTTTAAAGAACGCAATTCCTCAAAAGCACCATAATCCAAATAGCGGCGATAGACAAAAGGTTTGATCATCGCTGCAAGTTGCTTGCCGGTGACATAATCGCCCGCTACCTGGCGGGCTTTAATCATGGCATAGCGTTCCCATTCCCTGGCTTGGGTTAAATAATAATTCTCCATACCGTCAAAGGTCATTATTAACGGACCACTATCGCCAAAAGGACGCAAACGTACATCGGTACGAAATACAAAACCGTCTACGGTGATTTCGTCCAGCATTTTTACCAGCGACCGGCAAATACGGGTGAAAAATTCACCATAACTGATTTCTTTTTTCGCGTTCAATACACCATCTTCGGCATAAGCAAAAATCAGGTCGATGTCAGAAGAATAATTCAACTCCCAGGCGCCGAGTTTCCCCATACCCAGCACAACGATATTAAACGCCGAACCATCGCTCAACGTCGGCACGCCCCAGCGCTTACAGGCTTGTTGATAAAAAAAGTCCAACGCGACCTGAATACAGGCTTCTGCCAGCGCAGTCAAATCACTCAGGGTTTCATCCATATCCGACCAACCGGCCAAGTCGCGCCAGGCGATACGGACCATTTCCCGACGGCGAAATAATCGTAATTGCTTAGCCAGGCTAGCTTCGGCATCGACAGGATGGTCTTGTAAAAAGGCAAGATAACTTTCTCGGCGACTAGTGGAAAACAAATCGCCCGACTGAACTAGATCGGTGATTAACGCCGGGTTGCGCAGCCAGCTTTCGCTGATAAATTGACTGCAACAACACACTTTAAATATCGAATTGCTAAATACCTCGTTGGCAAAAATCTCTAAATCGTCCGAACTGAGTTTGTCTTCCAGTTGCGCAGAAAAAGCCTGGGCCTGACTTTGCAAGGCATCCGGTAAATGTACGGAGTGTTTGGCTAGCAAAGTCTGAAGCGTCATAGAGATCATCCGGTTAATAGGTCAGCTGCTAATCATACCTAAACTCAGTCGCTTACCCTACCTACAAGTCAAATCTAAGTTAAAGAGCTTTTCTAGAAACAGATGCTTCGATACTCGCATTGAAACCGATAGCAATATCATCCATAGAAAAGCGCAGCCCCACTTCACGTAATGTGTGCATTTTGATGATAGTCGTTTTCAACACTCTCAGACCATTGATGTGTAAGCTCAATTGAATCTCGGTTGGCAGTTAAATTCATTGTAAACTTAACGCTAGCAGCAATTAATATTCGTTTTTGCTAAGGATTTAGCCAGAACAAACTCTATTATTGAACAATGCTGTCGTGTATTGCCTACCTGTAAGCTTAGTTTTGAGCAATTTTGGGTTCCACGCACGAAAATCATGGGCATTTTTGGGTATAAATCCGATAATAAACCAATCCTTGAAATCCACCATGAAAAACAATCTACACAAATACGCCGAATTCGATCCACCCAGAATTCAGTGCTCGTCGTCGCTTCCGGTATTAATTAAGTTGCTTGACAGGGGGATCAATCGTTCGCCGGTCAATTTAGAAAAAATGATAATTCAGCATCCAATACTGCCCACTCGTTCTAGACCTCGATGATTTGAGTTTTGTAGTACCAATCAATGCAATGACGTAAAACTGTATACTCTACTTAAGTTTAAATTGCTGAGTATCTATGCTTATCACTACTATCATATTTTTATAATTTTAATCTTTGCATACCCCATATCAAGATGACATGAATATATTGGTAACCCTTGCGGGTCTATGCATTTTTTTACAGTTGACAGCCTGTGAGCCACAATATCCCGAGGACAAGCCACTACATTACAGTAGCGCCCCGTTAGAGACTGCCGTACCGATCTATCGCTTTGCAGTTCACCCGCTGCACAATCCACAAAAACTGAGTGAGGCCTATCAGCCTCTGATTGATCATCTCAATAGTCAATTAGAGGGCGTACAACTGGAATTGGAAGCTTCGCGTGATTACCAAGCCTACGAGCAGAAATTCCGCGAACGCAGCCCGGCTTTTTTGCTGCCCAATCCTTGGCATACTCTGCAAGCACAGAAAGTCGGCTATCATGTGATTGCGATGGCGGGTGATGCGGAAGACTTCAAAGGTATCTTTATCGTTCGGCAGGATAGTAAGATCGAGAAGCCTGGCGATCTCAAAGGCAAAGTGGTGAGTTATCCGTCACCCACTGCGCTGGCTGCTGCCATCATGCCGCAATATTTTCTGTACACGCATGGCATCAACATCAATCGTGACATTAAAAATGTCTACGTTGGGTCGCAAGAATCGTCCATTATGAATGTCTATCTGGGTAAATCGGCTGCCGGCGCCACTTGGTTACCACCTTGGCGCTTGTTTCAAAAAGACCACCCGCAAGAAGCCGCACAGCTCAAGCTGATTTGGGAAACCCCACCACTGATTAATAATTCGGTGATGGCGCGGGATGATGTGTCTGAAAGTGTCCGCGAACAAGTCAGGAAATCACTTCTCGACCTGGCTCAGACGCCGGAAGGCGTAGCCATTCTTTTGGGTATGGAGACTACCGGTTTCCACGCAGCTAACGATGCCAGCTATGCTGTAGTATCGGACTACATCACACACTTCGAGAAAAAAGTACGTCCAGTGGAAATTGAGTAATGTTAAGGAGATTGAAAAAGCTACTGTTTGGCAACCTCCGCAAGCAGTTAATCGTAGGCGTGACGCTCACAGTCACTCTAATGATGTCTATATTCGTCTGGGATATGGTCCATCGCCAGGAAGTTAGGGATATTGAACACAATGACCAGCAGTCCATAGCTCTTGCCAGCAGTTTAGCCACCTCTTCGGCTGTATGGGTTCTATCGCGTGATTTTAGTGGCTTGCAAGAAATCGTCCAAGGCGCTTCGCGCTACCCCAATCTGACTTACGTTATGGTGCTTGACCTTACCGGCCAAGTGCTGGCGCACAACAATCCCGACAAGATTGGGCTGTATCTGACCGACCTGCCCGAAAGAATAGACGCGCCAGTTTTGCAACGGACCACGAGTAGGATAGATGTCATCGGCCCCATTGTGCTCGGCCAAAAACAAGTGGGCTGGGTGCGGCTTGGTTTGGACCGCAAACCTTTCATCGCCGAATTAGTCAATATAAAGCAAAGTGGTTTGTTTTATGTACTGATAGCGATCGGCTTGAGTGTATTTTTGGTTGTACTGGCTAGCCGTATTCTGACACGTCGACTGTATGCCATCCAGAAAGTGGCTGATGCAGTGCAGGCCGGGGAATCTCATTTGCGGGTGGAACTGTCCGGTACTGATGAAGCGGCTAAACTGGCCAAACAGTTTAACGTCATGTTGGACAGTTTAAATCAACGGGAACAACAACTCAGATCATTTTATGATTTAAATCTATTGGGTTTGACAATTATCTCGCCCAATAAAGGGTGGCTGCGCATTAATGATTATTTGTGCAACCTGCTGGAGTATTCGGAACAAGAGTTGCGCGGCATGAACTGGGCGCAGTTAACCCATCCAGAAGATTTGGCAGCCGACGCGGAGCAATTCAATCGGCTACTAACGAATGAAATTGACAGCTATAGCATAGAAAAACGCTTCATCAGTCGAACTGGCAAAGTCGTACCCGCAAAATTGGTGGTGGGGTGTGTTCGCAAGCTCAATCATGAGGTGGATTATCTTACTGCTATGGTGGAAGACATTACCGATCGCAAAAAAGCAGAGCGTGAAATTGGCATAGCGGCGACTATCTTTGATTCGCAGCAGTGCATGCTGATTTCGGATGCGAATGAATTGATCTTACGGGTAAATTCGGCTTTTACACGAATCACCGGCTACAGCCAGGAAGAGGTCATAGGCAAGAATCCAAGCCTGCTCAAATCAGGCAAGCACGATGCAAGTTTTTACGCTGCCATGTGGGAATCCATTAATAATCAGGGCATGTGGGAAGGTGAAATATGGAACCGACGCAAAGATGGCGAGGTTTACCCCGAATATCTCAATATTACTGCTGTGAAAGACAACAACGGCTTAGTGACCAATTACGTGGCCACCTTCACCGATATCAGCCAGATTAAAGCGGCAGAAATCGAGATCAGAAATTTGGCGTTTTACGATCCGCTGACCAACCTGCCCAATCGTCGGCTACTTTCAGACCGTCTCAAGCAGGCAATCAGTTCGAGCAATCGTACTGGAAAAGCAGCAGCCTTGCTATTTCTGGATCTGGATAATTTTAAAGTCTTAAATGACAGTTTGGGTCACGCTATAGGAGACCTGTTACTTGAACAGGTTGCAGAGCGACTCAAGGGTTGTGTACGAGAATGCGATACTGTTGCGCGTTTGGGGGGCGATGAGTTCGTTATCATGCTCGAAGAATTAAGCGAGCATGCCATAGAAGCTGCCAAGAAGACTGAGTTTATTGCCAATAAAATCCTGACGACACTGAATAAGCCCTATCAGTTGGCCCAACATCCCTATAACAACACCCCTAGCATCGGCATAGTGGTTTTCAATGGCAAAAAGCCACAGCCGCATGAAGACCTGTTGAAACAAGCCGACATCGCCATGTATCAAGCCAAAAAAGCTGGCCGCAACGGCATCTGCTTTTTTGATCCTAAAATGCAGGAAAATATCACCGCACGCGTCTTGCTAGAGTCTGATTTGCGAAACGCGATTACAGACAAGCAGTTCAGTCTTTATTATCAGATGCAGGTTGATCAATATGGAGAAATTAACGGCGCCGAAGCATTGCTCCGCTGGCAACATCCTAAACGTGGCTTGCTACTGCCCAATGATTTTATTGCACTGGCAGAAGAAACGCGTTTAATCCTACCGATCGGTGAATGGGTGATTGAAACGGCTTGTCGTTTGATCAAAGCATGGCAGGAAAACGAAACAACCAAGCATCTGATTCTTTCCATCAATGTCAGCGCCAAACAATTTCAGCAAGCTGACTTTGTGACCAAAGTTAAGGCTATTGTGCAAACCCATGCTATTCAGCCTAGTCGGCTAAAACTGGAATTGACTGAAAGCATGTTACTCAGCGACGTTGAAGACACCATTACAAAAATGACGGCATTGAATTCCATAGGGATTTGTTTTTCATTGGACGACTTCGGTACCGGCTATTCATCTCTGCAATACCTGAAGCGTTTGCCACTGCATCAACTCAAGATCGACCAATCATTTGTGCGTGATATTGCCATCGACACCAGTGATCAAGCGATTGTACGCACCATCATTGCAATGGCCCAAACTCTAAACCTGACGGTTATTGCCGAGGGCGTGGAAACCCAGGAACAAAGACAGTTTCTGATGGACAATGGCTGCACACACTTTCAAGGCTATCTGTTTGGCAAGCCTATGTCACTTGAGCAGTTCGAAATGCGATTAGGCATAAACGCTGTTGATGATATTGGCCACTGAACGGCAAATTATGCGTTTTAACCGGGCTGCCGGTGGATATTTACAGCTAATTACGGCTGAATTAAGTTTGTTATTTTGGCTTTTAGCCTCATAGACCAGTTTAAAACAACGCCCGTCGCTTTACTTGCGCATGATCCGCTGCCTTTATTTAGCCCACCCAAGCTGATGAGACAACTTGTAGCAGCATTTTTTTAAGATGTTGTAGCAGAGGCGAATTCGCAGTTTATTAGGTAGTATGATGGTATCTAATTTATAAAATGCCGAGGTTGCTTATGCCTAGACTTACGCTTATTGTCAAATCAACGCTGTTTTTTGCAATCTGGCTATTCTTTGCCCCTGTATTACAGGCCGAAACAATAAAAGTCGGTCAACCGGCTCCCCAGTTTCAATTGACAGCACAGGATGGTAGTCAGGTCAGCCTGGCAGATCGTCTGCATAAGGGCTGGACGGTGTTGTATTTTTTTCCTAAGGCGGGTACGCCAGGTTGCACCACGCAAGCTTGCGCTTTCCGCGACGCCATTAATGTCATCCGCCAGCAAAATGCCGAGGTGTATGGCATCAGCACCGATAGCATGAATGATTTGCAAGCGTTTCATGAAAAATACAAACTGTCTTTTAGCTTGTTGTCCGATCCGGATGCCAAAGTCACCGAGGCTTATGCTGTGAAATTTCCGGTGTTTAATTTTGCCAGACGCTGGACATTTATTATCGATCCCAACCTGGTGATTCGCCAGATCGATGACGATGTCGATCCTGCACTGGATGCCGGCCGGGTGGCCAAGAGCTTGATAAAATTGCAGGCGCAGCCCTAGCTTGGATAACTGATTTAATCTCGATTAGCCTAGACTCTTCCCAGGGGATTTTCATGATCAAGCCAACTAAATCAACAGCTGACGATGACTTCAATCACTATTTTTCCACCCCACTGGATCAGCTGCTGGTCGAGAATGCGGCTTTAGATCCACAGCAAAAGCTGCTGGCTTTATTTAAGCGCTGTGCTGAGCAAGTGCCCGCTTATCAGCACTTTCTGCAATTACGGCAAATAAATCCCGCCATGATCAGCTCTTTTCAGACCTTTGCATCCCTGCCGTTGACCGGCAAAGGCGATTATATGCAGGCCTACCCTTTGCCGGAACGTTGTCTTGGCGGCAGTTTGCAGGGTGCAGACAGGGTGGCGGTATCATCGGGCTCAACCGGTCAACCGACTTTTTGGCCACGTTCAGCTGCGTATGAATTGGATGTGGCGGTGCGGTTTGAACAGGTCTTTGTCGACAGTTTTGCCGCAGATCAGCGCAGCACTTTGGCGGTGGTTTGTTTTGCCTTGGGAAATTGGGTAGGCGGCTTGTTTACCACCTCGTGCTGTTGGCATTTGGCGCGTAAGGGTTATCCGTTGATGGTAGCCACCCCGGGTAATAATAAGGCCGAAATTTTTCGGGTAGTCCGAGAACTGTCGCCGCATTATGATCAGGTCGTGCTGTTGGGTTATCCGCCCTTTGTCAAAGATGTGATCGACGCCGGTGCCGCAGAAGGTATCGATTGGGCGGCTTGCCATACCAAACTGGTGTTTGCCGGTGAGGTTTTTAGCGAGGAATGGCGGACTTTGCTTGGGAAACGCATCGGATCGACGGCGATGTGTTTTGATTCGACTTCTTTATATGGCACCGCTGATGGCGGTGTACTGGGTAACGAAACACCGTTGACTATCGCCATTCGCCGTTGGCTGGCTAAGCATCCGGACGCGGCCCGTGAATTATTTTCTGAATCACGTTTGCCGACCTTGGTGCAATACGATCCTTGTAGTCGTTTTTTTGAGGTGCATGACAATACCCTGGTTGTTTCCGCCGAAAATACGGTCCCCTTATTACGCTATCACATCGCCGATAAGGGTGGTGTGCTAAGTTTTGCCGATATGTGGGCCTATCTCAGAAAGCAGGGCTTACAAACCCTGGCAGATTTAGGATTACCCGCAGACTTTCAGCCCCGAAATTTGCCGTTTGTCTATGTATTTGGTCGGGCTGATTTTACCGTGTCTTATTATGGCGCCAATATTTACCCGGAAAATGTCACGGTGGCCTTGGAACAAGCCGATTTTGAGCATCAAATTAGCGGAAAATTCGTCTTGCAAGTCTTGGACACTGAAACGGCTGATAAAGAACTGCATATTGCGGTGGAGTTATTACCCAAAGTTCAGCCGGATGCCGCTTTACCGGCAAAAATTGCCACCGCCATAAAGAATCAGTTATTACGCTTAAATAGCGAGTTCACCCATTACACCCCTGCTGAGCGGCAATTGCCTTCGGTAACTTTATATAGCTTTGCCGATCCGGAATACTTTCCGGTTGGGGTTAAGCATCGCTATACCCGGCGATAAATCCTGCTTGAAATCAGTTAGGAATATGCATGGAATATCATATGCAAGAATCCTGTGTAGGTGCGGATTTATCCGTACAGTGCGAATAAATTCGC